>JBDRES010000001.1:0-64603 GCA_043819515.1 bacterium
TCTTGTTGGGCATCCTCAACGAACACCGGATCGGTGGAGTTGTCTACCATGGTTGTGATGGATGAACTGAAACTCTGGACATCTTTGATACTAAGCTTGTCGATATTGCAGGCGGCTACGGGTACCAGCTTGCTGGCACGAGGCTTCTTCTGCAGCAAGACACCTCTCTCTGCCCCTGACTCTTCTACAGCAAAGCGTATTAGGCGTCTTGACGTGTCCTGAATGCTGCCACTACTGCTCAGCACCGTCGAGATGGCGCTCATGATATTCCTGATCCGTTCTTCCGACGCCTTGTCGCCGACGACTGACTCAAGATCCTTTGTTACCATTTCCGAGTACCTCCTGTTGCCCAGGAATGTTGCCTGGCGCAACGCTTGTTGGAAGTGCTTTTCTGCATTCTTATGCCTACCGTTCCCAGCATATAGCCGACCCAACACACGCTGCAGTAGCATACCTTGAAAGACTCCAAGACCCCTGACCGTTGTGCAGGCGTCCCTGACATTGGACATCCTGGTGTCCCTACTTGCGTTTCCTTCAGAGCGCATCATGAGGTCTACAGCAGTGAACAGCGGGGGGCCGTCGGCAGTTGATCGTTTCAGACTTGACCACAACATTTGCATGCTCTTGGTCGACCTTGCTTCCGAAGAGGCAAGAGCGTAGAAAACGCACAGGCCTCCATAGTAATTACTTCCTCTCCTAATCAGTTCGCTGGCAATCCGCATCAGTTGACCCGGCTCCTTCGCCTCACCGTATATACTGTCGAAGGCAGCGTCGATGGCATCAAGTTCCAGTACAGATAACCCGTCGCCGGCGCTCCGGAAGAACTCGCGCGCTCCGGCCACGTGAAGCTGGCATTGGTCTTCCATTCCTCTCAGGAGAGCCACCATCGCAAGGTTCTGGTATAGTTTGCCTCGATTTCGGGACGTGATGATGTCTGAATCAATATCCACAATCTCCCGCAGGTCATCTTCAGCCTGGCGCAGGGCGCCCAATTCCATGTTGAGCAGAGCTTTCATGATGTGGTAATCGGCGATGGCGATGGCGTCAGTGCATGTCCTGAGTTTGGCGAGGTAGTGCTGCATCCAATGGTCAGCCTCAGAAAACTCCCCTCCTCGGAGCGATGATATGCAGGCAGATTCACAGGCCGATAAGAACATGTCGGGTCCAAGCAACTGATCACGTCTTCCCAATACGGACTGAAGCAGTTGCATAGCCTGACCGTATTTCGCAGCATCATTGTGGAGTTTCGCCAAGGCAATCGATATCAAAGCCACATCCATTTCCATTTTCTGTTGCTTGGCAAGCTCCAGCGCCCGCTGCAACAACCTCTCAGCCTCGTGCAATTCTCCTTTGTCGCGTTCGAATACGGCTTGGCCGTACAGGGACTTGACCTCAATGTCGGCGAAACCGAGACGCCCGCACTCTGTGGCTATCGAATCAAAATTGATTCCGTCGTGTTCAGGTTTTCCCAGAAGCTTCTGATACCATATCTGGAGCACCAAGAAACGGTAGTATTGCCTCATATTGCCTGTAGACTTAGCCGCTGTGCCATACTGATGGGCCGTGGCTATGGCGTCATCCATGCGGCCGCTGGTGGTGAGTAATCTCGCCAGACTGTAGGCAGCATCGTAATCTGGTCGGTCAGATGTCATTGCCGGCTCAGTTACTCGTTGCAAGAGTTCTATTGCCTTCGGTATGCGGTTGCAGCGCATTGCAAGATCGGCCAACTCTTGCTCCAACCGCTGCTTCTGTACCTCAGAACATCTGCATTCCGAGTCATCGATCTTGTCCAATGCATCTGACAAAAGGAAGTAAGCTTGTTCCAAATTCCTTTCATCTCGGAGCCGTCTGGCCTGATCCAGTGACGATGCTGGTTCACTATCCGAACCCTTCCGCCCCCATTCACTCAGTCCACGCGAGCATGTCTGGTATGTTCGCCAAAGTGCATCATCGGTCGGTGAAACCAGCCAGCTCTTGCCAATCCTGCTGATAACCGAAGCCTCCAGAAGCCTTCGCACCTGCGGAACAATAGTGCCGGTGCTTTGCCAGAAGCCGCCAAGTGAGCGAAGCATTTCCTCACTGAAGCCAAATACCCGGCAGCTCTCGGCTACCCTCTGAATGACAACCGCGTCAGGCTCTTGCGTCAGCCGCAGCCTGTTGAATTCCGAGCGTAGCATATTGCCCAGTAATCCCCGCCGACCTCTGTTGCACTGGTCGTCGCTGATCAGACCGCTGCTTGTTAAGGCATCTATCAAAAACCTCGGTCGGCTTCTGTAATCACTGATCGTTAGAGATTCACTAAGCCTATGCAGGCACGCTAGGACTTCCGGTTCACAATTGTCTTCTTCCAGGGTGCTTTGGAGAGCCAGTCGCAGCGAGACTCCGATGGAATAGAGATCGCTTTGGACAACAATCCTGTCGTTTGTCTCAATCTCCGGAGCTATGTGACTGAGCGAACCTCGGACTATTGATTTCGGATCGGTATCTTCATGGCACAAAAGGTCAGTGTCAACTAGTTTCACGACCAGTCGGCCGTTGATGGTCCGTACCAGGAAATTACTTAGCTTCAAGTCGCAATGAACATATCCCAGTAGATGAATCAGATCCACAACTGCTGCTATGGCAGCCAGTATGGCCTTGGCGTCTGACACCAGAACCGGCGGTGTCAGTTGCTTCCAGCCCGATCCGAGGAAAGGATACTCCAAGAACTGAAAGCCATTCTCCTGACTTAGGCGTCGTGCCCTCAGAACAGATCTGTGGTGAATGTCCTGTTGGCAATGAAAGGAGGAAGTAATTAGTTCGGCCAGTTCGGTCGGTAAGCTGTCGCTTATGGGAAATACCTTGAGAAAGCACCGAAACCTAGTGCCGCTGCGTGTGGCTATCCAAGCCTGCGAAAAGCCTGTTTGCGCAATAAGCTTCTCAAGGTTGTAGTAACTCGATTGCGGTGTCTTCATTCAGATCTCGCCCCCCAACTTCCGGGGTACGTTACGCTTCGCTTCACTCAAGAATAGCACAAATGCAGAAGAAAACAAGGTGAAGAGTCTTTCCTGAAGTCCCACTGCCACGCTATGGCACCGTTAGTTGTTATGTTACGGTACTATTCATAGATTAGAGCAGAGCGGGGGTGCGGCAGGGGGGAGGGGGGCTGCCGTGATAATCCCTTGGGCTCTGCTCATATAATGAAAACCTAACTTATAGTATGACACAAAGAGAACTTCGTCAAGAGCTATCAACCGCTCGACGGCAGGACCTCCGAGTTAACTAAACAAGGAGATGATTATGACAACTCAACAGAAACTCGTCCAGAAGAAGCTCCCTCTAGTGGAGATCGGGGAATGTCTTTGGGACATATCAGAGGCCTGCCCAATATCCCGCTGCGGTGCCATGGCGTCTCTTGGAGTCTAGCCGGTCGGCTCCTCCGACAGGCCGTACTTCTTGATCCGGTAAATGAGAACATGCCGCGGTATACTCAGAAACTTGGCAGTCTTGGACTTGTTCCAGCCACATTTATCGAGAGCATCCACAATCAACTTCTTCTCCGCATCATGAAAAGTCAGATGTTCGCTGGGATTAACCACGGCCCTGTTCGGCCTGGGATCAAACTCTCCAAAATCACCCGGCAGGTCACGTACGGCGAGCTTATTGGATTTGCGAAGCAGTACCATCCGTTCAATCAGATTCTGTAATTCTCGAACGTTGCCAGGCCAGTGATGGTCTATCAACGTATCCATCAGCCTGGCATCAACCGATACGCCTGTGTCTTTGGCAACTTTGCTCAAAAAGGCATCGACCAGGAGCGGAATATCCTCTTTGCGCTCGCGTAGACTCGGCACGTGAATAGGCACCACGTTCAGGCGGTAGTAAAGGTCGTCCCGAAATCTGCCATCTCTTACGAGATTTTCGATGTCGGCATTCGTGGCCGCAACCACTCTGACATCTATATCACGAGTTTTTTCGGCCCCGATCGGCTCGATGATATGCTCTTGAAGTACCCGCAGCAGCTTGGCTTGAAGGTTCATGGCCAGGTCGGCGATTTCATCAAGTAACATAGTCCCGCCGTCGGCCAGCTCAAACTTACCCTTCTTATCTCGCACGGCGCCCGTGAAGGCACCCCTCATGTGACCAAACAATTCAGATTCGAGTAGATCTTTGGGAATCGCCGCGCAATTAACGGCGACAAACTCACGATCATTGCGATGGCTCAGGTCATGGATGGTGCGAGCCACCAGCTCCTTTCCGGTGCCGGATTCTCCAGTCAGCAAGACGGTTGCGTCGGTTGCGGCGATAGTCTTCACGGTCGACATCATGGCTTTGAAGGCCGGTGAGGCTCCGATCAACTTGCCTGGTTGTTCTGTTTGTTTTAGTCGGCTCTTGAGCTGGCGGTTTTCGCGCTCAAGGTTGTCGAACTGCAGTGCCTTGTCCAGTGCGAGGAACAACTCTTCGTCTTCAAAAGGCTTGGTGATATAGTCAAAGGCGCCCAACTTCACGGCCTGAACCGCTTGCGAGACGGTGGCGTGGGCAGTGATCAGGATGACTTTGAGGCCGGGACGAAGGCGTGACGCCTGGTCGAGCAACTCGATGCCATCGATCTTTGGCATGCGAATGTCCGACAGCAAAAGGTCGAAGGGTGCCTCTTTCAGTTTCTCCAGTGCCTCTTGTCCATCCTTTGCCGTAGCAACCTCAAGACCGCGCTGTTTCAGCTTGAACTCAAGCACGCGCCTGACCGAACTATCATCATCTGCCAATAACACCCGCATCAGCGACCTACTCCTCATCCTTCAGCGGAAGTCTTACCGTAGCAACGGCTCCGCCCCGCGGCCCGTTTTGCAGCGATACGGATCCACCGTGTTTGACAACAATGCCCTTGGCGATGGCCAATCCCAGACCGGTCCCGGTTGACTTGGTGCTGAAGAACGGCTCAAATATCCGGTCGCTATCGCCTTCGTCAAGGCCGGAACCGCCGTCTTCTATAGTAAGAACAGCGTGCCCCGCAGCAGCGTCTTTTTCGAGTTTGACCAGGATCCTTGACCCCCCGGACGATGCCTGCACTGCATTCAAAAGGAGATTAAGCAATACCTGATGGATCTTTTCCTCGTCCGCACTCACGGCAATGTGGTCCTCAAGTTGACTAGATATGGTGATGCCTTCGTTGCGGGCCTGCCGGTCGAGTTGCCTGATGCTGTTGCCGACGACTTCGGACAACTTGATGGTTCGGAACTTCGACTCCGATGGACGGGCGAACTCTAGGAAGTCGGTTACAGACCGGTTGACGCGCTGGATTTCCTTAAAGACAATCCCGCGAAACTCGTCTTTGTCGTCGTCGGAGGTTGATTCATTACCCAATATCTCGACGGCGCCTTTGATGGAGGCCAGCGGGTTCTTGATTTCATGCGCCATGCCGGCAGCGATCTGCCCCACTAGCGAAAGCCTTTGAGATCTCTCCAACTGCAGTCGGGCGTCCTGGGCTCTCTTTCGGGCGCGTAGCTCGCGGTCTATCAAGGCTCCAGAGAGCAGGGCAATGGCGAAGTAGAATACAATCTCCGTGAATTCGTCGGCGAGAGAGTGCGCTTCAAGATCCGATCCCAGCACGTAAGGCATGACCGAGATAGATATGGTTGCAGCAACCAGAAGGCTACCTCGTGTTCCAAACCACACGGCGGCGACTACGATAGGGATATAGCAGAACCTGCCATGGATTGCATGTAGCCAGTGCACGTGACCAAAGATCGGCTCGATCAGCCAGCCGTAGTGAATGCCGAGAGTGAGTGCTATGACCCCGGATAGAATCCCGATCTTTGTAGTCTTATGTTCAGGCTGCCACACGAGTCTTCTCCATATTATTCGTAAGCACTATGCTGCAATGAGCGTGCCGATCATTCTATCTTGATGGTTGTGGCGATGCATCCTGTTGCTTTTCAGCTGCTTTCAGGCTCGGTCCAGGTTAGGTGGCTCAAGGTCGCCTGTATATTATACTCGAATATTGTTCAATTGTGCGTGTTTTTGTTTATTATTGAAGAATAATCACCACGACTGATAGTCGCTTGCCCCTGCGTGCCATATTATCTTATTGTATAACAATACGTTATGCGGGTTGGCGCGCCAATTGATATACATCAGCCAAGGATGTCGAAAAACTCTGAATCCGAGAAGTACTCGATCATGAGAAGAGAATCGATCAGAACATTTGTGGCGGCCATGGCAGCGACGACGATGTCAGTTATGATGGTCTCGGCGGAAGATGGAAGCATATTTCAAAGACCGTCGGACTCGCTCACCGCTGGTATGGGAGGCATGATCGAGCGCTCCGCGATGATCGACTCAGTTTCTTCGCTGGATGACTACCTGGCTTTTGCAATTGAGCGCAGCCCGGCTCTCAGGTCGTCCTATTACAACTGGAAGGCGGCCTCTGAGATTTCCGGCTACGCCGGAGCCCTGCCCGACCCCGTGCTGACATATGGCTACTTCATCGAGAATGTCGAGACACGAGTAGGGCCGCAAAATAAGCGAGTCGGTTTGAGGCAATCGTTTCCATGGTTTGGAACGCTCGGGGCCAAGAAGGCCATGGCGTCAGAGGGCGCCCAAGCAGCCAACCACCAGTTCGAGTCGGAACGCCTCAGGTTAATCTACCAAGTGAAGGCGGCCTATTACGATTACTACTTCCTGGCTCAGGATATCACCATTACGAGCGCCAATTTGGAATTGATGACCTTTTGGGAGTCCGTTGCTCGCACTAAATACAAGACCGCTCTGGGGAAACATCCCGATGTGATCAGGGCGCAAGTTGAACTGGGCCTGCTTGAGGACCGGCTTCTCTCTTTGCAGGACATGATCGGACCGGCAGTGGCTCGACTGAGAGCGGCCGTCAACCTACCGGACTCGACCCCCGTTTCAATTCCTGGCGGGATTGCCGTTGCAGAACTGAACCTCGGCAAAACTGCCATCATCAGCTCGGTCAGGGAGTACAACCCGAATCTGCGATCTATCGAGCACCTTATAGAAAAAGAGAAGGCCGGCATTCGTCTGGCTAAGAAAGCCTACTTCCCCAGTTTCACAGTGGGCGTCGACTACATTGAAACCGGCCCAGCCATGAATCCCGCCACACCGCAAAGCGGGAAGGATCCCTGGATTGTCGGCGTCGGCGTTAACCTGCCGATCTGGTTCGGCAAAAACAACGCCAGAAAGCAGGAGGCGATTGCTCGCCATAAGCAGGCCGAGTACAATTTGCAGGATGCTGAGAATCAGCTGACGGCATATACCGAGAGAGCCCTTTTCGAGCACAATGACGCCCTGCGGAAACTGCGGCTTTATCGGGATGGACTGATTCCCAAGGCAGAACAATCGTTGAACGCCAGTTACACCGCCTACCAGGCCGGCGAGCTGGATTTTCTCAATGTCCTGGATGCTCAACGCCAGTTGCTGGAATTCCAAAGACAGTATGAACGAGCCAAGGCCGATCTGGGCATCCGGGCGGCCGAACTCGAGATGCTGACCGGAAAACCGACACGTGAACTCACAAACTAGCGAACGTCCGATCAAAGGAGACCTGTAATGTTTATTATACGACACTTCTTCACCGCATGCGCTCTGATAGCGGTATTGGCTCTGGCCGCCGGCGCGGATGAGGCCAAGCCGCAGGCCGAGACCAAAGCCCCACCGGAACTAAAAAACCAAACACTCTGCCCTGTCATGGGCGGCAAAATCGATTCGACCGTGTTTACCGATATTCAGGGTCAGCGTGTGTACCATTGCTGCCCGATGTGTTCGGACAAACTCAAGGTGGATCCAGACAAGTACTTCAAGAAGGCCGCTGCCGAAGGTGTCCTGTTTGAAAATACCCAAACCACCTGTCCGGTTTCCGGGGAGAAGCTTGAAGACAAGTCCGTCTATACCGACTTTGACGGTCGGCGGGTTGCTTTCTGCTGCAAGAAGTGCCGCGGCAGGTTCGACGACGATCCCGCGAAGTACCTAAAGAAGCTGGATGAGCGTGCGGGGGCAGAGGCTGAGAAGAAAACGACCATGGATCACAGCGGGCACAACCACTGATCCCGCGTGAAAACCATTTCCAGGAGAAACGTCATGAGCAACGTGAGCACTAGTAACTCCAGCCGGCAAAGCATGATTCCGCGAGGCGGACCCGCCCTGATCGGTGTCATTATGATTGCCTTCGTGGCGTTTGTCCTGGGCGCTCTATTTTTTGGAGGCGGCTCGACCCCAAGCGAAGACAGTCATGATCATGCCACCGAGGCCACGTCGGGGTCTAGCGTGTGGACATGCTCCATGCATCCCCAAATCCAGTTGCCCAAGCCCGGCAAGTGCCCCATCTGTTTTATGGACTTAATCCCGCTTGAGTCAGGCAGCGGCGAGGAAATCGATCCGGGGCAACTGCGCATGTCCGAAACAGCAATGCAGTTGGCTGGAATCGAGACAACGCCGGTACGTCGAGCTTTCGCCGATCGCGAAGTGCGAATGGTCGGTAAAGTAGCTTTTGATGAGACCAGAGTCGCCAATATCACGGCCTGGGTTCCGGGCCGTTTGGATCGCCTGTTCGCGGACTACACCGGTATTACCGTCAGCAAAGGGGATCACATGGTAGACATGTATTCGCCCGAGCTATTGGCGGCCCAACAGGAGTTGCTACAGGCCAGGCAGGCCGTGCGCTCTCTGAGCAATTCTCCCAGCCGAGTGCTGGAGTCGACGGCCAAAGCTACTCTTGATGCGGTCAGGGAAAAACTGCGCTTGTCCGGGCTCTCAGACGCCCAGGTCGCGGAGATTGAGATGTCCGACGGGGCTTCCGATCACCTGACCATCTATGCTCCCATTGGCGGTGTTGTTGTTCACAAGGATGCCCAAGAGGGCATGTACGTCGAGACAGGAACACGCCTATACAGCATCGCGGATCTTTCTCAGTTGTGGGTTCTGTTTGAAGCCTACGAGTCCGATCTACCGTGGATACGGTACGGGCAGAAAGTCCAGTTCACCTCGCCCTCATTCCCCGGCGAGATTTTCAGGGCGATTGTCAGTTTCATAGATCCCATGGTCGATCCCAAGACCAGGACTGTACATGTCAGGGCGATTGCTGACAACGAGCACCAAAAACTCAAACCGGATATGTTCATCACCGGCAGAGTATCATCGCGAGTCGACAGCAACGGGGATGTTATAGATGAGGATCTGGCCGGCAAATGGATCAGCCCGATGCACCCTGAGATTGTGAAGGCAGGCCCCGGCACATGCGATGTGTGTGGCATGGCTCTGGTGCCGGCGGAATCTCTGGGATATGCTCTGCGCACACTCACCGATGCCGACGCACCCCTGCTGATTCCGACCACGGCTCCCCTCATAACCGGAAAACGAGCCGTGGTGTACATCGAACTACCCAACGACGACGGGCCGCTCTTTGAAGGTCGTGAAATCAAGCTGGGTCCGCGGGCAGGCGAGTTCTACGTGGTCAAGGCGGGTTTGCAAGAGGGAGACCTGGTGGTGACCAACGGCGCCTTCAGAATCGACAGCGAACTTCAGATCCGGGCCAAACCAAGTATGATGTCGCCCCAGGCAGGAGTCTCGACCACCGGCCATCTGCACGGTCGCTCCGAGGCGGGAACCGAGAGCACGGCAGCAGAGCCGCCGATCACAGCCATGACCAACCTGGCCGAAAGCGAGGACGTGGTGAAATCGCTAACCCCGGTGTATGAGGCCTACTTCGCAACGCAGATGGCTCTTGCCAACGATGATCATGACCGGGCTGTCGAGGCTGCCCTTGAGCTGGAGAGAGCCACGTCCGCAGTTGACATGGGGAAGTTCAGTTCTGCCGGCCACGAAAGATGGATGCTCATTCAGAAGTCGTTAATCACTGCCGTCAAGGCACTGGCCGGCTCCAGAGACATCAAGGAGGCTCGTGACGGGTTCTATCATTTGTCAAAAGCTGCGATCGACTTGCATGATTCGTTTGGTCACGCCCCCGGCCGAGACTTCTACCTCACCTTCTGCCCGATGGCCCGCAACAACGCCGGTGCTTATTGGCTCCAGACCGAGAACATCGTCTGGAATTCATTCTATGGGGAGGCCATGCTTCGCTGCGGCGAGATCAAGAAGCCGCTGCCGGCAATCGATGGGATGGCGGAGTAAGCCATGACCGAGCAGCAGCCAACGACATATACACCAAGAAGCAGCATCGTTGACGCCGTCATTCGGTACTGCCTTGAAAACAAGTTGGTGGTGATCCTCGTCACTCTGGTGCTGATCGCCTGGGGTAGTATGGTGGCGCCGTTCGACTGGAATCTGGGCGGCTTTCCGCGCGACCCTGTGCCGGTTGATGCCATTCCCGACATAGGTGAAAATCAGCAAATAGTATTCACGGAGTGGATGGGGCGGTCGCCTCAGGATGTCGAGGATCAAATCACATACCCGATGACGGTATCTCTTCTCGGAATCCCCGGCGTGAAAACAATCCGGAGCTACTCGTTCTTCGGCTTCTCCAGCATCTATGTGATTTTCAAGGATGACGTGGAGTTCTATTGGTCGCGTACCCGGGTCCTGGAGAAACTCAACTCGCTACCGCCGGGTACGGTTCCCCAGGGTGTGCAGCCGGTGCTGGGGCCGGACGCCACCGCCTTGGGTCAGGTCTTTTGGTACACCCTGGAAGGGCGTGATGAAAACGACAATCCGACCGGGGGATGGGATCTTCACGAACTGCGCTCAATCCAGGACTGGACGGTGCGCTACGCGCTGCAGTCGGCCGACGGAGTATCGGAGGTGGCATCGGTCGGTGGTTTTCAACAGGAATATCAAATCGATGTCAATCCCGACGCCATGCGCGCTCATGGTGTCACGCTGGAGCAGGTTTTTGGCGCCGTCCGAATGTCGAACGTGGATGTTGGTGCCCGAACTATCGAGATAAACAAGGTCGAGTACGTTATTCGCGGTTTGGGTTTTATCAAGGACGTTGCTGACATTGAGCAGACGGTCGTCAAGCAGTCGGGCAACGTGCCCATTCGAATCGCCGATGTGGCGACGGTGTCACTTGGTCCGGCCTTGCGGCGCGGTGCTCTGGACAAGGGCGGGGCCGAGGTTGTGGGTGGGGTGGTGGTGGTGCGCTATGGCGAGAATCCGCTGGCCACGATCAATAACGTCAAAAAGAAAATCGATGAGATCAAACCCGGCCTGCCCAAAAAGGTCCTGGCCGACGGCCGCACTTCGCAGGTGACGATCGTACCCTTTTACGATCGCACCGGACTCATCTACGAAACGCTGGGTACCCTCAATACGGCCCTGACCGACGAAATCCTGGTGACCATAATCGTCATAATCATCATGGTGATGCATCTTCGTAGTTCCTTGCTTATCTCCGGCCTGCTGCCGCTGACCGTGCTGATTACCTTCATAGCTATGAAAGTGTTTAAGGTCGATGCCAACGTCGTGGCGCTTTCGGGTATCGCCATCGCTATCGGCACTATCGTGGATATGGGTATAGTTATATGTGAGAATATCCTGAGGCATTTGGATGCCGCCCCACCCGGCTCTAATTTGCGGGAGGTTATATTTCGAGCGGCCTCTGAGGTCGGTGGGGCTGTTTTGACAGCCATATCCACGACGGTTGTATCTTTCCTCCCCGTATTCACGATGGAAGCCGCCGAAGGGAAACTCTTCAAGCCGCTTGCCTACACCAAGACCTTTGCCCTGATGGCATCAGTCATCGTTGCCCTGACGATTATCCCGCCGCTGGCACACCTGCTCTTCACGAAAGGGAAGAGGCTGGCATCAAGTCGGCTGCTGCTGCCGGCCGGGCTGGTTTTGGCGGCTGTGGCGGCGTTGGTGTGGAGCTTGTGGCTGACAGGTGTGCTGCTCGT
Source organism: bacterium (assembly GCA_043819515.1). GTDB lineage: Bacteria > Zixibacteria > MSB-5A5 > GN15 > FEB-12 > DAOSXA01. Next base: position 11,847 of record JBDRES010000001.1, read on the forward strand.
ATTGGTGGCCGCCTATTTCCGATTCAAGCAGAGGTTACCTGAGCGTATTCGCCTTGACATGCCGAAGTACTTCAACTATGCCATCGTGATCATCGTGGCGTCACTGCTGTCGTCGCACTGGCTACCGCTGGGAGTCGGGGCCGGAGAGTTACTCAATTTCCTTTTTGTGGCGTTGTTGCTGGGAAGTATCCTCTTTTTATTCCAACTTCTAATCCGGCTGTATGAACCGATTCTGCGCTGGTGTCTTGCCAACAAAGTCAAATTCCTGGCCATTCCGGTAGTGCTGATACTGTTCGGGAGTACCATCTGGCTTGGTTTCGACACTATTTTCGGTTTACTGCCAAACTGGGCCAAGTCCAATGCAATATACTCCGGCCTGAACCACTGGATTCCCGGGTTAGGCAAGGAGTTCATGCCGGATCTTGATGAGGGTTCGTTCCTCTATATGCCGACCACCATGCCGCACGCGTCTATAGGCGAGGCGCTGGATGTGCTTCAACAACAGGACAAGGCCTTCAGCAGTATCCCTGAGATAGAATCGGCAGTAGGCAAACTCGGTCGAGCCGACTCGCCCCTTGATCCGGCTCCGATCTCCATGATCGAGACGGTAATCAACTACAAGTCTGAGTACATCATCGATAGAAACGGTAATCGCATCAAGTTCAGGTATAACGACGACACCGATGAATTTGAGCAGGACGAGTTTGGTGCGCTCATTCCGGACAATGATGGTCGCCCCTACCGAAACTGGCGCGACCATATCAAATCACCCAATGACATTTGGGATGAGATTGTCAAGGCCGGTAAGTTGGTCGGGACGACTTCTGCGCCAAAACTGCAACCTATTGCGGCGCGCATCGTCATGCTCCAGTCGGGCATGCGAGCGCCCATGGGGGTGAAAGTAAAGGGTCCGACGCTTGAAGCCATTGAGAAGGTTGGACTGGATATCGAGCGGCTATTGAAAGAAGTGCCCTCGGTTGAACCCAGCGCCGTCATCGCCGATCGTATTGTCGGCAAGCCGTACCTTGAGATCGACATCGACCGCGAGTCCATCGCTCGCTATGGGATACATGTTCGCGACGTCCAGGATGTTCTTGAAGTTGCCGTCGGCGGCAAGCCCCTGACGACAACGGTCGAAGGGCGGGAGCGTTACTCGGTTCGAGTGCGATACCAGCGCGAGTTGCGCAGCACGCTGGAGGATCTCGAGCGGATCCTGGTAACCGCCTCCGACGGCACGCAGATTCCCTTGGCCGAGCTTGCCGAGATACGATTCGTCCGCGGGCCTATGGTCATCAAGGCCGAGGACACCTTCTTGACCGGGTACGTGATACTGGACAAAAAACCGGGGTATGCCGAAGTTGATGTGGTCGAGGAGGCCCAGGCCTACTTAATGAGCAAGATCGAGTCCGGTGAATTGGAGATTCCTGCGGGCGTGAGCTTTGCCTTTGCCGGAAGCTACGAAAACCAGGTGCGCTCAGAGCGGAGACTATTGGTCGTTCTCCCCCTGTCGCTGATAGTTATCTTTCTGATCCTTTACTTCCAATTCAAGCAAGTGCCGACTACTTTGCTCGTATTCTCAGGTATATTTGTGGCCTGGTCCGGTGGTTTCCTGATGTTGTGGTTCTACAGCCAGGACTGGTTTCTCAACTTCTCATTGTTAGGCGTCGACCTGCGCGAGTTATTCCAGATCCACCCCTACAATCTGTCCGTCGCCGTATGGGTTGGCTTTCTGGCCCTGTTTGGGATTGCTACTGACGATGGCGTAATAATCTCAACCTACCTCAAGCAGGTGTTTGACCGTGAAAAACCTTCGACTATCCAGGAGGTGCGCGAGGCCACGGTGAAAGCGGGAAAGCGTCGCATACGACCCGCCCTAATGACCGTAGCCACAACCATCCTGGCCTTGATACCGGTTCTGACCTCGACGGGTCGCGGAGCTGATGTGATGGTTCCGATGGCCATTCCGTCGTTCGGGGGAATGACGGTGGTACTGATAACGATTTTCACCGTTCCCACTCTCTACTGTGCACTGGCGGAGCGGCGTATCAAAAAGGGACTGACTGAGGCCAGCGCCTGATGAATGGACCGGAGACAATTCTCCGAACCCGGTGCGATCAAGGACCTGAGCGATTTGGATACGACCCTGGGTCTGTAGGCTCCGGCTCTCATGCGGGAACCGACGTTGCCGGCGGTGCGGGCCGGTCTGACCGAAATCATGATGCGCAACAGTGACATGGCCAGTGCCAAGATTGAGTTGAAGGCGGCCCTGGCCGAGGCTCGGACTCTGAAGCAGAGGTCGGATCACATGCTGATCCTGGCTCAGCCGGCTCGCCCAAGGGTCCGCCGATCGGAGTTTGCCGCGGCCGGCCGGGGTCAGTTCCGTCCTTCCGTCACAACAACACGGGGAAACAACTTGCCAGGTCTGTTTATAATCTTGTTCCCGGGGATCGCGAGCGGCATATTGATGTGTGACCAAGTTGAAAAACAGTATGCAGGCACTGCCGGGCAATGCCAGGACCGACCGGACCGATGGACACCGGTAAGAGGATCGCCATACTAGGCTGGCTGGATTCGGTCCATGTTCAGCGCTGGGCCAGAGGGCTGGCCGAGCGGGGATTCGTAGTTAAGGTCTTCTCTCTCGGCGGCGCTGATCGCGACGGCATCGACGCCGCCATTTTTCCGCGATCAGGAACGTATTCGTATTTCAGTCAGGCCGGCGGTGTTGCCCGTGCCCTCTCCGAATTCCGGCCCGATCTGGTGCACGCTCACTACGCGACCGGCTTTGGGTTATGGATGCTCCGATCAAAGATACGTCCCCGGATCGTGTCGGTGTGGGGATCGGATGTTATCGAATTCCCTGCTGATCCATTCAGGCGGTTTTTGATCAGACGCGTCCTTAATGGCGCCGACCACATAACGGCCACCAGTAAGCTGTTGAAGAGAGTCACCGAGAATCTGGTGCCCGACCGATCCGAGCGCATCTCCGTCATCCCCTTTGGCGTCGAACTGCCTTTGTCGCATGTGCCGATGCCGGCACTTCCTCCGGCTCGACTCTGTTTTATCAAAGTACACTACAAGAAATACGGTCCTGACATTTTGCTCAGGGCAGTCAAGTTGGCCAGAGAAACAGTCCCGGACATCAAGCTGACTATGGCTGGCGAGGGTGAGATGACGCCCATGCTGCAGAATATGACTGCCGAATTGGGTTTGGAGGATACCGTCAGTTTCGTCGGATTCATTGACAACAGAGAAATCTACGACTTCATCCGGCAGCATCACATGATGATCATGCCGTCTGTGATGGAGTCCGAGTCGTTTGGCGTTGCAGTCCTTGAAGCCGGCGCCTGTGGCCGGGCGGTAATTGCCTCCGACATCGGTGGTGTACCGGAGGTTCTGGATGACGGTCGGACCGGTCTGCTGGTGCCGCCAGGAGATGTTGGGCGACTGGCCGAGGCCATCGTCAAGCTGGCCACCGATGCCGATCTCTGCCGAGATATGGGCCGGCAAGGTTATCGGTTCGTGAGCGAGAACTATGATTGGCAGAAGTCCCTTGATGCCATGGCTGATCTGTATTTGCGTCTCATCGATCGTCGAGGTTGACGGTCGCTCCAGTTTATTTGCGGGCAGAGGACCTCTATTGACAGAACTGGCAGGCAAGGGCATTATGACTTCAGGACTGAGCATGCGAGATCGATAGGGATCATGATGGAAGTTAGGTTTCTTCATCGGGACGAAGTCGAGCAATGTCTGACGTTTTTCAACGCCATGCATGGTGTGCGACGAACGGTCGAGCAATGGCGGTGGGAGTTTGAATCGCGTGCCTTCACACCCGACGAAGTCCCTCACGCCGTGGTAAAAGACCAGGGAAAGGTCGTCGGGAGCCAGGCCCTAATACCCATTCGCTTGATCGATGAGAGAGGCGTCTTCTGGACAGCCAAATCGGAAGCGACCGTACTGGATCCCGAATACCGGGGGCAGGGGCTCTTTGATCGAATGTACGAACTCATGTTTGAATATGCGGATCGGCACCAGCTGGCCTTCATTTGGGGTTTTACTCAGGCGGTAAAACCGCTACGCAAGGTCGGTTTTCAGATACCAGCCCACACAACTCAACTCCTGTTTCCTTTCTCGCGCTCGGCAATTACTCGCCTTTTGCCAAGGCGGGCTTCGGGTCAACTGTCGGACGCTGCCCGCCGACAGTTTCTTGCGGTTGGTAGTTCGATGGCAGCTGCTTTGGCTACGGTACGCCTTAACCTTACTGTGCGCCGGTTGCGGCGTCTCAAAGGGGCAAGATCGATCAGCATACGGACGCTTGAGCATGCCCCACCCGATGCCGGCGACTTGTGCGCCCGCTTCATAGAGTGTTGGGGAGGGACGACGATTTACCGTGATGCCGATTACCTTGAGTGGCGCCTGTTTCGCAATCCATTCCTGAAGTCGATTTTTAGGGCGGCCTATGATGGAGACAGACTTGTTGGTTGGGTCGCCTTTGCAATCGGCGATGATGGTATCGCCTACCTGGTGGATATTTTGGCCGTCGATAGTAGCGGTGGCCGCTATAAGGTGGCGGAATTGGTCGAGAAACTGCTGATAGAGGCTGTCCTCGGTGCCAGAAACATGGGCGCGGTGGCGATTCGCGGCTGGCATGTCAATGCGCATCCATTCGATCAAGTTATCCTGAGAGTGGCCAGGCGGGTGGGGTTTTTGCATGTCAGGAAGGGTTACGCCATGGTGGTCTATGCCGGGCCATCCGCCGCGGAGCGCGGCGGCAGTAGCGACGATTGGTATGTCAACCGGGTTTACACGGAAGGGATACTGGGCTAGTTATGCTTGCGGGGCCTGATTACGTGAAGTGCCAATTGCTCAACCATGTGCGATTGTTCTGGCCGGAGGAAACCTACCGCATGGTTGCCGCTACGCAGATCCTGTTCGTGACTTCTGAGGAAGCGCTCAAAATAAGAGATCGGGTCATCGCGGTGCCGATCGACAACCCTATTCCGCTGGAGCCGGCACACCCTTACCGAGTACATTTCAACGCCACCACCTTGACTCTCTGGAATCCGCTGCCAAAGCCGACAGATTCCGGCTGGTCGACGTTTCCCGACGAGAGCTCACCCTTGTGGTTTGTCCACCATTCAGGGACGATCTTGCCGGCTTGGAATCTGTTCGGTAATCTCTTTGACCTGCTGACTTTCGGTGAAGAGCGAAGATCGAGCAAGCGCGATCAACACGGGCGATTCCAGGCTGCGTATAGCCCACGCCGGTCGGCCGGATTGCTGGAAGTGCCGGCCTTTAACGAGGCGGCGGCAGCGTTGGTGGCAGCGTGCGCCGGACTCCACCAGGGTGGCACTCCCCGCAGTATTCTCGATGATCACTGTCCTCGAACTGTGGCAGTGCTTTCTCACGATTGCGATGTCCTGAATGGCAATGACAAGTGGACGCAGATGGTGAGGATTTTCAGAACCTTCCAACCGCTGGCACAGGGACGCCGGCCCCGCCCGGGCAACTTGTGGTGGGCTGCCAGGAACGTAGTTGCGCCCAGTCGCTATTACTTCGACAACATCAAGGGCATGATAGACCTGGAGAGCACGTTCGACTTTGCATCTACCTTCTACCTCATTAATGGAACCGGTGGACGGTTTGGGGCTCGCAGCCATCCTGACCTCTTGAAAGACGTTGTCAGGGTAAGCCCCGACAGGTGGCAGATCGGTATGCACTACAACTACGACACCTACCTTGATCATGATCGCTTTCACAGTCAGCAGGAGCAATTGCGGGCGATTGTTGAAAGACCAATATCGACTGGACGGGCCCACTACCTTCGGTTTGATTCTTCGCAGTCATTGCGATTTCTGCAGGACTTTGGAATCCGCTGCGATGAATCGGCGGGGTATGCAGATAGTATCGGATATCGTTGTGGCATTGGCGGCTGCTTTCAAGCCTTTGATGTTGCGGCGGACTCGTCCTTGGGTATTTTCGAAATCCCGTTGGTCGTCATGGACGCTACTCTCGAAAAGCAATACGGTGATGACGCTATACCGGCCTTTCGTCGTCTGGTGCGGCACCTGAGCTGCATCGGCGGTGCCATGAGCATCGTCTTCCACCCCGGTCAGTTTCACAATCCCGAATTTCCTCACATGCTGGGCCTATACCATCGCCTTCTTATAGAACTGCGCGAAGTCCAGGCTGTCTCCCGTGGACCGATGTCGCTCGTCAAGGCGATCACTCAATAAGTTGGTACCGGCCACTCTTGATGCAGCCTGATGATTGCCGGTAAACCTATGGGCCAGGCACAGATACTCCGCCTAGCGAGCTGCTTGAGATCCTTGCAACTACTTAGTATATGTTAATAAATTAGCATTTAGGCTTGACAATGTTTGTCTATATGTTAAATTTTTAGCAGAAAGTTGTGAACGCACACGGGTAGTGTTTCGTCCAGAGAATGTATGGTAGACCACAAAGACAACAAAAGAGCGCCTACCGGCCTTAGCCGCCGGGAGCGGCAGATTCTGGAGATCCTGTATCGTAGCGAAAAGGCCTCGGTGGCTGAAGTTTTGCGGGCCTTGCCCGATCCACCCAGCTATTCGTCGGTGCGGACAATTCTGGGTGTGCTAAAGGAGAAGGGGCATGTAAGGCATCGCCGGCAGGGGCGAGTGTACGTCTATTCGCCGACTGTCAGTCTCCGCCGGGCCAGTCGGTCGGCCCTCAAACATGTCGTGAAAACGTTCTTCGATGATTCCGTAGAGCAGGTCGTGGCGACACTCATGAGCCTTTCAAGCACGCGCCTAAGCGATGAAGAATTCGAGCGGTTGACCAAGCTGATCGAAGACAGTCGGCGAGGTGATCAGAAATGATATTCGAATGGATGGACTCTATCGGCAATTTCTTCTCAGGCGGTGACGGGGCCTTGGCCTTGATAACGTACCTGGCCAAGTCCAGCCTGTTTTTGGCGCTGGCCGTCGGGTTGACACACCTGTGTCGCCTGCCTTCGCTTCGTAATTTGCTGCTCAGGTCGGCCGTTCTGGGGATAATAGTGCTGACCATGGTCGGTCCGTTATTGCCGCGGGTCTTTTTGCCAATGTCGGAGATCTTCGGGACGACTCTGACAGGCTCGGTATCGGAGTTGTCGTTTGCTCATCAGCCGATCCCGGGCAATGAGATAGTCGCGCATGACCTGACATGGCTTCATCTATTGATCCTGATCTGGCTGGTCGGCAGCCTTGCCATCGCCGCACGCTATCTAGTGGGCATGATTTCAGCGCGTCGCTTGGTTGCCTACGCAAAACCTGCAACGGCGCCACGGATACAATCGGTGATGGCGGCGGTGACCAAGGAACTGAATCTGCGCGGTGTGGTCAGGATCATGGTGAGCGAGCAACTGGCCGTGCCGGTGGTGTGGGGGATTGTCCGGCCGGTGGTAATTTTGCCGACTTCGTGTGAGGAGTGGACGCAGCGCCAGAACGAGATGGTCTTGCGGCACGAACTGGCCCATGTTGGTCGCCACGATGTGCTCTGGTTGAACCTGGCCAATTTGGTAGCGGCGGTGCAGTGGTTCAATCCTCTGATATGGCTGGTTCGACATCGGATGGCTAAAGAAAGCGAGTTGGCCTGCGATGACTGCGTACTCGCCGTTGGCATCCAGGCCCAGGAATACGCGCAACATCTGCTTCACGCCGCTCGCGATTGGGGACGCCCACATCGTTTGGTGGCGGCGGGGATGGCTCTGACTAACAACAATCAACTGAAGGGTAGAATTATGTCGGTTTTAAGTAATCGTAAGCGCTCGATCATGGTTCCAAAGGCTGCCGGAGCCATGGCCCTGGCCGTGACATTGCTGGTCGTGTTGTTTATGGCCGCGGTTTCGCTTCAGGCCGAAGACAAGACGACCGAAGACAAGGCCAAGAAGGAACAGATCAAGAAGGAACAGATCAAGAAAGAGCAGGCCAAGAAGGCAAAGAGTGACCAGCAAGACGAAGAGGAATTCCCGTCACCGGATAGTCTCGTTGAAGTCGAGGTCTATCCCGAGATGATTTTCCAGCAGGCGCCGGAATATCCCGACAAGGCCAAGCAGGCCGGGATCGAGGGGAACGTCTGGATTCAGGCGTTGATCGACAAAACCGGCGCCGTGCGCAAAGCGAATGTGTCCAAGTCATCGGGGGAGAAGCTGCTGGACAAAGCGGCGGTCACGGCGGCCTACCAAAACAAATTCAAGCCGGCCCTACAAAAAGAACAGCCGGTGGCGGTTTGGGTAACCTACAAGGTTGAATTTGCTCTGGCCGAAAAGGATTCGTCGGAATCGGGGAAGTAGCTGCCGCGCTCTCTCGATCAGTAGACAGAAAAAGGCTCGCCTGAAGGCGAGCCTCTTCAATATCGTGTATCTTTTTGCTCAACAGGGGATCGGGGCTGGGCCGCCATTAAACATGTAGTTCACCAGGTAAACCAGATCGGCAATGTCCGGTCCGGCCATGTCGCCGTTGACGTCGGCCTCGGTGAAAAATCCGGCGTCAGCACACGGCGGCTCCGGACCACCACTAAACATGAAATTCACGAGATAGACCAGATCAGCAATATCCGGCCCGGCGCCGTTGTGATCGATGTCGGCACGGATCACGCAGCAACTGGGATCGCAGACATCGCCGATGCCGTCGCCATCACTGTCCGTTTGATCTGGGTTGTAATTGTCAGGACAGTTGTCACACAGATCCCCAACGCCGTCTTCATCGACGTCGGTCTGGTCCGGGTTGGACAGGTCCGGGCAGTTGTCATCATAACAGGTGTTCTCAGTGTACCCCGGGTCGCCATAGCCGTCGCCGTCACTATCAATACACGTATAGCAGGAGTCGCCCGGACTGCCTTGGGCGCCCGGATTGCCATCGGCGTAATCGGCCGGTGGTCCGGGGTAACCGTCCTCGCCATCGCCGAGTGTGCCGGTGCCGCCCGATCCGCCCATGGCGGTGCCTCCATTATTTCCCCACCCACCGTTGCCGCCGGTGCCAATGCTCCCGACCGGTGAACCGTTTCCGGCGTCTCCACCGGATCCGCCATCGCCGCCGTAGGCGCTGCCACCGCCGCCACCCCAGCCGCCATCCCCACCGGCGCCGAGGTTGCCACCATCCCCGCCGTCCCCGCCGACTCCGGCATCACCACCCTGGGCGTGGCCGCCGTACCCGCCCTGATGACCGTGACCGCCCGGACCGACGAAGGCGCAGTAGCTGCCGCCATTGCCGCCAATGCCACCATTGCCGCCGAAGGCGTCACCGCCACTCCCGCCAGTGCCGCCCGCTCCGCCGTCGCCCGACAAAAAACCGTCACCACCGCGGCCGCCACTGCCGCCGTCGCCGCCGTAGGCGGCCGGACCCTGGCCGCCAAGACCGCCATGACCGGCCGTGCCGGAGGATGAATCGCAGTCACCGCCGTCGCCACCGTGGCCGCCGCGATCATCGGAGGCATCAGCCAGACCGCCGTCGCCGCCGTTGCCTCCTTGACCCCCATCGCCACCTGGTACTGTGCCGTCGCCTCCAGACCCTCCCGGTCCGCCATTGCCACCCAAAGCGTAGACTCCCGACCCGCCGTCAGATCCATTGGCGCAAGCCTGTCCGTCGTTACCGTCCAAGCCCGAACTGCCCTGGTCGTTGTGACCGTCGGGACCGTCCTGCCCGGGCTGGCCGTCGCCGCGACCACCCAGGACAACATCGCCACCGTCGCCGCCATTTCCGCCCGCCTGGCCCGCCAAACCGGATCCGCCGATGCCGCCGTGCCCACTCCGCACAGCTACCGCCCGCCCGGCATTCATACCGATCAGACGCCCTTCAATGACGATGTTGCCACCGTCACCACCATCGCCACCATTGTTGCCGCGCCCTCCGTTGCCGGCCATGATGTCACCGGCAGTAAGGATCTGCTCGGCCCGCAGAGTGATGTTGGTCCCATGACCACCGTCGACCGCAAGCAGTTGACCCGGGGATCCCGTGGTCAGACCATCCCGACCATCGGCCGGCATCAAGTGACCGACAATGACGATGCGACCGCCGGCGCGAAGCAAAACGTCAGGGGCATCAAAACCGGTATGCCCATCCTCGGGCGAGACCGCTCTGAGAACGCCGCCGATGACAATATCGCCTGGGCTGATAATCTCCACGTCGTCGGTAAGGGTAACGGTTACACCGGCTGGAATCTCGACCGAAGAATAACTCTGTCGACCGCTGATAGACGTATTATCTGCGGGACAGAAGGCGGGCAACTGTTCGACATCTGCCGACACCACAGATAACGGTATTGTCAGAACAAGGGCTGTTATCAGGGCCATCATGAGGCCGATACCTAAGCGGGGAAGTATGAGGAGTCGCATTGTACTACTTCCTATCGACGCCGACCGATGCTGATATTCGCCGCTGAGGGCGTCTGGATGATTCGTTAGTGATATGGTTTGATTCCCAGCTTACCACCAGGAACCCGGAATAATCTATCGATAAACCCAATATAACGGATATGCCGCGCCTAGCCAATCATTTTGCCGGCCCTGGGACTTTTCGTGGCGGTCGTGAATCGAGGCCCGGTGTCGGCATTCATTGCGTCGCCATAAAAGACGCCCGAACATCCGGAGGGCTGTCCGCCCAATGAATGACTAGTATTACAGGGGCTGGGGACGACACCTTCGCTTTCCTGGTCCTTCCCCTGGCCATTCTGGGTCTGGGGGCGCCTGCTCTCAGATCATTCGATCGCCTGTGTAGCGATAACCTGCTTGACGTCGAATACTTCATACAGAGAAGGGAGCGGCCTTTACGGCCGCCCCCTTGAGGCTGAGCGCTTGAGTGTTGCCGGCTATTTCAGCAAAAGCATCTTCTTCGACTCGGTGAATTAGTCGGTATGCAGGCGGTAGAAGTAGACGCCGCTGGCCACCATGTCACCGTCGAAGTTCTTGCCGTTCCAGAGGACGTCATGCCATCCGGCCGCCATGGCCTCGTTCTTGAGACGAACGACTTTTTGGCCCAGCAGGTTGTAAATATCCAACTCGACATGGACAGGTTGTGGCAGGGCGAAAGCAATGTGAGTGGAGGGATTGAACGGGTTGGGGTAGTTTTGAGCCAGGTGATAGTCATTCGGTATGGGCGGCCGGCCGACCCGCTCGACGATCTGCGGATAAACGGCGTTGGCGCTAACGTCGGCCGCCGTGACCGTAGCAATCTCGAATCTGCCGGGCATCCGGAGCAGTTCGGTCGTTCCAACAGCCAGGTGGGTTTGAGCTTCAATGTCCAGTAGGCCCAGTTTAATAACTTCGCCCACCCGGCTGTGGAACAACTCGATGTTCTCACCAACCAGTTGAACCGGCTGGAACTCGCCCTCGCCCCTGAGTTCCATTTCGATTCCGGCCAGCGATATCGGTGATTTTATGGCTATCGTGGTCGAGTCATGGTCGTACACGGCCGCTATCTCGACCGGCTCGCCTACCTGGATCTTGGCCGTCACGGCGCTGGTGACGCCGCAGACTGCCGGAGCCGGGCCGCCGTTGAACATGTAATTGACCAGATACACCAAATCGGTGATGTCGATCCGGTACTCTGCGTCGCCGTTGATATTGGCTTCGGAGTAGCAGGCCGGATCGCCGCCGCCCTGGAACATGTAACCGACCAGGTATATCAGGTCAGCGATGTCGCTGTCGGTGCCGTCGCCATCGACGTCGCCGCGCAGGCCGCTGCAACAATTGTCGACCACAAAGCAGCGCGGACCGGACCACGGCGGATCTGCACTTCCAATGTTCTTGGCACTCCAGGCCCACGCCGGGCTGCCGTTAGGGTAGCGACCGTTGATAGAATCGATACAAACCAAATGCCCGGTGTAGTCGCAACTGATACTCAGTCCCAATTGCCAGGAAACATAGGAGGCTCCCGCCGGCAGTCCCGGTCCGCTGAAATTAATACCAACAAAGACCACGGTGTCCTCATCGGATGGGTCATTGGCATAGATGTAACTGCGCGGGTTGGAGAACATAGTCGACCAATCGAGTCCCGGATTATACCAGGCGGAGTTTTCGACTGTGACGGCATTGTCGGCCGAGGAATAGATTCGAAAACCGTTCACCAGCCAGTATATGTAGCCATCATATGGATTCGAGATGCGGAACACCAACTGCGTCTGAGCGCCGCACTCGATGGTACTGGAAACCAGGTTACCAAAGTGGAATTCCTCGAACTTCAGTTGTGGCATCGTGTAAAGAGCCTGAGTCGGCATCCAATCGGAGTATTCGTAGCCGTCGAAGGCGCGTGCTCGCCACCAGTAGGAGACTTCCTCGGCGAGGGCTAACGGCCCCGTTTCCAAGGTGTCGCCATCACCGGGGACCGAGGTGATCGCGGTGTCCAGTAGCGTCAGCGCTTCGTCGGCATAAACTTCGAAGTCATAATGCAGATAGTCGCCGTTGCCGTCAGATGATGGCGCGACCTTGAGATTGACCGTAGTGGCTACGGTGCTGCCGTCAGTCGGGAACAATGCGACCGGGGCAGACGGCACGGCATTGGTGGTGAACAACCCCATCCGCCAATCGCCCCAACTGCTACCGTTAGACAATCGTATCCGTAAGGCATATGTCGTGGCTGCAGACATCGGTGGACCGCTGTAGACCGTGGATGTATCCGTCGAGCTTACCGGACCGCTCTGCCAAACTTCCGCGACCGACCAGTCGAGATCAGTGCCGATTTCGATCTGAAAGCCGGCCGGAGAGCCACCCTCGTCATAGAAGGACCAATGGAAGACCGGAATCGGCAATACTACATGGGTTAGGTCACCAAGCACGACACTAATGCTCTGGGCCACCGGTAGATTGACCGGTCCGCAGTAGGGGATGGCACCCATGTCGGCGCGGCTGCCGTTGGGATCCCAGTATTCGAATCCGGGATGACCGGCGTCGATACAGGGTGAACCGGCCGACAACGAGTAGTTGCCGTTGCCCGTGTCGACAAAAAAAGGATCTATCGACAGCGATCCATCGCCGGGAGAAATCGAATCATAGTCGCCAAAGGAGTTCAAATACACGTCATTGTATTCGTAAAGACCGGGATACTCCGCGACAGCGTTGCTGCGCGCCATGATGCCGTAGAGGTTTTCGTTGAAGGCCACGATATTGTTCAGCACATGGCAGTTCATCGCACTGACATAGATGGCCCCGCCTACGAACTGGGCGCCGGGTATACCCCGATTAGCTACAATGGTATTGCCTTCAATCAGGATAGAGTCGCCGGACGTCACAGCGATCATGCTACCCCCGTATTCATCCAGTTCGTTCCGGGCGATTAGATTGTTGCGGAAGATGGCGTTGCTGCAGTAATCGCAGTCAATCATGGTGTAAGTGTAGTCGTTCTCGGTGCCCCCGCAGTCGATGATCGTATTGTCTTCGAATAGGCCGTGGAACGAGAAGAGATCGACCGGCCAGGGCACACGTTGGAAGAGGTTGCCCCTGATTATTCCTCCGCCCCCCCATAGATCGATACCCCTGCCTTCGCAGTCGCGAATGATATTATTAATGATTTTCGGCGTAGATGGGGCGCGCACTTCGATCGCCTGCATGCTGTGGCTAATCAGTGTGAAGCCGTCCAGAACCATAGTGGTGTCCAGCTCGCCGGAAAATCTGATCGTTTCATAGTCACTGGGACCGCCTTCGAGGATGGTCACTTCGGGACCATCAGAGGACTTGAGGACAAAATTCTTGTCGGAGAACTGAAAAGCCCCGTAGTAGTGCATCGGCCCCACCAGCACGGTGTCACCAGTATTGGCGATCTTAATACCCTCTTTGAGCTCCGGCACCCAATCCGGGACCTTGATCAATTGCCCGGTCTTGACCATGAAAGTGGCATAAGTCCACTCGCCCCAGATGGCGCCGTTGAAGACTTTCAGGCGGACATGGTATTTGCCGACCGGATTCAATGGCAGACCGCTATAGATCAGGTTGGTTGCGGACGAACTCACCGGGCCGGTGTCCCACATTTCGGCGATCGACCAATCGTCATCCGAACCCACCTGTAACTGGAACTGCTGCTGAATGGTGGCGGTCGTGTCCATATAAGTCCACGATATCTCCGGAGTCATCGTCGGGATCATATTGGCCGTATCCACGGGAGTGATCAGAATCGGGCTTCCGGCCGGATACTCCAGGCTGCGCCACAAAGCGCCGATATCATTGCGGGTTCCGTCAGGATCGTTGTAGGCCGGATCGGGATCGCCGGCATCCACGCAGGGAGATCCGGGCAGAAGCGAATAGTCGGCCGCGGCGGTGTCAACAAAGATCGGATCGGTCGAGAAATTGGACGGATCAAACACGAAGCCCTCATTGCTCGAGAATTCGAGCGGATAATTGCCATAAGCATTGTTGTACATCACTTCCGAGGGAATCTCAGAATCATATATGAGGCGCAGCCCGTAGCCGCCGTTAAAGGCGAAGATGTTGTTGCGCACATTCATGGACTTCGGACTGCTTAGGTACAGTCCGTACGTGTTATTGGCCACAAAGGTGTTGTTTGTCACGGTCCCCGGCGTGACCCAGACAAACATGCCCACGCCGCCGGCGGTTCGTGAGACTATATTCCGCACCATCTCCAGGTTCAAGCAATTGTTGAGTCGCAGCGCGCCGGCGTAGCTGTTGCTGTAGTTGTTGTCCAGAGTATTACCTATCAGACTGATATCGCTGGCCCAGGCGTTCAGCGCCATAGTGTTGGCTTCGACGCGGGAATCGGTCAGGGCGAGCGTGGCCGAGTCCTCGGCCATGAGAGCGCAAAGGCCCGCCCCGGTGAGAAGACAGCTGTCGACATGCGCGGACGCCCCGCCGTACAGAGCTACGCTGATAGCGCCGCCGTCGACGGTGAAGCCGCGCAGGGTGGTGCCGATCTCTTCAAACCGATCGAGGAATATCACCGGGTTGCAGCTTGAGGCCGACTGGATGGTGGTAACGTCGGCGCCACCGCTCGATTGTACTACGACTGACCTGCCTCCAAAGGGAATCATGTCCTCAATGTATGTTCCGGGCGCCACCGTCAGCGTGTCGCCATCGCTGGCCGCAGCCACGGCCTCGCCGATTGTCGGGAAGTCGACCGGCACCGCAATCGCCGTTCCGGCACTGGTAGTGAACTCAAACTCACGCCACGCTCCCCATCCAATTGAATTGGCCAGGCGGATGCGACCATAATATTTGCTGAAATCCGCGAGGGCCGCTCCGGCGTAGGTGATTTCATGAGCTGACGATGCCTGGCTGTAATCCCACATTTCCGCCGAAGTCCAGTCGCTGTCGACACCAATCTGCACGGCCAGTTCTGTTTGGGGAACCAGGGCTACTGCTCGGAATTCCCACTCGAAAGTGGGCGTCAGGCTGGTTGTCATACCGGCGTCCGTCGATGGCGACCCAACGATGCCGGCCGGCATCGGGGCCGGCTGAGCCTGACCGGAGTAACAACCGATATCGACGGCAGTACCGTCCGGGTCATTATAAATCTCGTCCGGATCTCCGGCGTCCACAACGGGAGCACCTTCAAAGAGACGGTAGTCGCCATGGTCCGGATCCAGATAGTAGGGTGTCACCGAATACGACAACGGGCCGGGCTCGACGGAGCCGGAGTAGTTCGGCGAGTTGGCATACACGTTGTTGTATTCAACGTCGGCGTCGCTCGTAGCCGATATGCCGGGGCCGTTGTCACAGTATGTTATGTTTGTGTTTCTTACGTACAGGCCGGTGGCACCATCCTCAGATATCAGCCCGCCGCCGTCACATCGATCAATGGTACATCCAATGAGCGCGAAGTCGTGGGCGTCGTCGCGCAACTCTATGGCCGGTCCCCCGCGATTGTCGTAAAACAGGCAGTTGCGAACGGTGACACCATCGGCGTCAACGCGCAACACGGCCGGGTTGTCCTCGGGATCGGCCTGGTCATGGTTACTGGTAAAAATGCAGTCTTCCAATAGCATCTGAGTGGCGGTAGTGTTCATCACGGGATATTGTTCATGCCCGCCCCTGGTAAAAGTAAATCCCCTGATTTCCAACCCGGGTAGGAAAGTGCCGCTGGCGTTGAAGAGGTAGCGACCGGACCCGTGAGCGATTCGGAGATTTCGAATAATCGTGACTTCCGGTCCCTCAACCCCGATCAGCTTGATCGCCTTGCTGTAAAGGCTCGCGTATCCAAAATACGTTCCCGGCGCGACCAGAATGGTGTCCCCTTGATAGGCGGCGTCGATCGCCTCTTGAATGGTCGGGTAATCGGCCGGGACATTTATTACCGAGGCCTCGCCGGTAATCGCCAAGAGCGCCGCCAGAGGGTCGATCAGCCCCGCTCCCAGTTGCCCTTCGTAGTCAAGGTTGATACTATCCAGCGGAATGGCGGTACTGAGAATGGATTGCCGCACTTCCGTCCAAGTGACATTGGGGTCGACCGACACGATGAGCGCACCCAAGGCGGTGACAAAGGGAGCTGCAAAGCTCGTGCCGCCCCACCAGGCGTACCCGGTATCGAGGTAGGGTGCGTAAACATTGACGCCGGGAGCACAGACGTCGACATAGTCACCCCAACTTGAAAAATCGGCCAGTTCCCAGGTTGAATCGACGGCGGCCACGGCGACAACGTTGGTGTCGCTGGCCGGATAGTGGGCCTCACTACTCATGCCGTTGCCGGCGGCACAAACCACAAAGACATTATTGTCGCGGGCGTATTGTATGGCGGCGGCCATAGCGTGGTGTTCGCCCATCATGATCAGGCTCAGATTGACAACCCGACAACCATCCTGTATCGCCTGCAAAATCGCTTCGGCTACTATGTAGCCATTACTGGCCCCGCCCAAGTCGGTAACGCGATAGGCGCGAATGACCGCATCCGGTGCCACCAGGTGAACCAGGCCGGCAACAAATGTCCCGTGCCCGCTGTTCTCGCCACCCGGTTCATCCATAGCGACTGCATCGTCATCAACATAATCCCAACCCGACTCGACCTGCCCGGAGAAAGCCGGGTGAGTCAGGTTGATGCCACCGTCAATGACGGCCACGACGGTGCCGCTGCCGGTGGCGATGTCGTGCGCACCAGGCAACCCCAGGCCCATAGCGGCGCCCTGGTTCATGTATTCACCTTCGCCGGTCAGATCCCCAAACGGCAGGCTACCCTGAACCGGCTCCAGCGGGTCCACGACATAGTTGGGGTGACAGAATTCCACCTCGGGGTGAGCCGCAATATCGGCCGCCAGCGAATCCAGGTTGCCGCCTCCCGGCGCGTTGAGCTGGTAGATGTTTAGTTGCGGCAGGTGCTGGACATCGACCGTACCGTACTCTTCGTTTACAGAGTCGATGGGATAGTCGCCTAGCAATCGGATGACTAGTTCGCCCGGCACATAGGCCAATTGAGCGTCACTCGCATATCCGACAGTTGTCAGGAACAAAAGCCCCAGCAAAGCTCCACGAAACAAGATCGATTTATGCATTATTCACTTCTCCTCATCCGGCTCCAAAAACACTAAACGCAGCCCAGTGATAGGCACTGCGGAATTTGCGACGAACCTCTATAGATGCCTGGGTGACGGCCGTTGTGACCGACAACCCCTCAAAAAGATATTGGTAAAATTTCCTCGTCCAAAGCGATGCCGAATCGTCGGCAATGGCCCAGTGGCTCCCAATAACGTTGCGAGCCCCCATTTCCAAAAACGACCTAACCAGACCGGTTGATTCCTCGCCGGGCAGGGCGATCTGCTGTCCCGTTCGGCATCCGGCCAGCATGACCAACCCCACCCGATTCGATCTCAGCCTGAGATCGGCCGCAAAGAAAGGGCCGTCTTCCAGTTCCAGGGCCGAATAGAAAGGGTTGTCCGAACGTAACGTTGCGTGACCGGCGTAATGCCAGATACGCGCCGCCCGATGATCAGGGACATCTGCGCGACAAGCTGGTTGGTGCCATCGCATCTGATCGGTGGCGTGGCGGGCCAGCGCCGCTAGTTCCTTGCGATAGTGCGGCAGCCCGGCGGTTCGACCCACAAAGATATCAATGTCATCCGAGCGCACTCGGATTCGACGGGCGTGCAGATGGTGCCGAAGGCTGGGTGCCAAAACCAGATGATGACGTTCGGCCAATGACCGGCCGTCATGACATATGGCCGACCACGGCAGATTGAAAGCCCGACCCTGAGGGATGACCAGGATGCGCTTGACGTCAGATCCAACTTCCAGTGGTGCCCAGAGCCAATCACCCAGTTGTTTCAACAATTGTTGTTCATCCGCCAGGTGATGCCGATTGCCGTCGTTGCGTCCGTACATCTGACGGCTGACCATGAAGCGCCAGCGCGAGAGCAGATGGCTGAGCTCATCGGCGCCATCAATAAAACGATGAAACTTGGTAATTTTGCGGTGGTGGACGAACGCCACCAAATCTTGATTGTCGATATGCAATTGCACGACCGGCTGTTTGGCCGAGGCGCGCTCCAGGCTGTCGATGATAAGTTCAAGGCGATCAAGCTTGCCTTCGGTGCGCTCCAAGTAGGCCAGATCCTGACGTACACTCCGTTGCAGAGCGACCAGCTGTTTGCTGCCCAAGGCGGTCACGCCCATGCGTCGTCCGTCGCTATCGACGTGGGCCGACAGGGCCGTCACCTGGCTGGCCAGGCGGGCCAAACTCTCTTGCGCCCGACGCCGGGCCGGATCATTTTCAAACGACGATTGAGCCGTGGCCCACAAACCGGCCGTCTGATACCGTTCCACCCAGGCCGCGGCCGCTTTCGGTCGTTCATCTGCCTGGACCCGAACCAGCCGAAGATGCGGTTCAGTGCGATTTTTGGCGAATGCGGAGCGCATTTCGACCGGCGGCAGCTTGGCCCGCACGATGTCAAGAACGTCGGCCGCCTTGGTCCAACAAGCGATGGCTTGTTGTTGCCGCCCTTGTCGAGCGGCGCGGTCGCCGATCGCGGTCTGTTGGCGCGCCATCAAATGAGGCACCGCCTTGACCGCCGGGTTGCGACCCAAACGCCGCAGGATTGCCTCGTCATCCGGCTCTTCTTCGAGTAAATGCAGGTCGCAGATACCTTGCCACAGCGGAAGTTGGGCTTTGCCGAAATGTTGACGGGCGGCGGCCAGGGCGCGGCGTCGCGGTTCTCCCTGCTGGGTGAGCTGGGCCGACAACAGCCTGGCGGCGCCATAAAATCCGGAACTGCGGTCGTGATGAAAGCCCTCCAGAGCCGGTTTTAGGGCGCGCCGAGCGACGCCTAATTTGCCCATACCGACGGCCGCCTTGGCCGCAAAGAAGCTCGCCTTGGCGGCCTCATAATTTATCCCCAAACGGCGCGCGCCGCGGAGCGCCTGTCGGGCCGATTCCAGAGCGTCGACAAAAAGATTTAACCCCAAAAACGCTTCCGCCCGATCCAGGCGGCATAGGACCACCCCCCGAGGTTGCGAAACCTGGCGGTAACCGTCTTCACACTGCTTCAATTCCCTCAGAGCCATATGGTAGTCACCCTGCAGCATGTGTAGCCAGGCCATGCCATTACGGCAATCAATGGTATACAATGTGTAACCATGTTTGGCAAAACTGTCCAGAGCCTCTTGGTAGAGCTCGCGAGCCCTCTCGAAGTCAAAAAGCTGCACCAGGCTGTTGGCCAGATTGTAGTAGCACAGGGCTACGGCAACCTCCTGGCCGGTCTGCCGGAAGTGATCGGCCGCCCCTTGATAAAGACGACTGGCCTGGCGATGGCGGTCCTGGCGGTGCAGTAGGTTGGCGAAATTGACCTGCGTCTTGGCCAGATCGTCGGCCGCTCCCAAGCGTCGAAAAGTCCTCATGGCCAGGCTAGCGCGACGACGTGCCTCCGACATCCGCCCCAGATACATGTTAACGTCAATCAGGATGCGGTCGATCCGAGAACGCATTATAGGGTCGCGGCGCAGGCGCTGTCGCGCCTTTATATAGGTCTCCTCCGCTTGCTGGTAATGGCCGCCAACAAGCAGCACCCAGGCCTGAGCCCGGTAGGCGGTGGTCAACAGATTGCCGCCGCACGGCCGTGATTGCCTCACGAACCGCCGCGACAGCTTCATGGCCTCGGATGTCGACTCTTGGGCCGTCAGGCGAATAAGTTGGTTGCAGGCCTCGGCCAGGACCGACGGATCAACGCCGTCCGGGCCGCTACCAGCCAGATAACCACGGGCAATTTGTCTCAGCTTGTCATTGCTGATGTCCATGAGAGCTTCTCAAAATCCAGTTGCAGTTTTTGTCCCAGCAGGCGAATTGTTTTTGGCGGACGAGTGGCGCTCCAGTGGTAGAACCCCTCTTCCCGCGGAACGACCGTACGGGATCCGGCTTTCAGCACATATTGATCCGCCACCTTATTGTGTTCGTATATGCGAGCGACAAACTCCCAATCATCGACGGTTCGTTCGGCCACCAACTCCAAACGAACATCATCCGCCTGCAGAACCAGACGACGTTCCAATCCGGCCGAGCCGTCGCGCAGCGCCATAGCGGGTAGTTGCGACCAGGAATCGGCCGTCGCTCGTCCGGTCACCCGGTCCAGTATGCGGCGGGTTGCTTGCAGCAATGGGATGGCCCGGATGCGCGCAGCTAAAACCGCCGATGATTGTTGCAACGGCTCTTGATTGGCAGCGTCAAGCTGCCGGCTCATCTCAAAAAGGAGGCGACAGCTTTGGCAGCCTTGCAGGTGGGAGGCAAAAAGCGTCGATCCGTCACGAGCAGCCTTTATCAGAGCCGATCGAGAAGGGTGCTTCTTTGAATCCATTTGCTTTGACCTTTCCGATTTAATCATGCCACTACCCACTCAGAGCCGGTCCGGCCGGTTTTAGTACACTACTTAAGGCCGAAATTCCGGCGATTAGCCCGTTAGGTTGTGATTAGTGGAGGAACCAGCGAAGCTTAGCGGTAGTCCATTGCTTCCAACAGACGCCGCAGTCTGTCCAGACAGCGGCTGCGGATGGGGCCCAGGCTGTTGGGCTTGATGCCCAATTCCGTGGCTATCTGGCGATAGCTCTTGTCCTGATCAGAAAAGAACAATGCTCTGACCAGTTTGCGGCAGCGCGGGTCGAGACAATCGATGGCGGCTTCCACGATGGCTTGCTTTTCGAGACGCAGCAATTCCTGATCCGGCAACACATCCCGGGAAGCCTGTGACTGACTCAGGGGGTCGGTTCGAATCCGATCCGCCTGGCGAGCCATACGGATAGCGCGCCGCCGCGTTGTCTGCGTCAGCCATCCCGGAATTCGTTCGGGATCGCGGATAGCCTTACGATTCCTATATAATGAGAGCCAGACGTTTTGCGCACAATCTTCGGCTTGACCGATCTCAAGACCGACCCGGCGGGCAACGGTAAAAACCAGCGGTTCAAAACGATCAACCAGTTCGCCCCAGGCACGGCTGTCACCGCCAATTACGCGTTTCCAGATTTCTGCCGTGCCGGCTGGTTCTCTGCGGGCCATAGGCTCATCGCTGCTTTATCATGTCGACCAATTTGGTGCCTGCTGAGGTTTCCATGGCGGCCATCTGCCGTCCGGCTGGCGGTTACCGTGGATATTGTATCCACGGATAAGATAGCACCTTAGCGCCGTCCTGCAACCGGATTCAAGGCCAAGTGCCCCATTTTTTCTAGGGGTGTACCAATTTCGGCCGGCCGGACTCTAATAGGCAGAGCGCGTGGCTACTTTATGGTGTGACAGGCCCCTCGTCCCCCAATGCTGTCACAAAAGAAAATGCGACCCGGTCACGTGTCGTGATCGGGTCGCACTCTATGGATACAATAGGTAAGGAAGGCCTACTTGAGCAGGGTCATTTTCTTCGACAAGGTGTAGTCACCGGCCGTTAGGCGATAGAAATACACCCCCGAGGCTACCCGCGACCCACTCTCATCGGTGGCGTTCCACTCGACCGTATGCTCTCCGGCGGTCATGACGTCATCCACCAGTGTCTTCACCTTCTGTCCCTGAATGTTGTAGATATCCAGGCTGGTATGACCGGCGGCCGCTAGAGTGAACTCGATGGTCGTGTTGGGATTGAATGGGTTGGGGTAATTCTGGGCCAGGCTGAAATCCTCCGGCACGGCATCCTGCCCGACCTTGGCCGAGCCGTCACCATCGGTGTCGAAAGCCGAATCGCATTGGGCAATCATGACCATCTGCATCACGGTGCTATCGCCTTTCACTAGCGTCTGGACGTTGAGGCCCAATGCTTCCAGCTGTTCGATAGCCCCCGGGTCTTCGAGATTGATTTCATGAACGACGCCATCTTCGTCGGTTATATTGAGAGTCATGCCATCGGGGTCATTATGCACGATCTGGATGTCCGGACCGCCGGGCGCGTTCAGAAGCATTTGCATGCTCTGATTCATGGTGATGCTATCGCCTTGCATCATCAGATCGACCGTTGTTTGGCCGCAGGATGAGTCGGTCACCCATATCGAGAAGCCTTCTCCATTCTCCTGAAGTTCCGTCAGGCAGGCGATGACGGTCTTGTGAATCGTCTCATCGTCCGGGTCGCTCTGGGAGTGGAAGAACGCATTCTTCATTTGCCCGGCCAATGAGCCGCGATGTTCGCCCATGACCGGCTCGACGAACTCAAGAACGCAATTGCCTAGTTCGTCAAAGGCGGTGGTGACTATTTTGACTTCCCTTTCGTTCTTAAGATCCCCGATGGTCAGTTTGCAGGTTGCTTCGCAGTTACCCAACTGGATATTGGCGTTCTCGATGCCCAACTTGTCCAATAGCTGCTGAATTCTGAATTGATCCATAGCCAGGTTCTTGTCGACTCCGGCCAGGGCCACTTCATAACCGACTTCGCTATCCCATTTCATGGGTACCAGCGTGACAAACAACAGTACTACTACGGCCAGTCCCAAGGTGAGGCTCACCCGCGGCCGCCGTCTTAGATTATCTACCATCTCGCTCATCCGATTGGTCTCCCTGTAATTCCTTTTGGCAATACCAGCCGCTCGGGCCTCGACAAGTTTGCGAAAGGCCGGCAACCCGA
The DNA here is from genome assembly GCA_043819515.1 of bacterium. Lineage (GTDB taxonomy): Bacteria > Zixibacteria > MSB-5A5 > GN15 > FEB-12 > DAOSXA01. Next base: position 34,812 of record JBDRES010000001.1, read on the forward strand.
CGACGTCGACGTTGTCATCCGGAGCGGCCGTATCGAGGTCACGCCGCATAGTCTGCTCGGCCTGAGCCAGCAGGGCGCATTCCCGACACTGGCGCAGGTGATCCAGAAGCTCGCGGTCGTGGCCATAAAGAGCCATCCGGCCGCGCGCCGCGATCAGTCTTTTCCTGGCTTGGTGACAACGCATATTTCGTCCTCGCTGCTGATTGACTTCACCAATTGGCTTGGAGCAGAACTCTTTAGGTACTGCCCAAGCGCGTTTCTCATCTTGCCTCGAGCCCGCGATAGTCGCGTCTTGAGGCTTCCCTCGCTTCGCCCGGTCAGGTCGGCCAGCTCGGCCAACCTCCAACCCTGCAACTCGAACAGTGTGACCAGCGTCCGATCATCCGGACTCAGAACCCGGAAGGCGGTCTCCAATCGGCGCCGGGCGGCCTGAACCTTGACCGGATTCTCGCCCGCCAGCGTCGTTTCCATCTCGGCGCCGAGAGATGTCAATCGTCGCCACCAGGGCCGGCGCATCCGGTTCTTATAGGTATTGATCACGATCCGGTACAGCCACGGTCGGATTGCTTCGAGTTGTCGCAGGTCGTCAAACCCGGCTAGTGCACTCACCAGGGCGTCCTGATACAAATCGTCGCCGTCCTCCCGGTTGCCCAACAGCTTGCGACAGTAGGCTCGCAACTTCAGGTGTTCCGGCTCGACCAATTCCCAGAATAGGTCGTTGTTTCTGTCCATCACTCTCATAGACACCGGTTTACCGTAGGAGGTAACAAGGAATTTTGGTGAATCATCATTGCCTAATATACGACGACTTGGTCGCCGGAGTGGCCATGAACGACCTTTTTCGGCTGTTTTTGTTGACATATATGGACCACCAAGGCCACAGTACCATTGCACCTTGCGCCGCATTCCCCCCTATGTGGCGCGTGGAAATGGGACAGCTTGTAGAAGTGGCCTCCGTGGGTCTTCCCGCCCATGGAGGCTTATTTTGTATGGAATGTTTCACCCAAAAAACCCCCCAGCGCCGTTGCGCTCGGGCATAATCGGGCATAATCGGGCATAATTCTGGATCGACTACGGTATCGGGACGGAAACTTCCATGCCCATCATCGGCCAGATCCCCAGTACAAAGAGGGTCAGCACCGCCAAGAGGAGGATTGAGGCCGGCAGTCCGGCTACGAAGAATTCCCCTGAGGTGAACTGTTTGGATTCATAGGCGATGGCGTTCGGCGCCGCGCCTACCAGAAGAAGAAACGGCATGCCGGCTACTACCAGCGATGAAAAGAAAATCACTTCCGGCGCCACCCCTACGTAAGGGGCGATAATCAGCGCCACCGGCAGCGTGATAGCGATGGCGGCGACGTTCATGATAAGGTTGGTCATGACCAACACAAAGGCCGAAACGCCGATCACAAAGACCAGCCAGTGAGCCCCCTCAAGCAAACTGAGGAACGATATGGCCAGCCACTTGGCGGCGCCGGTTTCCCATAGGCACAGGCCGATGCTCATAGCCCCGCCAAAGAGCAACACAATATTCCATGGAATCGCTTCCAGGTCATCAATCGAGAGAATCTTGAACAGAAAGAACAACACCGTGGTAACCAGCAGGATGGCGCTCTTGTCGACCGCCTGTAAAGCCGGGATGAAGCGCTGCAAACTCAGGGTGACGATAGCGGTGATCACAATGACCAGAGTCAGGATCTCTCGGCGAGTAATCCTGCCCAGGCCTCGGTTCAGAATGGCCACCCGCTGCCTCAGGCCGGGGATAGTTTTGTGTTCCGGCTTAAACACGACCATGATCAGTGCCCAAAGCAGGACGGTCATCAATACGCCGATTGGCAGCATGTAGTACGTCAGGCCAAAGAAGGTGATTTCCTGCCCAACGATACTATGGTAGAACTCGATGGCCACCGCTCCGCGGGCGGCGCCCAGCAGCGTGATGATCGACCCGGCCCCGGCCACAAAGGCCATGCCCATGAACAACCCCTTGCCGAATTTGGTCGGCTTGTTGTCCTCGTCGTAGAGCGCATAGATGGCCATAAGCAGGGGATATACCGCCGCCGCTACAGCCGTATGAGCCATAATCAGAGTCAGGGCGGCGGTCATGACAAAGCTGCCCAGATAGATCATTGACGTTTTCTCGCCGACCAGCGCCAGCATCTTGTAGGCCATGCGTTTGGTCAACCCGGTGCGCGAGAATGACATCCCGACTACAACCGAAGCGACGATAAACATGACCGACGGGTCCATAAAATTGCCGAAGGCCTGCTTGGCCGGCCGAATCATAAACAGCACCTGAACGATGCCGATCACCAGCGAAGTGACGCCGATCGGCACGACCTCAAACACCCACCAGGTGGCCGCCAATAGGAACAACGCCAAAGCCGCCTGTCCCTGGGGCGAAAGCGGCGTCATCTCCCCTTTTGGGTCGACGGCATCAGGCGGCGCGGGCAGTGAAAACACAATTGCAAAAAGGCCGAGGCCGACAAAGATGAAACAAAGCCGTCGCCAATCGATGCGCCTGGACAGACGGGCGACAAAAATGTCTTCCGGCGGCGCGGCCAGACCACCCGGCGGAACCTGCCACTTGTGCTTGTCTGAGCCTTCAGTCATCTCTGTTTATCTCCATGCCCTGATCGAAAAAATCAGATTACGAGCTTAGCCACGGCGTGGAAAAGCTCGACACTTCGCACGACGCCCACCACTCGGCCGTCTTTGACCACTGGCAATAGATTCTGGTGATGGGTAACCATCGCGTGTATCATCTTTGAAATATGATCCTCATGGTCAACGGTGGCGCGCAGTGGCTGGGTAACGGCAGCCACGGCAAGAGCACCTTGTTTGCGAACACCGGATTCGATTTTGTCATAGTCGAATTCCAGGAGATTGGGGTCGACCTCCTGACCGAATAACTCGCGGCGGTTGCTGAGCGGCATACGACTCAAAAACTCGGGCTCCAAGCCACGCAGGATATCACGCCGTCGCACCACGCCCACCAAACGGTACTCTCTGTCAAATACCAGCAGTGAACGAGGCATCGATACGCGTCCGCCAACATCAATGGTCGACCCTTCGATGATGGCGACAGCCTGTTTGAGCGTAAAAAAGTCCGGTACGTGAGGATACTCCTCCAGCGGAATCATGATGTCTTTAGCGTGTATGGCCGACATAGTCACGACCGAGCCCGTCAGCAAATGGTTCGAACTTCGCTAAACTCACTCACCGGCCGCTACCAGCAAATCGGGACTGGCCGGCAAACTTAGGGTCGAATGTGCCGTGAATGACCAAATCTGGCAAGTCTTTTCTTGGGCCGGCCTAAAACCACACTCTTTCGTCGCCCCGCAAGGTCGGAATCATTCCGGACGGTTGAATCATTGTGGGGTGCTGTCCACGGAAGCCGGGACCGGCAGGACGCCAAACCACTTGACATGCAACGAGTCATAGGAGCCGTCTGTGCGGATCGTCCTGAGCGCCGTATTGACCTGCCCCAGCAGCAGAGTATCATCCGGCCGCACGGCCATTCCATAGTGCTCGGTCGAGAGGATACCGCCGACCGTTTTGGCCGTGGCGTGACGAGTGATATAGGCCATCGTTGTCGGCAGGTCATTGAGGACGGCATCAAGGTTGCCGTTGTCCATGTCGATGAAGGCGGCCCCGATATTGTCATAAGAGAACACCTGCAGACCGTCGACCTGCTTAGCCATGAGCTCGCCGGTGGTGCCGAGTTGGACTCCGACCCGCTTGCCCACCAAATCATCGATGCTGCCGATCGCCTCCTGGTCAAGCGGCACCGCTATGGATTGTCCGGCCAGATAGTAAGGTTCGCTGAAGGCTACGACGGCGGCTCGTTTGGGCGTGATGGTCATAGCCGAAACGACCAGGTCATACTTGTCGGCCATGAGCCCGGGAATGATGGCGTCAAAAGGGGTGACAATAAACTCCGGCCGCCAGCCGTTGCGCCGGCAAATTTCGGTAACCAGTTCAATGTCAAAACCGTGCGGCCGGCCGGTGGCTGGGTCAACCGTCTCAAACGGGGGATAGGTGGCGTCGGTACCGATGCGTAATTCTGTTCTTTCGGCGCTCCGGCCGGGTTCGATATCCTCAGATTGCGACTGGCAGCCGCCGAGCACCAGCACCAATGACAAAAGCAGACCTAGGGACGCGCGAATCATGATATCTCCAGTGAAGCGGGTGAGTCACTTTGGTCCATGATACACAGCCCCCCCGGCCGATCAAGGACAAAACCGACAGAACCAAAAAAAGGGGCGCGAGTGAGCCCCTGTTTCTTTTTCTGGTACCGTCCGGCTCAGAAGAAATCAACCGAGAACGAGGTCAGCTCGTCCTCCAATTCCATCTCCAGTTGAACATCGGCATCATCGAAACCTTCGGTCATAAGCCCACCATTGCCTCGCTCCAATCCCAGTCGCGATAGATAGGTGGCATACTCATCGCCCTTAACGAGCAGTCCCAGACCCTCGGGAAGGCGTAGCTTTAGTGAGTTGTCCTGGCCTCGGACGGTGATTTTCACAAGAGGCTCAAGATCACCAAGCTTAAGGTAGATCGATGTCTCATCGGCAGCGAGCACCAGGCGGTTCAGGGGAGTGGTGGCCAGATTGAGATGGAGGTCAGCGTTATCTGCGCTACAGTATAGGTCAAGCGGTAACTGATCGGAAAAACTCACATACCAGTCCTGCTCATCGCCGACGTTGATCTTGATCGCTCCGCCGAGATAACTGCCGTCGCGGGCGCCATAACTCAAGAAAGCAGTGTCATTTTCGGTGCGGTAGCTGATCTTTGGCTTGCGCGTGAATCGATCAAAGCGGCTCCAGACAATATCGGTGCCGCTGTCGCGAATAGTAAGATTGGTGTTGTTCATGCTAAGCTCGGCTTTGATGGCCGAGACGCTCGGGTCGAATTCCACGCGGTGGGCTGATTGCTCAAAGTAGCTGCCTGCTCCGGCGGTCGACGACGTTCTCAAAGCAATCGTGAGGGCCAGAGCAAACAACGCCACCGATGACGCATAGGCGACGATTTGTAGACGCGATTTGGTGAAGATCTTCTCGATGCCGATAGCGATTAAGACGGCCGGTAGCCATACGACCAGCTCCAACCAAACGTCATCGTGGAGGACGCCGATGTTGCGCAACAACAGCAGTAAGCCGACCGTGATCAGGAGTGTTCCCCATCGAAACCGCGCCGGAGTCATATCTGTCCCTCGCCATTATTTGTGTGCGGGGATGAATTAGGACTGTCCGCCATCCCCTGGTCGACTTCGTCTCGTGACTTGCCGCGTTTGGCAATCAAGGCCAAACCGATAGCGATCAACGCTACCGGCCAGAACTCATCCCACCCAAACCAAAACCAATGCTCCCGGACCAGAAGCAATACACCGATACCCATCAACACCAATCCGGGCAGATACTTGTGCCACGAAGTGGGGCGGGATTCTGACTTGACTCGCACGACATCCAACGGGCGCTCCGGAATTATAATCCAGGCGATAATATAGGCCAGCACACCCAAGCCGGGGCCGAAGGCCAGAATCACCGTGATAATTCGAACCAGCACCGGGTCGACATCAAAATACTCCCCCAGACCGCCGCACACACCGCCGATTACTTTTGATTCGCGGGATCGATATAGTCGCTTAGTCATGGTCTGTTCCTCAGAAAGCCTGTTTCTCTTGTATCCGCTCTTATATACGGTATACATCATCAAAAGTTAGGGCAAAACGCCGGTCGGCCAGACCTAACATAGACTATTCAAACCGACCTTCGAGGAGTTCGAGGTATCTCTTAACCCGTTTTCTGACATCCTCTTGATCGTTTTTGCGATACTTGCCCAGACGTTCCATCGCCTCGTGGTATTCGTCCTCGTCGTCAGTCAAGCGGCCGATATGGTATATTGCCTCGACATAATCTAGGGTGCGCTGGTCCGTCTTCGAGGCGGATTTGGTCTTCAGGTAGTCCTTCGTTTCATGCGGAGCGTCATAGTAGTAAGCCTGCTGGCTCGAAGCCACCGGAGGCTCCAGCGAGTCACGAACAGAGCGCCAGTGGTCGATATCGTCCCAGGGTGGCGATAATGCCAATCTCTTTCCCGCAGAATCTGTACCAAAACCGGCCAGCACATGCGATACCTGACTACTGTCCGCGAAATATGCTGCTTCACCCGCCCGGCCGCCGCGAATGAAAATCTCACCAGACTCATCCTTCACAACTGCACCCGCGACATTGCTAAGCAATTCACCCACCGAGGTCACTGGCTTTTTCTTGATCTCCGTTTTGCTGGCGGCCGTCTCGGCGGCAATTTCAGATGGTTCGCCCTTCGTCGGTGCGGGCGATTTGGCCGGATCTGAGACGCTAAAGCGATCAAGGAGATCCTTCGTCCCCATTACCTTCGCGCTCGTAGCGGCCGAGTCCCCGGCCGGCTGGATTAGCCTTGTGTCCCCTCTGGTCTCCGTCGGAGTCTCCTGTTCTTTCTCCGCTGCCACCCCGTCAACAGTCAACTCCGACAACTCGCCGGTTTCCCGACCGCGGATCCGACCCTTGGCCGGTTCGGCGTCGCCGGATGCGAACATCTCATCCACCGGTTCGAACGCTTCACTGTCGTCCTGGTCCGCTGCATCCTTCGACACCGGTTCCGCCTCCTGATGGTACAACGTCGTCTTCGGCAGCAAATCCTGATCGTCCGACAGTATGGCCTCGTCCTTGTTGTCTTCCTCAATGACTCCAATCTTCTCAGCTGGCGAGGCCGGAGTCTCGGAGATGCTCCCGGATGACAATCTCAGTATATCCGTCTGGTGCAGCCCAACAAATGTCAGGGCCAGGACGGCCGCGATTGTTCCGGCCACTTTCCAACCCATCCACGAACGACCGCTGCGGATATCGATCACTTCCGTCGCCGATGCGACCTCGATACCAAGCCGGGCTTCGATCTTCTGAGCCGACTCTTCCCAGTATTCATTGTCGCCCAGCCCGGACTTGTCGGCCACCAACCGGTCCAGTCTTTGGTACTGCTCCAATTGTGCCCGGCACTCCGCGCATTCGTCGACATGCCGGCGAAGAACCTGCATCTCATCCGGGGTCAGATCACCATCGTGGTAACCGGATAGTCTGTCCTGGAAGTACTCGTGATTCATTTCCCAACCATAACGGGCTAAAGCAAGTCCTTCAGTTTCTCTACCAGGAACTGTCGTGCTCGATACAGACGCGAGTCGACTGTCCCGGGTGGAATTTTCAGATAGCTGGCGATGGCGGCATAATCCATCTTCTCAAACATCCTGAGCGCAAATACGGTCCTGAAAGTGGGCGGCATGGCCAGCAAAGCCTGATAAAATAGTTGCTGATTCTGATCATCAAGCAGCTTTGCCATCGGCCCCAGGTCCGTCTGGACCGGATCAAAGCCTTTGTCCTTAAGGTCCTCCAGCGAGTGCTTCTTTTCTTGAGCGGCGACATGATTATAGGCCAGGTTACGGGCGATAGTCGACAACCAGGGATAAAACGCATATTCGACCTTGAACCTGTCCAGGGCCCCGTACGCCCTTACAAACGCTTCCTGTACAACATCTTCCGCCACGTCAAAAGTCCCTACCAGACTGAAGACAAACCGAAACAACCGCCTTTGATGCCTCCTGATCAGGACACCAAAAGCTCGCTTGTCGCCATTCTGAGCCGCCTCAATGAGCTTTCGCTCTTCCGTAGCTACCTCAGATGATCTTGAATCTTCCCGGTTAAATGCAAGCATGGCAGACTTATTTCGATTCGACGATCCCTCGTCGTCTCAGCTCATCAAATCCAATATCAGCAACTGCAGAGCCGCTTCTGGTTTCAGATTGCCGCCCCGAAAAGATGCGTCCGTTTTGGCTATACTCTCAATTACCCGCTCCAGACGTGCCTGGGTGAACCCGGCCGCCTGCTGACGGAATCGGCCCGCCAGCCATTCCCGGCCGCGCAGGGGCGATTGCCCTCCTTTTACCAGGTAAAGACAGGTGAAGTGCTGCTGCAAAAGCACCCCCAAGGCAATCGGGCCGTTGCCGTCGGCCAGAAGACCATCCACCAGCGCCATGACCTTGGTTTTGTCCCCACCGATAATGCTGTCAGCCAGATCAAAAACGCTAAACAGCTCGTAGCCGGAGCACAAGCGTCGAATATCGGCCGTTGTGATCGGCCGGTCAGGCGTCTGGTAGTTGATTAGCTTGGCTACCTCGTTTTCAAAGCCACCGCGATTACCGGCTATCATGGAGACCAGCAAGTTCAGGGCTTCGGTTTCGATTTGGAGGCCAACCCCCTGCAGTTTGGAGACTACCAAAGGTCTGATATCGGCCGGAGTCTGACGATTGAATTCCACCGTTTGAGCCGCCTTGGATACGGCCTTGAAAACGGCCCGATCCACGAATGCTTTGCGCCCCTTGGCCAGGGCCGACGCCGGTGAAGACAATATCACAACCCGAGATTGGTCGGCCTGAGCCGACAAGGCCAGAATCGCTTTGTAGTCCTTGGGGCCGTAGCTCTGGAAGTTGCTGACGGCGATCACCCGTCTTTCGGCCAGCAACGACAGCGCACTAAGTTCATTAATAACATCGGCCGCCGGCGTCTTGCGACCGTCCAGGCGGCAGAGATTGGACTTGAGATGCTCCTCTGACAAAAACTGTCGAGCGACAAACCTAATCGCCTCGGTGATCCGATAGTCCTCGGTCCCGAAAAAGAAATAGGTCGGCGCGAATTTGCCGGAGGCGGTCTCCGTCGCGAGTTGTTTAGGTGAGATCATATCGGGAGCAAGATAGGTTCACTCCCGGTGCTTGGTCAATCCAAAAGGTCGTCGTACAGGGGATTATCGCGACCGGCCACCCATTCCAGGGAGAAGCGGTACTTCTGACGATATTCAACTGCCTTCTGCAGCAGTGGCAGGAAGATGGGTGACACTTCCTGACGCCGATTGACCGCGTTTACGACCTGTAAATCGTTGCCGTAAATCTGGTAAGTGTGGTTGGAGAAGTACTTCTGGTTGGAGTCGATGAACTCCAGCAGAGCCAGAAGTGAGGCCAGATTGCTGTGAAAGGTGTCGGCGGCCGCGAAAGGGGCCTTAAAGCGGATTCCGGCCGTTGGAATATGAAATGCAACCACAGCGGATTTGTCCAGGGCATTGTCCTCGGGCAGATCAAACGAGCCAAAATAGCAGTCCATGCCGGGTAACTTCGCAAGAGTTGTGCCCTAATCCCGGCAGAATCGTAATTTGCACTATAGCAATGGTTTACGTAGCGGCAAGTGGCGTCGGTCGACAGCCCCGAGCGCAATCGAATTCACAACCTCGGCAGCCGACGGATGCGACTTGACCCGGAGTAAGCAAACGGTTGACATCATCCGTCTGAATACATATGGTGCCGGCAAGGAGTCTGATCGCTCGAAACTGGATGGTCCCCAAACCGACAGAGGAGACACATGAGAATATTCAAGGTCGTTTTGGTTGTTTGCACAGGCGTTCTCTGCCTGATCCTGACAGCCTGTGAGGGTGACTCGGTGTCATCGATAACCAAGTCATCCCCGGACTTTCCCAATGCCGTCGGGGATGAATGGACTTATTTCTACTATGATAGCCTGCGTTTTGTATCCGATACGGTCCATGTCTCCGATACCGTTGACGTACGCGTGACCGGATTTGGACAGGCCCCCGATGGTGGCCAGGCCAAGCTGTGGGTCTACAGCTACCGGCACTTGAAGGACAGTGCCGGGGCGGCCCGGGTCGATACTGCCTATGTCACCGAAGTAGGCGACACCATACGAATGATCCGGCCACAACAGCCCTCGCCAATCACCTTTGTTTATCCGTTTACCAAGGGCAGCAGTTGGACCAGCGGTGGGGGAAAGCCTGATACAACGACCATTGTTGAGGTGTTGACCGCGTTCGGGATTCCAATAGGTCAGCTCAGAGGGGTGCTGCATCTGGAGCGCAAATGGACGGAGCCGGCGGTTACGGCTGAGGACAGTGAAATCTGGCTCGCCCCCGGATTCGGCCTGGTAGCCATGCGGCTGAATGTTGTAGGTCTTATGCCCCCGGCCGAGGCCATTACCAGCGAAGTCTGGGTGATGCTGTCGTATCGAAAAGCCAACTGATCGTTCCATAGACACTGCCCAAGGAGCGGGTGTGGTCAAACCATACGGCCATGACATTAAACAGCGGACCTTCATTGCCGCGCCGATCGAACGCGTCTTTGCTACCATCACCAGCGCCGATGGATGGGATGCTTTCTTCACCACCGGCATGGAGTTGGAGCCTACGCCCGGCGGCAGGTGCAATTTCACCTGGAAAGATTGGGGTCCGGACCACTACACGCATAAGGCCGAGGGAGAGGTGGTGAAGATAGTGCCGCCGCGTCTGTTTTCCTTTCGGTGGTACCCGATCGAGCCGGAGCAGCCGACTATCATTCGGTTTGATCTTACCGACGAATTCGGGGGGACGGTGGTCACTCTGACTGAGTCCGGTTACACCGACTCCGGCCAGTCGAAAAAGATGATTTTGGAATGCTCCAGCGGCTGGGGGGAAGCTCTGACGCTGCTGAAATTCTACCTGGAGCATGGCGTTGTCTACACCCAACCGCGCCGGGACTGATACGGCGGCAATCACCGCCGCCGCCTCAGGTGCTGTCGGCAGACTCGCCTGACAGCCTTCAGGTTACCAGGCAAGCGTCACGCGAGGTCGCATGACGCCACCATAAGAAGCTGGATTCTTCATTAGGCCCCTGAATCTAGGCCATCCTGCCAGATCGGGAAGGGACGCCCATTCATCGCGAAGAGCCTTAAAACCGGTCGATCAGCCGCGCCCAAAACGCCCGCCGGCAGCCATTTTCCTTGATTTTCCGAGGATCTTTTTGTCTTGCTTTGTGAATTCAAACGCAATAGATATATACTAGTGGGAAATGACTGAACCTGAGTCGGGTCACATCGCGTCCACATTTGGGCGCTCCGTGCTCTGCCAGCGAGGGAGACTTGTGCTTATGCCTGTCTAGTATGACATACCAATTGTCAGGGCAATAGTAATTTTCTTTTTAATACCTTGTGAGGAGAGAACCATGCGAAACTGTTCCCTGCTGCTTATCCCGCTGTTGCTGGGGCTGGTGCTTGTCGGCTGCAGTGATGACAGCTCAATTGTGCCGACGACATCGGAGCCGTCGGCGCCGACCAATGAACTCGCCTTGAGCTCGGCGATACCGCACGATGTTGTGCTGGAGTCGGCCACACTCCACATCTGGGTGAACCAATCCAGTGGCAACGAAGTTTTCATTCATCGCGGCTACGATCCCTGGTCGGAGTATGCCGTAACCTGGAATGGCTACATCGGCGGCTGGGTCCCCGACGTTTCGGGCAGCTTCATGGCTGACGGTGTGGGCTGGCGTTCGAGCGACATCACCGACCTGGTACAGGATTGGTTTGACGGATTTTATCCAAATTTCGGTTTTGTGCTGAACCAGGATGAATGCGCTTATCCCCAGTCCAACCTGGCCAGTCGGGAAAGTGGCGGCCATGTACCGTATCTGGAAATCTGTTATTACTCCGAGACCGGCGGTGTCGTGTGCGAGACCTTCGCCTCTGACGCCGACGCCTTCATTTGGCAGGCTTATCCTGATTCCAATTTTGGGAACTGGGCGGAGATGACCATCGGCTGCCTCGACCAATGCACGCCCGAAGCGCGGGCGATGCTGTTTTTTGACCTGCCGATCGACGAGCAGCAAGCTGTGGCTATCGGTGATCTGGTCTGGCATGATGATAACTGCAACGGTCTTCAGGATTACGGCGAAGCCGGCGTGCCCGGCGTCACCGTATATCTGTACGATTGCTACGGCACCTATGTCGCCACCACGACTACCGATGCCGCCGGCCTGTATCATTTTGAGGATCTGACCCCGGGCAGCTACTATGTCAAATTCTCTTTGCCGGCCGGTTATACCTTCAGCCCGCGCAATCAGGGCAGCAATGACAATATCGACAGCGACGCCGGCTCCGACGGCAAAACGCAATGCATATTCCTCGAACCCTGCGACCACGACAATAGCTGGGACGCCGGCTTGTGTATCGACATACAATACGCCGCTATCGGCGATTATGTCTGGCACGACGTCAACGAAAATGGTATCCAGGATCCCGGCGAGCCGGGTCTGGCCGGTATCGTCGTCGACCTGTTTACATGCGCCGGCTCACCGGTCGCTCAGATGTTGACCGACAACGACGGCTACTACGAATTCAACCAGCTTCCCGAGGGTGAGTATTACCTGCACTTCACGCTACCGGCCGGTTGGACCTTCACCGGCCAGGATCAGGGTGGCGATGACGCCAAAGACAGCGATGTCGGCGCCAACGGTCGTACTGTCTGCACTTTGCTCGATGGTGGGGAAGTGGATCATACCTGGGACGCCGGTATGTATGAGCCTGACATAGTTGTCTCGCTAGGCGACTGGGTCTGGTACGACGGCAACCAAAACGGGATCCAGGATCCGGGCGAACCTGGTGTGGAAGGCATCCTGGTAAACCTGTACACCTGCGTCGACGAACTGGTGGCCAGCGGATTCACCGACTCTGACGGTCACTACTTCTTTGCCGATCTGGACACCGGCTGCTATTTTGTTGAGTTCATTCTCCCCGACACTCTTGAGTTCACCATCGCCGGCGCTACCATGGACGACGGCAACGATTCCGATGCCGATCCAACCACAGGGCGCACCGAGTGTACATGCCTCCTGCCGGGCGAGTCTGATTTGACCTGGGACGCCGGTGTTTACAAACCTTGTGAGCGTGGAGAACTCGGCGACTATGTCTGGTTCGATACCAATCACAACGGTGTTCAGGAGTCTGGTGAAGGCGGCCTGCAAGGCGTCGAAGTGACTCTCTATGACTGCCACGGCATGCTGAAGTCGATGACGGTCACCGATGGGGCCGGTTTCTACTGGTTTGGTGATCTTATGCCGGGTGGTTATGTAGTTTTCTTCGACGCGCCGGACGGCTACGTCTTCAGCCCCCAGGGTATCGGCGACAACAGCCAAAACAGCGATCCCGATCCAATGACCGGGATGACCGACTGCCTTACCCTCTACGCCGGTCAGACCATGACGACCGTTGATGCCGGCATGTATACCGAGGATATACTACCGGCGGCGATCGGCGATCGTGTCTGGCACGACCTGAATCAGAACGGCCTCAAGGAGATGGGCGAGCCGGGGCTGGCCGGCGTTCAGGTGACCCTCTACAATTGTCACGGTGTCCAGGTCGACCAAATGCTGACTGATGCAAGCGGATACTACCTCTTCAATAACCTAACTCCGGGTGAATACAATGTCGGCTTTGTCCCGCCCGAAGGGTATCTGTTCAGCCCGCGTAACGTTGGTTACAACGATGCTATTGATAGCGATCCTCATCCCACCACCGGCCTGACCGCCTGCACCTACCTGTCGCCGGGCGAAACCGACGTCTACTGGGATGCCGGCATGTATCAATATATCTGTGAACCCGAAGGGTCTATCGGCGACCGTGTCTGGTACGACGACGACCACGACGGCCTCCAGGATCCGGGCGAAACGGGAATCTCCGGCATCCAGGTGACGCTCTACAATTGCGTGGGAGCGCCTATCAATACCACCACCACCGATGGTGGCGGCTTTTACCTCTTCGACGGCCTGGACAACGGTGCCTATGCCGTCGGCTTTGCCCTGCCCAATGGATACGTTTTCAGCCCGAGGGATGTGGGTGGCAACGACGCTGTCGATAGTGACGCCGACCCGTCGACCGGTACGACCGCCTGCACCAACATCGTCTCCGATATGCACGATATGACCTGGGATGCCGGCATGTACCAACCGGTCTATGAGACGGCCTCCATCGGTGATCGTGTTTGGTACGACGACAACGAGAACGGCATCCAGGATGCCGGCGAGCCGGGTATTGCCGGAATCCCGGTGACACTCTATGCGTGCGACGGGTACCCGCTGGCGGAAATGCGTACCGACGCCAACGGCAACTATGTCTTTACCGACTTGGAGCCGGGAAGTTACCTGCTCGGTTTCCGTCGTCCGCGCGGCTTTGTCTTCAGCCCCATGCGGCAGGGTGGCAATCAGGCTGCCGACAGCGATGTTGATCCTGCGACCGGTCTGACCGAATGCACCGTCCTGTCCTATGGCGAAAATGATCGCACTTGGGACGCGGGGCTTTATGAGTCGCCCTATACACCGGTGCAACGCACTATCGGATACTGGAAGAACCACTCCGGGTTTGGACCTCAGGATGACGTGGTCACGCCGCTATTGCCGCTTTTGCTGGGCGATGCCGGCGGCACGGCCAGCCTGACAATTACCTCGGCCGCCGAAGCGGTGGACATTCTGGAAATGAAGACTCTCGGTAGGCCGTCCAACGGCATCACCAAGCTGTACGCCCAATTGCTGGCCAGCAAACTAAACCTGGCCAGTGGAACAGGCGACGAGGGCATTGCTGGGGTCATTACCGAGGCCGATGAGTTCCTGGCCGCACATAGCTGGACCGAATGGGATCAACTGAGCCAGGCCACGCAAAACCAGATATTGGCTTGGAAAGACTCCTGCGACCGTTTCAACAACGGCGCCGAACCATACGGCATGTAACGCCGTTGCCGACCCTTTCAACGCTTACCAGGCACCGCCGGGCTCACCCAGCCCGGCGGTGGTTTTTTTAATGCAGACCGCTCTCGTTCGATGTGTTGGGATTCGTGGACTGATCACGCTCGCTGAGGGGCGCGGCATCGCTTGCAAGAGGCCGGGCTTCAAGAGGGGTAGTAGCGTTGGGTTCAAATCGGCACTGCTGCCTAGCCGGTCTTGCTGGTTGCCCGGCTATCGGTACAACAATATCGCTCAAACCGCGCAAGACCTGACTGCGTCTGTCAATTCAGTGGAGCTGACCGATCCCCCTCCCAAAAGCGCTTGACAAGATTTGGGGAGAGGTATTATATACCCGGAACGTTTGTTATAAATTTCACAAGCGCCGCCCGAAGAGCAGGTCCTGGGCCGGACTTATGAGATTGCGCAACAAACGCCGGGATAGATGATGTCGCAAAATGGCATATTAGACAGTTCAGAAATACACCAAAGGAGTTAGCCATGGCTCTGTTTGAACCGGTTGAAGGCCGGATCACCGCCGATACGCTGGTTGTCGGTGGGGGCATTGCCGGAATGACAACGGCCATAGAAACGGCCGAAATCGGCAGGGACGTTGTCCTGGTGGAAAAGGAGCCGAGCATCGGGGGAAGAGTTGCTCGTATGTTCCAGTATTTCCCCAAACTCTGCCCGCCCACCTGCGGAATCGAGATCAATCTCAAGCGCATCCGCGTCAACCCCAATATCCGGGTTATGACTCTCACCGAAATCGAGTCGGTGAGCGGTCAGGCGGGCAATTTCGAGGTTACCCTCAAGATCACTCCGCGCTACGTCAACGAACGTTGCACCGCCTGCGGTGATTGCGCTGCGGTCTGTGAAATCGAACGCGAAAACGACTTCAATTTTGGTCTGGACAAGACCAAGGCCATCTATATCCCGCACCTCATGGCCTACCCCAACCGATATGTTGTCGATCCGCGGTTTGCCGGTGACCCCGGGATGCAAAAAGCTGCCGAAGCCTGCCAGTATGATGCTATTGATCTGAACATGCCGGCGCGGACAGTCACGCTCAAGGTCGGCGCCATCGTTTGGGCCACCGGTTGGAAACCGTATGACGCTGCCAAGATCGATAATCTCGGCTACGGCCATGTTCCCAATGTGATTACCAATGTTATCATGGAGCGTCTGGCTGCTCCCAACGGGCCGACGCAAGGCAAGATCACGCGTCCGTCCGACGACAAAGAGGTCACCACGGTCGGCTTTGTGCAGTGTGCCGGTTCCCGCGACGAAAACCACCTGCCCTACTGCAGCGGGATTTGCTGCATGGCCTCCATGAAGCAGGCCAGCTATATCCGGGCGCAGTATCCTGAGGCCGAGATCCACATGTTTTACATAGACGTCCGTTCACCCGGTCGCTGGGAAGATTTCTATGTCGCCCGCCAAAACGATGAGAAGATCCATTTCCATCGCGGTAAGGTGGCCAAAATCACCGAAGGCGAAAACGGCCAGGTGATTCTGGAAGCCGAAAACACCCTGACCGGCGAAATCACTAAGACCGAATGTGACCTGGCTGTCCTGGCGACCGGCATGGTCCCCAACAATGTCGACACCCCGCCGCCGGCCGGATCCAAATTGGATGATTGGGGCTTTTTCGCTCCGGACAACGACAACGGTGTCGTCGGGGCCGGCGTTACCTGCCGGCCGGTCGATGTCAGTGCATCTATCCTGGAAGCCACGGGTGCTGCTCTGAAAGCAGCCAATATTGCCGGGAGGAGATAAGCCATGGAAAAGAAAATAGGATGCTATATCTGCCGCGGCTGCGACATCGCTAAGTCGATGGACGTCGACAAGCTGGTAGCCCTGGCTGCCGGCGAGGGCAAGGCCGCTATCGCCAAGGCTCATGACTGCTTGTGCAGTCCCCAAGGTGTTGAACTCATTAAGTCCGATATCGCCGCCGAAGGGATAAATCGAGTCATCGTGGCGGCCTGTTCGCAGCGCGTTTTTCCCGAGCTGTTTGATTTCGGCAATAAGGTCTACACCGATCGCACCAGCCTCCGGGAATGGGTGGCCTGGTCGCATGAACCCAACGACGAAGATACTCAGATGCTGGCCGAGGACTACATCCGGATGGCCTGCGTTAAGCTGGGTGTGGTCGATGTTGCCGAGCCGCATACCGAAGACACCAGTAAAGAGATAATGGTGGTGGGCGGAGGTATTACCGGTATGACGGCGGCTTTGGCCTCAGCCGAGGCCGGGTATACCGTGCACCTGATAGAAAAGCAGGACAGGTTGGGTGGTTGGGCGACCAAGTTTGCCAAGGTCTTCCCCAAGACACCCCCGTACCAGGATCTGCAGGATTCCGGCTACGAGCAACTCATAGAGAAAGTCAAAGGTCACGACAAGGTCACCGTTCACTTGTCCTCGGCAGTCAAGCGCACGGCCGGACAGCCGGGTCTGTTTGATGTTACTCTCGATGAGGGCGGTAACGAAACCAGCCTCAAGATCGGCGCCATTGTGCAGGCGACCGGCTGGAAACCATATGATGCCGGCAAGCTGACGCATCTTGGCTATGGCTCGACCCCCGACGTAGTGACCAACATCCAGGTCGAAGAGATGGTCAAGAACGGCGGTATCAAAAGGCCGTCCGACGGTTCGGCCCCCAAGAGCATCTGCTTTATCCAGTGCGCCGGATCGCGCGACGAAGATCATCTGCCTTACTGCAGCGCCGTCTGCTGCCGGGTGTCGCTCAAGCAAGCCATGTATGTCCGCGAGCAATTGCCAGAGACCAAAGTCTACGTGATCTACAAAGACATCCGTTCGCCGGGTCAGTACGAGTTGTTTTACGCTCATGCTCAGAATGATGATGCCATCTTTCTGACCAAGGGTGAGATTGCCTCGGTGGCCAAAACCAACGGCAGTATCACGGTCGATGTTACCGATACTATTCTGGGTGAGGACATCACGATCGAAGCCGACATGGTCGTGCTGGCCACCGGCATGGTGCCGACTACCAAGGTTGATGGTCAAATCGGCTTTCTTGATCCGGTGCCGGAGGTTGTCGAAGGCGAAAAGCCGGCCGAGGCTGCTGCCGAAAGCGACGCTCCCCCCGAAGACGGTAAGAAGGCTGCCTCGGGTGCGGAAAAGGGTGCCCGGATACTTAACCTGAATTATCGTCAGGGGACCGACCTGCCGACCCTCAAGTACGGCTTCCCTGATTCGCATTTCATTTGCTTCCCGTACGAGACCCGTCGCACGGCCATTTACGCGGCCGGACCGGTCCGCTCCCCGATGGATATGGCCACCGCCGCCACCGACGCTTATGGCGCTGCCCTCAAGGCGATCCAGGCGGTTGAGGCGGTCGCGCGGGGTGCGGCGGTACATCCCCGGTCGGGTGACATGAGTTTCCCCGAATTTGCCCTGCAGCGTTGCACCCAGTGTAAGCGCTGCACCGAGGATTGTCCCTTCGGAACCCTGGATGAAGACAACAAGGGTACGCCGCAACCCAATCCTTTCCGTTGTCGCCGTTGTGGGATCTGCATGGGCGCCTGCCCTGAGCGTATTATCTCGTTCAAAGACTACAGTGTTCATGCGATCTCGGAGATGATCAAGGCTATCGACATCCCTGATGAATTCGATGAGAAGCCGAGAATCCTGTGCTTCATTTGCGAAAACGACGCTCTCCCGTCGATCGACATGGCTGCCCTGGCGCGGCTGAAATACAACTCTATGCTGCGAATGATTCCGCTGCGCTGCCTGGGTTCAATGAACACCGTTTGGATCAGTGACGCTCTGGCCAGCGGTTTTGATGGGGTCATTCTGATCGGTTGCAAGAAGGGAGAGGACTACCAGTGCCACTTTGTGCGCGGCTCAGAGCTGGCCGACTATCGTATGGACAATGTTCGTGAGAAGCTGAAACAACTGGTCCTTGAAGAAGAGCGGGTGCAGCTGCACGAGCTGGCTATCACCGATTTCTACAGGGTTCCAAAGATCTTCGACGATTTCCTGGAGAATATCGAAGGGATCGGTTTCAATCCATACAAGGGCATGTAGGTATATTTTTCCATAAGCACTGCGAGCGCCTTCCGAGACATCGGAAGGCGCTGTTTTATTGGCATCTGGATGCGTGGCGGCCATTTCTACAGATCATGAGTAATTACAAAGATTCATCTATCTTCTGGGATTCGCAAGAACCGACGCAAGTGAAAATCGTTTTCATTCGAGTGCGGTTGTGTCGTCGTATGTGCTTGTAGGAGAAGGCGATACGACTTGATTGACGTGCCTGCACTCAAAGTAAGTGGAGTTTTCGAGCCATGCAAACTTAAAGAAATTTTTCACATTTTCGCTTGACTCCCTAGCCCCAACGCGTTAAATAGGTTCCTGGCGTAATAAGATGGAAGGAACCGGTCGATACCTGATAAAAGCGATTGAAATTATCCGCAATGTACTCGGAGTATCTCTTTGCTTCGAGTGTGGCATCGGCCGATCTGACTAAGGCAATTGCATAAAGCGTACATAAAGCTGATGAGAGGTTAGGAGCTACTATGGCAGACGCACTTCCGAAAACTCCAAAACTTGATGAGCTCGAAAAGGGCGGATATCCAAGTTTTGTGAAGGAGATCAAGCTGGCTGCACAGAGGAGTCCCATGGCCAAAGATCTTCTTGGCCAACTGGAGCAGTCATACAATGAGAAGATTGGCCACTGGAAGCATGGTGGTATTGTTGGTGTCATGGGGTATGGCGGCGGCGTTATCGGCCGCTATTCCGATCTTCCCGAAAAATGGCCGAACGTTTCTCATTTCCACACCATGCGTATTAATCAGCCGGCCGGGTGGTTCTATGACACCAAATCCCTGCGGGCGATCTGTGACATTTGGGATGAGCACGGTTCCGGTCTGACCAACATGCACGGTTCCACCGGTGACATCATCCTCCTGGGAACCAAGACCTCCGAATTGGAGCCGATTTTCACGAAGCTCCAGGCATTGGACTTCGATATCGGCGGTTCCGGTTCCGACATGCGTACACCCAGCTGCTGCTGCGGTATGGCTCGTTGCGAATGGGCCTGCTACGATACTATGAATGCTTGCCATGATATCACTATGCATTATCAGGACGAGCTGCACCGGCCGGCCTTCCCGTACAAGTTCAAATTCAAGTTCGCCGGCTGTCCGAACGACTGTGTCGCTTCGATAGCGCGCTCGGACATGTCGATTATCGGTAACTGGCGCGACAATATCCAAGTCGACCAAGATGCGGTGCGTGAATACGCCGAAAAGGGCATGGATATTCGGGCCGACGTGATCAGTAATTGCCCGGGCAAATGTATGGACTTCGACGGCAAGGAACTGCACATCGAGAATTCTTTCTGCGTCCACTGCATGCATTGCATCAACGTCATGCCTAAGGCCCTGCGCCCAGGCAAGGATCGTGGAGCTACCCTCTTGATCGGTTCCAAGGCGCCGATCGTTGAAGGTGCCCAGCTCAGCTCGGTGTTCATCCCGTTCATGAAGATGGAGCCGCCTTACGAGGATCTTAAGGAATTGACGGATGCCATCTGGGATCTCTGGTCGGAAGAGGGCAAAGCCCGCGAACGCGTAGGTGAGTTCATACAGCGTGTCGGTCTGGGTAACTTCCTTGACGCCATCGGACTCGATCCGATCCCCGAGATGGTCTCGTCGCCGCGCGACAATCCCTACGTTTTCTACTCGCAGGGAGAGGACTGAGATCAGTCGCTGTGATTGGACCCGAGAGTATGTGGGTACTTGAAGATAGAATGTTAGAACAAAGCAATAGAGGTTAAGCTATGGCAGACGTACAGGAACGGCGGACGGACTTTGGCCCGCCACATTATGAGAGGTTCTTGCCACCGGTCATCAAAGACAACTATGGCAAGTGGAAGTATCATGAGGTCCTGAAGCCGGGCGTTATGGTCCATGTCGGCGAGACTGGTGACAAGCTCTTTACGGTTCGGGCCGCCAGTTGCCGGCTGATCAGTATCGACAAGATCCGCAACTACTGTGATCTGGCCGACAAATACTGCGGCGGTTACTTGCGCTTCACCAGCCGTCACAATGTTGAATTCCTGCTGACCGATCAGACCAACATCGATCCCCTTATTGCCGACCTGAAGAAGTTGGGTCACCCGGTGGGTGGTATCGGCAATTCGATTACCTCCATCGTCCATACCCAGGGTTGGGTGCACTGCCACTCGGCCGCGACCGATGCCTCCGGTATCGTCAAGTCGGTTATGGATGAATTGATCGAGTACTTTGAAGAGATGAAGCTGCCGGGCAAACTGCGCATTGCTCTGGCCTGCTGCCTGAATATGTGTGGTGCCGTGCACTGCTCGGATATCGCCATCTTAGGTGTCCACACTAAGTATCCGCGTATCGACCATGCTAACGTCAAGAACATGTGTGAAATTCCCAGTGTCTCGGCCTCCTGTCCGACGGCTGCCATTCGTCCGGCAGAAGTCAACGGCAACCCGTCGGTCCAGATCGATGAAGAGCGCTGCATGTTCTGTGCCAACTGCTTTACGGTTTGCCCGGCTATGCCGATTGCCGATCCGGTTGGTGATGGCGTCTCTATTTGGCTGGGCGGCAAAGTGTCCAATGCTCGCAGCGAACCAAAATTCTCCAAGTTGGCGATCCCGTTCCTGCCCAACAATCCGCCGCGCTGGCCCGAAGTCACTTCCTGGGTCAAGAAGCTGGTCGAATTGTGGGCGGCCAACGCCAACAAGTACGAGCGCATGGGCGACTGGATCGAACGCATAGGCTGGCCGAAGTTCTTCAAGATGGCTGGAATCGAATTCCAGAAGGAACATATTGATGACTTCAAGCACGCCGGTCTGACCTATAAAAGGTCCACACATCTGACCTTCTAGGAGGCTTAAAGTGGCCAAGACCGTAGATGAAATCGCTGAAGCCATGTTCAACATGGTGAGCGAAAACCAGGGCGTCAAGAAGCTGAAGCCGGGTGATCTCACCAAGGCCATGATGGCGACGTTTGGCGACGATGTGGACAAGCAGCTCTGCAAAGAAGCCATCAAGCAATTGGTGAACAACGGCCGCTGTGTCTACACATACTTCGGCGGTAGCTTTTTGGAGTTGCCCCACAAAGAAGGTGCCGCCAACGACTGATTCGGCCGTTCGTGGTCTGATTTGACTACAATGTGTGCGAACATTCCGCGACTTATGATCGCCGGGCTCTCCGGTGACTCGGGAAAAACTATAGCCAGCCTCAGCCTTCTGACGGCCTTCCGTCGGAAGGGGCTGGCTATTTCCGTTTTCAAGAAGGGGCCCGATTATATCGACGCCGCCTGGCTGGCCCGGATAGCGGGTGTCATCTGTCGCAATCTCGACACCTTCATGGTCGCACCCGACCTGGTTCTCGATCGATTCGCCTGCTCGGCGCAGGCGACGGACATTGCTCTTATCGAGGGTAATCGCGGTCTCTATGACGGCCGCGACGCCGAAGGCACTCATTCGAGCGCCTCTTTGGCTCGCCTGATCGACACGCCGGTGGTGTTGGTAGTCGATGCCACCAAGAGCACGCGTACGTTGGCCGCGCTGATTAAGGGTTGCATCGATTTCGAACCTGAAACCAAGATCGCCGGGGTTATCATCAACCGCATCGCTGGTGAGCGGCACCGGCGGGTGGTAACCGATGCCATCGAGATCTACTGCTCCCTACCGGTATTGGGCTGTATTCCCAAACTGGACGACAAGGCAGGTGTCATCCCGGGTCGTCATCTGGGGCTGATTACTCCTGCCGAGTTTGATGATCGAGCGCTGGAAGACAGGTTGGCCGCCATCGCCGACCAGTATCTTGATGTCGACCGCATTCTGGGAATCGCCCGATCGGCAGAGCCTATCAAAGTTGTGTCACCAGTTCGGTTGCCAATGAAGCCGACTTCGTCGGTCCGCCTGGGGTACTTCTGCGATTCCGTGTTCACATTCTATTATCCGGAGAACCTGGAGGCATTGGAGCGGCATGGTGCCCAACTGGTACCGCTTTCGTCGTTGACCGACGGTAGTCTGCCGGATGATTTGGACGGCCTTTACATTGGCGGCGGTTTCCCTGAAACCCAGGTCGAGCGGCTGGTCTCAAACGAGTCGCTGAGGATATCCGTCAAGACTGCCGCCGAGGCCGGGATGCCGATCTACGCCGAATGCGGCGGGCTCATTTATCTGTGTCGAACTCTGTCGGACGGCGACTATCGCTACCCTATGGCCGGAGTGTTTGATGTCGATCTGGCTATGAACCGTCGTCCGGTGGGGCATGGTTACGCTATTCTCAAGATCGACCAAGCCAATCCGTTTTTTGAAATCGGCCAGGAAATACGTGGTCATGAATTTCACTATTCCGGTCCGGCCGATGCATGTCGATCGGCAACCTGTATGAAAGTGATGACCGGCGTCGGTCTGGGATACAGTCGCGACGGGCTGGTCTACCGACGCACTCTGGCATCGTACGTTCACACGCACGCCGACGGAGTCCGGGGCTGGGCGACCAGGTTTGTGGCGGCGGCCGGTGAATATCGATCTGAACGGAGCGACCCTGATGAGGGCGAGGCTGCAGCGGAGAGTGGTCAAACCGAGCCGATTGCCGCGCGGCCTGCTCTGGTCTGACCGGGGCGGCAGCAGCGCGACTGGGTGTGACGTTTGCTGTGTTTATGAGACGGCGGCAAAAAACGAACTGAAAAAGAACCGACCCGACCTCAGACAGACCCTGGTCGACTGGCTGAATGTCACTCGCAGGGGTTGCTGACCGGGCCTTTGAAACAGAACGACAGACGAGTAAATCCGCTACGGTCCGCTCCTTGTGACAGGACGAACCATCGGAGACCATCAGGAAAGTGACAGCATGGGCCTGTTAAAGGACAAAAAGAAACTGACAACACGCGGTTCTGGCGCCTCATCGCGCGAGCTATCGCCGCTGCGGCCGAGTGGGATTCCGAAGCCGGCGCCATGTGGCGCCGAGGGTTGCCCCAATCACAATCCCATTCGTCGCACCTTGATGACCATTCAGAAACGAACCGAACTGGGGCTGAGCGAGGAACAGGTCTTCACCGAGGCCTTTAACGTGTTTGCCGAAGCGCAACCGTTCTTGTCTGTCTGTGGTCGGGTGTGCCCGCATCCGTGCGAGACGGCCTGTAACCGCAAAGACAAAGAGGGCGCCGTCGGGATCAACTCCCTGGAGCGTTTCCTGGGTGACTTTGCCATCGAGAAGGGACTCAAACCGCCGATGGTCACCAACGACAAACGGAACGAGAAGATCGCCATCGTTGGCGCCGGTCCGGCCGGCTTGTCGTGCGCTTACCAACTGGCCCGGCGCGGCTACAATGTGACCGTCTTTGAGGCCTTTGGCAAAACCGGCGGCATGCTGCGCTATGGTATCCCGGATTATCGCTTGCCGCAGAGTATTCTCGATGCCGAGATCCAGCGCATCGCCGACATGGGTGTTGAAATCAAGACCAACACCATGATCGGCAAAGAAATTTCGTTCGACCAACTCAAGAGTGACTTCAATGCCACTTTTGTGGGGATCGGCGCCCATCGCGGCTACAATCTCCGCGTTGATGGCGAAGATGCGCCCAACGTCATGACCGGGGTTGATCTGCTACACCGCGTCAACGCCGGTGAAACGGTCGATCTGGGCAGCAAAGTAGTCGTTGTCGGCGGCGGTGATACGGCTATTGATGCCGCCCGCATTGCCCGTCGTCTGGGCTGTGAAGCGACCATTCTTTATCGTCGCACACGCACCGAGATGCCCGCCATCGAAGAGGAAATCGTTGGTGCCGAAGAGGAAAATGTCGGCATTGAGTTCCTGGCGGCGCCGATTGAGATTTTCCAGAATAATGGCCGGGCTACCGGGATGAAATGCCAGCGGATGGAGTTGGGCGAACCGGATTCATCGGGGCGTCGTCGGCCGGTTCCGATTGACGGCGACACCTTTGATGTCGACTTCACTACACTCATAACAGCCATCAGCCAACAGCCGAACTTCGATGGCTTTGAGCAGTTCATTGAGGGCAAGGACTGGATCAAGGTCGACGGCAAATTCAAGACCCAGATCGAAAACGCCTTCTCCGGCGGCGATAATGTAAATCTCGGTTTGGTGATCGACGCTATCTACCACGGCCGCCGCGCCGCCGAAGCAATCCACGAGATGTTCAGTCACGAAACCATGCCGCAAGGACCCACCGGCGAGATCGTCCACATCGACAAGATGGCGCATGCTTTCTACGAAGAAAAGCAGCCGATCCGCGTCGAGCAAGTATCCGTCGATGACCGCTTGAAAGTCATCGATAAGGAGATCACGCCCACGTTCACACAGGATCAAGCTCTGGGTGAGGCCGGACGCTGCATGAGCTGCGGCATGTGCTTTGACTGCAGCACCTGCTGGTCGTTGTGTTCGGACAGCGCCATCACAAAGCCGCTGGACAGAGGCGGTTTTGTTGTCGGTCGCGGTGAGTACCACTTCAAGCACGACGTCTGTACCGGCTGCAAGAAATGCGCCGAACAGTGCCCGTGCGGATTTATCGAGATGCACTAAACCCGATAAGCGATGATGATAACTGTAGAGTCTATGATATTCTTAACTAATCCTGGAGGTATTTGAAATGCCGATGTTTGAACACGGTACCGTCAGTATCGAAGTTGATGAAGACGGCTTCATGCAGCAGCCCGATCAGTGGAACGAAGATATTGCCAAAGCCTTGGCCACCACTGAAGGCGTTGATGATCTGTCCGAGGAGCACTGGAAACTGGTCCATTACTTGCGCGACTACTACCTGAAGTTTGGTATCGCCCCGATGATCCGCAAGCTCTGCAAAGAGACCGGCTTCCCGCTCAAGAAGGTCTATGAGTTGTTCCCGTCGGGTCCGGCCAAAGGCGCCTGCAAAGTCGCCGGACTGGCCAAGCCTACCGGCTGCGTCTGATTCTTTTTGTATTGCTGTCGTGATGGTCTGACCCCGAGGCAGCAACGCAGGACAAAAAAACCCGGAGAGATGTTTCTCTCCGGGTTTTGCTATTTGTGGTATTCCGTATCCGTTATCCGCCGCAACTGACCGGTGCCGGACCGCTGGAGAACATGTAGGTCACCATGTAAACCAAATCGGCGATGTCGGAGTATGTACCGTCGCCATTGACGTCGGTCTCATCCACACATGGCGGTTCGGGACCCAGATTGAACATGTAATTCACCCAGTAGACCAAATCGGCTATGTCCGGTGCCGAGCCGTTGTAGTCGATATCCCCCATGATCACGCAACAGCTAGAGGGGACGTAAACAACCGTGAAACAGTGCGGTCCATCCCAACTCGGGGCCGTGATGCCCCAAGTGTGCGACGTCCACATCCATGGCGAATTGGTCGGGAACCAGCAGGAATCGAGACAGATGGTCTTGCCGACCTGACTCTGATCGATTACCCCGATGGAAATCTCATGGGTGACCTCGTCGAATCCTTGCGGTAGTCCCGGATAAAAGAGTGTGTGGTTCACAAAACCGATTGTGTCGGCACCGGCGCCGGTGGTGTTGATCAATCTTATCAGGTTCAATATGTCAAAATACGATCCCAGATCCGTTACCGAATCGGCGGTTGTCGGTCCCCACTCGGCGCCGTCAGGCGAGTAGACTCGAAAGCCCATGGTCATGCCATCGACATATGTCTGATCCGTTTGCGCGATCCGCAAAGAGAAGCTTACTGGGACCCCGGTCATGATCTCATTGTCGGTGTACATGCCGTCAACATGATCCAAAGAAACAGCTCCTGATGGAGAAGGTGGGCACTCTTCATTGTGAGTACAGGTAGGGGGCGGTCCGCCGGAGAACATGGAGGCTATCAAGTACGTGAGATCCCACATATCGACGCCATAGCAGCCGCCGACATTGGCCGTGAACATATACGGTGGAGGCGGTCCGTTCATATAGAGGTAGCTGACAAGGTAGACCAGGTCCCCAATATCGATCACAACACCGTCGTTATTGATATCCCCACACTGGGCCTCGCAGGCGTCGCCGATGCCATCACCATTGGAGTCGGCCTGGTCCGGGTTGAACACATAGGGACAATTATCGTCTGGGCATGTGTTGGTGGGGTATCCCGGATTACCATATCCATCGTTATCAGTGTCGGTGCAATGATCGCAGGCATCACCGAGTCCGTCATAGTCGTAATCGGCCTGATCGGGATTGGGTACGTCGATGCAGTTGTCGCAGGCGGTGCCGACACCGTCCATGTCAATATCCAGCTGCTCCGGATTGTCGACCGTCGGACAATTATCACAAGCATCGCCAAACTCATCGGTATCGCTATTGGCCTGGGAGTAGTTGGGGGTGCTTGGACAGTTGTCGCAGATATCGCCGCGTAGATCAACGTCGCCATCCTCCTGGCCGGGATTGTAGTCCTCCGGGCAAACGTCGCAGGGGTCGCCAATGTCGTCGCCGTCAAGATCAGATTGATCGGGGTTATATATCGGTGTGCAATTGTCTATCTCGCAAGTCTGAGCCGGATAGGGGCCGCTTTCGCCATAACCATCACCGTCGCCGTCAACACAGTCATCGCAGGTGTCGCCGATGTTATCATTATCGGAGTCGGCCTGGTTGGGATTGGCCGCATCGGGACAGTTGTCACACACATCGCCAACGCCATCGCTATCGGCATCGTCCTGGCCGGGATTATACACTGTCGGGCAATTGTCAATGCTGTCGTCAACGTCATCACCGTCAATATCCGGATCGCAGGCGTCGCCGATACCATCGGCATCGGAGTCGATCTGATCCTGATTGGGCACTTCCGGGCAGTTGTCGCACAAGTCTCCCAGACCATCGCCGTCCATATCGGTCTGGTCCGGATTGGGCACCTGCCAGCAATTATCCCAGCAATCGACGACGCCGTCTTCGTCACTGTCCTCATCACTCTGACAACTGGGTAGCGCGCCCATGTCATTGCGAGTTCCGTCGGGGTCGTTGTAAATGGGATCGGGATCGCCGGCGTCTATGCATGGCGACCCGAGCTGGAGTTCAAAAACGCCATTGAACAGGGGAGCAGCTGAAATAGAACCGGTTCCGGGCAAGATATTCCCCCAGTAGTCATGCTCGGTATTGCCATACACATCGTTGTAGGAATTCAGCGGGTAGGCCGCGCCACCATCTTGGTGAATTCCATAGACACAGAAGGCGATGATATTGTTTTTGATGGTCGGCGCCTCGGTAGAGAAATTGGAGATGCCGCCGTTGGCTGAGCCAACGATAGTGTTGTTCACGATCACGGCCGGTGAGGGACCGGTGTGACCGCCCGGATAGCCGCCGCCTGACAGAACCACCGTTGCCCAGTTGGTAATCGTCTGGTTAGTCATGATGTTCCGGCGTATGGTCGGAGCTGAATTCTCAATCCGCACCGCCATGCGCCCGCCTTCCAAACGGAACCCTTCCAGGACAGCCGCGAGCGTTTCGCCATTGTGGAAGTAAACCAGATCAAAGCTGGCGGAATAGGTGAGCGTGGTCTGCAGCGGCCCACCCATTCCCTGGACAACTATGTCCCTCCCGCCATAATCCAAATGTTCAGAGTAGGTGCCGGGCAACACCTGAACGGAATCACCATCAAGACTATTATTGATGGCCTCCTGAATGGTCGCAAAATCCCCCGGTACCTGATATGTCGCGGCACCGGCAACTGCGGCAATCAGCCAGGTTGCTGTGATCCAAATGGCATTACGCATGAAACCCCCGTCATTCCTATCTTCTATGTCAGTACTACGTCAACCCAAACGCGAACCTTGTCGTCAAATCGTCAACGCCACCCTAAGCCCGGCCCGTCGGTCGGGCAACAAGATGAGCAAAGTTCTCAGGACATTAGTCCTTTGGTTCCTTTGACTGACAGACCGGTTGCGGCCCGCCTAAGAACGAGACAGTATGGTGTATAAATACTTCCACATTAAATGTAACGTTATCTCCGCCTTAGTCAATCGGTTATGCAGCACGCGACGGCCTTAGGGTTGGTCCAAAATAACAGTTGACTAATCAGTCCAAATATCTCATTTTTAGCGCTAATGCCGAGTTTGTGAAACTTGTAACGATCTATCGGCTTGGCTAAGAATGGGAATGCGTGGGCCAAAAGCCGGAAATACCCATATTATTCCCAGGCGTGGGTGACCCGAATGCTCGTTGATCTGCTGACGGAACGAAGACAACAACTTCTTGAACAGTGGCGTCAGGCTATCAGGGAGACCTACCCTTCCGAGACGGCGCACTTTCTGAAAGAACGTCACGATCAGTTCCACAATCCGGTCGGCCACATAATATCCGAGCAGACGGAAATTCTCCTGGATCAATTGTTGGGTCCCATGGATGACGACACGATCACGTCGGCGCTTACGGAAATCGTCCAAATCAGGGCAATTCAGGATTTTTGTCCGGCCGATGCGGTCGCTTTTGTGGCCCTGCTCAAGCCGATAGTGCGAGAAGTCTGTTTTGAGGAGGGGTTCGAGCGCTCACGTCATCGCGAACTCATCAAGTTTGAGGACCGCATCGACAGCGTCCAGGGAGCGGCCTTCAACATCTATTCCGAGTGCCGCGACAGGCTGGCCGATATCCGAGTCAACGAAGAGAAACGTCGCCACCAGATTCTCCTTGAGAAGCTCAATGCCCGGGTGCGCGGATTGGATGGCGAGAATTCGAAGCAGTAATAATGATGGATTTGTAATATGTGTCTGAGGCGGTAGCGTATGAGAGTATTTGTATCGTTGCTGATTGTGGCAGTGCTGGTTCTGATTGCCTGGATGGGCGTCAGCGCCGGGGCTCAGAGTCTGTTTGGGATTGTGTTCCCTTACGCCGCTATAGTCATCTTCCTGCTGGGAGTGATTTGGCGCATCTTTGACTGGGCCCGGTCGGCCGTCCCTTTTCGGATCCCCACCACCTGCGGTCAGCAGAAGTCACACGATTGGATCAAGTCCAGTACCCTTGAGGCGCCCCACAACGGCTGGGGGGTGCTGCGGCGGATGTTTTTGGAAGTGGTCCTGTTTCGGTCGCTGTTTCGCAACACCACGGCCGAGATTAACGACGGACCGCATCTTTCTTACGGTTCGTCAAAATGGCTCTGGGGGTTCTCGTTAGCCTTCCACTGGACTTTCCTGGTTATCTTCGTGCGCCATTTCAAGTTCTTTGCCGAGCCGGTGCCGCAATTTGT
>JBDRES010000002.1:0-16424 GCA_043819515.1 bacterium
GATCCATCTTGTTGATGAAGGCAATCCTCGGGACCCGGTAGCGGTCGGCCTGGCGCCAGACCGTTTCGGACTGCGGTTCCACCCCCCCGACAGCACAAAACAGAGCCACTGCGCCATCAAGGACGCGCAAGGAGCGTTCGACCTCGATCGTAAAATCAACGTGGCCCGGGGTATCGATGATATTGATGGCATGATCGGACCAGAATACAGTGGTAGCGGCCGAGGTGATAGTAATGCCGCGCTCTTTCTCCTGCTCCATCCAGTCCATAATGGCCGACCCTTCATGCACCTCTCCCATCCGGTGCGTGAGTCCCGTATAAAACAGGATGCGCTCCGTGGTGGTTGTCTTACCGGCGTCAATATGAGCCATAATGCCGATATTTCTGACTTTACCGAGGTCCATAACAAGATCCTACCAGACGCAAAAAATCCCTATCAGAGCTAAATAACGTAAATTGGTGCAATTGCCCTTGCGAGCCTCACACCGGGTTATTCAGTTCAGCAGGGACCAAATCAACCAAGTGAGACGTTTATGCACAGTTCACAAGTGCACGACAGTACCCTTTCAACCAGGGAAAGGCTTGGCCTGCTAGCGCGTGGCGGTCGCAGGCGCAACTTCGGCTTACCATTTAAAGTGCGCGAAGGCCTTATTGGCCTCAGCCATCTTGTGCGTATCTTCCTTCTTCTTGATAGCGGCCCCTTCATTATTGGCCGCCGCCATAAATTCGGCCGCCAACTTGTCCGCCATACACTTACCGCTGCGAGCCGCGGAAAAAGCTATCAACCATCGGATCGCCAGGGCCGTGCGGCGACCGGGACGTACTTCTACCGGAACCTGGTAGGTAGCACCACCAACGCGGCGGGACTTAACTTCCAGAACCGGCTTGACATTATTAAGGGCTTTATGGAACAGCTCCAGGCCGCTTTGACCACTCTTATTCTCAGCCAGATCGATGGCGTCGTAAATTATCCGCTCCGAGGTTGAGCGCTTACCACGCTTGAGCAGGCAAGAAATGAACTCCGAAACCATCTTGTCGCCGAATCTGCTGTCCTGCACATCCATGCGTTTGGGGGCTTTGCTTCGTCTTGACATTATTTACTTCCGCCTCATGCCTTCGGTCGCTTGGTGCCATATTTGGAGCGACTACGTTTTCTATCAGCGACGCCTGAGGTGTCCATCGTGCCGCGAATAATATGATAGCGAACACCGGGCAAGTCCTTAACACGACCGCCTCGGATCAACACAATCGAGTGCTCCTGCAAGTTGTGCCCTTCGCCCGGAATGTAGGCGGTGACTTCCATCTTATTGGTCAGACGGACACGGGCTACCTTGCGCAACGCCGAGTTCGGTTTCTTCGGGGTTGAGGTGTACACGCGAGTACAGACACCGCGCTTCTGCGGGCAGGAACCCATAGCGGGCGTCTTCGTCTTTTCGATTATTCTCTTGCGCCCTTTGCGAATCAGCTGGTTAATCGTCGGCAAAATCTCTCCTGGTAACTAGACCCGGTCGGCTATATCAAAGTTAACAAACAGCCGCCTAAATTACACGTAACTCTAAGCCCTGTCAAGCGTTTTTGTCGAAAATGTCGGCTATCGAGACCTCTTCCGGACTGGCCATTGCTTTGGCCGGCGGGTCCAGCTCGCCATCTTCGTCTGCCACCTGCAGTGACTTGTATCTCTCTATTCCGGTCCCAGCCGGAATCAGGTGTCCTATGATCACGTTTTCCTTGAGTCCCATCAGGTAATCAACCTTGCCGGAAACAGCCGCCTCGGTCAACACCTTGGTGGTCTCCTGGAAGGAGGCCGCGGAAATGAAACTGTCGGTGGACAGCGAAGCCCGCGTGATACCCAGAAGCAACGGCCGCGAGGTAGCCGGCTCGCCGCCTTCGGCAATCACCCGTGAGTTCTCTTCAGCGAACTTGATCTTATCAACCCGCTCACCTTCAAGGAAATTGGTATCGCCCGCGGTCTCAATCTGGACTTTCTGCATCATCTGACGGACGATCGTCTCAATATGCTTATCATTGATCTTAACCCCTTGCAAGCGATAGACTTCCTGGATCTCGTTCACAAGATAGGATTGGGCCTCATAGACACCAAGAATGTCAAGAATATCGTGCGGAGCAATAGCCCCCTCACACAGCCGCTCACCCGCGTGAACCCTGTCTCCACCGTGTACCATCAGGTGCTTACCGTGCGGAATCAGATATTCGCGTTCCTCGCCATCGTCGCCTGACACGATCAACTGCTGTTGACCACGGACGACCTTGCCGAAGTCGACAGTACCGTCGATTTCAGAAACCACCGCCGGTTCATGGGGACGACGCGCCTCAAACAGCTCAGCCACCCGGGGCAGACCGCCGGTGATGTCGCGAGACTTGGAGATGACACGCGGCATCTTGACCAGCATATCGCCGGACTTGATTTCCTGGCCATCCTGAACCTGCAACTGGGCATCGGTTGGAATGCGGTAGCTGGCGACCGTTTTTCCGGACTTGCTCTGGACCATGATGGTTGGAAAGAGGTTCTTCTCTTTTGTATCCGTGATCACCGGAGTGATCAAGCCGGTTTGAGAATCATGAGCCTCACGAACCGAGACGTCCATGATGATGTCCTTGAACTTGACAACACCGTTGCGCTCGGAGAGGATGGTTCCGGTATAAGGATCCCACTCAAACAGCAGATCCCCGCGAGCGATTTCCTGCTCGTCCTTAATCATCAAGTGAGCCCCGTACGGTATTTTGAGGCGGGATCGGACACGGCCCTGGTCGTCTACAACGTGTCCCTCGCCGACGCCGTCACGACTGATAACCATCAACGAGCCGTCATCTTTGTCGACCGTCTTGACGTTGATGAGTTTGATACGGCCGGCGTACTTGGCCTCTACCCGCGACTGCTCCGTAATACGGGCCGCAGTACCGCCGATGTGGAAAGTCCGCAGGGTCAACTGGGTACCCGGCTCACCAATCGACTGGGCGGCGATGACCCCCACCGCTTCTCCAATATCAACCATCTTCCGAGTCGCCAGGTTGCGGCCATAACAGGCGGCACAAACGCCATACTTCGATTCGCAGGTCAACACGGAGCGAATATTGACACTCTCGATGCCGGCCTCCTCAGTGGCCTCAGCCTTGGCCTCATCGATGCTATCACCCACCTCGATAATCGGCTCATCAGTAATGGGATCAAAAATGTCTTCCTGGGCGACGCGTCCCAAGATACGGTCGGAGAGAGATTCGATGACCTCCTCCCCTTCCTTCAGGGCTTTCACCTCCAAACCGAGAATAGTGCCGCAATCAAGCTCACGGATAATAACATCCTGGGCGACATCAACCAAACGACGGGTCAAGTATCCGGCATCGGCCGTCTTCAGAGCGGTATCGGCCAAACCTTTCCGGGCTCCGTGGGTCGATATGAAGTACTCCTGTACCGAAAGACCTTCGCGGAAGTTTGAGGTGATCGGGTTTTCGATGATTTCTCCGACACCACCGGTGATTTTCTTTTGTGGTTTGGCCATCAGACCGCGCATGCCGGCCAACTGGCGAATCTGCTCTCGTGAACCACGAGCGCCGGAATCAGCCATCATAAAGACGGGATTGAAGCCGTCGTCCACCGAGGCAAGATTGTCGAACATGACTTTGGCCACTTCGTTGGTGCAACTGGTCCAGGTATCGATGACCTGATTGTATCGCTCACCGTTGGTTATCAGACCGCGCTCGTAGCGCTTATGGATCTTGGCTATATCGGCCTGCGAAGCGGCGATCAGTTCGTTCTTCTCCTTGGGAATCACCAAATCGTCAATCGAGACCGTCACGCCGGCCCGGGTGGCATACTCAAAGCCGATGCGCTTGAGGCGATCCAGGAATTCGACGGTTTCATCCTGCCCCATCAGCCAGAAGCTCTTGGCGACAAGATCAACCAGCTCACCACGACCAGCCTGCTGGTTGAAGTATGGTGTTCCTTTGGGCAGGACGCCGTTGAGTATCAGGCGTCCGGCCGTCGTTTCCACCAGTTGACCGTTCATACGCACATGTATCAGCGCATGCAAACTGACGGCGCCGGAGTAATGAGCGGCCAGAGCCTCGTCGACAGAGCCAAACCCCATCCCTTCGCCCTTATCACCCGGCCTGGCTTTGGTCAGGAAATAACAGCCCAAAACCATATCCTGCGAGGGTACCGCCACCGGCCGGCCGGACGACGGCAGGAGGATATTGTTGATAGACAGCATGAGTACCCGTGCCTCGAGTTGGGCCTCGAACGACAACGGCACATGGACAGCCATCTGGTCGCCGTCAAAGTCGGCGTTGAAAGCGGCACACACCAGAGGATGCAGACGGATCGCCTTGCCCTCCACCAGCACCGGATAAAACGCCTGGATACCCAGACGGTGCAACGTGGGCGCGCGATTGAGCATGACCGGATGATCCTCGATGATCTCTTCCAGAATATCCCACACCTCGGGGCGCTCTTTTTCAACCAATTTCTTGGCCGATTTCACCGTCTGGACATAGCCCTTCTCTTCAAGCTTCATGATAATGAACGGCTTGAACAGCTCCAGGGCCATGTTCTTGGGTAGACCGCATTGGTGCAGTTTAAGCTCGGGACCGACAACGATAACCGAACGACCGGAATAATCAACGCGCTTACCGAGCAGATTCTGCCGGAAGCGACCTTGCTTGCCTTTGAGCAGATCGGACAGAGATTTTAGCGGCCGCTTGGAATCACCGCGAACCGAGTAGGTGCGCCGGCCGTTGTCAAACAGAGCATCCACGGCCTCCTGAAGCATGCGCTTCTCATTGCGCAAGATGACTTCCGGGGCTTGAATCTCGATGAGTTTCTTCAGCCGGTTGTTGCGATTGATAACGCGACGGTAGAGGTCGTTCAGATCCGAGGTGGCAAAGCGACCGCCTTCCAGCGGAACCAGCGGTCTGAGATCCGGCGGCAACACCGGAATGATATTTAGGATCATCCATTCCGGGCGATTGTTTGACTGGCGGAAAGACTCTACGATGCGCAATCTTTTGAGAACGTCCTTTTTGCGCTGCGCCGAGGTCTCGACCTTGGCCTGTGCCCGCAAAGTCACTGCTACTTCGTCGATATCGATATTCGCCAGCAACTCCCGCACCGCGTCGGCACCCATGCGGGCGTCGAAGGTCTTACCGGCCTCCTCCAGATCCAGGTGCTCCTCCTCGGTAAGCATATCGCCGATCTGATAGGACGAATTGCCGGGATCGATGACCAAATAGTTCTCGTAGTACAGGATCTTTTCCAAATCGCGAATGGACAGATCCAGCAGATGCCCGATACGAGACGGGAGCGATTTGAAGTACCAAATATGCGACACCGGCACGGCCAACTCGATATGACCCATGCGCTCACGACGCACCTTCGATTGTGTCACTTCGACGCCGCAACGATCACACACGATACCACGAAAGCGTACCCGCTTGTATTTTCCGCAGTTGCATTCCCAGTCCTTCACAGGACCAAATATGCGCTCGCAGAAAAGGCCATCGCGCTCCGGCTTAAATGATCGGTAATTGATAGTCTCCGGCTTGGTGACTTCACCATACGACCAGGACAGCATCACATCCGGGGATGCCATCTGCACCTGAATAGCGGCAAACTCAGAAGGCTTTTTATCAACTGGTCTGGTACCCAACATGTCGACCATGGG
Source organism: bacterium (assembly GCA_043819515.1). Classification (GTDB taxonomy): domain Bacteria; phylum Zixibacteria; class MSB-5A5; order GN15; family FEB-12; genus DAOSXA01. The sequence continues at coordinate 5,678 of JBDRES010000002.1, forward strand.
TTGCTCCTAATTTAATCCTCTGATGCCTCAGCAATCAGTCTATCACCAGTCCCGAAGGACCTACTTCTCAATCAACTTGACATCCAGACCCAGCGCCTGGAGCTCTTTAATCAGCACGTTAAAGGCTTCCGGATAGCCCGGTTCCGGCGGATTCTCACCCTTGACGATAGCCTCGTAAACCTGTGAACGGCCCGTGACATCGTCGGACTTGACAGTCAGCATCTCCTGCAGAGTAAAAGCCGCCCCGTAAGCTTCCAGGGCCCAGACTTCCATCTCACCAAAACGCTGGCCGCCGAATTGGGCTTTGCCGCCCAACGGCTGCTGAGTTACCAGCGAGTAGGGGCCGATCGACCGGGCATGTATCTTATCATCCACCAGGTGCGAGAGCTTGAGCATGTAGATGTAACCGACTGTTATCGGATTACTGAAAGTATCCCCGGTGAGGCCGTCCTGCAATTCCATTTTCCCCGATTCCGGCAAACCGGCCTTGGCCAGCATCTCTTTGATTTGGGCGATACTGGCACCCTCAAATACAGGAGTGGCAATGGGTTGCTTCAGTTTCTCGGCAGCCCATCCCAGGTGCGTCTCCAAAATCTGCCCCACGTTCATACGCGACGGCACACCCAACGGATTGAGTATGATGTCGACCGGCGTTCCATCGGCCATGTACGGCATATCCTCTATGGGAACGATCTTGGAAACGACACCCTTGTTTCCATGCCGACCAGCCATCTTATCGCCGACCTGTATCTTACGACGAATCGCAACCGTTACTTTGACCAGTTGCTTGACACCCGGCGGCAGTTCCGCCCCCCGCGAAACCTTGTCGATCTCAACTTCCATCTGCTCGCGTTTGGATGTGATCAAGCGCGCCGCCTCGTCGAGGATTGCAGCCGTCTGCTTGGATGCCTTGGCATCGGTACACCAACCCTCGGGCGCCACGGCGGCATCGAAGTTGAAGCCGGCCGCAAAATCGGCCTTGTACTTGTGGCCGGAGCGGATTAGAACGCTGTTGTCGGTTGCCGAACGGATCGTGTTGGATACTTTGTCATCGAGGACCTCCGCGATGCGTTGGCCACGCAGTTCATAAATATCCTGGACGACCTTATTGAAGGCGCGTTTGATCTCGGCGATCTGGGTTTTCTCAGCCTTCTTGGCATCTTCCGTTCGCTCTTTTCGGCTGAACGACTGGGTCTTGACCACGACTCCCTTCATCCCGGGCGGAGCCTTAAGCGAGGCATCGCGGACATCGCCGGCCTTCTCTCCAAAAATGGCGCGCAGAAGACGTTCTTCCGGTGACAACTCGGTCTCGCCCTTAGGCGTCACCTTTCCGACCAGAATGTCACCGGCTTCAACTTCGGCACCCATGCGGACAATGCCGCGTTCATCGAGGTTGAGCAGGGCTTCTTCGGATACGTTGGGAATCTCGCGGGTAACTTCCTCAGAACCCCGCTTGGTATCACGCACCTGCAATTCGTATTCCTCGATATGAATTGAAGTAAATATGTCCTGTTGCACCAACCTCTCAGAGAGGATAATCGCGTCCTCAAAGTTGTAGCCGCGCCAGGGCATGAAGGCCACCAGGGCATTATGCCCCAAAGCCAGCTCGCCCTTATCGATAGCCTGGCCATCGGCGATATTATCCCCGACGGCAACCTGGGCACCCAGTTTGATCGACGGCCTGAAACCAATACAGGTGTCCTGATTGGAACGGCGATACTTGGTCAGAACGTACTCATCGTCTTCCACAAACCCTAATTGGCCGAATCGAGAACTGGCCCCCGGGCGCACTACAATGCGGGAGGCGTCGACATAAATCACTTCACCGGCCCGACGGGCCCGAATTACGGCTCCCGAATCCTCGGCAACTTTGCTTTCCATGCCGGTCCCCACCAACGGGGCCTGAGTAATCAGGAGCGGGACAGCCTGCCGCTGCATGTTGGAGCCCATGAGGGCGCGGTTGGCGTCGTCGTGCTCCAGGAAGGGGATCAACGATGCCGCCACCGATACGATCTGGCGCGGCGACACGTCCATGAAGGACACATCCTTGACCGGCAGAGCCGGATACTCGGAGCGTCGACGAGCAATAATCACGGAGTTCTTAAAGACACCCTTGGCATCCAAGGCCTCTCCGGACTGGGCAATATAATGACGATCTTCTTCGTCGGCCGACAAGTACTTGGTTTCGCCTGTGACCTTGCCGTTGTCAACCTTGCGATAAGGGGTTTCGAGAAAGCCATACTTGTTGATTCTGGCAAACGTAGCCAGTGAGGTAATCAGACCGATATTGGGTCCTTCCGGCGTCTCAATGGGACACAGGCGGCCATAGTGAGTGTGATGCACATCTCGAACTTCAAAGCCGGCCCGCTCGCGCGTCAACCCGCCCGGTCCCAGGGCGGATAGCCGCCGCTTGTGGGTCAGTTCGGAGAGCGGGTTGGTCTGGTCCATAAACTGGGACAATTGCGACGACCCGAAAAACGTCTCTACAACCGAAGAGACAGTCCTGGCGTTAACCAGCATTTGCGGCGTCACATTCTCCTGGTCCTTGAGTGACAGGCGTTCCCGGATGGTGCGAGCCACGCGAGAGAGGCCGACCGAAAAGAGATTTGACAGAAGCTCGCCGACGGTGCGCGCCCGCCGATTGCCCAGATGATCGATATCATCGGTGTATCCCTGAGAGTTGGTCAGTCCGGTCAGATACTTGATAATGGAAATGAAGTCGCGGTTGTCCAGGGTCAGGGAATCGAGCGGGATGTCCAGACCCATGCGCTGATTGATCATATAACGTCCGACTACGCCCAGGTCATACCGCTTGGTGGAGAAGAAGAACTTCTCCAACAGGGACTGGGCCATGTCCAGAGTCGGCGCCTCACCCGGCCGCAGCAGCGAGTAGATTTTCACGAGAGCTTCTTCGCGCGACTTGGTGGGATCCTTCTTGAACGTATTGAGAATAACAAAAACTTCCCGGCGCTCATCGACACCAATAACCCTTAGAGACTTGACCCCGAGTTCGGACAATTTGTCAAAGACCGCCTCGGTCATCGGTTCGCCGACCGGAAAAACTACTTCGCCGGTATCCTTGTCGATTATGGTCTCACCAACAAAGCAACCTTCGTAGTCCTTGGAGTCCTTGCCCTTGAGGGTCAGCTTGGTAACATCATAAAACAGGTCGGCAATCTCCTCGTCGGTGGAGTAACCGATAGCCCTGAGCAGCATGGTCACCGGCAGCTTTCGCTTGGAATCGATGTAGGCGTACATGACATCATTGATATCCAGAGCGAATTCAACCCAACTGCCGCGATAGGGGATTATGCGAGCGGAATAGAGCCTCTTACCGTTGGGGTGAACCGACGAGTCGAAAAAGACACCGGGGCTGCGATGCAGCTGCGATACCACCACGCGCTCGGCCCCATTGACGATGAAAGTGCCCCATTCGGTCACCAGCGGCAACTCGCCCAGGTACACGTCCTGTTCGATAATATCCTTGACCTCTTTTTCCTCGCTCTCGCTCTCAGGGTCGCGGCAAAGGAGCCGCATGGTAACTTTGAGCGGGGCACCAAAAGTCATGTTCCGTTCACGGCATTGATCGATGGTGTACCGGCTCGGTCCCAGGTGGTATCCGACATATTCCAAAGAGTAGTTCTCATGGACGTCGGTCACTGGGAAGATCTCGGTGAAGATCTTCTGAAGTCCTTGATTGGCTCTTTCAGCCGGAGCCACGTCAGGCTGCAAGAAACTGTTGAAGGATACGATCTGGACATCCAGCAGATTGGGCATCTCCTGGAGGTCATTCAATGAACCGTAGCTTTGTCTTGTCATAACACCAGTCCGGGGCAGAAGCGCCACCTGCCTACATTAATAGTAAGAATGCCCATCCAAGGCGTATTCGCCCCAGTGAGTATCCTGGTTTGATAGAAACTCTTGATGCGGTAGGGTTGGTCCCGTCACCAATTCCGTTTTCTCCCCGTGCTCTCCAACGGGGGAGCCGAGTCCGCTCTCAAGCTCGTCCTTACTTTATCAGCCGAGGCGCCCGATGGCGCCCACGACATAATCGAACCGGGAACTCGGTAAAAAATTCCCGGCCCGTTACCATTCAACGGCGCTATTTGACATCGACCTGGGCACCAGCCTCTTCAAGCTTGGCCTTGACCTTCTCGGCCTCTTCCTTTGAGACACCTTCTTTAACCTTGGCCGGGGCACTTTCCACCAGCTCTTTAGCCTCTTTCAGACCAAGGTCGGTGACCTCGCGGACAGCCTTAATAACCTGGATTTTCTTGTCCCCAACAGCAGTCAGAATAGCGTCAAACTCGCTTTGCTCTTCGGCTGCTTCGGCCGCGCCACCGCCGGCGCCGGGCATAGCTGCCATAGCCACCGGAGCGGCGGCAGTAACGCCAAACTTGTCCTGTATGGCCTTCGACAAATCGGCCAGATCCATCGCACTTAGTACGGAAATCTTGTCGACGATTTCCTCAATAGCTGCGTTAGCCACTTCTTAACCTCACAATATTAAATTAACGTTCGTGTATTCTCAACAACAACCCAACCCCGGCCGCCTAAGCGCCGGGACCGGCCAAGCATCAACCTTCTTCGCCCTTTTTCTTCGCCAACGCATCGACACTGCCGATGAGCTCATGAAAGAACGCGTCGAGCGAGCGAACCAGGCTCGAAAACGGAGCTTCCACAGCGCCCACAACCTGAGAGTAAAGGATCTCCTTGGTCGGCAGGTCAGCCAGACGTCCGATCTGGTCGGCTTCATACGAGACATTCTCGACCCAGAACGCCTTCATGCGCGGCAGTTCTTTGCTTTTGAAAGACTCGTTCAGGATCTTGGCCGCTGCCGCCGGATCACTGCCTGCAAACGCAATGGCGGTCGGTCCATTAAGATGGGCTTCGATTCCTTCTACCTCGGCATCTCGGGCGGCAAGACGGAAAAGGGTGTTCTTTCCGACTACGAACCTGACCGCGTTGGCACGTAGGTCCTTGCGCAACACATTCATGTCCGCCACAGAGAGGCCCTGGTAGTCAGTCACGAAAAAGGAATCCGACTCCTTGAAGAGCCGGCCGTATTCGGCTACGGCGTCGATTTTTTCCTGTTTCGGCATGTTTAGTTACCTCTCCGTTTTACCGCTTCAGTTCCGCCAGGAGTTCCTGATGATCAAGCCTGACACCTGGGCTCATCGACGAACAGATCGAGGCCCCCAGAAAGTAGGCGCCTTTGGCCGTCGCCGGCTTGGCCTTAATGACAGCGCCGACGAAGGCCATTACGTTTTCGGCTATCTGGCTTCCCTCAAAAGACAACTTGCCCACCGCCGTGGCGATATTGGCTTGTTTGTCAACTCGATACTCGATGCGGCCCGCCTTCAATTCGCCGATCGTCTTGGCCAGATCCATAGTCACCGTGCCGGTCTTGGGATTTGGCATTAAGCCACGCGGGCCCAACACCTTACCAAGCTTACCAACTACCCTCATCATGTCCGGCGTGGCCACCGCAACATCAAAGTCGGTCCAACCACCCTGGATCTTCTCGGCCAATTCATCCGATCCCACAAAATCCGCCCCTGCACCCTCGGCTTCGGTAGCCTTCTCGCCCTGGGCAAACACAACTACCCGGACAGTACTACCAGTTCCGTGAGGCAAAGCCACCGTGCCGCGAACCATCTGATCGGCATGCTTGGGGTTGACCCCCAGCCGAATCGCCAATTCGACCGATTCGTCGAATTTCGCGATCTGGTTCTCCTTCAGCAAGTGAATGGCCTCGGGCAGAGCGTATCTCTTGAAGGGATCGATCTTCTTGCGGTATTCGATGTACTTCTTAGATCGCTTCATATATCCTCATTCTCCCTGTAAACGGCCCTGACCGTAACAGGTACCAACGAACAGTTTGGCCGCTTGGCGACCGTGAACATCAATGCTAGCCGACCACCTCGATACCCATCGAGCGCGCGGTACCTTCGATCATGCGCATGGCCATCTCAATCGAAGCAGCGTTGAGATCCGCCATCTTGGCCTCGGCGATCTCGCGCACTTGTTTGGATGTAATCGCGCCCACCTTGTCTTTGTTGGGTACGGCAGAGCCCGACTTGATTTTTGCCGCCAGCTTCAACAGGGTTGAAGCCGGAGGGGTCTTGGTCTCGAAGGAAAACGACTTGTCCTTGAAGACAGTAATTATCACCGGGGTTAAAATCCCCTTGCCTTCCTTCGTGCGCTCGTTAAAGGCCTTGCAGAACGCCATAATATTGACGCCGCGCTGCCCCAGCGCCGGACCCACGGGCGGGGCCGGGTTGGCCTGACCGGCAGGTATCTGCAGTTTTATGTAGCCATCAATCTGTTTAGCCACAGCTATCTATGCTCCAAAATTGAGTCGTTACTTTCTACTTCTTAACCAGCTCCACCTGCAGGAAGTCCAGCTCCACCGGCGTGGGACGGCCAAAGATGGACACCATCACTTTGACTTTGCGACGTTCCAAATTGACCTCACTTACCGAGCCGGTGAAGTCGGCAAAGGGTCCATCACAGACCTTAACCAAATCACCCGCCTGGAAAGGCACGTCGGTCGGCTCCTCGGTTCGGCTGCTGTCGATCTGACCCACGATGCGGAGGACCTCTTTCTCTCTGAGAGGGCTGGGCATCTTGCCCGGACGGATACCGACGAAGTTGGTCACACCCGGGGTCGCGACAACCAACTGCTGCGTCACCTTGTCCAAATCCATCTGAACCAGGATATATGACGGCAGAAACTTCTTAGTCGTCGTCGAACGTTTGCCCTGCCTCATCTCAGTGACCTCTTCGGTAGGCACCAGCACATCCCCAAACTTGTCCTCCAATCCGGCGTTTACAATCGCCGATTCGAGGTAGCGTTTGGCCTTGTGCTCATGCCCCGAGTAGGTATGAACCGCATACCAGCGAAGAGCCATTTCTTGCTTAGCCTCCAATGCCACCGCCAAAAATCGCTTTCACCGCGAAGCTGAGAATACGATCAACAATGCCGATAAAAATAGCGACTATCAGCGAAACCACGATCGTCACAATAGTGGACCCAACCAATTCATCTTTAGTCGGCCAGGTCACCTTGCGCAACTCAGCGACAACTTCCTTGAGGAACTTCTTAATCTTCTCCAAGGCTCACTCAATTTTCTGGCAGGCCAGGAGGGACTTGAACCCCCAGCATCCGGTTTTGGAGACCGGCGCTCTACCAATTGGAGCTACTGGCCTAACCTAATTTACTCTCGTGGCTTTCGCAACTCCCGACACCGACAGCTGACAAAAACCCACTATCTATTCAAAAATTTCAGCGATGACACCGGCGCCGACAGTTCGGCCACCCTCACGAATGGCGAAACGCAATTCTTTCTCCATCGCGATCGGTGTTATCAACTCTATATTCATCGTTATGTTGTCGCCAGGCATGACCATCTCAACACCCTCTGGCAACGTCGCCGTCCCAGTTACATCCGTCGTACGGAAATAAAACTGAGGACGATATCCCGTGAAAAACGGCGTGTGACGACCACCCTCTTCCTTCGCCAAAACATAAACCTCAGCCTTGAACTTCGTGTGTGGCAAAATCGATCCCGGCTTGGCCAAAACCATACCACGCTCAACCTCTTCCTTGTCTATACCACGAAGCAAACAACCAACATTGTCGCCAGCCTCAGCATAATCCAATATCTTGCGAAACATCTCAACACCCGTACAAACCGACTTACGAGTGTCCTTGATGCCGATAATCTCTATCGCATCACCAGTCTTAACCTGACCACGCTCTACACGACCGGTAGCTACCGTGCCACGACCAGTGATCGAAAAAACATCCTCAATCGGCATCAAAAAAGCCTTGTCCTTGTCACGCTTCGGCTCAGGAATATATGTGTCCAAAGCTTCCATCAACTCATGAATCGACTTGAAAGCCGGATCATCCATAGGCTTCGACGGATCTGAACCAGCCGTCATCGCCTCCAATGCACTACCACGAATAACCGGAATGTCATCACCAGGAAACTTGTAGCTGCTCAAAAGATCTCGAACCTCAAGCTCGACCAGATCCAAAAGCTCAGGATCATCTACCTGATCTACCTTGTTCATGTAAACAATGATGTAAGGAACACCAACCTGACGGGCCAACAAAATGTGCTCACGGGTCTGAGGCATCGGACCATCAGCAGCACTAACTACCAATATCGCACCGTCCATCTGTGCCGCACCAGTAATCATGTTCTTCACATAATCGGCGTGACCAGGACAGTCTACGTGTGCATAATGACGATTCTCAGACTCATACTCAACATGAGCCGTCGCAATCGTGATACCGCGCTCGCGCTCCTCTGGGGCATTGTCAATCGAATCAAACGAACGAATCGACGTCTTCCCATCACGACGCGACAATACCATCGTCATCGCCGCCGTCAAAGTAGTCTTACCATGATCAACATGACCAATCGTGCCTACATTAACATGCGGCTTCGTGCGTTCAAACTTCTCCTTCGCCATGACTTCAGCGTTCCTCCGTTATATATTGGCACCTTCAAACATCTTCTGTGTCACCTCTTGCGGTACCGGCAAGTACCGCGAGAACTCCATCGAGAACACGCCGCGTCCTTGGGACAAGTTTCGCAACGTGTTTGCGTAGCCGAACATTTCCGAAAGCGGCACCGTGACCGACACTATTGTGGCATCGTGACGCGGCACCATACCATTAATCTTTCCTCGACGGGTGTTAAGGTTTCCGACGACAGCTCCCATGTAGGCTTCCGGAACCACCACTTCGACATCCATAATCGGTTCCAAAAGAACGGGCCCCGCTTTTCGGGCCCCGTCATGCAAAGCCTGATATGCAGCCACACGATAAGCCATTTCGTTGGAGTCGACCTCGTGTTTACTGCCGTCAATCACCTCGCAGTGGATCCCCATCATTGGGTATCCAGCCAGGACGCCAGAGCTCATCGCTTCAATAACGCCCTGCTTAAGGGACGGAATATAAGCCTTCGGTATAGATTCGCCAACAATTTTATTCTCAAAAATCAAGTTTGTACCGTCGCTTGTCGGTCGAATTCTGAGTACCACATGGCCGTAGTGTCCGCGACCCCCGGTTTGCTTGATAAACTTGCCTTCTGATGTAACTTCCTGGGTAATTGTCTCTTTGTAGGCCACTTTTGGCCGGCCAACCGTAGCCCTCACCTGGAACTCCCGCAGCAGGCGATCGATCAGAATGTCCAAATGCAGTTCACCCATCCCGGAAATGACCGTCTGCCCGGTCTCTTCATCCGTTCTGACCCGGAAGGTCGGGTCCTCTTCGGCCAGGCGCGCCAGCGCCTCGTGGAGCTTCTCTTCATCGGCCTTGGTCTGCGGCTCAATGGCGACGGAGACGACCGGCTCCGGGAAAATCATAGCTTCCAGCAAAACCGGGTGCTTGGGGTCACACAAAGTGTCGCCGGTAGTGGTCTTGCGGCATCCGATGACAGCCACAATCTCGCCGGCCAGGGCCTGAGGTATATCCTCCCGCTTGTTGGCGTGCATGCGCAAAATCCGGGAAATACGCTCACGGACACCGCTGGTCGGATTGAGCAGAGTGGAACCCGCCTTGAGCGTACCGGAATAAATACGCAAGTACGTCAGGCGGCCGACATAGGGATCAGTGGCGATTTTGAAGGCGATCGCAGCCGTCGGCTCGTCGGGGTCCGGAGACCGCTGGATGACTTTGCTTTCCTTGTCCGGGTGATGCCCCTCAATTGGAGGCAAATCAAGGGGCGACGGCAGAAAGTCCACCACAGCATCCAGCAACTTCTGAATACCCTGGTTCTTGAAGGCACTGCCACAGAGAACCGGCACCATATCATTGGCGATGGTGGCCTTACGAACCGCGGCCATAACCCGTACCGGGTCGAGCTCCTGGTCCTTCAGGAACTGTTCGAGAAGGTGGTCATCATATTCAGCCACCGCCTCGAGCAATTTCTCACGATAGTCGTTGGCTGTTTCCAACATATCGTCGGGAACTTCGAGATCGTCGAATAGGGTCCCCTGGGTTTCCTCACGGAAGACCCGGAACTTCATAGTGAGCAGATCGATAATGCCGCTGAACAGCTCACCCTCGCCGGCCGGGATACCGATCGGCACACACTTGGTGGCAAAACGCTTGTTCATAGTGGCGACGGTACCGGCAAAATCGGCCCCGTTGCGGTCCATCTTATTGATGAAGGCAATCCTCGGGACCCGGTAGCGGTCAGCCTGGCGCCAGACCGTTTCGGACTGCGGCTCAACCCCCCCGACGGCGCAGAACAAAGCCACGGCACCATCAAGGACGCGCAGGGAGCGTTCGACCTCGATTGTAAAATCAACGTGGCCCGGGGTATCGATGATATTGATGGCATGATCGGACCAGAATACAGTGGTAGCGGCCGAGGTGATAGTAATGCCGCGCTCTTTCTCCTGCTCCATCCAGTCCATAATGGCGGACCCTTCATGCACCTCTCCCATCCGGTGCGTGAGTCCCGTATAAAACAGGATGCGCTCCGTGGTGGTTGTCTTCCCGGCATCAATATGAGCCATTATGCCGATATTTCTGACTTTACCGAGGTCCATAACAAGATCCTACAAGACACAAAAAATCCCTGTCAGAGCTAAATAACGTAAATTGGTGCAATTGGCCTTGCGAGCCTCACACCGGGTTATTCAGTTCAGCAGGGACCAAATCAACCAAGTGAGACGTTTATGCACAGTTCACAAGTGCACGACGGTACCCTTTCAACCAGGA
>JBDRES010000003.1:0-70869 GCA_043819515.1 bacterium
CCATAAGATCGATGTCACTTGAACTCGTGTCCAGCCCGCTGGCAACTGAACCGTAAATCCAGGCAACGTCAATCTTCGCTTCGGCTTCAGATCGCAGGACGTCACGGAGAACATCCGCAATGCCAAATGTCTTTTCGGCAATTGACTTGAGTTCATCGAAAACAGGACTTTCTGGATTTGCGCGGTAGAACTTCTGCATCCCGATCTGCTCCACCGACAGGATCCCGGCCGCTGTCAGTGACTTCAACTCGCGGTGGAGCGAACCTGGGGTATCGCCCAGCAGCCTGACAGCTTCGCGGAAATAGTACTGTTTTTCAGGATTGAGTAAGAACAGCGCGAGCGCCTTCCGGCGTATCTTGGGAAACAGGGCTTCCCCTATTCCTGAGCCTATTCCTATCGTCGAGTCGCTTTTCGGTTTTCGCGCGCACATACATCACAACCGATTCTATTATTGATACAACTGATACTATTATCGGAACAAATGAACCTTTTTTGAGATCGATTGTCAAGCAGAATCCGAATATGGTCCTACATGGGGGCATGTCTGAAAACTGTGCCCGGATTGTGTCCACGGCCGTCGTAAGTTATTGCATGATAGCCGGCGATATAGTCGAGGGGTGGGGGGTATAAGCAAATGATCCGGCCCTGTTGCTGATGTAACTTATTGTTTTACATGGTATTATAACAAATGGAGGTGGGGGGAATCGAACCCCCGTCCGAGAGAAGAGCAAAGCTGCCGTCTACGTGCATAGTCTCTCTTTTATTCTCGCTCTGCCGGCTGCCGAAAGACAGGCCACCGACAAAGCCAGCCTATTTAGTTTAGGCTTTTCTTATAGACATCAAAAAGCCGAGCCTTCATTTATCGACGCCACTAGTCCGCCTCGAAGGCAAAGTCGGGTAGCGACGTGGCACAATTCCTAGTAAAACTAGGCAGCCATGGCGTAATTGTATTCGCCAATTAGTGTTTTGCCCGGTTTGTTAACGGGGCCCCAGACAACCCCGGCACGCCAGCAACTCCTCACCAAACCCGTCGAAACCAGATCACCCCCATACTTGGGATGGCGACATAGTCGCCCTTATGGGCAATGGGAAGGATGTGCTGAAACACACACTTCACATGTCAAAGAGCATCCACTATGAATATACCTCATCGGCTGATTTATTCATAGTGGCAATGATTAAACGCAAAAATACTGAAGAAGTTGCAGCCAAGGCGGTTCGGTTTCGCCGCTGGAGAAGTGTGGCCGAAGGGCGGGGAACCTGCATTAGGTCAAGGTGGCAGCCTCAGGCTGCGATTGGGGCTGTGCCTGAGTCCGGGCCAAACACACCCCCCGGCCCCCTCTCAAGAGGGGGAGAAGACGGGTGTCACGCACCCTCCGCGAGACTTCACAGCGACAACTTCTGCTCGATCCTCGTCAGCCGTTCTTCGATCTCACGATGCCTTTTGGCCTGCTTAATCGAAAGCATCACTACCTGAAACAGGATTGGAACAAGGATTATCATAATCACGCCAGCGCCAGTCATGGCTACCTCCAGTGAGCGCGGTCAGTAATCAGTCTCTTGATAGATTTACTTGGGATAGGGCTGCATTATTCAGCAGTTTTTGCCCGAATGTTGTTGACTTCCGGTGGACGTTGAAGTATAATGATTAACGTAATAGGTTAAGTATTTCTATTTCGAGCCGATCACTTGATCATACTGTTCAAGACTAAGAAGCTACAAAAGAGGTGCAACTCGCTGGAAGAGGCCAGGAAGAAATGGGGGCCTGTGAGCGGAGAGAAGCTCATGCAGCGACTGGACGAACTTGATGCGGCCGACAGTTTATTGGATACCCTGAACCTACCTGGAACTTACCACGCTCTGACTGGCGATCGCGCCGGACAATGGGGCGTAGGATTGAAGCACCCGATGAGATTAATATTCGAGCCCGCCGATGAACCACTCCCGCTGCTGGAGGACGATTCCCTGAATATAGCAGCGGTCAAGGTTGTTCGCATATTGGAGATAGTAGATTATCATGGGTAAGGCGATGACAAATCAGTACCATCCAGACAGAGTATCCCCCCCCGGCGCGACACTGGCGGAGGTGTTGGACGAGCGTGGAATGACCCAAGTGGACTTTGCGAATAGGGCCGGCCGGACTCCCAAGTTTGTAAATGAGGTGATTAACGGCAAGGCCCCGATTACGCCTCAGGTGGCACTTGAGTTTCAGCGAGTACTTGGTATTCCTGGCAGTTTCTGGAACAATAGGCAACGTGGTTACGATGCCTTTCTCGCTGCTGAGAAAGAGAAACAAACGCTCGCTGAGAAACTGGAGTGGGCAAAGAACTTTCCGTATGCTGCAATGGCAAAGCGGAAGTGGGTGCCCGAGACTAGGGAGAAGCTGTCGAGACTCAGCAACATTCTAGATTTCTTCGGCGTGGCCAATCCAGATGCTTGGACGGATGTTTGGGGGAACCTAAAGGTTGCCTATCGTAGATCTGCCACCCTATCTGTAGACGAGTTTGCACTTGCCGCGTGGCTGCAGGCAGGGGAGTTCATCGCTCGAAGCATCGATTGCGAGCCCTTCGACAAGTCGAAGTTCATCGATGCCCTTAAGGAAGCAAGGAAGTTAACAGTAACTTCGCCTGAGGTATTTGTTGCAGAACTTCAGAGGATATGCGCGTCCGCAGGCGTGGCAGTCGCATTTGTGCCAGAACTGCCGAAGACTGCTAGCGGCGCAACACGATGGCTGTCGCAGTACAAGGCCTTGCTGCAGTTGAGTTTGCGCTACAAGACGGACGATCAATTGTGGTTCACGTTCTTTCACGAGGCTGCCCACATTCTCCATCATCAAAAAAAGAGAATATTCATAGAAGATGGGGCGTCTGAGAATGAGCAAGAGTTGGAAGCCAATCGATTTGCCGCCGATTGCCTGATTCCACCCGTTGAATACAAGCGATTTCTGTCAAGGCGCAGGTCCAATAACATCAGCAAGGATTCCATTAGGCAATTCAGTACCGATATAGGCATCGCCCCGGGAATCGTGGTTGGAAGACTCCAGTATGACAAGCGACTGATGCCCTCTCACTGCAATGATTTAAAGCGCAGACTTCGATGGGTGTGACGCTGGGACAAGCCGATCCTACAGGCACATAAACCGACATCAATCGTTTTTCCACTCCTCCTCCCCCTCCTCCTCCGTCCTCATCTTCCCGCTCACGCGGCCGGTTTGCTCCGTGATCACAAACTCCCGCAGCTTCGCCATTTGGTCATCGGGTAAGCGGCGTTTGGCGTAGAGCTCTTTCATTAGAGCATTAGTGTCGACTGTCAGGTAGTCGTCGAGGCCCAACTCGCGGACCAGGAAATTGAGATTGGCAAAGGCGGCCTGATCGCGCGTTTTAGTGATGAACTTTTCGACCGTGCTCAGCTTGACCGTCACATCACCTTTGGATCCGGCAATGCGCTCAAAGCCGTGAGTTGCGGCGGCTTCTTTGAGGTCGGTCTTGAGCGCTTCAACCTCAGCGGACAGGGCTTTGAGTTCGTTGTTTTTGACCAGGTATTCATCAGCCAAATCGCGCAGTCGTTCGGCCTCAGTGCGTTGATCAGACTCCTCCTGTTCGAGCTGCTGCGTATGGCGTTTGGCGGGGCAGGCATTGATCCAATCGCAGAAGGGGCACAGCCCGCTTTCTTTGGTCGGGAAACATCCCAGTCGCTGCGCCTCTTTGACAGCCACCACCTGATTGCGCAATTCTTCGATCACCAAATCACGTTCCTCGGTGGACATGCGGTGCCGGACGACTTCATCCTGGCGAAGGAAATACACCGCCAGCTCAATCTGGTCAAAGTCAGGGTATTTGTCCTGTACGGCCAGCAGGTAGGTCCCCATTTGCGCTATGAAACTGCGATCGCGCGGTTGCATCATCGATTGACCGGTCTTGTAATCGCAGATCTCAATCACGCCGTCATCCCGCCTCCACAGGCGGTCGATCTTGGCTTGAAAGCTGAATCCATAACCGGGCAGGGCAAAGTGAAGATTCAACTCCGTCCCGAAAAGCCTGCCATACCGGAACGGCTGGTAACGTTCGTAATGGGTCAGGAGCATCTCCTGACCCATGCGGATGTAATCGTCGACAGTATGAAAGTCACTGTGCACCGCCAGATGCTCGCGGTTGATCCGTCCCCATTCGGCGAGGTACAGCTCTGTGGCTTTGTCGGGCGGGATCAGAACGCCATCAGCGCCGCATTTGTAGAGCTTGTCGAGAACTGCGTGAACGGCTGTGCCCAGAAATGTCGCAGCCGGCACCCGCTTGGGAACTGTCACTTTTTCGATGTACTGGAATTGGTATTTCTTTGGGCATTGCTCAAACGTCTGCAGGCGGCTATGTGAATATGTAGTACCCATTGTCGACTCCTCCCGTACAGGTGCTGTCACGCGACTCGCGTGACAGCGGCCAAATTTCCGTTATTCCGCCGGGCAAGTCGCCCGGCGGAACCTGCATTTCGAAGTTGCTCACCTGCGAAGTAGAGGACTTTTTCAACATGCCCGTTACAGGTGGGCATCCATAGCCCACAAATCACGCTGTGCGTGCTACCACAACCGCAGGTCCATCTTTGGCGGTCGCTGCGGTTTACTGACGAACTTATCAAAGACCCCGGTCAAGAATCCCCAGCCGAGGCCAAAGTGAATAACCGGGAAAATCAACGGACCCAGCAAAAACGTCCCCAAGTGGCTCTTGCGGTGACCAACAAAGGCTGAAAAGCCAATCGCTACCAATAGATACACGCCGAACAGCGTGGTCAGAAGCGACCAGGCTGAGCTTGAAACAAGCGACAGGACCGCCAGGATGCCAAGACCGGCCACACCGGCCGCAGCCAGGGTCTGCATGGGAGCGATCTTGGAATGCTTCTGCGAGAAATGAAAGCGGCCTTTGCCGTAGCGCATCATCTGTCTCCAGAGACCGGCCAGAGATTGACGCGGGTAATAAAACACTCGCACCTTGGGCGAGATGATCGCTTTCAACCCCGCGCGCTGCACCCGATAGTTGAAGTCGACATCCTCGCAAGCGTCGAACTCCTCATCAAAGTAACCGACCTTGTCGAATACCGACCGCTTGTACATCGCCCCGGACGAAGTCGGATCGACGACCCCTTCAAAATCCGAATATATGTCGGAGCCGGGGTTATGCCCCAGAAGTGACTCCCGGCAGTGCGCCACGGCTCTTTCGAATTCGCCGATATCAGGCGGAGTCAGCGGTTGGGGACGGCAAAGGCAATCGGCCTCATATGTATCAAACAGCTCCAGCATATCGGTCAGGATTGTCTTTCTCGGCAGGTAAGTGTGGCCGTCCAGGATCAGGATACATGGTGCGATGCTGTTCTTGACCCCGAGATTGCGGCCCGATGACGCCAGTCGCCGAGGGTTGTCCAGGATCTTGAGCGACCCAAACCTGCTTCTGAAACCCTCGACGATTTCCCGCGTACGGTCGGTGGAGCCACCGTCGGCGACAACTATCTCAACCCGATCCATAGGGAAGTCCTGCATGTAGATCTGATCGAGAGTCTGTCCGATGAAGGTCTCTTCGTTAAGAACAGGCATTAAAATCGCTATGCGATACTTGGGTTCATCGGAGCTCATCGGGAGGGTATCTCCTTCCTGGTTCTACTTCAGTAACAGCCTCGGGAGTATCCTATCGAGCCGCCTCGATTTACTCAACAACAATTTGGCGGCGCAAGTCGCCGCAGGATGGTTGCTATTTGGCGGCTGTAATCTGCCCCGGTGGCCGGGGGAGACGCTATTCGGGTAGATCGTGGGATCCGGGTCGGTTAGACCCGGTCACGGTGGCGCCGGCTTGTTGGCGCATTGACGCGACCGATTCAGGATGCTCGATCAGATGTATGACGGCGTTAGCCATTGTCTCCGGGCGGCTCAGGCTCACCAGTCGGCCGTTGCGTCCGTCGTCAATGAGGCTGGGAATCGAACCGATAGCGGTCGAGACAACAACCAACTCATGTTGCATGGCTGTCAGGACCGGCTGCACCGGGTTGCCGACTGCCAGAGCGTTTACAAAAACATCCGCCTGGTCCAGGTAATCCGACATCGGAGTCCGCTCGTCGGCTGCAACAATCTTCAGGCCGGGCGGCCAATTGTGCCGGTTTAATAACCGGACAGTGTGACTGTCGGCGAGAACCGTCATCAGTGTTCGCGGGTACTTCATTTTTACCAGGCTAAAGGCCTTGTGCAGGTAGGTCAGACTATGATCCAGGACGTCGGTGTTGGCGGCTGTCGGTAGCAGGGCCAGCAAATGCGGTTGCAATCGCGTCGCCTTCGGCCCGGTGACACCTTCGCCGGCCACCTTTGGACATACAGTGATCGCTCTGACGTGCTGTCGCTCCAGACGAGCGGCCAGCGGTTCAAAATCTACCAGTACATGATGACAGCGTCGGAGTACGGACAGCAGGCCGGTTGGCAGATCTTCCAGGACAAGCTCGGCCATACTATGTCTGAGATCCACCGTGATCCGGCATCCAAAAAAGCGCCCGGCCAGGACCAACAGCCACCAGTATCGGATCGCCGCCGCCCAGGGAGGAATCACCAGATGCACCCGGCCGAACCGGGGAAGCTCCCTCACCAACTGCCGTAACCGCTGCATTTGGCTACCGCCAACCTGCTGATCGAGGAACTGCCGCCTGCAGACCACCATCCCCAGGCTCTGGTAGTAGAGAACGGTTCCGGCGTTGACCTGGTCGATTTCCCAATCGCTTTTTCCCAGCGCAGCCAGGAGTACCCGGCTGCTCGCACCAGCCAGGTCAGCAGTTCCGGATCTTTCGGTTTCGGCCGAAGCGAAGGTTGTTGTTACAGATCTACCGGTCATAGTTGGTTTCCTGGACACCGCCCGACCAATACGGGGCGCGCCCAGCCTTTTTACATCAGAGCGCCCATATCGTTGGCTATTTTCTTCTATTCGGTGGCAGACGCCGTCCCGGGCAGCACAATCTGTTCAATTTCCTTGCCTTTTGAGATCGTTCAGGGCTTCTTAGCGGTCGAATTAGAAACCGTAGCACGTATGACCAGATGAGAGCTCGCCTCGACAAGCAGTTTTTCCCGTTCGTCATCAAGCCGGGCCGCTATGCCGGCGGCGAACCAGGACAGATCGTCAAGGACCCACAGGGGCGCCTGAAGTATCTTCATGCCTTCCCCGACAAGTACGAACTGGGTCAATCTTACCTCGGCCTTCAGACTATTTACCATATTGTCAATCAAGACGATCGCTTTCTTTGCGAGCGCGTTTTTGCCGTTGATCAGGATGCCGAAACGCTCATGCGGGACAAGCAGGTTCCCCTTTTCTCATTGGAAACGTCACGTCCCGCGGTCGATTTTGATGTTATTGGTTTCACCCTTCCCTATGAACTGATCTTCACCAATGTCCTGGCCATGCTGGATCTGGCCGGCATACCGCTGAAGGCCTCGGACCGCAGCGATGAGCACCCTATCATTATGGCCGGCGGTCCGGCTGTCTACAATCCAGAACCGATGGCGTCGTTTGTGGATTTGTTTTTTATCGGCGATGCCGAGCAGGGTTTGCCGCAGATGCTGGCCATCCTCCACCAGATGCCCCAGGCTTCCCGTGAGGAGAAACTGCTGCGGCTGGCACATGAAGTGGAATCCGTGTATGTCCCGCGCTTTTACAGCGATGATCGGCAGCCGGTAACTGCGGGCGTGCCGCAGGAGATCCGGGCGCGAGTGGTGCCCAGGCTGAAGCCGGAGTATTTCCCGACCCAACCGTTGGTGCCGCTGGTCGAGACAGTGCACGATCATCTGGGTGTCGAGGTTATGCGAGGCTGTCCACAAGGCTGCCGTTTTTGTCAAGCGGGACCGATGTATCGTCCGGTGCGGGTGCGCCCGGCCGGCGAGATAAGCGACCAGATTCTGCGGCAATTAGCCGCCACCGGTTACCATGAGATTACCCTGGTGTCGCTGTCGACTTCGGACTATCCCGAGATCGAGCCCTTGATCAAGAGCCTGGCGCGGAAACTCCAGGATCAGCAGGTGTCGATCGCCCTGCCGTCGCTTCGCCCCGGCTCGCTGAGCCGGGATTTACTGTCTGCCGCCAAATTGGTGCGCAAGTCCGGCCTGACGCTGGCCCCGGAGGCGGGCACGGAGCGGCTGAGGATGTTTATTCGCAAAAATATCCCGGACGAGGCCTTGTTTGAATCGGTGCGCCTGGCCTTTGATATGGGATGGAGTACGATCAAGCTCTACTTCATGATCGGACTGCCGACCGAAACTGATGAGGATCTTGACGGTATCATAGATTTGGTGGCCAAGTGTTATGGCATCGCCCGCCACCATCCGGGCAAAAGCAATATCAATGTCACCCTCTCGCCCTTTGTACCCAAACCGCATACGCCCTTCCAGTGGGATGCCATGATCTCGATCGAAGAGACCATCAGGCGGATCCAGTATGTGCGTCAGGACAGGCGCGTGCGTGGAGTCAATTTCAAACATCACCGGGCCGAGATGTCGTTGCTGGCCGGACTCTTGGGGCGCGGTGGACGCGAGTTTGGTCCGGCTATCGAAGCTGCCTATGAGCGGGGATGCCGCTTTGATGGTTGGAGCGAGAGTTTCCAGCCGGATATCTGGTTTGATATCTTCAAAGGGGGTGGGATCGATATCGAACAACTAACGCAGGCCATCCCCTTCGACCGGCCTTTGCCTTGGTCCCACATTCGCAAAGGGATCTCGACGGAGCGCCTTCAGGTCGAACGCCGGCGGACCTCGACCCAGCTCAAGTCGTTACCGGCCCGGTCAAGCTCGCCGGCAGGCGTTGAATCGGCGCCGGAACCGGGTCTGGCGTACGGACGCAAAAAACGCAAACTGACGACTCGCAACACCAGTAGCGCGCCGACCAAGAACCGACTGCGTATTCAGTGGGGGAAAACCGCTCGCTGTCGTTACATGTCCCATCTGGAAAACATGAGGCTGATCGAACGGTCACTGCGACGGGCTCGTCTGCCGGTTGCATACAGTCAGGGGTTCAACCCAACCATGAAGCTGTCCTTTGGTCCGCCCCTGCCGCTGGGATTCACGTCCGAGGCGGAGTTTGTCGATATTACATTGGATACTGTGCTCTTGCCCTATATGATTGATGATCTGCGCCGCTGCCTGCCGGAAGGAGTCAGTCTGATTGACGCCCGGGCGGTGATCGACAAAGGTAAATCGCTTTCGGCAGCCTTGAACAGGGTTGTCTATACGGTGCCCCTCGATTCATTCGAGGCGGCGCCGGACTTGGAAGAGGGATTGAAAATGCTGCTCGATTCGGAGCAGCTTCCCCTCGAACGTCAGGGCAAAGGGACAGTGAAAGTAGTGGATGTGCGACCGGCGATTCATGATTTGCGTTTTGACCAGGAGAATTTGATAATGGTTCTGGGTGTTGGTGAAGGCGGCTACGCCCGCCCCACCGAAGTGGCCGGGCTGCTCATGGGAGCGGCCGCCGAGGCGGTGACGGTCGTGCCGTGTCACCGTCAGAGCATGTACCGCCAGGATGAATTTGGCCGCGCCATCGCGGCCATGGACCTGTAGGCTATGGACAGCAAACTCATATCAAAGGCGCCCGGCAATGTCGACGCTCCCCGGTTTGCCGCTTTGCAGGCGCTGATCCTGATCGAGCAGGGAGAGCAGTCCGACAAGGCTATCCGGACGGTGCTGGATCAGGGTAATTATCGCCGTCTGGATATTCGCTTCATTCAGCAGTTGGTCAACGGCACCACCAAAATGCGGCGCCGTCTGGATCATGAATTGAAGTTCTACCTGTCGCGGCCGGCGGCGCAGTTGTCATTGCGAATGTCCAATATCCTGCGGATGGGTCTGTATCAGTTGCGATTCACCGATCGCATTCCGGCCTCGGCCGCGGTCAATGAATCCGTCAACCTGGCCCGCCACCTTGTCGATCGACCCCGCGCCAATCTGGTCAACGCTGTCTTGCGGGCCTCACTGCGTGAACCGACCAAGGTTCGTTTCATTTCCATGCAAAAAAACCCGGTCAAACACCTGGCCGATTCACTTAGCTACCCCGAGTACTTCGTCGAGTACTGCCTCAACGAGTTTGGGCTGGAGCAAACCCAATCGCTTCTGACAACCTACAACCAGCCGCCCCACGTAACCTATCGAGTCAACTACATCAAGTCCAAGCCTGACGAAGTTGCTCGCATTCTGCAGGACAACGGCATCGAGTTTACCTATGGTAAGTATCTGCCTGAGTTTATTCATCTGCACACCGGCGGACTGCCGCTCGAGGAGGAACTGGTCCACACCGGCAAAGTGGCCGTTCAGGATGAGTCGTCCGGTACCGCCGTCCGTTTGCTCAATCCTCGGCCCGGCAACAAGGTTGTCGATCTAACGGCCGCCCCCGGCGGCAAGGCCACCTACGCGGCCATTCGCATGCGCAACAAGGGCCGCGTGACGGCCATCGACAAATCCCATGCCCGGCTGGAAGTGCTGGTGGCCAACGCGGCCAGTTTGGGCATCAAGATAATTTCACCTGTTGCCTGCGATATGATCGACTTCGAAAGCGAACCGTTCGATCGGGTGCTTCTGGATCCGCCTTGCAGCGGCTGGGGCACGGCCGGGAAAAACTCCGATCTGCGCTGGTCAAAGACGGCCGAGGATATCACCAACCTGGCCCGTATGCAAGCCCGTATGATCGACAAGGCGGCCACTCTGGTGCGACCGGGAGGTTTGCTGGTATATTCAACCTGCACCATTATTCGCGATGAAAACGACCAGATAATCGAGGAATTCCTGCTTCGCCATCCGGATTTCGAGCTCGAAACGGGCGCCGAGTATTTCCCGCCCGAACTGGTCAGCGAGCGGGGTTTCGTCAAGACCTACCCGAGCATCGAAGGATTGACCGGGGCTTTTTGTGCTCGTATGACTCGTCGAATTCACTAGACATTAGTTAATACTTGTCAGGTATTCCAGCGGTCCTTATACTCGACCGTATATGCCACCATTGCAAGCATCAAGACTGGGCAAGAAACACTCCACCCGTTCGGGATTTCTGACCGGATACCTCCCGGAAGGTTCCCTGTTGCGGTATGTGGTGCTCTGGGCTCTGGTGCCGCTGGCGGCGCTTTTGGTGCTCTACCTGATCACCGACAGTATCATCATGCCCTCAATCACCAGGCATGGTACGGAATTCCCCCTGCCCGGCTTCACCGGTCAGCGTTTGATTGAAGCTCGCCTGACGCTGGAAGAACTCAATTTGAACCTCGAGGTAGCTTCCGAAGAATTTTCGCCGGGGAAGGAGCGGGGTACTATTCTGGACCAGTTCCCCATCGCGGGAACCAAAGTCAAAGCCGGGCGGACCATCAAGTTCGTGGTTTCGGCCGGGAAAAAGATGATCGTTTTGCCGGATGTGGCCGGCCTGTCGGTCAGGCAGGCTATGCTTGATATTGAAACCGCCGGTTTGGTCCTGGGCGATATCACCTGGGCCTTTTCCGACACTCTGCCCGAACGCATGGTGGTCGTATCCTACCCGCCCGCCGGCAGCGACATAGCGGCCGGCGCGCCGGTGACACTTATGGTCAACCGCGGACGAACGGCCGACTTTACGTATGTCCCCAAGGTCATCGGCCTCACCTTGGAACAGGCGACGGCGCTTCTGGAACAAAAACAGCTTAGTACCGGTCTCATCACCCGTCGCCAGGACGATAAGTACCTGCCCGAGACGGTCTTGGACCAATCCGAGAGCGAGGGCTCCGAACTCGAAGTCGGCACTAAAATCGATTTGGTAATCAGCGCCTCTGAGTAGGCCTGCAATCGCAACAGCTTGGCAACAATCCCTCTTACCATACTGCTGTAGCCAGTCATGAATGACGGTGAACTCCTGAGCCGATCCGAGGTGCATCTGAACCCGGCCATGGCGGCCGTGGTCGAGAAAATGCACTCACGCGACACTATCGATCAGGTGCGGGTTCAGAAGATCACTTACGTCTCCGACGGCCTCCGAGTCATGGGCTATGTGGCCGGGCCGCGCCAGGCCGGGCTCTACCCGGTGCTCTTGTGGAATCGGGGCGGCACCGGCGACCGTGGCGCCCTTGATGAACTGCGTGCCTTCCTCATTCTGGCCGCCACCGCTCAGTGGGGCTATGTCGTCCTGGCCACCCAGTATCGCGGTAACATGGGGGGAGAGGGCCGGGAGGAATGGGGCTGCGCCGACGTCAACGACACTCTCAACCTCCTACCGGTAGCGCAGCAGATTCCCGATTGCAACAACGGCCGAGTCGGCATCGAAGGGGCCAGCCGGGGCGGGATGAGCGTTTATTGTGCCCTCAAAAAAGATGACCGTTTCCGCTGCGCCACAGTCCATGCCGGCATCACCGACCTGTTTGAACTGAGCGATAGCTCAGAGCACTTCGCGGAGGTTGTCCAGCAGCGCTGGGGTGATCTGACTATCGACGAACAACGTCGCGAACTGGCCGAACGATCGGCCGTCTACTTCGCCGACCAACTGCCCCGCCACACTCCCATTTTACTCATGCATGGCACCGCTGACAAAGTGGTGCCGATGAGTCAGTCCGAGGCGATGGCTCGGCAGCTCAGTCGACTTGGCCTTGAGCACGAACTTATTAAGCTCGAAGGGGGCGGTCATCACGCCCACAAGGACGGCAGCTATAGTGAGATGGATCGTCACCGCCGCCGCTGGCTGGACAAGTGGCTGGGGTGAAGGCCGGGCTTGGTCGGGATGGTCTTTCCACGACCGAGACTCAGCGGTCTGAGAGTGCGCCGCGAGCGGGTGTTCCAGCCTGTTCTGGCTTCGGTCCCACGCCTTGCCTGCCCACATCCTCAATCCCCCCTACCTCGCCAATTATCTTGACAAAACAGGCCCCCAGCACCGATATTCCCTTTCAATTTGAATCCCATGGAAGGAGCCGGTTTGCACGATAAGGATACGGCCGCCACGACCTACGCCAGTCTTTTTGAGAAGTGCTACCGCTACACCGATCCTGATAAGGTGATGGCGGCAGGCGTCTACCCCTATTTCCATCCCATTCAGGGCGCTCCCGGCAACGAGGTAATCGTCGACGGGAAAAAATGTATCATGATCGGCTCCAACAACTACCTGGGCCTGGTCGATGATCCCCGTGTCAAGGAGGCGGCCGCGGCGGCATCCCGCAAATATGGCTCCGGTTGTACCGGCTCCCGATTTCTGAACGGTACCTTGGATTTGCATATTGAGCTTGAGGGTCGCCTGGCCCGATTTATGCATAAGGACGGTGCGATAGTCTTTTCCACCGGCTTTCAAACCAATCTGGGGACCATTTCGTCGCTGGTGGGCAAGAATGATGCCTGCATAATCGATCGCCAGGATCATGCCTGCATCGTTGACGGCACCCGGCTGTCGTATGGCAAAATCTACAAATTTGCTCATAACGATATGGCCGACTACGAACGAGTAGCGGCCAATGTGCGCGAAATTACGCGCGGCGGCGTTCTGGTGGTAGTTGACGGCGTCTTTTCGATGGAAGGGGACGTTATCAACCTGCCGCGCCTGGTGGAGATATCAGAGAGGTACAATATCCAGGTGATGGTGGATGATGCTCATGCTATCGGAGTCATGGGGCCCACCGGCGCCGGCACCGCCGAGCACTTCGGCCTGACCGACCGGGTCGACATAACCATGGGCACGTTCTCCAAGTCGTTTGCCTCGCTGGGCGGCTTTGTGGTCGGCGACAAGGACGTTATCAAGTGGATCAAGCACACCGCCCGCTCGCTGATTTTCTCGGCTTCCATCCCGCCCGGCAACGCGGCCGCAGCTCTGGCGGCTTTGGATATAGTCGAAAGCGAACCGGAGCGTCGGGAGAACCTCTGGAAAAACGCTCGCCGGATCCAGAAGGAGTTTAGGAATCTAGGCTTCAATATCGGTGCCACCGAGACGCCGGTAGTGAGTGTTGTGGTCGGCGAGGATATGGAAGCCTTCGCTTTCTGGAAGGCCCTGTTTGACAACGGAATTTTCTCCAATCCGGTCATTTCACCGGCCGTACCGCCGGGACATGCCATGATACGGACCTCGTATACAGCAACACATACCGACGAACAACTGGACCGCGTGGTTGAAGTGTTTGCCAAAGTCGGCCGGGAAAAGGGACTGATCCCCTGATCGCACCATGTCGCAGATAGACATCGTTCAGGTTGAGTCGCGCTCGCAACTGAACCAATTCATAGCCTATCCCAACCGCCTGTACAAGGGCGATCCGCATTACGTCGCGCCCCTGACTATGGAGCGCAAAGCCTTCTTTGGTTTTGACAAAAATCCGTTTTACAAAACCGCCCGGGTGAAACTCTTCCTGGCGTTTGAAAACCGGCGGATTGCCGGCCGCATTGCCACTTGTGTCAACTTCACCCACAATGAGTGTCACAGCGAGAAAACCGGCTTTTTTGGCTTTTTCGACTGCGAGGACAACTACGACGTAGCTTCAAAGTTGCTCAAAGTAGCCATGATCGAACTGAAGCGGGAGGGGATGGAGAAAATGCGCGGCCCGGCGAACTTCTCCACCAATCATGAATGCGGGTTTTTGGTCGATGGATTTGATATGCCGCCGATGGTCATGATGACCTACAACCGACCCTACCTGCCGCGGCTGGCCGAAAAATTCGGCCTCAAGAAAGGCATGGACCTGCTGGCCTACCGGATGACCAGCAAGCAGTCATTCCCCGAGCGTATCACCAAAATGGTCGACCGTGTACGGACTCGTTCCGGAGTCACCATACGCCCGATTAACATGCGCAATTTCCGGTCTGAGGTGGCTGAAATCCGCCAGATCTACAACCAGGCCTGGGAGAACAACTGGGGCTTTGTGCCGATGACCGAAGAAGAGTTCAAGCACATGGCCAAGGATCTCAAGCAGGTTGTCGATCCGGAGCTGGTGCTGATAGCTGAGCACGAAGGCAAGCCGGTGGCTTTTGCCATGGCCATCCCCGACATAAATCAGGCGCTGATCAAACTCAACGGTAAACTCCTCCCCTTCGGCATGCTCAAGCTTCTGTGGCATACCAAAATCCGCAACAAAGTCAACAGCTTCCGCGTTGTCACCCTGGGTGTGATACCTGAATATCAGAAGCGCGGCATCGACGCCTGGCTGTATTGGACTCTCTATCATCGCGGCACCGAAATAGGCTACACCTGGGCCGAATTCTCGTGGATCTTAGAATCCAATGAACTGATGCGTCGCGGTCTCGAACAGCTCGGCTCCGAAATCTACAAGCGCTACCGCCTGGTCGAAATGCCGATCTGATTCTCCGCATCGTTCACGAGGCGCACTTGTGTGTCGGGTTTGTCTTTGCGGTCGGGGGCCGATTCACTCGGACTGATCATACTGGTAAGCGAAATGACCGTTTGCCAATTCGAAGACTTCTATGTTCTTTGGATGTTGAAAGGGACAGATTCTGTCCCAAGGAATCTTGTCCGGGAAATCTCGGGGATTACAGAGGAGGCCAAGGCATGAGCAGTTCCATAATTATCGGCGTGACGCTAGTTGCAATCGTGGTGGTCGCAGGCTGCGGTCAACACCAACAGTCGACGGATGTGCCGGCCGTCACCGCGATTGTCAATACTAATGTTATACCCATGGACAAAGACACCGTGCTTGAAAACCATACTGTGGTAGTGCTCGATCAAGAAATAGTCTCCGTGGGGCCGGCCGATGAGATCGGAGTTCCCGCTGGTGCGATTGAGATCAACGGGTCCGGCAAATACCTGATGCCAGGACTCGCCGACATGCATGCTCATGTCGAGCATGAGGACGCCCTGATGCTTTTCCTGGCCAACGGTGTGACCACAGTGCGTAACATGTGGGGAACAACTTCCCATTTAGTATGGAGGGAGAGAGTTCAGAAGGGCGAAACTGCAGGGCCGACAATCTACACCGCCGGTGCTCTGATCGATGGTCCGCCTGGGGTCTGGGACGGTTCTCTAATCTTGGATGACCCTGACCAAGCTGAACAACTTGTGATTGATCACCTGGAACAAGGCTACGACTTCCTCAAAGTCTACTACTTGAAGAAGGAAGCATTCAATGCGCTGATTGCTGGGGCCAAGAAGTATGACATTCCGGTTGCCGGCCATTCCTCCGACGACGTCGGAATGGAGGGAGTGTTAATCTCAGGACAACACACAATCGAACATCTCGATGGCTATTGGAAAATGCTGGAGGGCGACGATTCCCCCTTCCGACGTGACGACTTCGATGCTCACTCCTACTTGATGACTTGGAATCACATAGATGAAGACAAGATGCCAGAAGCCGCCGACCTGACAGAAGCTTCGGGCGTATGGAATTGTCCGACTTTGGTCGTTTATCAGAGGGATGCTTCACCAAATCTGGCAGATTCATTGTATGCTCTTCCGGAGATGAAGTATATGGACCCCGTCTCATTAGCATCCTGGGACCCATCAACATACTTCATTACAATGAATCGAACCGCAGAGGAATGGGATGCGAGTCGCAACGAGTACCCGGTGCTGACAAGATTCACGGGTTATTTGCATAGGGCTGGCGCTAGACTCTTATTGGGGACTGATTGTCCCAATCCATTCGTGGTGCCAGGTTTCTCCATTCATACTGAGTTACAGAATTTCATTAAAGCCGGCATGTCACCATTTGAGGCTATCAAGACCGGCACGTACAATGCCGCTGAATGTCTAGGTGATCTGGACGAGTTTGGTACTATTTCGGAAGGTAAACGTGCTGATCTGATATTGTTGGATGCTAATCCTCTTGAGGATGTTGGAAACATTGTGAAGCGAGTTGGTGTGATGGCTCGTGGTCGGTGGTTCCCTGAAGAGGGACTGCAACACAGACTATCGGAAATTGCTACCTCCTATGCCTCACAGGACGACCGCTTCGATAATGTGGCGGACATAGAATCAGCCGGTGATCTGATTCAGGGTGCTCGGTATTTGTTGAAATACAACAATATTCCTTTTGGTGAGGAACGATATGGGCTGTTTGCCACGGACGGTGACAGATTCGAACTGATTTCTCAGACTATCACGGACAGACCCTTCAATACACAGACTGTTGTTACCATGTCACTGGACAGCGCATTCAAATGCGATAAGCTGAGGTATCATAATCAGACCACTACCGGTAATAACTCGCTGCTGTTCGTCAGATCACACGACTCATTACGCGTGAGTGGAAACCTGAAGAGCGGAGAGATAGTCGACAGGGGTCGGCCGGTATCACCCGAAGATCTGATCAACCCGCCGCGGGCAGGAGTCTGTGTTTCTGACGTGCCGGTAATGATCTCCTATTTGCAGATTGGCAGACTCCTACTTGACCTGGATGTGGGTGATTCTATTGCAATACGAAACACATCTCTTCAGCTCGTTCTTCCATTTGAGCTTGTGGAAGAGACCATCTCGGCAAAAAGGCATCCTGATTCCGAGAAGCGCAGCGGTGATAAATCGGTCCCCGTGCGGACGTTTTCATGCGACATCATTTTACCTCACGCGCGAATTAGTTCTACACTTACAACTGATCTTGGGGGTAATATTGCCTCGATTGATATTGAACAGCAAGTGGGAGTTCTTAGTATCGAGCTGGTTAGCGAGTAGCAATCCGGAATGGAATAAGGATGCTGAATCCCAGGTGAAAGACGGTCGCGGTTCGCCCACCATACGGTGCAATAGGACTGCCGCAATTCTGCTCTATGCTGTTTCCCCGTCCACCGATGTGAACCCTGCAATGCGATGACCGCCGCCGCCCGCGATCCCGGCCCCCCCTCCTGTCCCCATCCTATCTCCGCTATTCTTCAACAGCCTTTTTGAACGCCTGATAGCCCAGCGCATCAAATAGACAAAACTGCACTCTCTTCAAATTCTTGGCCAGGCCCTGGTAGCCTTTAACAGTGGTCGTCATAATATTCGCACAGGCCGCCATCGGAAAGCCACCAACGCCGGTGCCGAATGCAGGAAAGGCGATTGATTTGAGCTTGAGTTTCTCAGCGAGATTCATAGTGGCAACAGTAGACTGTCGGATCAAACGGGCATTGGTTCGCAGATCCTGACCCATCACCGCCGCATGTAGGACATACTTGTACGGTAGTGTCCCGGCCGGTCCCGCCACCGCCCCGCCCGGCATGATCGGACCTTTTCTCATCGCTTCTTCTTCGATCACCTGGCCACCGGCAGCTTTGATGGCTCCCGCCACGCCGCCGCCCATCCAGAATTCGTTGTTGGCGGCGTTGACAATCGCCTCGACCGAGGCCGTGACGATGTCGCCCTTGACCACTTCAATCTCAAACGCCATGTTTTTGATTCTCTCTTCGAGGATGCATCTTTGAAAGCCACACCGTGGCCAACGCAAACACCATCCACCCGGTCCCGATCCCGAGGGCAGCGCCGGCCAGGACATCTCCCGGATAGTGCACACCCACAAACACGCGGCTGATCGCGACCACCGAGGCGAAGACCCACAGGTACCATCGCCACTGCCTGTAGCTAAGCGCGAAGAGCGTCGCCTGCCCGAAGGCGTTGGCAGCATGAGATGACGGCATGGCATAACCGCCGCCACAGTTGACCAGCAAATTGATCTCTTCCATAATGTGGCAGGGGCGAGGGCGTTCAAAAAACGGTTTGAGCAAGTGAGCCGACACCTGATCGGTGATCAGCAAAGCCACCGCCGAAAACAGCACCAGCCGGCGCATCCGTCGATCACCTTTCCACAGGAGCAGCAGCATAGCAACAGCATAGCCCAGGCGCAGCAGGTTGTCAGAGGTGACCACCGGCATGATCAGGTCCGTGACCGGATTGGCCAGCGTCACATTCAGAAATGCGAAAATCGCCTGGTCCCACTGACTCAACACATCAAGCATACATCCTCGGACTGTTTTTCAAGAACTTCCGAACTGCAGCCCTGGTCGGCGCTCCGGTCCGAGCGCCTGGCCTAGTGCACTTCAGTGCCGCCGTGGCGCAACCCCATAGCAGTCGCTCCGGCAGGCTGAAACCTGACAACAGCCCAAACAGATAGCCGGCATGAAAACTGTCACCCGCCCCGGTCGTATCCACCGCCGCTACTTGGAAGGCGCGTTGTCGACATGTTTGCCCGGATTCATGACCGACCGCGCCGCGCGTCCCTTCCGTAATGACGATAGTCCCACGGCATATCTTCGCTAGTGCTTGCAGCGCCGCCCTCGCCGAACGACTGCCGGTGAACGGCAAGGCGAAGGCATCGGCTACGACCAGTTGATCGACCAGCGGAAAGAGCGCCGACACGTCGTTTCTAATCGAACCGACGTCGAGCGAGACTTGCGCCCCCACCCGCCGCCCCCAGCGGGCCAGCTTGATGCAGGCGGGTAGGTCTCGTCCGTCAATATGCACCACCTGCGCCGAAGGGAGGGAACTCAAGCGCAAATCTCCCGGCGTGATAAATAGATCGCGGTGCAGAGCGATAGTGCGCCGTCCGCTGCCGCTTTCGATCAAACCGACCGCCGTCGCCGATGGTTTTTTCTTACGGATCACCCAATCGTTCGCGACCTTCTCCCTCTTCAACTCATCTATCGAGAAGTCTCCGGCCCAATCGTGACCTACCGCCGCAATCATGGCTGTCGTCATTCCCAGTCGGGACAGCCCCACCAAGGTGTTTGGCACCGGACCGCCTCCCTGAACAATCAAGGCCGTCGCGTTTGTTTTTTCGCCAGGTTCTGGCAGTGCCGGCACCGTATACAAAAAATCGACCGGCATTATCCCCATGCCCAGACAAGCTACGCCTTTATCTCTTGAGGATTTCAATCTGTGCCTTTCCTGCACTCAACTGCGTGATCTCATCGATAGTGCGCTGCACCAACGATCGGCGAGCCACAATGGTCAAACAGACCCGGTCGGAAAACTCCACACTCTCCTGGCGCACTCCCAGGCGACCAGTCAGGCGTACCAGTTGATCATACAGACCCAATTCGATCGTCACTTTGATGTTGCTGGTCAGGAAATGCTGCTGTCTACCGGAGGTGTCAAGGACTGTCTGAGCCGCTTCAGCGTAGGCCCGCATCAAACCGCCCGTGCCCAGTTTTACTCCCCCGTAGTAGCGGGTCACAACCACTAGTCCGTTAGTCAGTTCACGTCCCATCATGGCGTCATAGATGGGTCGTCCGGCGGTGCCGTTTGGTTCGCCGTCGTCGGAGTACTTTGATTGGGCCTTGGCGCCGACTCCTGCAATCCATGCGAAGCAATGATGGCTAGCGGCATGCTCGCGTTTGCGCACCGCTTCGAGCTGATCGTTGGCGGCGGCCAGCGAGTGGATCAAAAACGACTCACCCAAAAACCGCGATTTCTTGATCTTGATTTCGCACCTGGCGTCGTTCGTGATCGTATAGTAGACATCGTCCACGACATCAAACCAAAACGTTGAATATGTCTTTGATTTTGTCCAGCCCGACCATCGGCACCGCCCCGCACTCGATGGCTTGGCGCAGGCTGGGTTCGTCGGCCAGGCTACCCCAGCGGGGATCGACGAGAAAAAACAGCATCGACCCGATTTGGCGGCCGCATTCCAGCAGATCCCGGGTCCGAGCGGCGTTTTGATCCAATTCGGTAATCACCGTTGCCTGAGCCATCCCTGCCACCAGGCGGTTGGAGGACACAAAGGCCGTGCCCTCAGATTCAATATCCGGCGCCCACTCGCTCAGGACACCACCGTGGCCGACAATATCGATTGCCACCGGCATGTGTTCAGCCATGGCCGGATCATCAAAGCCGCTATCGAGAATGGCATAGGAAGATCCGTCGCCGGAGCGGGCGCCCAGATGGGCGGCCACGTCGATGCCTCCACGTAGCGTCGAAATGACTTGCACTCCGGCCATGGCGGCTTCCCGGGCCAGATGGGTGGTCAGTTCGATTCCTTCATTGGATGGCTGGATGGTCCCGGCGATAGCAAGCAGCTTCCCCTCGGGTCGGGGTAGATTGCCACGGCAAAACAGAAGCGGTGGCGGGTCGTTCAGTTCATTTAGCCGCTGTGGGTAATCCTCTCCAAAACGTGTTACAACCCTGATATCGCGGTCACGCAAGTGCTCCAGGTATTCATCGGCCACCTCCAATTGAGTAGTCACTCCGGCGATCCGAGCCGCCTGATCAGGACTAAGCCCTTCGATGGCCGTCAAAGAACTGGCGTCGGCTTCGAGAATGTCTTCGAGCCTTCCGAAGTGACGCAGGAGAGCTTCCATGAGTCGCGGGTTGACTTCGGCATAGCGCGTCAGAGCCAGCACCGCCGCCGGGATGTCGTACTGTTCGTTGGTGTTCATAAAAGCAATTACGATATCGGGCATTGGCTTGTCAACCAGGTTAACCGCGCCTTACGATCAGGAATGGCAGTGGCTACCGTCTCCGGCCAACCGCCTCAGGAAGCTGCTTGTAAAAGAGCCAGCCCGTTACTATTTTATTGGCAAACTCTGCTTCTCCGAGGTGTTGATGAAACGATTTGTTGTTTTGCTTTTGTTGATTGGCATCATCGCCGGTTGCAGCCGGGAACCCCAGACGACCGAGGAGTTCTTGGCCGCCGGTCAGCGTGCCTTTGTTGACCATGACTACTTCCGAGCGCGCGTGTGTTTGAACGAGGTCGTCCGTGAACGCCCATCCGATCGTCTGCCGCTGTTTTTGTTGGGTTTGGCTTACTTCGAAGACAACATGCCTGACTCGGCCGAGTTCTTCCTGGCCAGGGTCAACATGTTGTTTCCAAAGGATATCGAAATCATGGAGAAACTGTACCAGGCCCAAAGCCAGAGTGGGCATTGGGATGAGGCCCGCCGGACCATGCAGGAGCTATTCCTGCTGGGAGTGCCCGAGGCGGATCATCTGGATGAGATATTCGAACTCAGCATGAATGCAAAGCGCTTCGATCACGCCTATCATTGGTCCCGCAAACTTCTGCAAGTAAATCCTGATGAGCCGCAGCGGTGGCTGAACACCGCCAATCTGGCGGCGGAGGTCGGGTCAATATATGTAGCTATCGATGTCATCGATTCAGCCATCGACCGTTTTGGCCCCCGGGAGGAGCTTCTCAACAACAAGGGGTTGTTTTTGGTGTCCACCGACGATGGCGCTCGGGCCGAGAAGATCTTCCGTGAGCTGGTCGACCTGGATACAACCAAGATTGAATATCGGTTGAACCTGGCCAATGCTCTGTCTGTCCAGAGCGATAAAAAAAAGAAACGGGAAGCCTACCGGCGCTATAACGATCTCGCCGATCAGATACCGAACAGAGTCTGGATTGATTCCACGCTCACTCAGCTGGCCGAGGAGTTGGGCCTTCCGCTACCTGTCCGTGATTCCTCCAAGGGGAAACCGTAGCCCCCAAATTAATGAAGGGCAGGATACAAGTATCCTGCCCAACGCAGGGCTGTCTCTAGGAGAGACAGAGGGGGGTTTTTCCAGGTCTTTCTACCCTATTTAACGAAGACAGCACCCATTTTGTTCGGCCTGCGTCGCAGGAAAGTTGATATTGCGCCGGTTTTGTGACGCCTGGTTGTATTCTCGGACCGCCAGGGGCCGATTCGCGCTCGACGAATCGGCCCCTGGGAAGTAATCAACGAAGCGGATACAGGGTGTAGTAGGCTAGAGCCCATCCGAGCCATCGGCCACGCCTGGATCATCGGCGCCGCAAGTTAGCTTCCAGCGACCGTCCAGGAATCCGCGACGGAAGGCCGGGTGCGAGCGATAGCGACCCCTCAGGACACCGATTTCGACTTCATCAGCATCAAAGATGCTTCCGGCAAACCAACCTCCGGCTCGGCGGAAGGCGTTACCGTTGGCATGGTGATCCGGCCGAGGCCCGTAGGTCCCGCGAAGCAATCCCTGACACTCACCGCTCTGAGTAATCCACTTGCCGAAGAAGACCCGGAGGCCGTCATCATTGAGGCCGTAATGGCCGTTCAAATAGCCCGTCACCCAGCCGGACCGCGTCAGCCAGACGCCCCGGAAGACCCCTTCACCATCCTCATTGAAGCCCCAGTGACCACTCAGAAAGCCGCGCGGGCAGCGTGCCCCGGTAATCCGGAAGCCGTTGAAGGCGATGGCATTCGAGTCGGCATCATCCAGGTAGACAATGGTATCCAACGATGCGATATCATCCAGTCGGAATTCACGTGTGTAAGGACCGGTGGCATAAGTGACGACGACTTCTTCTTCGTTTTCGGTAGGTGGAATATAGATGTCGACAGCGATACCATCATTGTGGACGGTTGTAAACGAGACCCAGTCGACAACGCTGGAATCGGTTCGAGTGGGGATATAATCCTGGCCCAGTTCGAAATGAATGATCCGTCTGATACGTTGGACACCGGCGGACACCGTCAGCGATCCGGACCAATCAGTGACGTTGGTCACCGTAGAATCACATCGCAATTGTCCCCACAGGGCGCGGAAATGGTAGAAAGTGCCGATCGAATCGGCCATGAGCGAGTCGACGACGGGTGAGAGAAAGAGCGGATCATCATAGACTTCGCCCTCATTGGCTTCGGCCTCGGCAATCAGCTCATCGTCGCCGAAAGCCGCTTTTTCTGCATCAGCGGTGTACCCTCCAAACGAGCTCTCCAGGTCCAGGCCGGTCGGATCGGTCTGGGTCTTAGATGGATTCTCCGAGCAACCGCCGGCAAGTATGACCGTCGCTATCAGAAGCAGGGCCGCCATAGAGTGTCGATACATGTCTTGTCTCCTTGTATAAGAGTCCCTGATGAGTTTTTGCTTCGAACTTCCTACGATCCTTATAACAAGGCGCATGCCAAGAGTTCAAACGTCCCGCCAAGATCTTGTTAATGAGCAACATAGCTAGACTAGTGGAGGGCGGATCCCATACGCCAATAGTACCTGTCGGTACACGTGCTCCGTATTGCGGACGCAGGAGTACATGCCAGGGAGGGCGCAAACGGACTTGAGAGTGTCCGGAGTGGCGGGGGATTAGATTTTTCCAATACACCGGCGGACGAAGCCATCAGCCTCGGCCAGTCGCCGCTGGGCTGTCGGTTGGTCGCAACTGAGCTTGTGCATAACAATTGCTGTCTTGACCGAGCCCTCAGCGTCAGCCAGCAGTTGACCGGCTTTTGCCTCATCGATCCCAAGCAAATCGATCAGAATCTTGCGGGAGCGGGCCGCCAGCTTGTCCGATCTTGCCTGCAGGTCAATCATAAGGTTGCCGTAGGTTTTGCCCAGAAGTACCATAGCCGTAGTCGAGATCAGATTGAGCGTCATTTTTTGGGCGGTACCGGATTTCATTCGGGTCGAACCGGTGATGGCCTCCGGTCCGACGTCGATAGCAATGATATGGTCGACCTTGATCGGCAGGTTGATGGCCTTATTGCAAACAATGAAGGCCGTATTGGCGCCGACCTGAGCCGCGTATTCCAGCCCGGCCAGCGTGTACGGCGTGCGTACCGATGCCGCCAAGCCGATCACCAAGTCAGCGCCGGACAGGTTGCGCTCGGTCAGGGCCCGAATAGCATCGTCACGATTGTCCTCCGCCCCTTCTTTGGAGAGCACCAGAGTTTCATGCCCCCCGGCGATGAGGCCCACGATCTGATTGGGGTCGGTCCCAAAAGTCGGCGGGCACTCGGCGGCATCGAGGACACCCAGGCGTCCTGAAGTCCCGGCTCCGACATAAAAAACGCGACCACTACGGCGCAGAGTGTCGGCGTACACTTCGGCCACCCGGGCGATGCTGTCCAGCTCACGCTCAACCGCAAAGGCCACGGACTTGTCCTCCTGGTTGATCTTGTGGACAATCTCCAGAGCGTCGAGTTGGTCCAGGTCAGCCGTAAACGGGTTGACCCGCTCGGTTGCCAGGGAGTCCAAATGCCTGATGATTTCAGAATACTTGCTCATACCATACGAAGCACATTGGGGCGGCTATGTCACCCATAAAATTTGCGATTGGGCATAGATAAGGAGTGCTCCTGGCGCCATCCCCGGGCACTTCGGATCGTTGCCAAAAAAGGTGACGGTGTCACCCATAAAATTCGCGATAGGGCATAGATAAGGAGTGCTCCTGGCGCCATCCCCGGGCACTTCGGATCGTTGCCAAAAAAGGTGACGGTGTCACCTCACTGGATAGCGACGCGCACAGAATCTCTCAAGGCAACGCTGATGCCGCCAAAACGACCGACGAAGTTGTGCTGATCGATGTCGTCGGGTAGTTGGCCCGGCAGCGGGCAGGGGAGAGTCATTGCCGAAAGAGCACTGTCAGGGGCATCGGAAAAGGCGTAGACATAGATGTAGTACCAACCGGTATCCGGGTTGATGCCGTCCTTCCAGCGGAAGGCATCGGGCGGGATAGTGCCCCCGGTGCCCTGATTACCGATCCACAAGGAGTAGCCTTGACCGGTATAGGCGCTGTCGGCCGCTACGGTGGCCAAAACGTAGCCGTCAGCCTGGCTGGCGCCGCTCCAATCGATCGATACTTGATCGCCGCCGTTATTGATACGGTTGGCTGGATCCGAGACCGCAATGTTGAATCCGCTCGGCAGAGGAGCCGCGACGGAAACGTCGAGCCCGGTCGAGTCTTCCAGGCTCAGTAGATAGACTCCCGGAAGCACCGCCGTGGCCGGCGAGACCTCAAATCCGTACCGTCCCGTTTCGAGAAGGAGAGTGTCATCATTCAAGGT
Source organism: bacterium (assembly GCA_043819515.1). Classification (GTDB taxonomy): domain Bacteria; phylum Zixibacteria; class MSB-5A5; order GN15; family FEB-12; genus DAOSXA01. The sequence goes on from JBDRES010000003.1 coordinate 25,631, forward strand.
AATCGTAGCCCCGGCCACACTGCTATCGGAACCCACGGCCAGACGGCCGCTTGCCTCGAAGCGGTTGAGATTGTAGTCCTTGACCATGAAGCCGGTCCAACGGTAGTCGTCATCTCCGTTCGGTCCATCGACCGTTCGGGTGTTACAGCCCACTAGTGTCAATATTGTCACAAGCAGGCCTAGCCCGAAAAGCCGGGCTGGTCGAGTAGTGTCGTAATTTCTCATCATTCACTATTTCGGCAGGCTGGGCACAGTTGTTTAGCGCTTTGCCGGCCGATCCTGGACGGCCATCGCCCCGATACTCACTCTGATGGCTCCAGACGCATGCTCATCATGAGTTTCACCCAGAAACTGCCCCAAAATCGACCATTTGGCCATAGATATTGCGCAATTTTATCAAAAAAACCTGGATTTGCGGCCTTAGGAAACTATATTGGACAATGGTTGGTTAGACTAGTACAAGATACTTAGTCAGCAAAATTTGACGACTGGATCACTGAGCACATGATCTGACAACAAAGTCGTCAAACAGATCCCGCGTTGTTCCCCTCCCCCAACGCGGGATCGTCCTTTTTGGGGCATTTTCACAATAGCTTTTGGAACTTGTCCCAACAAAAAAACGCCCCCGGATCTGATTCCGGGGGCATGCACATACCATGTCTGTCGACTAATTAGAACTTCGCCCAGCGCGGTACACGGGGGAAGGGTTGGACATCTCGAATATTGGCCATGCCGGTGACATACATCACCAACCGGTCAAATCCCAGACCAAACCCGGAGTGAGGCATAGTCCCCCAACGGCGTATATCCAGATACCATTGGTAGGCCTCACGGTTGGTCATGCCCTTTTTCTTGACTCTCTCTTCGAGTATATCAAGGCGTTCCTCGCGCTGTGAGCCGCCGATTATTTCACCCACTCGCGGTACCAGGACATCCATGCCGCGCACGGTTTTGCCGTCGTCATTCACGCGCATGTAAAACGATTTGATCTCTTCGGGGTAATCATAAACAATCACCGGTTTTTTGAAAGCCTTCTCGGTCAGGTACCGCTCGTGCTCGGTCTGAAGATCAACGCCCCATTTGACCGGGTATTCAAAATCATGCCTCGCCTTCAGTAAGACGTCGATCGCCTCAGTGTAGGAGATCCGCTCAAACTGAGCCTTGATCACACTCTCGAGAGTCTGCCGTACTTCTTTGTCGATCCAATTGCCGAAGAAATCCATTTCATCCTGACACTTGTCCAGCGAGAACGAGAACAGGTGCTTCAAAAAATCCTCAGCCAGATCCATGTTGTCATCAAGCTCGGCCCAGGCCATCTCCGGCTCAATCATCCAGAATTCCGAGGCATGGCGAGCGGTGTTGGAATTCTCAGCCCGGAAGGTGGGGCCAAAATTGTAGACATCACCGAGGGCCGTGGCGGCCAGTTCCGCTTCAAGTTGCCCTGAGACCGTCAGGAAGGCCTGGGTGGCAAAAAAATCCGAACTCCAGTCAATCTGCCCATCCTTTATAGGGATGCTGGTCAGATCCATGGTAGTGACAGCAAACAGATCGCCGGCCCCTTCACAATCCGAAGTCGAGATAATCGGCGTATGGATATAGTAAAAGCCGCGTTCCTGATAGTACTGGTGAATGGCATAGGAGAGCTTTGAGCGAATCCTGTTGACCGCTCCGAAGGTGTTGGTACGCATCCGCAGATGAGCGATCTCGCGCAGGAACTCAAAGCTGTGGCGTTTTTTTTGCAGAGGGTATTCGGCATCGACCGGTCCCACTACTTCCAGCACGGTTACCGCCACTTCGTATTTCTGGCCTTTGCCCTGAGATTCGACAAGCGTACCCTTCATCCTGACGGCGGCACCACTATTGAGTTTGTCAAAATCAGCCAGTTCGTCGGGATTACTAACCACACCCTGGATATTACCCATACATGAACCGTCGTTGACCTCAACAAAAGCGACCTCCTTTGAGCGTCGTACCGACCGGACCAGGCCGAGGATGATTACCTCGTCTCCCGCCGGAACCTGGTCCTCGATCAGGATCGCGGCGATCTTGGTTCTGGTTTTGTAATCCATAAGTCAATCTCCATAAAGGGTGTGGTATGGTGATTACGATACTACGGTAGTCGGCAATAAAAGGTTCTCTCTGTTCCGGCGCAAGGGGCACGTCGGCCTGGAAATCAAAAAAAACTCCGGGATTTGAAACCGGAAGTCGGGCCGACCGTATAAACCAGCAGAAGCGACGTAGAGTAAGATTGGACTAGCTTCTAAATAGATTGTGTTCCCAACCCATGATGTTACCTTTGGAAGCCCGGCTGTGTGGAGTCGGGTTTTCTCTTTGGTGGCGAAGCCACCCTTTTCGGCGTTCCCGGTCCTCAATCGATCTTCACAAAAAAAGCGGGCATGAGGGTGGATGGATTCGAACCATCGACAGCCTGCTTAAAAGGCAGGAGCTCTACCCCTGAGCTACACCCCCATGCCCGCTTCTCTAAGCCGGGCAAAGAGATTCTATAATAGCACCCGTCCCCTTCAAGTCAAACCATTTTTGGCCGCGATGCGGCTTCTATTGGCAACGATCACTCATGCTTAGCACGATAGAGGATGAATTCCGGACGGCTATTTTCAGTTTTCCCCGGGCAACATTGATCCAACAGGCGAGAGCTGTGTATAAAGACTGCGGGCGACAGAAAGACAACAAGCCCGCAATCTGTCTGCATTCCTCTCTGTGTTTGGTTGCGAAGAAGGGCGCGCCGTGAAAGCGCGCCCTTGCTTTTTGACAGAATGTGTCGCTCGATTACTGACCGGCGACGCCGAGAAACTCGACATCAAAGATAAGATCGGCGTTCGGCGGAATGACACCACCGGCACCGCGCTCGCCATAAGCCAGTTTGGAGGGAATAATCAGTTGGCGCTGGCCGCCGACTTTCATGCCGGCCACACCCTCATCCCAGCCCGGGATGACCTGACCAACACCCAATTTGAATGAGAAGGGCTGTCCGCGGTCGTGGGAGCTGTCGAACTTGGTTCCCTTTTCACCTTCCGGAGTCTTCAGCCAACCGGTATAGTGCATTTCGACTGTCTGACCGGCCACGGCTTCCGCGCCTTCGCCAACGACCATATCAATGTACTGCAGTCCCGATTCAGTAGTAATAACTTCCATGCTTCCTTCCGTTTCAGTGGCAGCCGGCTGTTGAGCTTCGACTTGGGTCTGGGGCTCAGCCTGGGCTTCGTGCTCGTCCGTCTTGTTGCAGCCGACGGCCAGAGTGGCCAAAATCAGCAGTCCCAAAATAACCGTCGTGATACGCATCTCTCTCCTCTGTCTCTTGAGTGAACGTTATATTATTACAGTTTCTTCTCGTTTGGCTCCGGTAGATACGACACAGATGTCGACCTTAAGATCGGAGGCGATATATGTCAAGTAATCTTGCGCTTTTTGCGGCAGAGCTTTGAAGTCGGTGTGGCCGGTACAGCGGCCATCCCACCCGGGCAATGTTTCATAGACCGGTGCGACGTGGAATAGCTCGGCCAGATCCAGGGGCACTTCGGTCAGGCGCTCGCCACCCAACTCGTAGGCCGTGCAGACTTTCACTTCTTTCAGGCCGTCCAGGACATCCAGCTTGGTGACGGCGATAGACTGCGCACCGTTGACTCGGACGGCGTGGCGCAGGGCGACCAGATCCAGCCAACCGCAACGACGGGGGCGGCCGGTGGTGGCGCCGTATTCGTCTCCTTTGGCGCGCAGCCGTTCACCGGCGTCATCAATCAACTCAGTCGGGAAGGGGCCCGCTCCGACGCGGGTGGTATAGGCTTTGATGACACCCACAACTTCATCGATCAGTTTGGGACCAATGCCCAATCCGGTCAGGCAGCCTCCCGATGTAGTATTGGAAGACGTCGCAAAAGGATAGGTGCCCAGATCAACATCCAAAAGCATGCCCTGGGCTCCCTCAAAGAGTATAGTCTTGCCCTGTTCATGAGCCTGGTTAAGCATCAGCGACACGTCTCGAACCAGTGGCTTGAGCATCGGGACCAGCTTGATCAGCTCGGTGTAGGTGCGGTCGAGGTCGGCCCGTTCGTCATCCGAGCCGGCCAGGTATTGCTGCTTAATCTCGATCTGATAGTCCAGACGGCGACGCAGTCGCTCGGGCGCAAAGAGGTCGACCACGCGGATACCATGACGCGCGACTTTGTCGATATAGGCCGGTCCGATACCTCGCTGGGTAGTGCCGAGACTGGAAGTACCGCGACTCTTCTCCTGAACGGCGTCAATGAGCTTGTGATAGGGGAGAACCAGGTTGGTGGCCGGCGAAATGCACAGGCGCCCCTCATAATCGATCCCCTGCCCAGTCAGAACCTCTAGTTCTTCTCTGAGCCCAAAAGGATCCAGGACCACCCCATTGCCAATAACGCAGACTTTGCCGGGGTGGAGAATGCCCGATGGAATCAGGTGGAAGACATATTTCTTCTCGCCCACCAAAATAGTGTGACCGGCGTTAGCGCCGCCCTGAAAGCGAGCGACTATATCCGCATCGGAGGCCAAGAGATCGACGATCTTCCCTTTACCCTCATCGCCCCACTGGCATCCCACGACAATTCGATTCTTACCCATAATTGCTATCTGACTTCCGGCTCTCTCGGTAGTTTAGGACCAAATCTAATATGGAGCCGACCAGGGCTTTCCGACCGATATTGGTAACGGACGAAAAGGCGATAGTTGGAACTCCAAACATCTTTTCAACCTTCGCCACTTTGCGAACAGTCTGGTCGCGATTCAGTTTGTCGACCTTGGTGACTACCGCCAGGGCCGGCAAACCACGCCGGCTGAGCCAGTCAAGCAGATCGACATCGTGCTGGTTGGGCTCGCGACGGCAGTCCAGCAATACAATCAGCCCGATCAGATCGGGCGAAGTATCCAGATAACCCTGAACCAGCTTAGTCCAGCTTTCTTTTACAGCCAGGGCCACCTTGGCGTAACCGTAACCGGGCAAATCAACAAAATAGAACCGGTTGTTGACCAGAAAAAAGTTGAGTGATCGCGTTTTTCCAGGTGAACTGGATACCTTGGCCATTTTCCGCTGATCGACCAGGCGGTTGAGCAGGGTAGATTTCCCCACGTTGGAGCGCCCCGCAAACGCGATTTGCGGCAGACGATCCTGCGGGAGCTGGCTCATCTCGAAAAACGAACCTACAAACTTACAATCTATTGCCTTGGTGGCGATGTTTTTATCCTTTGCTCGAGCGTCATCAGTGAGGTGCTGCCGTTCCTCGGGCGGTGGGCGGCGCCTTCCGGGGCCGCCGGGTCGGCATCTGGGTCAGGACCAGCCCGAGAGCCTCGCTGACCTGGCGTACGAAGTGCAGCTCCAGCCCATCCACCAGCTCCTTTTGCAGCTCTACTATGTCCTTGCGGTTTCGCTCGGGGAGCACTATGCGCGTGATGCCTTGCCGATTGGCGGCCAGGAGTTTCTCGTTCAGGCCGCCGACCGGGAGCACATCACCGCCGAGGGTGATCTCCCCGGTCATGGCCGTGTCGGTTCGCACGCCGATTTTGGTGAGGGTCGAGACCAATGCTGCCAGCAAGGTAATCCCTGCCGAAGGACCATCCTTGGGTACGGCTCCCTCGGGAATATGAATATGAAGCTCCATCTCGTCGTAGAAGTTGGTAGCCAGGCCCAGCTCCACGGCATGCCGGCGCACATAGGACAAAGCAGCCGTGGCCGATTCCTGCATGACATCACCCAGTGATCCCGTCAGGGTCAGTTGGGCTTTACCTTTCATAGGTACCACCTCGACCGGCAATACTTCGCCGCCCATAGATGTCCAGGCCAGTCCCACGGCGTAGCCGATAGTCGGCCTCTTCTTAATGTCGGTCTCGGTATACTTGCGCTGCCCCAGGGCTTTGGTGACCTGCGGGCGTCCGTACGTGATACGGCGTCGCTTCTGACCTTCTGAGATCTCGACCGCCGTCTTGCGCAACATCGACATCATCTGCCGTTCCAGTTCACGGACACCTGCTTCGCGAGTGTAATACCGGATGATTTCTTCCAGAGCGCCCTCCCGAAATGCGGTATCGACACTGTGCAGACCGGATTGTTTTTTGAGTTTAGGGACCAGATAGTCGCGGGCGATGGCTACTTTCTCGAAGTCCAAATATCCGGGCAAACGGATAACTTCCATGCGGTCTTTCAGGGCGGGGGGTATCGACTCGGTTGTATTGGCCGTGGTGATAAAGAGAACGTTGGAAAGGTCGAACTCAACCTCGAGGTAGTTGTCGGCAAAGGTGCAATTCTGCTCCGGATCCAGAACCTCCAGAAGGGCGGAGGCCGGATCGCCACGGAAATCACTGCCGATCTTGTCGATCTCGTCAAGCAACAGCAGGGGATTGTTGGATCCGGCTTTTTTGATCAGCTGAATGATCTTGCCCGGCATGGCTCCGATATAGGTTCGACGATGTCCCCTTATCTCCGCCTCATCATGGACACCGCCCAGCGACATCCGAACAAAATTACGGCCCAGAGCACGGGCGATCGAGCGCCCTACCGAAGTTTTGCCCACTCCCGGCGGTCCGACCAGACACAAGATCGGTCCCCTGACCTTGCCCGCCAGGCTCATTACGGCCAAATGCTCGATAATCCGCTCTTTGGCTTTCTGGAGCCCATAATGGTCGCCGTCGAGAATCGCTTTTACTTCCTTGAAGTTATCCCGGTCGGACGATGACCGGCGCCACGGAATTGCCAGCAGCCATTCCAGATAGGAGCGGACCACTCCGGACTCAGCCGAGTAGGGGTGCATTTTTGATAAGCGCTTGATTTCGTCGTCGGCCTTGGAGCGAACCTCCTCAGGGAAATCGCCTGCTTCCAGTTTGGCGAAGAGGTCGTCGACTTCCGCCCCTGGTTCGTCAAACTGACCGAGTTCATCTTTGATCGCCTTCAACTGCTGCTGCAGATAGTATTCGCGCTGACTCCGTGACATCGATTCACGCACGTTGCCGTCGATCTTGCGTTCGATCTTCAGTATCTCGATTTCCTCTTCGAGTACGTCGGTCAGAACCCGCAGACGATCACTGACGTTGACCGCTTCCAATATCTTCTGCTTAGTATCGATTCTGTGCAGCAGATGGGCGGCGATCGTATCGGTGCGTTGATTTAGATCATCTACGGACGATACCGTCAAAACGACTTCGTCCGGTATGCGGCGATTCAGACGCACGTATTCGGCAAAGCGCTCACTCACGTTGCGAGCCAGGGCCACCGTTTCCTTGCGGTCGCCGTCATCGGCCTGAAGAATCTCTACCTGAGCTTGGAGATATCGCTCGCGCCGCGAAAACGACGCTAGGCGAACGCGGGCCAAGCCCTCGACCAGGACTTTGAGGGTACCGTTGGGCATCTTCATAACCTGCAAAATGCGAGCTACGACGCCGACGTCATAGAGGTCTTCACGTTTCGGAGATTCAATATCGGCCCGCTTCTGAGCCACCAGAAGAACCTGCTTGCCTCGGACCATGGCCCGCTGCAGAGCGTTGACGGTAAACTCACGCCCGATCAAGAGCGGGTACATCATGTAGGGGAACACGACCACATCCCGGAGGGGAATGATCGGTAGCCGCAACGGTACGTCAATCGATTCGGTGTTGTATTGTAGCTTCATACTTCCTTTTCTATGGTCTCCGCGTTACCGGGCAACCCCAACATTATAGGCATTTTCGCCGATGGGGTAAACGACAAAATCGCCGGCCCTGCCGGCGTTCCAAGCGACTGGGAACGATATTGCGGCCCGGCCCCGGCTGCGACAGCCGATCCTGATCGTTAAGTTGTTGTGGTGAAACGGTTAACGGATAGTCGTCAGGGTTATCCAGATGATAAAAAGAACGACGGCGATACCGGACAGGATCAGATAAGAGCGCGAGGAGTGACTTTTATGTAGCGGCTGCGGGATATCGACCTGTTCGCGCTCGAACTCGTCGATCGACTTAAGCGTGACCAGGAGTTCGTCAAAGTTGCTACAGCGACCTGATTTGGCGCCGGCGAGGAGCTGCTCCACGAGAAGGACGATATCGCCGGGAAAACCCTGCGCCCGCAAGACGTCATAGTCAGGCTGCTCCCGGCGTATCAACTCCAGGAGCCCCTCGCGATCAGGAGCATCGTAGAGCCGGAGGCCGGTCAAGGTTTCATAAAACAGGACACCGGCAGAGTAGAAGTCGCCCAGCTGCCCCGGCCTTTGGCCATCAAGACACTCTGGTGGGACGTAGGCCAGCTCGGCTGTCGGCACATCGTCGATGCTTTCGCTTCGTTCCGGGACAAGCAATGGCAGGCCGCAATCCAGTATGCGGAGGATGCCGTCCGGGCCGATGATGACATTCGACGGCTTGAGATTGCCGTGCGTCAGTTGGTGACGATGGATATGGTTCAGTCCGCGGGCCAGTTGCACGGCCAGCTCCAAGAATCGGTGCAGCGACACGGCCTGTTTTCTGACATACTGCTCGAGATTCAGCCCCTCCTGATATTCGCTCACAATCAGTATTGCCCGCCGGTACTCCCGGGCGTCGAAGATGGTTCCCAGATTGGGATGGGACAATTGGCGGGCCGATTCCAGCATAGGCAGGTAGCGCCAGGCGAAGGCATGTGCCTCTTCCTCCGGACGTCCAAACAGCTTCAGCACGACGACCCGTTGCAGGCCGGTGTCGTAGGCGCGCCATGTAACACCATGACGGCTGCGGCCGAGCTCTTCGATGAGGTCGTAGTGCAGGATTTTGGGCAGGGATTGAGTCTCCATGTATATAATAACGGCCGATTCGGCCGATCCCTTGAGATCGGTCTACTATCTCGGTTGGCTGACTACTGCCGGGGCTACGACAAACTCTCGATTGACAGACCTGTTTCGACATGGTACTGTAGGACCGGGCCGGACAAGAACGGCAACAATAAGGACACGATAAATTTATGACCGACAGAAAACCAGCCGTGGCCGGGCTTTTTTATCCGGCCAATCCCGGCGAGCTAGCCAAAACGATTGCCGGTTTTTTTAGCGAAGTTGACAAGCTGCCGATTGACGGGCATCCCCTGGCGCTTATCGCCCCCCATGCCGGCTACCCGTATTCGGGACGGGTGGCGGCCAAAGCTTATAAGCTGCTTGAGGGTTTGGAATACGACACGGTGGTGGTAGTGAGCCCGTCTCACACCGTTTTTTTTAGGGGGGCCTCGATTTACCCCGGCGATGCCTATGTGACTCCGTTGGGGAGAATCGAGGTTGACCGGCAACTGGTTCGCGAAATGGTCGGCATAAACCCGGCCGTGCATGTTTCGGACAAAGGCCACGCCACCGGCGCCACTCGTGGTGAACATGCCTTGGAAGTACAATTGCCGTTTCTGCAAATCGTGCTGGGACAGTTCAAGCTTATCCCGATCGTAATGGGTGACCAGGAGGAGGACACCATTGCCGGTCTGGCCGGAGTTCTCTCCACGACGCTGGCCGGAAGGCGAGCCCTCATGGTAGCCTCGACAGATCTGTCGCACTTTCATTCGGAGAAATCAGCCAGGCAGCTGGATGCATCTGTCCAGAGGGCGATCGAACGATTTGACCCGGATCTGCTTATGGAAACGCTGGAGGCGGGCAGTGGCGAGGCCTGTGGCGGTGGACCGGTGGCCGCTGTGATGACAGCCGCTCGACGACTGGGGGCGAACTCGGTGCAGTTTGTTGATTACACTACCTCGGCTCAGACCACGGAGGATCTGGACAGTGTCGTCGGCTATCTGTCTGCGGTCGTGTTGCGACCCAGGACGGCAAAACGCAAGGCGGCGACCATAGGCAGCCCGGCGGCTTCATCCAAGAAGAGTGAGCATCTGACGACCGCCGGTCGGGAGAAGCTGATCGGCATCGCCCGCCAGGCCATCTCGCATAAGATTCAGGGGATGGCCTATCAACCGCCCCGCGATGAGTCGCTTGATATGCGGCGCGGCATCTTCGTGACGGTGACAATCGGCGAGCAATTACGCGGTTGTATCGGACAGGTACGGGCTCGTCAACCTCTGTGGCAGGCGGTAGCCGATATGGCCGTGGCAGCCGCCTTTGAGGACCCCCGCTTTGCCCCTCTGACTGAGGCCGAGTATGGCGACATTGAGATTGAGATCTCCGTGCTGACGCCGCTTGAACGGGTACACAATTTTGACGAGATCGAAGTCGGCCGCGACGGACTAATGGTCAAACTCGATTTTCACTCGGGGCTGTTGTTGCCGCAGGTGGCCACGGAAAACCAGTGGGACCGCACGACCTTTCTGGAGCAAACCTGTCTCAAGGCCGGCCTGCCAAAAAACCGCTACCTCGACAAGCACGCCGAAGTCTACAAATTCCAGACGCAGGTATTCTAGCCCGGACCAGTATCCAACGCCGGCGAAAATTGACCGGCGCCGACTGGTCGGGGCGGCGCTATTGACTTGTTCGGCGACGCGGCAGGACGTAAATTACCCGCTATGAATTTGTCGCTACCATCAGTCCTGATCACCGGGGCCAACGGTTTTGTCGGCACTCGCTTGTGCCTGAGACTCCTAGGCGAGGGTTACCGGGTGACGGCCGGTGTGCGGCGTACGTCCGATTTGACCTCCCTGGCCCGGATGGACCTGGAATATCGCTACGGGGATATCAATGATCCGAACAGCCTGGGGGAAATGGTCACCGGTGTGGACTACATCGTACACAATGCCGGTCTGACCAAAGCCAGGCACCCCGATGATTTCACGCGGGTCAATGTCGAGGGTACCAAGTCGCTCATGGCCGCCGTCAAGGCGCACAATCCGCAACTCAAGCGCCTGGTGTATGTTTCTTCGGTCGCCGCCACCGGGCCGTCCGAACCGCATCAGGCCAGGTCCGAGGCCGATCAGCCGCAGCCTATTACCCAATACGGTCGGTCCAAGCTGGCCGGTGAGCAGGCGGCGCTGGCTTACAGCCGTGACTTTCCTGTCACGGCTATTCGTCCGCCGGGAGTTTATGGCCCCGGTGATCGGGAGATATTCAGTTTTTTCCAGACCGTCTATCGCGGCTTAAAACCGCTAATCGGTGATCCCAACCGACGTCTCAATCTGGTCCATGTCGACGACCTCTGTCGTGGTTTGGCCCTGGCGTTGGCCGACAAGGAGACCTCCGGCGAGGTGTTTCACATTGCCGAGGATCGCGCCTACAGCATGATCGAACTTGTCACTCTTCTCCAACAGGGATGTGGACGAAGAGCCTTCAATCTCAAGCTACCCGGTGGTCTGTTTCGGTTGATAGCGGCTGTTTCCGAGGGTGTCTTTAAGTTGTTTGGCCGGACCCCCATGCTGACCCGCGAGAAAGCCGATGAACTGCTAGCATCATGGGAGGTTTCGGTTGAAAAAGCTCACGAACTGCTTGGCTATCGGTCGCGAATTCCGTTTGCCCAAGGTGCGGTCGAGACCTATCAATGGTATCTCAAAAATGGTTGGTTATGATCGTCTCGATTGAATTACTACTGTACAGCCTGGCGTCGGGAGCACTGTGGTTAGTGCTGGTTGCTTTGGTGCACCGTAAGGTTGCCCGTTGGGCGCGGATCGATAGGGAAGTGCCGCGCGAGCTGATCGATGACTCCGGCATGGCTGGGATGGCGGTTCAGTTTTTCATGGAGTTGGTTTTCTTGGTGGTAATCCCGACTATGGCCTATGCCCTGTTTTCGATGATTTTGCCTCTGACCGGGTTGCGAACCGGCCTGGCCGTCGGGCTGATTGCCTTCACCCTGGGAGCCGCACCATGCATCATCGGACTGGCCATGCAATTGCGTTTTTCGCTATTGTATCTGACCTACTTCCTGGCCGGGATGCTACTGAAGATACTGGGGACTCTGGGGATAATTGCATACCTGTATTCACTATGAGGTGAAACGAAATGGCGACGCGACCGGATTTCTCTAAAGCGCGGCGGCTTTTTCCACATGCTCCCAAGACAGTCTATTTCAATTCGGCTTCATATGGACCGTTTTGCCGGCCGGTGGCGGCCGCCATTGAGCGCAATGTTGCTGTCCGTCTGGCCGCCAACCGCGATGACTCCCACGACGCTTTTGCCGCCTCCGACCATCTGCGTACAGTATACGCCGGCATGATCGGCGCTCACAAACGCGAGGTCGGCATCGGCCTCAACACCACCTTCGGACTAAACATCGCCGCCTTCGGTCTGTCTTTGAAGCCGGGTGATGAAGTCCTCATTCCTGATATCGAGTTTCCGGCCATAGCATATACCTGGCGGGCGGCGGCCGAAGCGGCCGGATTCAAAGTCAAATTTGTCAAGACGGTCGATCGCTGCTTTGACCTGAACCGCCTTGAGGATGCTATCACCACCCGTACGCGAGTGGCCAGCCTGTCCTGGGTGCAGTTTTTCAACGGTTACAAAGTCGATCTGTCACCCCTGGCCAAGTTGTGTCGTGATCGCGATATCCTGCTGGTTGTGGACGGTATCCAGGGCATGGGGGTCGAGCCGATCAACGTCCGCCAACTGGGCGTAGACGTTTTCACCTCCGGCTGTCAGAAGTGGATGTTGTCGCCGCAGGGTGGTGGCTTTTTCTATCTCTCTGATCGCATCCGGGACAAACTCAAACATCCCTTCATGAGCTGGCTGGGCGTCGACTGGAAAGTGCAGTTCACCGATCTGTTCCGCTACGACCTACCCTGGTTTGACTCGGCCAGGCGTTTCGAGATGGGCTACTATGCCGTCCTGAATCTGCTCGGCATGGAAGCGGCGGCCGGAGTCTTCACCGATTTGGGAATACGCAATATCCAGGGTCACAACTATGATCTGATCGACCGGCTGGCCGACTTCATCAAAAAGCACCCCTTCTATCGGGCCACCTCGTCATTGGATCGGCGCCATCGCTCGTCGATCTTTACTTTCACCTGTCGCGACTATCAAAAGCTGCACAAGAAAATACTCAAAGCCGGCATCGTGCTGGTGCAACGGGAGGGCTCGATACGGGTGTCGGTGCACCTGTTCAACAACCAGCGGGATATTGACCGTCTGAAGTCGGTTCTTGAGGATTTCGCACGCGAACATCGTCCGTGAGGGTGAGGGCCGTCTCAAAGTCCATCCGGCTTACTCGCCGTCCCTGGTCAGCTCGGCGGCTATGAGATCGGCCAGAAGCTGATGGCCGCCCGCATTGAAGTGAATGAAGTCGCGGCGGGGATCGTCGTAAAGATCGCTGCGCGTATCGAACGCGGCCGCGGCGTCGATCAATACAACCCCGAGTTTCTGAGCCACCTCACGGACCACGACGTTATACCGCTGATGGTTTCTGACGGCCGGGTGGTTGACTACGGCCGCCCCATAGGCGAGGTGCGACGGCTGCGGTTCGGTGACCAAAAAGACTCTGGCGCCCATAGCCCGGGCCATTTTGATGATATCGGTGAGTGTTTGCCGGTAGCTCACCAGGTCTACCCTGTACACCGGCGCGGCGCGGTCAAAGAGCGAGTCAAGGGGTGGCTCTACGTGGCTCAGCAGGAGCTTCTTCAGCAGCCGGTAAATCTGCAACCGCCCCAGACTGTTTTGTAAATCGATAAGTAATTCGGATCCAAGATCCTGGTCGATATCTGAGGTCTGGTTGGCCGCCGCCCATTGGTCATTCCACCCAAACATGACAACTATCACATCCGGGTTCAGACCTGAGGCGACTCGCTCAAGCGATCGCAACCCCTGCAGCGAGCTGTAACCTGGCACGGCAGCATTGACCACCTCGTAGTCTTTGCCCAGTTGTCGCTGCAACTGGCCCGCAGTCGATTCCTCCCATCCGACCCCCCAGCCAAACAAGCAGGAATTGCCCAATAGCATGATCCGCTCGTGATCATCGTCAACCTGAATCTCCGGTCCCCGGAAACCAGAGGCGTTTATGGTGTAGGTTTTCCCTTCAAAAAACTGCGAGGTGATAGTCTGCGACGGTCGTAATCGCCAAAACAGGTCCCGGTCGCGTTCGAAGACTTCGGGATAATCAAGGGCTCGGTTGAGGACAAACAACCGATTTTGAAAGCGGGCGTCGATATCAAGCAGGCGCAGGCCCCCTTCGCACAATGCCAAGAACGACAACAGCACGAGCACTGCTGCCGCGATCTTGAAGCGGGGAGAGGACGACAAACGTGCCATGCGGCAATATAGATCGGTGGGCGGACAACTGTCAGCAATTTATAATCGGATCCGATATGGCTCAGAAGAGGGAGTATATAAACGGGGCCAGAACCGATGACTCGGTCAGGACAATCAGCAATGACAGCATCAGCAAAACCACTACGATGGGCGTAAGCCACCATTTCTTTGAGTATCGCAGAAACTGCCAGAACTCAGCCAGTATGCCCAGTTTGCTCATACGTGGACGATAACCACTGAGCACCGTCGTTGTCAACAGCTGTTCATCGATTGGCCGCAGCCAAGGTCCGCGAATCTTCCTGCACATAGAGACGTTTTCTATTTAGAAAGCCGTTGTCAAGGCACCGAAAATTCCTTATATGAGCAGCATCACCGGGCGTGGTGATGACCAGAAGGCGCGATAGGGTTTATGGAGCTACCGTTCGACAAGATCCTCATTACCGGAGCCAGCGGCTCACTGGGCAGGCAGCTGGTGCACGATTTCACCCGGCTAGGTGTCCAGCCGATCGCGCAGGTTCGGGCCACCTCCAACATCACTTACCTTGAGCAGCATAAGTTGGAGCTGCGTCAGGCCGACTTTGGCCAGGACGCCGATCTGAGCCGATTGGTCGATGGGGTCGACGCCATTATTCACACGGCGGCCTGGGTCAATTTCCGTCGCGACCGGCTGACTCAGTTCACGCAGATCAACGCCCTGGCGGCCACCAACCTCTTTCGGTCGGCCCAGAAAGCGGGTGTCAAGCGGTTTGTGCACGTTTCCACAGTCGCTGCCGTGGGTGCGATGGAGCGGCGTCTGCTGATTGATAAGCAAGTCGTAGGTGACGCCTTCATTGCTGACGAGGACACCCCCTTCAACCTCGGCGGCCTGCGGATTCCTTACATAATGACCAAGCATGCGGCAGAATTGGAACTGCTCGAACTGGCCGACGAAGGTCGGACCGAGTTGGTGATAGTGAACCCATCGATAATCGTGGCCCCGTCGCGTTCCGGCGATGATCGCAGCAAAGCGCGCCGGCGACTGGGACGATGGATACTGCCGGATCTTGCCAATCGTGTCAATCTGGTCGACATCAGAGATGTTTCGAGCGGCATTGTGGCCGCTTTGGCAAAAGGCCGTCATCGACAGCGGTACATCCTGGGTGGCGACAACATTTCCGGCCGCGATCTCTTTTTGGCCATATCATCTCACCTGGACAAGACTCCGCATCTGGTAGGCATCCCGCGTCCCCTGCTGAATCTGGCGGCTCGGGCGGCGGTCTTTCTGAGCAAACTTAGAGGCCGGGCCAAGGTGTCGTTCTATCCCGATATTGTCCGTATGCTGGACTACGACTGGGCCTACTCATCGCTCAAGGCGCGGCGGGAGCTGGGCTATCGCAGCCGCTCGGTCCATGCATCACTGCAGGATCTTCTGACAAACAGCTTTTCGGGCACGTACATGAAACCGTCCCAGCCATAACTGGCCGGTTGCGTCGGGAAGGCGCCCACTCTATATTCTCCTGTCCACTGGATCCAACAACTCTATTACAAGGAGACTGCTATGCGCAAGCTTGTTCTGCTGGTATGCATCGCGGCGATTTTGCAATCTGGTCCGGGAGTGACCACGGCTTACTCCGGAATGATCCCATCCTGGGAAGCGTCATCAGGGAAGCTCGGTTTCTGGCCGATTTCCAATGAGGTTTCGGTGTATCACAACATCGATGATGCTGGTGACGATCGTGGCCAGACTTTGCAGATTGTCTCAATAAACTCGTTCCGACTTCTGACTTCGTTTAACTTCGAGTTTACCGCCGACTACAACTTCGATCTAACGCCGGGGCTCAACCGAGATCATTATATCGAGCTATCACTGGTCAAGCCGGTGACACCGCTTCTTAGTGTCAATGTGCAGCGGGTCATCTCAACCTTCGAGGAACAGTCGATCAATCAGCTTGGCTTTCGTTTGGTGTTTTAGCCGCTGCTCGTTTGATCGACAATGTAAAGAACTGTCCGACAACCGACACCTGGTCGCCCCGCCAAAGGCATCTTGCTTGCTAAGGCGGGGCGGCCGTCTTATAATACGTCAGCTATGCAGCGCCGCGACTTTATCAAAAAAACAACCTCGGCCATCGCTCTGGCCGCCACCACCGGTGGCGTGGGGTGGGTATTTCACAATCGCGAGCCGGCGGCCTACGAGACCCCGCTGGCGGCCAGCCTGTCCTTTGGTGTCGCTGACGATCCCCGGCTGCCGCGCCTCACACTGGCCCACAACGAAAATCCCGCGTCAGCCCTCAACGCTGCTCTGGATGCTATCGGCGGCATTCGTCGCTTTGTCCGGCCGGGAGAACGAGTGGTGATAAAGCCGAACGTCGGATGGGATCGCACGGCGGCGCAGGCGGCCAATACCAATCCTGATCTGGTCGGGCAGGTGGTGCGGCTATGTCTGGATGCCGGAGCGCGCGAAGTTGTTGTGACCGATGTCACCTGCAACGACCCGCGACGGTGTTTTTTGCGATCGGGCATCAGCGAGGCCGCCGAGGCAGCGGGCGGGCTGGTCAGACTGCCGACCGATGAGGACTATGAAACAGTTGATCTGGGCGGCGAGTTGCTGACCGGTTGGCCGGTGCTGAAGCATTTCCTGCATGCCGATCGCATGATCAACATGCCGGTGGTGAAACACCATTCGCTGACCGGCGGCACTATCGGCCTGAAGAATCTATATGGCATCATCGGTGGTCATCGCAACCAGTTACACCAGCAGATCGATCAATCAATAGTGGATCTGGCGAATTTCTGTCGACCGACTTTGACTATTGTCGACGCTACCCGCGTCTTGCTTCGAGGCGGACCGCAGGGCGGCTCGCTCGATGATGTCGAGATCAAGAATACCGTTATGTGTGCTACCGATCCGGTTGCGGCCGATTCGCGCGCGGCCGAGTTCCTGGGCCGTCAGGGCGACACCATCGGGCATGTCGTTTTGGCCCAGAGGGCCGGACTGGGAAATCTTGACTACCGCCAGGCAGGCTACCAAGAGGTAGGCTGATGAGCATTCGCACGGTCAGGACTCTCAGACGTGTCTCCCAGGTTTTGTTTTTTGCGATTTTCTTCTGGCTAATACTCAAGACCAACTTCGACCCCGGGGCAAGCCTTAAGGAAGGGGCTGAAATCGCGTTGCCTTACCCGGTGAGTATCGGGCTGGAGTTTGATCCACTGGTGGCGCTGACGACCCTTCTGGCCAACGGGACGCTGTACAAGGGTTTGTTTTGGTCATTGGTGATATTGATTCCGACAATATTCCTGGGCCGGTTTTTCTGCGGCTGGGTGTGCCCGATGGGATCACTAAACCACTGGCTGTCGGAGATCCGCTCGGAGCGGATTGTTTATCGCGGCAAGGGGAAGATGGCCAGGAACCGCTATCACTGGTACCAGCGGATAAAATACTATGTTTTCTTTTTTGTCGTGGCGGCGGCTTTGACCGGAAGTCTGCTATCTGGTCTGTTGGACCCGCTGCCGCTCCTGGCTCGGTCCCTGGGCACGGTAGTACTGCCGACTCTGCACTCGACCTCGGTGGGTATTCTGGGGTGGATCAAATCACTGGGCTGGCCGCCGCTTTCAGGATTCGCTCAAGCGGCATACGACATGATCGCGCCGCTGATTTTGAACTTCCGCCTGGTGCACTTCCATACCGTCATCACGATCGGCACTTTCTTTGTTCTGATATTGCTGGCCAACCGCATCTTCACCAGGTTTTGGTGCCGGGCGTTGTGTCCGTTGGGAGCCATGTTGGGGCTGTTCTCCCGGTTTGCAATACTCGGCCTGAAAAAAGATGAAGCGACCTGCGACCATTGCAATCTCTGCCTGCTGCACTGCCAGGGGGCCGACAATCCCGATGTGGGTACCAAGTGGCGCCAGGCGGAGTGTCATCTTTGTTTGAACTGTCAGGCTGTTTGTCCTCGCAATTCGCTCAGCTTTGAGTTCTTTCCAGATCATCAGTCCAGTCGCGTCAATCCGCTGCCGCTGAACACTATCGATGTCTCGCGACGTAAAGCTGCAGCCTCGATTGCGGCCGGGCTGGTGGCGGTGCCATTTTTGCGTTCGGGGGATGCCTTCGAAGCCAATCCCAGCCCCTTCTTGATACGGCCGCCGGGAGCGGTGATCGAGGCGGATTTCCTGGCCCGCTGCATTCGCTGCGGTCAATGTATGCGGGTTTGCCCCAACAATGCCCTTCATCCGACTTTGCTGCAATCCGGCGCGGAGGGAATCTGGACGCCGCTTCTCATCCCTCGCATCGGGTATTGCGAACCGACTTGTACCCTCTGCGGCGAGGTCTGCCCGACCGGAGCCATCCTGCCGCTCACGATCAAGCAGAAGGTTGGCGATGAGGACCAACCCCCCAACCGGATCGGCACCGCCTTTTTTGATCGCGGTCGCTGTCTGCCCTGGGCGATGGCCAAACCCTGCATTGTCTGCGAGGAGTGGTGCCCGACTTCGCCCAAGGCCATCTATATCAAAGAAGAATCCGTCACCGATCGCACCGGCCGATCGGTGGTCGTCAAGCGACCGCAAGTGGATCCGGACTTGTGTACCGGCTGCGGCGCTTGTGAATTCGCCTGTCCCGTGATTGATCGGCCGGCGGTCTACGTCACGAGTGTTGGCGAGTCCCGATCACCCCAGAGGCAGCTCCTGTTGGAGCGCTCGCGCCAGCCGGCCCCGGACCGTAGTCTCTAAGAGTAATCAAATTCCGGCGGCAATACACAGGCTTCCAGACTCAGCCCTGGCGACGACCTACAAATGTTACCACCGCAACTATAACACCCAATCCGGCCAGGATGCCGGTGACACCTACTTGCGGCAGCAATATCGTCAAAGTAAACAGGGCGCCTGCGGCCGAGCCGACCAGATCCCAGGCGTAACTGACGCCGCGGTTGGCGTCAAACCTGTCACCGTACATCAGGCTACTCCCCACAACAAAGAGGGAGCCGGTGGCCAGCCCCAGAGTTACCAGCGTCAGCGAGTAATAGACCAGGGCGGTGTCAGCCGTGATCAGGTGCCAGGTGGTGGCCAGAAGGACTATCACCAACAACAACAGACCAACTCCCCACGCAGGTCTTGAGCGGAGGGGGTACGTGATCGAAGTATAGGTGCCCAGGGCCAGACCCAGCATGAAGGCACCAAACAGGACACCCAGGTCGGTATGTAAGGCGCCGGCGGTACTCTGGTACAGGTAGACTACTACCAGCTCGACAGCGATTGATCCAAACCCGGCCAGAAGCAGCAATGATCGGCCCATTGAGTTGGTCGGTATTCGTGCACGGCACAGAGGGCCGAGCACAACCAAGGCCAGCAATGCGATCAGGATCGGCCCGAGCCAGGTCTTCGACAGCGGACTGACCAAAGCCTGTGCCAGTGGTTTGGTCTGTGCCTGGTGTTGCAGATGAATCGACATGAGTGTCGGGCGTTCCCGACTGTTGGTCCGGGTCGGTTTTGATATCGCCGCCAGGAGTCGCTCGCTGGGCATCGGACTCAACTGATCGATCAGGTAGTCGTCCCTCACGTAGCGCGGTTGGTATGGCATAGCTGCCAGGCGGGCCGTGAGAGTATCGACCGGGATGCTCAACTCGCGATCGGTGCTCGCCCAAATGATCGTCGACGTGCCCGGCCAGCAGCCGACCCCAGGGAAAACATCAGCAACCGTATGGTAAACGGTGGCCACCGCCGCCTGGGTAGCCTGCGACAGATAGCGTTCGGTGTCATAGGGCAGGATGATCGACAGCAGTCCGTCCGCCGCCAGCTGTCCCTTAATTTGTTGCAACGCCGATCGGTTCAGGAGGCGTCCTCCGGTGTAGGTATCCAGCGGACCGGGTCGCAAAATGATGATGTCATAAGTTTCACGACCCTGTTGACGACCCAAGTATGACAGTGGATCATCGCTGATCCGCGTGAGCCGGGTGCCGGCTGGAGCGAGATCCTGCCAGAAACGTTGGACTTTGCGCCGTGGATCACAGATCACCAGCTCTCGGCGATTATGCCCTTTGGTTATCGCCGCCACCAAACCATCGACGCTGCCATCGATGAATATCCGCTCGGCCTCAGGATGCATCAGCAGCGATGGCAGGATAATGGTTTCAGCCTGGTTGGTGTCGGATACGATCGCCTCGGTCCGATTATTGGTGACGACAAAGACCTGTTCATCCCGCCGGGCTATGATCTGATGCGAGTATGGCGTATCAAACGACTCCAGGACTTCAAACGGGCGACAGCAGGCGGAATCCAGAGATTCGACCATCTCTGGTGCCTGGGCTGCCCACGCAAAGGCCAGGAGAGCAAACATGGCTGCGCCGATCGCGGTAGACAAACTGAGCAGGGGCGAGGTCCAACGGATTCCAAACATGGTCACGGTACAAACCATGAGGACGCTGTACCAATCATTGACCAGGCCGGTCAGTATTGTAACGGTCAATCCGGCAACAAAGGCTCCCAGGCCCTCCCACAGATAAACCTGCGCGACTCCTGTGGCTGGACGCCAAGCCATTCTGGCCGCCTCGGCAAACATCCAGCCGCACAAAGAACCGACTGGAAGCATAGCCACAAATGCGGTAGCGGCGGCGGTGGCCAAGTCAATCTCCTCAAAGACAATACTTGATATGAGGCGTGGCGACATCCGTACCAGAGTGAAGCAGAATACTAAAATAACCCCGGCCGCGCTGGTCAGGATCGGCATTGATCGGGCCTTGCGGGCCATGCCGCCTATTGCCGCCCCGACCGCGACAGCGAGCAACCAGCCGGTCAGGCCGAAACCGATCAGGATCTCGCTGCCACCGAAGGTGGCTGTTGTTTGGCGCAGCAGAATGACCTGCGCTCCGAGCGAAAACCAGCCAATCAAGAAGGCATACTGTCTAAGCGGGGCTTTCATTTGGTCACCACGTTGCCCAAAACCGACTCTCATCCATCACTATCAAAACCGGCCGACAATCTTGTGTCCGCACTGGCGACAATGGCCGGCATCGATGCCGACCAATCTGGTTTTGTAGCCGCGGCGTTCGACAATCATCTGGCCGCACCTGGGACAATAAGTCGACTCGGCCCGATGCTCAGGGACGTTCCCCAAATAGACATATTCCAGTCCCTCGGATCGGCAGGCATCGTAGGCCCGTTCCAAGGTTGCCAGGGGAGTCTTGGGCAAATCCCGCAGAAGATACTGGGGATGGAAGCGGCTGAAGTGAAGGGGTGTGTCAGTGCCCAGATGGCGCTTGATCCAGCGGGCCAACTCGGTGAACTCGGCCTCCGAATCATTCAGCGTCGGCACTACCAGGTAGACTATTTCCAACCACACCCCGGCCGCTTTGATTTGCTCCAGCGCCTTGAGCACCGGATCTAGTTCGCCGTGGACCACGTCACGGTAATACTTCTGACGAATCGCCTTGAGATCGACCTTGATGGCATCAACTACCAGCAGTAGTTCGGCCAGCGGCTTGGTCTCAATATAACCACCGGTGATGACTGCCGACCTGATCCCGGCGGTTCGAGCCAGCACCGCAATATCAAACATATACTCGTAAAAAACCACCGGCTCCGAATAGGTATAAGCGATGTTTGGAATCTGCCGTTGCCGACAAGTTTCTACTATCTGCTGAGGCGTCAGGCGGTAGTTCTGCGTCTGTTCCGGTCGCGACTGTGAAATCTCCCAGTTCTGGCAGAATTTGCAGTTGACATTGCACCCGGCGGTGGCCAGTGAGAAGGCTGTCGTGCCCGGATAAAAGTGATACAGCGGTTTCTTCTCAATAGGATCGATGTTTACCGCGCAGGGCAAACCGTAGACCAACGTAAAATACTCATCGTTGCGGTTTTCACGAACACCGCAAAAGCCGCGCTCGACGTCGGTCACATAGCAGTGGCGAGGGCAGAGACCGCATTCGATGCCACCCTCGTCCAATTTCTTGTAATGCCGGGCAGGTACGGATGAGAGCTCATTCCCCAGATCAAAGGCACACGCGTTTTCAATGCCGCCCAGCATCTCCGGCCACATATCCGTCTGAGCGGCGGCTGTCACCGCCGCCGTACACCCCATGCATTTCAGGAATTGCCGCCGCCGCATCACCACAACTCCCCGGCGACAAGTCGCCCGTCATCACGAAGTACTCTCACTTCCAGGTCGATTTGATCCATCTGAGCAGTGCCCAGCCCCAGAAACTCGGCCGAGCTTAGGTATTTTGCCGGACGACCGCTTGCCTCCAACGTGGGCAGGCCGTGACTTGTCCGCAGATGTTCTAAGATCGTCAGCCCAACTATATCGGCGGCGACAGGATCCTTAGACAGAACAATCCCGCCATACCAGGCCACATGCTTGGGGCTGTAACCCGGACCGCGATGGTATTGCACACTGACTGCGTCGACAACCGTCAGCCGCTGAGTCTTCTTGATCGGGGCCAGGTTATTGACATGGGCGACATGCGGGTCGCAGTTGTTGTCGTGGTATTTGTTGGGGTTGTTGATGGCGCCGTACATGTTTTTCAGACCGCACGACAATCCCGCCAGCGAATGATCCTTTAGGATCGGCAGGTTGATATTGGAGTTCACCGTTTCTGTCAAAATGCTGCTAACCAGACTGTTCACTTCACCCGAGGTATAGAAGTAGTGTGAATAGCCGGTCGGATGAGCATCGGTGCCCAGGCAGCGACGGCCAAATGAAGCCGCATTGAGTTTGAAGCCTGCCTGGCGCAATTCCTGGCTGGTCCGTTCCCAAACAATCAGATCGTTGGCGGCCCAGCCTGATTCCTCCAGGAGATCACTCAGCGCATCTGCCAGCGCGACCGAAGTAGAGTTCTTGTCGTGGGCGACGCAGTTGGGTTTCATACCGACCGGCCCCCCGGGCAACAGCTCGTGCAAAGCGGTCGAGACATCGGCCGCGCTGCACAACAGCTTCAGTCCCGACTCAAGGAGCTGACGGTAATCGTTTCGGGCGAAAGGGATCGGTTCTCCCGATACCGCCCGGCGAATGACTACGACGCGACTCATACTACCAAACTACACCATGAGCTCCGCCCAGGCAAAAACCTTTTTGGCTTGACCGCCGCCGATGAGATGTCTATTGTGATAATAAGCGAATCCCAAGCGAGTACCCAATGATAGTTGTGTTGGCACTGGTTTTGTCTTTGGCCGCGGCGACGGCGTCCAAGCAGCCGAGTGTGCGCCCGCCGGCGGTGGCGGGTCAGTTCTACCCGGCCGATGCGGGCGAGTTGTCGCGACTGGTGCAGACCCATCTTGATGCCGTTGATTTGCAGGCCCCGAGCCAGGGAGATTTGCTGGCCCTTATCGTCCCGCACGCCGGATTGGTCTATTCCGGCTCGGTGGCAGCTTACGGATACGGCTTGCTTGCAGACACAGATTTCAAGCGCGTGGTACTCTGTGGCCCGTCGCATCGCTTTGGTTTCCAGGGAGCCGCTGTGGCTTTTCCCGGCCAGGTGTGGCGTACGCCCCTGGGCGATGTTATCTGCGATTCCCAGTGGTGCGCTTTGTCCTCACAACAGCCCGGGATCTCGATCTTGGCCGACGCGCACCGTCAGGAGCATTCCCTGGAAGTTCAGTTACCCTACCTGCAGACAGTCCTTGCCGATTTTTCGATTGTTCCCATTGCCCTGGGCTATCAGGATTCGCAGGGTATCGACGCTCTGTATCAGGCCTTGCTGGAACTGCCCTGGGATGATCGCACGCTCTTGGTGGCCTCGACCGACTGGCAACATTACCGGTCGGCCGCCGAAGGTTGGCCCATAGATTCGCTCGGTCTGGACTGTGTCTTGAACCTCGACGCTGCTCGGCTGCAGCGCGAATTGCAGAATAAGGCTGTCGAAGCTTGCGGTGGCGGGGCCGTTGCTGCGATTCTAAAAACCGCCGTCGACCGCGGTGCTAATCGGGCGGTACTCCTAAAATACGGCGACTCCGGCGACAAGACCGGGGACAAAAGCAGCGTTGTTGGTTATGCCGCCCTCGCCGTTTACCGAGTCCGGGATTTAATGCAAGCCGAAGGGGGTAGCCTCATGGAGAGCGATTTGGCCGCCGAAGATTTCCTGTCGTCCCAGCACAAAGAGCAGCTACTGGAGATCGCCCGCCGGAGCATCGAAACCTACCTTCACGGTCAGGCGCCTCCGGATTTCCAGGTCGACGACCTTCTGTCGAGACCAGGGGCGGCCTTTGTTACCTTGAAGAGGGAGGGGCGGCTGCGCGGCTGTATCGGCTATACCGAAGCCGTCGAGCCGCTTTTCAAAACGGTGTCGCAGTGTGCCGTCTCGGCCGCATTCTCCGATCACCGTTTCCCGCCCGTGGCTGCCTCGGAACTGGCGCGCATAACGATTGAAATCTCCGCTCTGACGCCATTAAAGCCGGTCGGCTCATTGGATGAGATCGAGGTTGGTCGCGACGGCCTGATGATCATTCGCGGCCGAAATCGGGGGTTGTTGCTGCCGCAGGTGGCCGTGGAGCAAGGTTGGGACCGTGAAGCTTTTCTGGAAAACACGTGTCGCAAGGCCGGCTTGGCCCTTGATTGCTATCGACAGGAAGCGACTCGGATTTTCCGTTTCCAGGCGCTTATTTTCAGCGAGCCGGAGAAGTAGCACCGACCTGAGGATGCGGGGCCGGGGTAGCCTTCGGCCAACAGCTACTCTAAGATCTTGGCGAATTCGTGAAAAACGTCAACGGTTCTAACCACTCCGACTACTTTGGAGTCCTTCAGCACCGGCAGCAGACTGAATTTGTTGGCGTTCATCTCATAAACCACTTTGGCAATGTGATCGTCAAAATTGGCTGTGCCGCGAATAGGAATCATGATTTCGCTGACCGGTCGCTCGGCGCGCTTGGCGATCCCCTTTTGGATGCGGTCAAAAAACACCTCCGAGAGCGCCGGGTCGGTTTCCGAGTCAAACATCTCGCGCCTTCGGGGTGAAGGGCTCTCCAGCAGGAACTCAGGTTCCAGGCCGCGCAAGATATCTCGGCGGCGAACCATTCCCAAAAGCTGATATTTCTCGTCAAAAACCAGCACTACCCGTGGCAACGACTTGCGACCGTTGATCTCGATCTCGGAGTGCTCCATCTCCGCTATCGCCTGACGCAACGTGAACCAATGGGGTATGTGGGGATACTTGTCAAGGGGGATCATTATGTCCCCGGCCGTTACATTCCTCATCTGCACAACTCCTGTTCGCGGGAATATAGCCCGGAAGGCGGGCTGAGGCAATCTACATTTAACCCTTGTCCTGCAGCCGTCTCAAGAATTCCCGGGCCGCCGGCACGCTGATACCGGCGTGGCGGGCGACACTGTCGGCATCCCAGTTACTGATCGTCGCGACCCGGGTGAAATAGTGCTCTTCAAACAGCTCCCTGGCCTCGGCCAGCGACTGATTGTGAAAGGTCATCTGCATCTGGTCCAGTTCCTTCTGTCGATCGCGATACAGCAGAGCCCGTTCGATGGCGACCAGCAACTCCTCGCGATGGATCGGCTTCGTGAGGTAATCGAAGGCCCCGGCCCGCAGAGCCTCGTGGGCTACGTCGGGGCTGCCGAACGCGGTAAGCACGATCACGACCTCGGTGCGGTTGTTGTCTTTGATCCACTTCAGCAGATCCATTCCCGACAATCCCGGCATGCGCAGATCGGCAATGATCAAGGAATAATGTTGGCGGGACAAAAGCTCCGGGATCTCCAGGGAGTTGTTGGTGGTGCTCACGCGATGAGGCGTTTTGTCCTGAATCACCTGCCGAAGAAGCTTCAGCATGTGAATTTCGTCGTCGACGGCCAGTATACGCTTACTCATCACCTACCTCCTGGTGGCCGGCCTCGGCCGTGGTCTGGTTGGATGCGTGGTCGGGAACCTCGTCCGGATGCCACTTAAGGCCCAACTGTTTCATGAAATCTTTGGCATACCACTCGGTGATGCGGTCCGAGGACAGAGCCATATCGAGCTGTTTGGTCATGATGGTCAATCTTCCCAAAAGATGCAACGTGTGCGAGATCTGATGCCGGTCTTTGTACGACATGGTAGCGCTCAGGAAGTCGGCCCGACGTTGACACACAAAGCCCATGGTGCGCAGGATATGAGTGATCAATTTAACTCGTCGTTTGCGACGATCCAGGGTCGCACCGCCGTAGCTGAACTGCATGCGGATGTAGTTTTTGCTGAGATCTTCGGAACTCAGTGCTTCCACCGTGGCCAGATGATAGCCGGTACGCAGACTGACAATCATGTACTCATGGCCCAAAATGGCAAAGCTGTTTTCGGAATAACCAAGGCGCGCGCCGGGGTGCGGCTCCTTGCCGGCAATAGTCCCGACCGGTTTCATCCCCTTCGGTGCCGCCGCCCGCGGCCAACCCTCCAGCACCACCCCGGACCAGAACTCCTCCATGGGGGTAGAGCCGATATCATCCGGTGAAACCCAACCGTCGTTTTGGTCCAGATGGTACTCCCGGTCGATATAGATGATATTGACCTGGAGCGGGATCTCGGTCCGCAAGCGCAACGAGATCTGATCTTTGTCCTCCAGGTCCTTGGCGCCCAAAAACATTTCTTCCGTCGCGCGCTGGTGGGCGAAACGTGTGATATCATGAAAGGTTACGCAGTTTTCCGCGACAAAATCATCGTCATCCGGATAAAGCAACCGCAAGGGGGAGATCAAGTCCAGGATGCGGCCGAGCACGTCGTAAATCGTACCCTCGTCGGCCTGTTCGTATTGGGGCCGACGGGCATTGATGAGGGCCTCCATACGCCCTTCGTATACCACCGCCCCGGTGGCATCAACCGTCACTTCCAGCCCGGCCGGCAAGTGGGCGGCGTCAGGCACCCCTACCAGCGTCGGAATCCGATACTCGCGAGCGATAGTGGCCATGTGGGAGGCGACGCTGCCGACGCTGGTAATGAGGGCGTTGATTTTGCCCATGGCCGTAATCAAGCCGGGAAACGGATGCGGCGCCACCAGTACCGCCCCCTCGGGGACCGAGAATAGATCTGCCGCCGCCGATACATGGTGGACCTTCCCGGCCCCGGCGCCGTGACAAACAGTGTAGCCGTGGTCGGTCAAACGGATTTGGTTGGTCATGTCCGGGGGCGGATCGCCGCTGGCCGCCTTCATAACCTGCAGGGGGCGTGTTTGCAGCAGAAGCAGCTGACCGGACTTATCAACGGCCCACTCTATGTCCTGAGGCGAGTTGTAATGCCGCTCCAGTTGATCGGCGTATCTTGCCAACCGGCACAGGTGCTCTTCGCTTAGTGACGGCTTAGCGCGCAGACTCTCCGGGACCGCCTGCTCCATAGTGCCGCCATCGGGATTCATTACCAGACAAACCGGTTTGTCCGAGATTATCTCTTGATCGACCTTGAAGTCTTGACGAGAAACCCGAAAGACGTCGGGAGTAAGGGTCCCGTCGACCAGGTACTTGCCCAGGCCGTAGATCGAACTGATCATGATGCGGTCATCGCTCGGATTGACCGGACAGCGAGTGTAGGCTACGCCGGCCGCGACGGCATCGACCATAGCCACACAGCCGACGCTCATAGCCAGAGCCGACTCGGACAGATCGTGACTGAGAAAGTAGTAAATCGCCTGCGGCGTGAATTTATTGGCCAGGACCTCACGATAGTACCTGACCAGATCGTCCGAATGAACATTCAAATAGGACCGATACTGACCGGCGAAGCTAAACAAGGTGTCCTCGCCGACGGCGCTGGAACGCATACTGAAGCGATCAGTGCCGGAATGCGCCGTCAGGTCGTGGGCGGCTTCCTTGATGGCGGCGACAATGTCATCCGGCACTCCAGAGCTACTGACCAGCTCACGGATGGCTTTGCTGACGCGGGCCAGATCTTCGTGGCTGCGGATATCGATCAGGCTGATCTCGCGGCTGATACGCTCCTGCAGGTTGTTGGCCTCGATAAACTGTTTGTAGGCCCAGGCGGTTATGGCAAACCCAGGCGGCACGGGCAGTCCCAGCTTGGATTTCATCTCTCCCAGTTGGGCGTTCTTGCTGCCGACACTATAAGAGTGCATCCGCTCCAGATGATTGAAGGGTCGGATGTACCTGTCCTTCTGGAGCGGTCGATTGCCAGGCAGGACAACGTCGATTTGGGTGTCGATCAGGTCATAGCGCTTGCGCAAACCCTCGTAGGCCGGTCCCCCAAGGGCTACCATGCGATCGATTATCTCAATCACCAATGGTCGTACTTGGGCCAGTTTGTCGCGAATGTAGTTGAGGTCAAACAGGTAATCACCCTGCGACTTCTCTTCCATGTCCCCGATGAGGTATAGGACCAGATTGTTGGCCTCGAGCAGGGCATAAAAATCTGCAAATTTCTGACGAATAATCTGCAGATCGGCCGACCGTTTTGGCGGCACTTTCTCGTTGGAGCTTAGCCGGGGCTTTTTTCTAAACCACTTCATATTGCCAATTCAGCAGTCGCCAGGGGCCGGACCATCATAGCCAAAGCCCCGACCACATCATCAGCAAAATGCGGTCAGAGCCTGACTAAATCAACTCTATTACTTGAAAAGATGTACTACCTGGCAGATTAGCCGGTGGTCGGCTGCCTTAGGTCATCACCACGACGATCAGACGGCTTCACCCTGCAACACCAGGCGATCGTTGGTCTTGGGCAGGTCTTCATTGACGTCAACGCCGTCGCGCCTGATTATCTTGGCCGGCGTCCCGACGACAGTGCAGTTATCAGGAACGTCGCGCATAACGACAAAAGCATTGGCGCCGATCTTGACGTTGTTGCCGATGCTTATCGGTCCCAGCAGCGTCGACCCTGTCCCGACAAACACGTCGTGGCCCAGAGTGGGGTGACGTTTGCCGTTATGTTTGCCGGTACCTCCCAGAGTGACGTTATGAAACAGCACACAATTGTCACCTATGATCGAGGTCTCGCCAATCACCACCCCGGCCCCATGATCCACAAAGAACCCTTTGCCGATGGTGGCCCCGGGGTGGATTTCCAACCCGGTGAGGAAGCGGATTATTTGTGAGAACAGCCTGGGAATGAACGGTATATGCAGATTCCACAGCAGATGCGTGAAGCGGTGAAACGTAATCGCTTGGAAACCGGGGTAGAGGATGAACTCGATATTCCTCACGGCCGGGTCGTTGCGATAGATAGCTTTGATGTCTTCAAATATGGCTAGCATAATAGCTCTTATCGGTATTTTGTCCGGTCTATTGAGTCAGGTGTTCGGTGAGCATCGTAGATAGGTAACGCTCGCCGGTGTCGCAGACGATGGTGACCACCGTCTTGCCCGGTCCCAGACGCTTAGCTACCTGCAACGCCGCCCAGACGATGGCTCCTGACGAAATACCGGCCAGCATGCCCTCCTTGGCGGCCAGATCACGAGCCGTCTGAACGGCATCTTTGACGGCCACCGTCAATACTTCGTCGACCACGTCAGCGTGGTAATTGTCCGGAACAAAACCGGCACCAATGCCCTGAATCGGGTGCGGGCCCGGTTTGCCGCCCGAAAGCACCGGCGAGGCTTCGGGTTCGACGGCAACAATTCGGCAGCCGTATCTGTCCTTGAGGACCCGTCCGGTGCCGCTGATAGTACCGCCGGTGCCGACTCCTGCCACAAAAGCGTCGAGTTTGATGTCGCCTAGGTCGGCGATTATTTCAGGGCCGGTGGTAACGGTATGGATTTCCGGGTTTGCTGGATTGGAGAACTGGAGAGGCTGAAAGAACCCGTCCCGGGCCGCGATCTCTTCAGCCTTGGCGATAGCCCCTTTCATTCCGTCCGGGCCGGGTGTCAGCACAATCTCAGCGCCCAGAAGTCCCAGGATGGAACGCCTTTCAACACTCATAGTCTCGGGCATGGTCATAACACACTTGTAGCCGCGGCTGGCTGCGACCATAGCCAATCCGATACCGGTATTGCCCGAGGTCGGCTCAACGATGGTCATCCCCGGTCTCAAGTGCCCGGATTTCTCCGCAGCATCTATCATGGCCACACCGATACGGTCCTTGACCGAACCGCCGGGGTTGAAGCTTTCCATCTTGGCGTAAACGGTGGCACTGTCGCCTGCCGTCAGGCGGTTCAGTTTGATCAACGGTGTGCGCCCGATGGCGTCGCCGATGTTGTCGAATCTCATGTGTTTCTCCAGTTGGTGCTGTCCGGCGTCAGTGTACATGGATTAATCGGTCGGAAGCGGCCCAGGTTCCACACTTTTAGACAAAATAGACCTAAATACACTAATGAGCCGGTAAGGAAAGGGTAGCAGCCCTATCCCCGGACCGGCGACCGCCGGACCGACAACAACATGCCGCCGCCCATAATCCCGGCCGATCGCCCCCGGAGGTCATCCGTTCGGGGCGGTCGGTACTGCCTTGACATATTGGACTACCATGGTATATTTCCGGTGGAGCTTGGCAAGCAGCCATCAAGGATTCGTTTTCGGCTGCTCAAACTCCCCAGTACCTACCTGTTTGTTTGAGTGACCCCGGACCTGACAAGGATAGTGAGGACCAGCTAGGCTGGGTTTTTGGCGTGACCGAAGGGCGGCAGTGTATCTGCGGCCCGGGGAGCGTCTTGGTATCTTTGTGAAAGGAAGGCATTGTTTATTAAGCGGCCAATGTTCAGATTCCTGGGATTGTTGTTATGGTGTGGACTGATCGCTGGAAATGCACCGGCTCAAGAGTGCGATAGCCTGCCCGACCACTTTCTCTTTTCCTCAAGCTCCGGATTGAGTCACCTATTTGGTCTGGACTCGACCAGCGGGTGCAATCTGGATACTTGTGATGAATTGGCCATATACGACGGCGGACTTTGTGTGGGGGCGACGGTCTTTCTGGGGTCGTGGCCGGTTACTATCGAGGCTTATGCCGACGACGATCTGACTCCCGATGTAGACGGCTTCCAGCCCGGTAATATGGCTTCGCTGAGAATCTGGGATGCCTCGGAGGCCACTGAAATCGATCTGGTAGCCGCCCACTACTCGGCCGGAGGCGGCGCCTTTGCAACCGGAGCAGTCAGTCAATTGTGGTGTGAATGCTGTGACAGTATGGCTACTCCTCCGGCTCCGATTCTGCCTGGCGAGCCGTTATGTCCGGGCACAGCGTTCGCGGTTCATTGGCCGTGGCAAGCAGCCGCAACCGGATACCAGTTGTTCCTGGATGGTGGTCTGATCTATGACGGGGCCGACTCCACGGTTGATATTATCGCCGGCCCCGGCCATCACGATCTGCACTTGCTGGCTCTCAACCCCTGCCGGACAACTGATCCCGGTCCGGCCGCAACGGTCATCGTGAGGGACTCCATTGACGCTCCGGCTTCCCCCAGTGTAGTTCCGGACACCGTCTGCACCGGGGATCTTTATTGCGTTACCTGGTCGTCGGTGACCGGAGCGGTGCGTTATGAATTTCAGGAAGCTGGCGGCCTCTGGGTCGACGTGGGCAACGCTACGCAGAGGTGCCTGGCCAAGAGTGCGCCCGGCAGTTACGTGTACCAGGTTCGGGCCTGCGATGATTGCGGCTGTGGCCAGCCCAGTGTTGATGTGTCGGTGGCGGTGATTGAGGCTCCGGGCCGGGTCTCACTGCCTCAAGCCAGCCCCAACCCGGTTTGTCTCGGCGAGCAGTACTGCCTGAGTTGGAGTGGCGTGGCCGGTGCTACGCACTATGAGGTGCGCGAGGATTCCGGCTTCTGGACCAATGTCGGCAGCTCCACGCAGATCTGTCTCACTAAGAACAGCGTCGACAGCCACTATTACGAAGTGCGCGCTTGCAATGAATGCGGATGCGGGCAACCGAGCGCCACGGAAGTGGTAACCGTACAGGTTGCACCGGCGACCCCGACCGTCCCCAACACCGGGGCCAATCCGGTTTGCACCGGTCAGAAGTATTGCCTGAGTTGGACTGCAGTACCTACCGCTACCCATTATGAACTCAGCGAAAACGGCGCCGCCTGGGTGAGTCTCGGGGATACTACCTCGATCTGCTTCACCCGCGAGGTGGCCGGATATTATAGCTATCGCATTCGCGCCGGTAATTCTTGTGGCTATAGCGGTGCCAGTCCGGCCAGAACCGTGACGGTGCTGGCCACGCCGCCCTCACCAGGAGCGCCGATCATCAACGTTGATCCGGCCTGTATCGGCCAGGAGTTCTGTTTAAGCTGGTCCCCGATTGGTACCGCCACTTATTACGAGATAAGCGAAGACGGTGCCGCCTACGACTCGGTCGGCAATATCACTAGCCTGTGCCTGACCCGCGACAGCGCCGCCATCTATTCCTTCCGCGTGCGCGCCTGCAATAGTTGCGGCTGCGGTGAACCCAGTCTTCCTCGCAACGTTGACGTCCGGCCCATGATTGAGCCCCCGGCGACGATCGAATCGTCCGTGGAAAGACCATGCGCCGGCGGGGCGTTTTGTATCAGTTGGTCGACCGTGCCCGGAGCCACTTCGTACCAGCTCAGGAGCGATAGCGGCAATTGGATCAGCATGGCCTCGGGCACTCAGAGCTGCTACGCCTACGGCTCAGCCGGCACGCATGTTTTCGAGGTACGGGCCTGCGATGCCTGTGGTTGCGGTGAAGCCGGCCGGCCGGTGGTGGTCCCGGTCATCCAGGCGCCGCTGCCGCCCGATAGCCTGGCCGTCTCCAACGACCGCATTTGCCTGGGGCAGAGCATTTGTTTGTCCTGGCCATCAGCTGAAGGTGCCGAGCGTTACGAGATTCGCCAAGATGCCGGCATCTGGACTGACTTGGGCGACATCAACGAAGTGTGCTATACGCCGACCGCTCCAGGCGGCTATAGTTACGAAATCCGGGGTTGCAATGAGTGTGGCTGCGGCCAACCGGACACTATGGTGACCATTCTGGTCGAACCCGCGCCCGCCACCCCGGCCTCATTCAGTGCCTCACCCAATCCGGCCTGTATCAACCAGGAGTACTGTGTCTCGTGGGATCCTGTCACCGGGGCCGACTACTATGAGTTAAGTGTCGACGGAGGCGACTGGACAACTATCGGTCTGGTCAACCAGGTTTGCTACACCCAGGGCGAAATCAGCCGGCATCATTATCAAGTGCGTGCCTGCGATGAATGTGGTTGCAGCCAACCGACAGGCGAGATGATCGTGGCTGTGG
This sequence comes from bacterium, assembly GCA_043819515.1. Taxonomy (GTDB): domain Bacteria; phylum Zixibacteria; class MSB-5A5; order GN15; family FEB-12; genus DAOSXA01. Next base: position 58,821 of record JBDRES010000003.1, read on the forward strand.
ATTTGTTAATGGGCTCGCCAGGAGAGATCCAACTCTCCAGCACTGTCATCTGTCCGGAGGGTGAAGTGTGCCTGAGTTGGGATGCCGTCAGCCTCACCAACCACTACGAGGTCCGGGTCGACAGTAGCGGATGGATAACCTGCGGCGACAGTACCAACATCTGCCGGGATCTTTCCGAACAGAGAGACTATGTGTTTGAAGTTCGCGCTTGTGGCGACTGTGGCTGCTCCGATCCGAGTCCACCGGCAGTGGTTTCGGTTCAGACTGCTCCCGGAACCCCGGCCCAACTCACTCTCAGCGTCGACACGGCCTGTCTTGGCAGCGATTATTGCCTGAGTTGGCCGACAACCCCCGGCGCCACACGATATGAATACCGCCTTGCTGGCGGCAACTGGGCCGCCGTCGGCGATACCACCCAGGCCTGCTTAACGGCCACCGTCGTCGGTAATCATACCCTTGAGCTGCGAGCCTGTTCCGACTGCGGCTGTTCCGCACCGACGTCGGCGCAGTCCATTGCTGTCGTCGCCACCCCGACGGCAACGCCGGTGCTGACGGCGGATTTTGACACCGTCTGTACCGGCCATCAGGTCTGCCTGAGTTGGACAGCCGTCCCCGACGCCGGGGGCTACCAGCTGCGGCGTGATGACGGGGACTGGGTCGATCTCGGCGACGTATTGCAGTACTGCATTCAGCCGGACACGGTTGGAACTTATGAGTATCAGCTCCGGGCCTGCAACGGTTGCGGCTGCGGTCCGGTCGGGCCCGGGTACCGCATCACCGTGATCGCCGCCACCGCCACGCCCACCACATTGGCCGTGTCCAACCCGGCACCATGTGCCGGCGGGCGATTCTGCCTGAGTTGGGATCCGGTGCCGAATGCCATTCGTTACGAGATTCGTGAGGGCGGGGGCGGGTTCACCAGTATCGGTCTGGTCACCCAGTACTGCTTATCCAAAAGCGATGGTGGCATCTACTCCTACGCCGTGAAGGCCTGTGGCAATTGCGGCTGCAGCGGTATCAGCGACAGTGTTTTGGTCACCGTAAAAGCACCTCCGGAGCGGCCGGTTCTGACCGATTGTCAGCCGATTCCGGGCGCGCTGAGTTTGACCTGGATGGCCGCTGCCGGGGCCGACAGCTATGATGTCTATCGTGACGGTATCAAACTGGGTTCGACGGCGGCCACTGACTACGCCGATGTGCAACCCCCTGGCGGCGTACACAAGTATTATGTCGTGGCCGTCAATGCCTGTGGGTCGGCGGCCTCCGAAGACACCTGCGTGACTTCATCACCCACCGATGTTGCCGGGGAGAGCGACTCCGAATTGCCCGACCGCTTTGAACTGGGGCAGAATTATCCCAATCCCTTCAATCCCGAGACCTGGATCGAGTTTGCCTTGCCCAGGCAGGCAATGGTGCATCTGGAAATCTATAACATCCTCGGGCGCCGGGTGCGGGTTCTGGTTGACGGGTCAGTAGGTGTCGGCCGAAAGATCGTGCTCTGGGACGGCACTGATGACGGTGGTAAGGCCGTCTCGTCCGGTGTATATTTCTATCGTCTCCAGGCGGATGATTTCCTGGCCACTCGGAAGATGCTGCTGATGCGTTAGATGCAAATATGTCAGATATCCCCTGATCGCCCGGCGCCAGCTCGTCATCTGCTCTTCTTGCTCGTCTTGTTAGAAACATCTTGGCAAGAGGTGTATGTTAAAATGGACAGTCGTATCTTCAGCCTCTGACCTTGTTCCCAGCTTATTAGCTGTAATATGTTTGCACTGACCAGTCGATGTTAGGGAATAGGTTCGCCGGCGGAGTGCTCTGAATCTTGCAACTTGTTTCGGTCACTACGATGCGAAACACTAAGGAAAGTGAGATGTTGATAAGAAGACTGTTGTTGGTGTCGTTGGTGATGTCTGTAGCCGTACTTGCAGCTACAGGGGATTACAACGATCCTGCCACTGCATCGGGGACGAATTGGACCGATCCCACTAACGTATTTGCTGACGATGGCAGTAGAACAATCTATGCTAATACAACACAAGATACTCTCTATGTGACTAATTTCACCGTCGGAGTCCCTTCCAATGCAGTCATTGATTCGATATATCTGAGAGTCAATGGTAATGGTGCGGCAGTTCTTGCCGGCGGCCGAGAAATTGATGTTGCGCTGACAAAGAATGGTAGTAGCTATGTCGGAGATCTCATGTACGGAGCACTAGCTAAAGATACTGATGCTGATCTAACCGGCACCGGCGCTACAAATCCCCTGTGGGGTGCAACCTGGACACCTGCTGAAATCAACGCTACGACCTTTGGCGTAATAATATTCAAGAGGAACACAAGCGCTGATGCAATAAACATTGACCACGTGCAATTGAAAGTGTTCTGGACGGTATCGATAAGTGTCTCAGTTGGCGACCCGACATTTACTTTCGGCACCAATCTACTGAACACTTGGCTGACAGCCCAAACCAGCGTCATCACCAACGATGGAACAGGTGCCGAGAATTTCATCGGTCAAATCAGCCAGTTCACAGACGGTACCGATAGTTGGACGATCAGCGACGCAGTCAATGGAGCCGATCAGATTCGCGCGCAGTGGTCAACGACTAGTGATTCAGGACCCTGGACCGATATCTCAGCCTATGCAACAGATTTCACCATTGCCACCGGTGTGGCAGCCTCCGGCACAGTCACCCTGTGGTTTCGTATTGAAACACCGACCAGCACTGTCTCCCACAATGAGTACTCTTCCACCATGACTGTGACAGCTGAGTAGCGAAAACATGGTGTTGGACATCGGCTATATAGTCATAATGTCGGCTTCGACAACTACCTGAGCCGAGCAATGCGATGCGAGGGTCAGATCGCTCCCCCCTCATACACCCTCGGGCCCCCCTCGTCTTTTCCATCGGTACTTCCGATCTCTTACTACTACTAGTGTGCTGGCAAAGCACATCCCTGGAAACCGTTTTTCGGAAAGGTCCAACATGAAACGCACGATGACTGTGAGTCTGGCTGTCTTGCTGTGCGGTCTCGTCATTACCCTGACGGCCGTGGAGGTATTGGCTGCCAACCCAGCCACGATTAGTGTCACGGTGACCATTCAGAGTCTGAGTGTCACTGCTACAGGTCCATTGGCCTTTGGAACTGTACTAGCGTCAAGCGAAACCGTGTCGACTGATTCGTCGCATGTTGTTAACGCCGGCAACGTTGCTGAAACTTATGCCATCAAGTTGACGAATCCGGGAGGCTGGACTGCAACATCAGGAGCACCCGGATCAGAGACTTATCGTTTGAGTGCTCAGTTTAACGCCACTAAACCAACAGCGGTCAGCTTTGATGCGGACACCTATCTGACAACTTCTGACCAAACCTCGTCAGCTACGATTTTCGCCGGTGATCAAACCGGACTGGCGGTTGCTGCCAGTGCAGCTCGTTACCTATGGATCAAATTTGAGGCGCCGACCAGTACAACTGTAACGACAGAGCAGGATATCACGGTGACAATTACAGCTTCGGCGGCGTAGTACAGGCTCAAAACGCTTGACGTGGGTCATAAAACAGTGGCTTCATTTAGCCAAGGACAAGTTTGAAATTTTATACGGATTATACTCCGTTCAAGGAGAGGTGTGATGAGAAAAATCGGATTTTTCTTTGCCCTCGGTTTAGCCCTGGCTGCGGTCGTAAACATACCTGACATATCGGTGGCCGGTGGCCTGAGCACTCAGCTGGGTGAAGTAGTGATTGAGAACCTTCAGATTGGGCAGACTTACAATCTGAGAGAATTGGCTAATCTGCAGTTGATCGTTACCAACACCGGAGAAATCTCGGTGGATTTGCAGATGGACGTTCTTGTTCCCGACAGCGGTGAGCTCAAACAGGGAGCAGCCGCCGTTCCAGATGTATCATGGATAGCGCTCAGCCGGAATCTATTCGCATTGGAGCCAAATCAGAATGCCACAGCCGATGTAGTAATATCCATTCCGGATGACGATCAATTCCTCGGCAAGAAATATCAGGTGAATGTCTGGTCACATACGCTTGGCGTCGGTTCCATGAACTTGGCGGTGGGGCTCAAAAGTCGGATTATCTTCACGACTGATACGGTCAAAGCAGACGCCCACCAGGTATCAACAAGATCTAGTGCGAGCGTTGACTTCACAATGGCACCAGGAGAGATCTACGTCGACAATGTACCGCTGGGCAAGAGTCACGATATTGGCAAGGCGGCCGGGAAAGTTCTCACAGTGACGAATAATGGTGAGCGTGAACAGGTCTATAAGATCCAGAGTCGGACTGTGGCGAATTCCTCTGCAACACTTACGGCTGATTATGTAGATACTCCGGACGCGGCCTTTTTGAGTTTTGACAAGTACGAATTCACCCTTTCGCCCATGGGGACAACAACCGTGAACATGTACCTGGAATTCCCGCCAAAAGAGGAGTTCGCCGGCAAGAACTTCATGTTCATAATTCGCGCCTATACAGTGGGCGACGAGGTGAGCACTGGAGTCTATTCGCGGGTGTACGCGTCAATCCAGAAGAGTATGAGGGAATGAAATCCCATTCTCGAAATGTACTTACCCTACTGACAGCGGGGGCCGTGGGAGTTCTGGTTGGTTTCTCATTGTTGTTAGCGACTGTCATCCCGGCCACGACGGCGCAAAACACTTCAAAAACCGGTATCAAAGACCCGTTTAATACAACATATGATCGTGAGGACCGTCCAGGTAACCTCGATCCGGAAACCGCTGCTCGGGGGGCAGGATCTAACATATCTGTAACCGTTACAGTTACTTCGCTGATCACCGGGAACCCATCGCTACCCGAACGATTCTCCCTGGCTCAGAATTTCCCCAACCCGTTTAACTCAACCACTTCTATCGAATATGATCTGCCGATTTCCAGCGATGTTACTATCGATCTCTACAACATGCTCGGGCAGAAGGTTCGGACTCTGGTGGATGGCTACAAGGCTGCAGGGTACTACACAGTCGAGTGGGATGGCAAGACGAGCAGTGGCCGAGCCGTCGCAACCGGAGTTTATCTATATCGCATCCAGGCCGGCAGCTTTGTCAAAACAAAGAAGATGATTCTGCTGAAATGACCAGAGCTTGATACTTCTTTGGAAAGGACAGGCATTGGCCTGTTCTTTCTTTTTATCATAGATTCCGACTTGTAGTCTTCTGTCAGAGAACCATTAGGATTTCAGACCAAGGCCAGGACCCTTGTGGTCCTGACGATCCGGCGTCATTGTACGTCTATGTCCACACTCAGTCGTCACGGTCCTGGACGGGGATCAGATCCCACTGCTGGCTGCCGGCCGAAGCTCCCTATCTGCGCCGGGTAGGTCTCGGGCGGGACTTGGCTGGCGGTCGACTCGAGCGCGATGGCTTGCTTCTGGTCGGCTCCTCCGCCAACGGTAGCTCCGGAGGGCGAGACTGCAGTGATTGCTGGTAGTATTCATCGAGCAGCATCGCCACCAGACCGGATTCCGGCTCCTGTTGGCTGAGGCTCTGGGCCAACGGCACGAAGCGCTGCATGCGCTCAATCTGCAGTTTGTCGTGTTCACGCAGCCTGGCTTCGAGGAGGGCGATAACCCGTTGTGAAACTATCGTTGCCACGTCGTCATCGGTAGGCAGGGGGCGTTCCTGAAGATCAATGTCAAAGCGCTGGCCGATAAGAGTCAACTCTCGCTTTTGCATCCCGCTCACCAGTGAGATGGCTCGGCCGCTGGCCCCGGCCCGGCCGGTGCGACCGATACGGTGGATGTAGGCCTCGGGATCATCCGGCGGTTCGTACAGGATAACACAGGAAAGATCGGGGATGTCGATACCGCGGGCAGCCACGTCGGTGGCCACCAGCAGACGCAACTTGCCCTGCCGGGCCCGGGCCATGACCCGCTCACGGGCCGATTGCGAGAGGTCGGAACTGAGTTCATCGGCATCATAACCAAATCGCTGGAGTACCACCGTCACGAAATGGACCGTAGTCTTGGTGTTGCAAAAGATGATGGCCGAGGACGGATTCTCCAGCTCGATGATGCGAACCAGACAGCGTTCCTTTTCCATGGCCGGAACCACGTAAAAGACATTCTCAGTCTCGGCCACATTGATGCGGTCTCGACTGAGGCTCAAAAAGCCCGGGTCGACCAGAAATTGCCGAGCCAAACGCAACACGTGGGTGGGGAAGGTAGCCGAGAACATATAGGAACTGAGGCGTCGCTTAGGCAGATAACGTTGGATCGCCTTCATGTCCGGGTAAAAGCCCATCGACAGCATCCTGTCCGCTTCATCAAAAACCAGAATCTGAAGATCCTCAAGCGACAGCGAGGCGCGCAGCAGATGGTCCAAAAGGCGACCAGGGGTGCCTACCACGAGATGAGCGCCGGCCCGGAAGGCGTCCAGCTGGGCGCCGTATCCGACGCCACCATAAACCACGGCCGTGCGGATGCCGCGATCTCGGGCCATCAATTCCGCCTCTTGTGCGACCTGACGGGCCAACTCGCGGGTCGGCACCAGGACCAAGGCCTGGCAGGTGGCCCGGTTCGGATCCACGCGATGCAATATGGGCAGGACGAAGGCGCCGGTTTTGCCGCTGCCGGTGCGGGCCTGAATCATCAGATCGCGACCCTCAAGCACATACGGGATGGTTTTGGACTGAACCGGCATAAGATCGGTCCAGCCGACTCGTTTCATGGAGTCTTGCATCGACTCCGGAAGTGTGTCCAGGGTTGCCTCGGCCAACGCGTCGGCAGGTTCGGTGACGTCCTTATCGAAGGATCGGTCGGTGGCGGTAGAATTCAGGTCTCTTTTTGTCACGGTGCTGATCGTACTCCAAATATGCTGTGTTTCGAGGCGGAAGATACGGCTTAAGATTTGTTTTGTACAGATCAAAAGAAGTATCCGTCGATTTCGTCGGTTGGGGAAACAAAAGCAGGGGGCTGCGTGTTGGACCCGGTATGGCCTTGACGGTGACAAGAATTAGTTGCCTGGCGGTTGCCATATGGCTATACTTGTACCGTGTCTATGTGGATTTATAAAATCCATGTTGAAGGACGAGAGTGAGTTGAGAAAGTCGCTACCGACCACGCCAAACGAACAGAAGGCCACTAAGGCGCCGTGTGTCCATTGCGGACTGGACTGCCCGGACGACAGTGTTGCTCTGGGTCGCCATCTCTTCTGTTGCCGGGGTTGCCGGGCTGTCTACCGGCTTCTGAACGAGAGCGGCCTGCAAGGATACTATCGCGAAACCGAGACTCCGGGAACACGCCCCCGACTGGAACGTTTGGGTTCCCGTTTTGGCTTTCTGGACGATCACAACCTGCAGCAGAAATTGATCGACTTTAGCGACGGTCACGTCACCCGTCTGCGCTTGAAACTGCCCCAAATGCACTGCTCATCCTGCTTGTGGCTCTTGGAGAATCTATACCGCATCAATCAGGGCATTCTTTCCTCACGAGCCAACTTCGGTCGCAAAGAACTGTCGCTGACCTTCGACCAGGAGGTGATTTCGTTGCGAGGGGTGGTCGAGCTGCTCACTCGTCTCGGGTACGAACCGGAATTGCGACTGGATGCCACCGACGTGCCCGGCACCAATCCGCGGCGTCGTCTGTACACGCAATTGGGGGTGGCCGGATTCTGCTTCGCCAATATCATGCTCCTGAGTTTTCCGGAATATCTCGCCGGTCGAGGTATCAGTGACGGTTCTCTGTCGACTCTGTTGCGCCACCTGAATTTGCTTCTGGCCTTGCCGGTGATTGGCTATTCTGGCGCCGATTATTTCCGTTCGGCTGTGGCCGGACTACAGCGGCGCTACTTGAATATCGATGTCCCCATCGCCCTCGGCATGCTGGTCCTGTTCGGCCGCAGCGTCTACGACATTCTCGTTGGTCTGGGACCGGGATATTTGGACTCCCTGGCCGGGCTGACTTTCTTTTTGCTTTTGGGTAAGCTATTTCAACGGCGCACCTATGACCGACTGTCTTTCGACCGTGACTACCGCGCCTATTTCCCTTTGGCGGTGACCGTGCGACGTTCATCCGAGGAGAGTACCATCCCGGTGGCCGAGTTGGCGGTCGGCGATCGCATGATTGTGCGCGGAGGCGAAATAATCGCCGCCGACGCCGTCCTCATGACTGGTCAGGCCACCATCGATTACAGCTTTGTCACCGGCGAATCGGCGCCGCAGACCGCCCAACCGGGCGATCATGTTTTTGCAGGTGGACGGCAAACAGGTGGCGCCATCGAATTGGAGATGGTCAAAGAGGTCTCCCAGAGCTATCTGACCGGCCTGTGGAACAATGCCGTCTTCAAGGAGGATCGTCGAGGCAAAGTGGCGACGACCGCCGATAGGGTAGCCAGGCATTTCACCGCTGCGGTTTTGACCCTGGCAGCGGCTACCGCAGTTTATTGGTCGCTGACCGATCCGGCCAGAGCGGCCACGGCCGTCACGGCGGTGCTGATTGTTGCCTGCCCCTGCGCTTTGGCGCTGTCGGCGCCGTTTGTTTTTGGCACCGCCTGGCGGCTGATGCGATCGCGTGGGGTGTTTGTCCGAGACCCCGAAGTAGTCGAGTCGCTGGCGAGCATCGATTCCGTCATCTTTGACAAGACCGGAACCCTGACCGAGCCCGAAGGGGAAATCCGGTTCAAGGGTGAGCCCATGAGCGAGGCAGAACGAGGCTTGGTCGCTTCGCTGGCCCGGAACTCTACTCATCCGGTCAGTCGCCAACTGCAATCTCTTGCCAGACCGGCCGATCCGGCCTCAATAACGGACTTTGTCGAAGAACCCGGCCTGGGCGTAGCGGCCGTCATCAATGGCCGTCGGATCCGTTTGGGATCGGCAGCGTGGGTGGGCGCCGACACCGCCGCCGAATTCGTCCAGGGGGGCGAATCAGGAGCCTGGGTGGCCATCGACTCGATCGTCCGCGGTCAGTTTGTTGTTGGTAGCAGGTATCGAGATGGCTTGAATGATATGGTAGACAAGCTGCGTCGCCGATATCGACTAGCCATCCTGTCCGGAGATTCTGATCGGGAGAAATCTCGGCTGCAAGGATTGTTTGGAGACAGCGCTACCATGGCTTTTCGGCAGTCGCCTCATGACAAGCTGGCCTTTGTCCAGCAGATGGTGAGAAAGGGAAGACGACCCTTGATGGTTGGTGATGGCTTAAATGACGGCGGAGCTCTCCGAGCGGCCACCGTTGGTTTGGCCGTGTCCGAAGACAAAGCGGCCTTTTTCCCGGCCAGCGACGGTCTGGTGGAGGCCGCCCAACTGAAACATCTGCCCCGCATAATGGACCTGTCGCTGCGGAGTATGCGGGTGGTTTATGCCTCTTTTGCGATTTCGCTGATTTACAATGTGGTAGGTCTGACCTATGCTGTCAGCGGACAGCTATCGCCGGTCGTATCGGCGATACTGATGCCGGTTAGTTCGATCTCGGTGGTGCTGTTTGCAACGGTCGCCACCGTGCGGCAGGCACGATCGGCGGGAGTGAAGTAGTATGGACGTGATTGTGGTTCTTATCGGTGCCGCCCTCTTGGTTGCTGTCGGGTTTCTGATAGCGTTTATTTGGGCGGTACGCAGCGGTCAATATGATGACACCGTGACGCCCCCCATGCGGGTGCTGCTCGAGGAACAGTTTCGGGATGACCCGAAACCCAACGAAAATAACGTCAGTCTGGAGAAGTAGAGCATGGTGGCAGAGTCGTTTGCTTATGACAACAAAATCGTAAGAGACTTCGGTATCGCCACAATGGTTTGGGGGCGGTCGGCATGTTAGTCGGGCTGCTGGTGGCCCTGCAGATTTTCCTACCGGAGCTGAACTTCGGAATACCCTATACAACTTTCTCGCGTATCCGACCGCTGCATACCAATGCCGTGATATTCGCCTTCGTCGGCAACGCTATCTTCATGGCCGTCTACCACTCTCTGCCGCGGCTGTGCAAGAGCAGCATGTTCAGCAATCTCCTAGGCAAAATCCACTTCTGGGGCTGGCAGGCTATCATTGTCTCGGCCGCCGTCACGCTGCCGCTGGGCTACACCATGTCCAAGGAATACGCCGAACTGGAATGGCCGATCGATATCGCTATTGCTCTGGTTTGGATCGCCTTCGGCATCAACATGTTTGGTACCATCGCCAAGCGCCGCGAACGGCATATGTATGTCGCCATTTGGTTTTACATCGCTACCTGGGCGACGGTGACCGTCTTGCACGTGGTCAATTCGATTGAATTGCCGGTGAGTTTTCTCAAAAGCTATCCCTTGTATGCCGGGGTTCAGGATGCCCTGGTCCAGTGGTGGTATGGTCACAACGCCGTGGCTTTCTTCCTGACCACGCCATATTTGGGCATGATGTACTATTACCTGCCCAAAGCAGCCAATCGCCCTATCTTCTCCTACCGACTGTCCATAGTCCACTTCTGGGCTCTCATCTTCATTTACATTTGGGCCGGGCCGCACCACCTGCTGTACTCGGCCCTGCCTGACTGGGCCCAGTCCCTCGGCATGGTCTTCTCGATCATGCTCTTGGCTCCCTCATGGGGTGGCATGCTCAACGGGCTTCTAACCCTGCGCGGCGCCTGGGACAAAGTTCGCGAAAGTGCCGTGCTCAAATTCCTGGTGGTGGCCGTGACCGCCTACGGTATGGCCACCTTCGAGGGGCCGCTGTTGTCTATCAAGGGCGTTAATGCCATTTCGCATTTTACCGACTGGACCATTGCTCATGTTCATGTCGGTGCTCTGGGTTGGAACGGCTTTCTGACTTTCGGTATTCTGTACTGGATCATTCCCCGTATCTACAACACCAAACTGTACTCCGAGAAACTGGCCAATTTCCATTTCTGGATCGGTTTCATCGGCATTCTGATGTACGCCTTGCCGATGTACTTCGCGGGAGTAGCTCAGGGATTGATGTGGAAAGATTTCACTATGGAAGGTTTCCTGCGCTATCCCAATTTCCTGGAAACGGTGCTGCAGATTGTGCCCATGTATGCTATCCGAGCCATTGGTGGCGGCATTTTCCTTCTGGGCGTGGTGGTGATGCTGTTCAACCTGGTCAAGACCATGCGAATGGGTTCCTTGATTGCCCGGGAACCGGCTGAGGCTCCGGCCCTGCCGCGAGAGTTTGAAGGCAAAGACAGCACTATCCATCGCTGGCTGGAAAGAAAGCCGGTCCAGTTTGCCCTCCTGGCCACCGTGGCGATTCTCATCGGCGGCATCATCGAGATGATCCCCACATTCCTGATCAAATCCAACATTCCGACTATCGCCAGCGTGACACCTTACACTCCGCTTGAGTTGCAGGGGCGTGATATTTACATTCGCGAGGGCTGCTACAATTGTCATTCGCAAATGGTAAGACCGTTCCGCTCCGAGACCGAGCGCTACGGCGAGTATTCCAAGGCGGGCGAGTACGTGTATGACCATCCCTTCCAATGGGGTTCCAAGCGAACCGGTCCGGACCTGCATCGGGTCGGCGGCAAATATCCCGATGCCTGGCATTTCAACCATATGGCTGATCCCACTTCAATGTCACCGGGGTCGCTCATGCCGCCCTACCCGTGGCTGGCCGAGGATGACCTGGATAATTCCAGCCTGCCGGCCAAGATACGTGTTATGCAAACCCTGGGGGTACCGTATCCGGATGGCTATGATCGGCTGGCTCTCTCTGATTTGCAGAAGCAGGCGGACAGTATCGCCGCCGGACTCAGAATCTCCCGGACTGAGGTCGCGGCCGATCGCGAGATAGTTGCCCTGATCGCCTACCTGCAACGTCTGGGGCGGGACATCAAGGCCCAATCACAGAAGTAGCCGGAGCGACTCTGATGATTAAGGAAACTTTACAGGCGATAGACGGTGTGGCTACGTATCCGGTGGTGGTACTGGTTTTGTTTGTGGTTGCCTTCCTGGGCGTCGTCCTGTGGACTTGGCAACTCGATCGGGATCTGATGACTAAGTTGGAGCGGTTGCCGCTCGATGCGACTGAATCGAATATCGGCCAAGAGGACATGTGCCATGACTGACGAGCACGACAAGCTGCTGGACCACGATT
>JBDRES010000004.1:0-12490 GCA_043819515.1 bacterium
GGTCTAGGCGTAGCCGCCGTGATCGAGATAGCGAGCGCAATCACTTGCTTGTTCAGCTGAATAGTGACTGCAGCCGGCGCGCCCCTAGGCCTTGGGGAACATGCCGCAGGAGTACTACATTGTCAAACCATACCCCGGTCCGTAGACTGGCCGTTTGTTCTCTACTGACTGCCGTCGCTCTCATATGTCTGCTCCTCGGATATTGTTCACAGCAGGTGGAGCACAATATGTTACCCGGCCGGTATCTGGCTGATCATAAGGCCGGGTTCGACGAGTTGCTTTTGCTCCAGGATGGCACATACGTCAGCCCCGTCGTAACGAAAGACGGCGAGCGCCATTCTGACACCGGCGAGTGGATATATGATGGAGAAGATCTGGGATACTTGGAGATCAGGCTCATGGACATGAAGCATAGGTTCCATGACAATGAGATGTTTGGATACCCTCCGCCAACTCCTGGCAGCTTTGTTGATGGGGGCTCTCTTGCCTGGTGGGACAGCGTTATGAGGTATATGGAGTCCTTGCCTTACACACAGTGCGGACAGGTCACTGATAAATCCGGGATCATCACTATCGTAGTTGGCTTGCCGGATGAAGATCATTATTGCTGGATCAAACAGCCGGACTCGGTATCGATTGATACCAGCCCCTAATAGACGAACTTAGATGTCGAAAACAACCTATCCTGCGCACTGGATGGTGCGCCGGTACACGGACTATTACCAGGGCACCAAGCGGGCGACGCATTTGCCGCAGACGGCCTTGTGCCCCCCTCCTGGGTGAGAGACATTGTCGCCAGTGTCAGCTTTCCCAAATGGGGGGCGGTTAAGGGTTGGAGCTTTCTCGCATTTCGGAGCCAGGAAGCGCCTATGAAGCTGTCGAAATGGTCGAGGCAAGCTGTCTTCAGCTTTGTCGTCCGTCCAAAAGCTATGCGGACGTCCGATATATGAGTTCTTGCGACGAGACACCCTCATTTTGGTGCTGCTGGACGTGGATTATTCACGAAGAGTCCAATTTCTAGCGCCTGTTGAGTATGACAGTAACGGGATTTTCTAACGATTTTCTAACCGCGAACTTCACCGAATTGCATCCAACTACACTGAACTACATCGAACTACATGTCAATTATGCCATTGGATTACACTATGTTGCGCTGATTTTGAAACCATTCAACGACTTACGCATAATACTTCTCGGCGATTCCCTGCCTCTCCGCCATATTCTAAGGCTCGATTCCCAAGGCAAGTGTGTCAATGGACTTCGTGGCCTTGGGAGTTTGCAGCGAGTGACGCCGTTCAGGATACAGCTCGATGGTGCGGAGAAAAGGGGCGGGGAAATCCACCTTGAGAGTGGGCTTCTACCGTCCAAGGGGAAACCACCCCGAGGCTGGCCAACCCGTCTTCCGCCGTAATCGATTTTGAGAATCTGGCCGATTATCTTATAATAGGTTCAGTACATATTGCGTTCACTAATCAAGTGGAAGGAGCCTCCCGTGAGAAAAGCCGGGCTATTGCTTAAGCCATTTCTGATAGTATTGCTCACAACTTCGGTTTGCCTTAACGCGACTTCCGTAGCCGAAGTACCACACTTAATCAGCTATCAGGGTCGGGTGCTGGATGACAACGGCGAAACGGTCAACAACTCTTACGACATCGTCTTTCGCATATATGCCGCAGCCGTCGGCGGTTCGCCTCTGTGGACAGAGACGCATCCCTCGATCAAGATCCTCGACGGCTTATTCACCGTCTCCTTGGGAACGTATACCGCTTTTGGCACTCTGTTTGACGGCAGCCAGTTCTGGCTATCCGTCCAACTAGTCGGTGAGGGGGAGAGCTCGGAGCGAATTCCCCTGGTGATGGTACCATATGCGTATCGTAGCGAGATTGCCGACTCAGCCGTCAATCTCGGCGGCGAGTTTGTGGAGACGACCGGCGACACCATGAGCGGCGATCTGCACTTCGAGTCAGGCGGCGGGGGAAGTACGGAGGCAACGGTTGACCTGCGCAGTGGTTATGCCAACCTGGAGCTACGAAGTGATGATACTCTGACGGCTAAGATATGGGGACAGGATTATGGCGGCGCCTACCTTTATCATGGTGGCAACGGCAACACTCGCATAGAGATGGATGCTCTTTATCAGGGGGGGCTGATCCTCCTCAGGGACATAAACGAGGCGACGCAGATAAGACTCGATGCCGGCGGAGATGGCAACGGGTCCGTGTCCTTGCCCGACAATGCAATCGATGATGACGAAATACTCAACGAACCGGGGATCGCTCGCGATAAGGATACGTGGTTTATTGAGATCCCCGACACCCTCCCCACAACCTGTATATACTCCACCTTGAGAGCGCCGGCCTCCGGGTATATCGTCGCCTTCGGCCGCGGCTACATGTGGATGACCGGCGAGCAGCATGGTGGAGTGGAAGTCGCCCTGACTACCGTTGCCGATGGTTGGCCCGGCAACAGCCATGAGATCCGTATGGGAGTCGGGCGTGAACCAAACCGTGGATACGATTTGGTCCGGCGTGATGCCTTCAGCATCGAACGTGTTTGGGCGGTTGATTCGGCCGAGGCCATAACCTGTTATCTAAGGTCGAGACGGACTGACTTGAACGCCGACTATGTTGCGATTCACAACCCTAGCGTGTTGATGATGTACTTCCCAACTTCATACGGAACGGTCAGCAGTTGGGTCTCAGCTGAGGAAGCCGCCGGCTTTGATCGCGCCAGGGCTTTTGATATAGGCGACCCTCAAGATCCCTCTTCGCCTACCGAGACGGTATACCAGGTCGACCTGCGCGAATTGGAGCTGAAGGCGTTGCGTAAGCGTATCGAGGCCGAAGCGGCGGAGCGGAGATTGCTCGAGGCGCAGAAGCGAGATCAGGAGCGACGCCAGTGACAATCGATGTTCGGCCGAGTGGAGATTTGGTGTTCCCGGCGAAGTGTGGTTGGATTTCGCAGCCGGTATCCGTTGGCTGGGTACTGGTGGCAGGGCTGGCCCTGCGCCGCCAATTCAGGCGCAGGAGTTTCTGACCCGCAACTCGCCGACATGGCCGACAGCCCGGCTGCGCCCGTATTGATAACTCGCTACTTGTTTGGCACAACTTAGATGCAACCGAAAAGAGCCGGTCCGCGTTATAACCGGTGGAGCGCCGGCCATTGCACTTGACCTTGACAATCGAGCGAAGTATGGCGATTGTTATGGGTAGTCGATCGTAACGGGCGGGTCGGTAGCCATCGTTTTTGCACCAGATTAGATTCGTATCGTAATAGACTGGAGCGGACCATTATGAAATTCAGTGACAAACTCGAAGGTAATGTCGCGGTGTTTGAGCTTTCCGGCAAAATCATGGGCGGTGAAGCCACCACTATGTTTCATGGCCGAATCCGTGAGAACGTAAACAACCACATCAAGAGTGTCGTGATTGATCTCAAAGACGTGGTATGGATCAACTCGGTGGGTCTGGGGATGCTCATCTCAGCCCTGACAACTATCCGCACCGCCGGCGGCCGCCTGGTCCTGGCCAACATCACCGCCGTGGAATCGCTGCTTTCGCTGACGCGGTTGATTACTGTCTTTGAGATTTATGATTCTCAGAAAGCAGCCGTCGAGTCCTTCGATTAGCCGCCTTCGCAGGATCAAGCGCCGGGCATCGTCAGCTCAAGCCGTCGGCGATGAAAGACACCCCCAGGTATACGAGAAACGCCGAACACGCCACAATGAGGATTTTCAGTCCGGTGCCCATCAGAAGGCGCTTGCCCTGCCAAACCAGGATCGAGACGACCGTGTACCAGACAAAATCCGACAGGATGTGCCCGAAGTAAAAGACAACCGGACCGACCCAGCCGAACTCCATCGATTTGACCAGAAAAGCCAGACCGGTCGTCGCCCACCACACAAACCAGTACGGATTGGACAGCGAGGCGGTAATCCCCTTTCCCCCCAGCAGCCGCAGGCTGGCTTTTGGGCCGGCGGACGACCCCGTGTAATCGATTCGCGACCGCAGGGTGTCGTAGCCCATGCCGGCACCCATCAGGATCAGCGCCAGGCCGCCAACCACCGCGATCACACTAGTCACCGTTTGGTTCTCGGCAATGGCCGCCGAACCGAGGGCCAAAACCACCACCACGGCAATCTCTGAAATAGCGTGGCCGATAGAAATGATCGGCCCCGTTTTCCAGCCATGGCGAGGCGTCTCGGCAATCCCGACCGCCAGCAGCGGCCCCGGCATGAGTGCCCCGGAGAAGCCAACCATAAAAGAATTGAAAAACAAAAGCGCCAGTTCCATAAGCCATAAAGGTAAATCGGACGCCCGGTTGTTCCAAGCAGGTATTTTTCAGGCCGGACGCGGGGCGAAATTATTCTGTCTTTTGGAAGAGTCGTTGTCAATATTCTCAGTATGGAGTCGGTCATGGTCAAGCTCAGTTATTACCTCGCCTCGGCTCGCCAAAGCCTCGGCTACTATGCTTCGGGTTTGTACAATCGCCTGGGCGATCACCATGTCTTCCTGTTGGCGTCCGGAATGGCCTTTACGATGCTGGTCTGTATTATGCCGCTCATGGCCATCCTGTTTGCCTTTTTGGGGGTGATACTCGAGCGGCCGGCCATCATGAGCGAAATTCACCTCTTTGTGGAGCGGGTCGTCCCCTACCCCGACGCCGCCAGGTTTGTCATGGAGTTCATCGAGCGCCGAGTCGGTGAGTTTTCCGCTTACAAAAATGTCATGGGTATTCTGGGTTCCGTCGGCTTGATTTTTGCCTCGACCGGCTTGTTTTCGAGTATGCGCACGATTCTCGGTGTCGTCTATCACCCGGACAAGGATGAATCGATTTTGCACGGCAAGATGCGTGATTTTATTTTTGTGTTGTTGGTCATGCTTTACTTTGTGGTCGTGATCACCGCCGGCCCCATTTTCAAGACCGTCACCGGCTTTGCCGATCCCGTGGGTTGGCTGAGTCGATTCCATTATGAGAACCTCCAGCGGCTGGGGATGGAACTGATTTCGTTTGTGCTCATCGGTGTGGGCTTCTTTGTTGTCTACTTCGCCGTGCCCCACAAACGACCGCCAAAGAAATCGATTTTGTTTAGCGCCTTTTGGGCGGCGCTGTTGTGGCATGTCGCCGTCCAGGCGTTCGGCTACTACATCACTCACTTCGTCACTATCAGGCGCGTCTACGGCACCTATGCGCTGTTGATCGCAATAGCGTTCTGGAGCTACTACACCTCGATCGTGTTTATCGTCGGCGCCGAAATCGGTCAGCTCTTTCGCGAACGCTTTGAGAAACGTCCGCCTTCGGCCATCCGCCACCGCGGCCCGTCGAAGTTCTTTCGGGAGTGAGGGTTGGATATATTGGGAGGGGTGCACGTTTATAGTCCGTAGGGCGGATCCGTCTTCGGACCCGCCAGTCTGAACCCGTATGACCGTGGGTGGCCCGGGACTTGCCCCGGGTTTCTGGTTGACGCACCGGAGAAGGGGCGATGGTCGAGCTATCGATGGTACCACGGTCATGATGGAATCGAGTATGGTATTGACGATCTGTTGCTGGCTGCTATAATTGGTGGAGTAATGGGTGGCTATTCGGGCTATCAATATGCTATGGAGACCGGCAATAATCCTTTCCTGTGCATGCTCGGAGGTGCTATTATAGGCGCAGCGGCAGGCTATATCGGTGCTGATGTGGCTCAATCGAGTATTATCGGTGGAATGTACTCGTCCAGTTTCACCAATAGTATAGGGTGGAAGATGATGACCCAGGGTCGCAGTGATTTCATGCTCGATCTAGGATTTGCGCAATGGAATGTAGATCAGGGCAACTGGGATTGGGCAGATTTCACGGGGAATGCCGGGGTTGTAATTGGAGATGCAATGGGCTGGATGGCAGCAGTTGGTGATGCGTTTGAGGTTCAGCAGGGGCTCAATTCGGGCCGGGAGCGTGGGCAGAGAGATGTTGCTAGGGCAACAGCCAACCCTGACTATGTTGATGAAGGTGGAGTACCCTACATAGAAGTAGGGTCTCTGCCTGAAAATGGCGATGCATGGAATGTGATAGATGCAGCAGAACCTCTAACCGGGAAAGGATCCGGCTACAGCAATGTAAGTAGATTCAAGATTCCAAACTTACTGGAACAATATCCGGAAAGGATCACTGATTACCGCACCTTGTGGGGACACTACAAGGAGGGGAAAGGCCTATTTGAGTTCCATCCGTCCGCTTTCCCTGTAAAGGGCCTGGGTGGGTTGATGGCGGTACCTCACGTGGTGTTCGAGTCAGCAGCTTTTGGAGGTTACGATTTCCGTCGCAATTACTTGCTGCCGGCCTTGGGACCCCTCTCTAGGTACTCTGCTCCATATTGAGGCTTGCTAGTTACGCTGTTAAAGCGGTATGGAACACGTGAATGTGTTCCTGTTGAAGGAAGGTGTAGTCGACAAATGAAATTCAGACTGTGTTTGATCGGGATGACCTTGGTCCTATTGCTATCAGGATGTGTTAGTTACTACACGAAAGTGTACACGCTTGAGGAGCCACCTGAGGATCTGTTTGCCGACCTGAAGGTTATAGAAGGTTTTCAAGGCTGGGATGTCTACGTCGGAGTTACGTGTGCTTACAGAAACTCGCACACTGAAGAAGTGGAGTTGGATTCCTTCGGGGTCAGCATTACGGCGGCAGCCGCCTTGAAGGCGATGCTATCAGAGGATAGCCTCTGGATTGACTCAGTATATGTAACGCTGAACGATGGCAGAGCGGTCACTGCCCTTAAGGAGCGCAATCGTCGAATGTCGGTTCGGAGTTCAAGTATCTACACATTATACAAGCGAATTCAGATCCCAGAGACGAATGACTCGGTTGGTATCGGATTCACGGTTCACCTCATAAAGGCCAGCGGTGAGGAATATCGAAAGAGATGGGAAGGTACGCTATATAGGTACGAAAAGAAGGTGAAATGGCTGCCGTTGGATTAAGACATAGGGGGTAGGTCAGGCCTCCTGTAGCTTTGACCCTTAGAATATTTTGGACCTGCGTCATGGGTCCCGGATGCTATGTACCGCAACTGGCACCTAACCAGGAGACCATTCTGATGCACGGTTTCATTACTGTCTGGGGCAGTTGCGTAGGCCATACTGATGCAGACGGCTATCATCTCAAGGCGTTATCAAGCAGTCTGCTTCCTGACGATGTTGTCATGTTGCTTGATTGACCTTGCCTGTTACTATGAGCGGTACTGTTCTGTGCCAGAGGAACGTACGACTGTGTCTGCGGGTGAGATTCAGTTTGAGATAGGGGATATTGACTGGCTGATTCGTGGGAGTCAGAATACAGACCCCAAGTACGCTGAATGGCGTAGTAGGCTCGAGCCATATTACAAAGCATTTGCGATGGACTCTACCCTTACTTACTACTTGATTGCAATAGGCTTTTGGCAGTCCGACTCGATCCGGGATTCAATCTCAATGCACGCCGACTCCGTTGCGCTTCAGGTCGACCATGATGAGACAACATTGCTGACTGGCTTATTCCCACAGACTATGGTCGCAGGCGGGTTTCTCGGACCTTCGCATCGTCAGATCAATGTCCAGCCGATTGGCATACCTGTGGATTACAAAGGGGATTTCACTGTCTCATTCCGGTTGTCATTCTTCGATGCGAATACTGGCCAGCTTGTTGAGGCAATTCCCATCGAACTGAGAGCTGTTCGCGAAAAGGAACTGATACATCTTTTCAATCTACCTGCAGCCCAGTAGGGCGGATCCGTCTTCGGACCCGCCATTTTGAATCCCGGAGGCAGTCTGAATCCCGAGCGCAGTAGCCGGTAGGTCAGGAGCCCCGCGCTCCTGACAGCTCGATGTGTGAATGGGCCCCGCGCTACGCTCATTGTCTGGATCCCCGCCTCCGCGGATACGAAGCGTGTCTCATCAGCGACGGAAGGGCTTTTTGTCTCTTCCCCCTCTCGAGAGGGGGATAGGGGGTGTGTTGGTCGGCGTCGAAGAAACACACCCCGGCCTTCGGCCACCCCTCTCAAGAGGGGAAACAAAATCGGCAGGCCTTACCGAGACCTACCCTGCTCGGATTGCAGGTGCCGCCAGGCGACTCGCCTGGCGGAATGCCGGCGGGCCGAAGCTGTCACGCGAGTCGCGTGACAGCACGTGCAGATATCAAGCCTCGAATCCGGTCCGGGCGACACGACCACTGCGCCATCGAGAGCACCGGCTGCCACTACACCATCAGGAACTCAGGGGAGCGCGGGATCTCGACGGCCTGCTTGATACTCAAGCGGCGCTTCGTCTCGCGCGTGACCAGGACCGATTGCACTACCCGATCAAAGCCGATGCCGCAGCCTGATGACTGACCCGGTTTCAGATCCAGGGTCTCAAAGTACCAGGCGAATTGCTCCGGGCTGACACCGCGCTCGGTCAGGTGATCGTACATGTAGGACTCTTCGAATTGCCTCTTGCACAATTCACCGCTGCCTTCGCGCACCGCCCCGCCGACCGATTCGCCGACATGCGGCAGCAGAAGATCGCAGCAGAGAGTTTCGGCGCCGGCGCGCTTCATGCTGAAGAATTTGATAACGCCGCCTTCTTTGGGTCGGGGATCCGATGGGTAGTGAGTTACAAAAGTAGGCAGGCTGCCTAAGAGTTCGCAGATGGCCAGCTCTTCATCCGATCCAAAATCATCACCCGACTCGACCGCGTGACCGTTGCGCCGCAGCAGAGTGATAGCGTCGGCGTACCTGATCCGATTGAAGTCCTTTGATATGTAGTCCCCCAGGGCGTCGCCGGCCATGCAGGTGGCGGCAGCGGTGTACATCGCCTTGATGACGGCTTCGATGTAGTCCATGAGACCGTCGAGTTCGACATCGCGGCTCTCCAGCTCGATCAGGGTAAACTCGCACAGATGGCGGTCGGTGACTTTGCGTTCCTGTCGGAAGGATGGACCGATGGTGTAGACGCGATTGTGAGCCATGGTGAAGGCCTCGAGATAAAGCTGCCCGGTCTGCCGCAAAAACATCGGCGTCTCAGTCCCCTGTTCGTTGAACATGCAGACTTCCATAGCATTGGGAAACCACTCGCAGGAACCGGTGGCGCCGGTGATATGGGGGACATTGACCTCGGTGAAGCTGTTCTGGTCAAACCATTTGCGGGCGGCACGGAGCATCTCCGAGCGCACCCGGGTGGTCTGGGCGAATTGACCGTTGACAATCGAAAGATGGCGCATAAGTAACCTCCTGGGAAAAAAATGGCAAAAAAAAGCCGACCAACGAGTAGTTGGTCGGTTTGCTTAGGTAGCAATACCAATAGCGGCACGCCCGGCCCGGAACCGGGGCGCCACCGTGCGATTACCGGAGCCACACCGGCTCCTTTAGACTTTCATACTGAAATCTGAAAATATCAATCCCTGCCGATTGTGATGTGTTGTAAAAACAACGCGGTAGATGCAAAAAGTCCAGGTTCATACTCCTGGAAGCTACACTTTATGTGCAAAGAAGGCGGTTGGCAACATAAAAATGTGGGGGCGCGCTCCACAAAAAAAGGGCAGGTCTCGCAAAGACCTGCCCTGACGTTTTCTAATAGTAGTCTAGAATCCGATCTTCAGACGCACAGCGTAGTTGTAGTCGCCGTCGCCTCCCGGATGATCGGAAAACTCGACGCCATAGACAGCCCCGTCGAGATCGAGTATACCCAGCTTGAGACCGGCGCCGATCGAGGGGTAACCCTGCCCAAAGCCGGCCCGCAGCGGCAGGATCGGTATCCCGGTAAACTCAGCTCCGAAATAGAGCTTGTTGAAGATATTCTCACCCCTGGTGAACAACATGTCGTTGAAGTCGGCCGCAAAGGTAAGCTCCGGAGTCATATGCCAGGCAGCGCCAACATTGATCATCCGTGGCGGCGCATCACCATCGATGCTGCCAATCACATCGGTGATTTTCATGCCCAAATCGATATCCGGCATCAGCTCGTAGAGCAGACCAACATCCAGCCCAAAGCCGGTGAGAGTCTCCTCACTAAGCGAATCATAAACAGTCCCCAGCTCGACATTGTCAGCACTGAACTTGAAGTTCTCTATTTGCTGGCGACGGATGATCTTGATAGCCGCGCCACCGTAGAGCTTGTGGGGGACGAAACTAACCGGTAGTTCCATGGCGGCACCGGCGGTGAAGACCAGATCGGCGACGCCGTCAACGTAGGCTCGGGGATCGGCAAAGACGCTCTTGTCCGCCTTGAAGCGAACATCGGACGCTCCATACACCCCCAGGGCGAAATTGGGAAAGCTTATGCCGATTTGCGGATAGGCGCCGACCCCCATCCAGTTGTCATCGAAGGGGGTCATGTCCTTGAGCAGAGCATCCTGCTCGGATTCCGTGGCACCATCCCAATCATCAAAAGTATCCTTATGATCATCGTAGAAACTAAACATGTCGGTGATGTCCTTACCCACGTTGGCCTGGATATTAATCAGGTCGATATGGGTTTCAGCCCGAACCAACTGGGCCGGATTGTACATCACGGCGCTAAAATCATTCATGGTGGCGATACCGGCGCCGCCCATGCCCAGGGCTCTGATATCCTTGTAGCGTACATTGGGTGTACCGGCTGCAGCCGACACGGCTAGCAGGACAACCAAGGATATTGTCAAAATCAGACTATGTTTGTTCATCACTATCTCTCCCTATCCGCGGTTATTCCCACATGCCGTTGGAGTCTTCGTCGATACGGCCGTCAAAGTCGTTGTCAATGCCGTCGATGATTTCTTCGTCGGCGCCGTGATTACCGTCATTGTCCAGACCGTCGGCGATCTTATAATACTGCGCAACGGCGATAACTTCATTCAGGAAATCCTCGACCTCCTCAGGGTCCAGGCCAAACTCGGCTGTAATCGCGTTAATGATATCCCGGGCCAGCGCGATGATCTCTACGATGTTGTCAATAATGAAGTTCACGGTACCGATCAGCGAGAGCGGAATCGGTGAGGCTGCCGCAAGAATCGGACCATCGCGGAGCGGGCTGACGGCGTTGGCGGCGATGAAGCTGCGCATGTTGTTGATCGCAAAACCGTCATCGGCACCCTCGATCTCCCAGACAATATCAAGCGGGTAGTCATTGGTGTTGATGACGCCGTTGGTGTCGGTATCCCGGAACATCAGCATGCCCTTGATCGCGGCCACCACGCCGAGGTCGGCATCGATGTCGCTTTTGACAATCGAGCCGGAGGTCTCCTCTTCGAAAATCGGTTTCAGATCAGCGTAGGCGGTATTGACAGCTTGATACAGGCGGCTGGCCCGGTCAACCGGCCACTCGTCGCCGGTGAAGGGCATGTTGTCGCCGTTACCCAGACCACCATCAACGGCTGAAGCCAGGGTCAGGATGTTTTCGCCGGTACCGTGCACGACGGCTTTGGCATGGTAGTAGCGGGCTTCCGAGGAATTGGGATCCTTGTCCATCGCTTCGGCGAATTTGGCCTCCGCCTCGGCATACTCGCCGTCCTGCATATGCCGGCGACCGTCTTCGATGAGCGACTCGACGCTAGTGCCCGAGCTCCAACCAAAGATGTTGCAGCCGGACAGACCCAACGCCATCAGCAGTATCAGCCCGAGCGCTAAGAACATTTTGGAACGCATGATTACTCCCTCAGTTTATGTTGTTATCGTACTTTTACTATGAGCCACAGCTTCTCGCTACGAATCTCGTTATCAAGCACGGAACTGCCTTTATCCGACAACCTGTATTCAAGTACCGAGATAACAAATGAAAATGACAGATGACAATTAAAAATTGCTGCAGATTTGCGATTCTGTCAAGACAAATTGTCCGGACATGCTCCCGGAGGTGGCTAGCGCTCGATCATGTGCGAATCGGCCAACCGCCAGCCGTCGCCGGTCCACTGGTACACCTGTTTGCAAATGACGTTGGCCAGGTCGTAACCGAGAATAAATGTCGCCGTGTCCGCGCTGTAGGCAAACGTCCGCACGATCAGGCTATTGTAACACTCGTCGACGCCATGCATGATCCGCACCGGCACACCGTGCTCGGTCAACTCGAGCTGAAGACTGTCGGTGGCCACAACCAGACAAAGCGTGTCGCGGCCGGCCACTTCGGGATGATAGTGCTTTTGCAGCGGCTCAAAGTCGATCACCAACTGGAAGAGATCATTGATCTGTTCGGCATTTGGCGGGGTGGGATTGCCGCTTTGGTCCTGTTTCGAACAGGAAGGAAGCGAGAACAGGCAAACAAGCAATATGGCGAGAGCCGACCGTGTTTTCATCTGGGGGTCCTCTACAAGTGTTGGTTCGGGCAGAATATATGCAATCGCGCGAAGGATGTCACCCTTCGATTCGACCCACATTGATACCACAGGGTGCTGTCGGGCGTCTCTGCCCAACGTGAGACCACTGGGTGCTGTCGGGCGTCTCTGCCCGACGTGGGGCCACTGGGTGCTGTCGGGCGTCTCTGCCCGACGTGGGACCACTGGGTGCTGTCGGGCGTCTCTG
>JBDRES010000005.1:0-56368 GCA_043819515.1 bacterium
CCAAGTCGGCGAGCTTGATGAGCAATCCACCGCAGGTGATTTCAATGTCGTCGCGATGCGCCGCCAGTGCCAGAGCGTCAACTGTCATAGAGTCGGATGTCATTGTCTCTAGTCTCTAGTCCCTATTCCTGTATCCTTACAACCAGCGCTTCCTTTTGAAGAACCAGAGCAGCCCTCCGCCGATGGCCAGCACGGCCAGCCAGAAGAGAGGATATCCATACCGCATGCCAAGCTCCGGCAGATTGAACGGACTGGCGTCGGCATTGAAATTCATGCCATACACGCCGGCCAGAAAACCCAGCGGAATGAAGATCGTGGCGATTATCGTGAGCACCTTCATGATTTCATTCATGCGATTCGAAAGACCTGTGTGATACAAATCCAGAAGACCTGAAACCATATCCCGGAAGGTCTCAACGGTATCAATCACTTGAATGGTATGCTCGTACAGATCCCTTATGTAGGGACCGGTCGACTGCTGCATCAGCGACGATTCGGTCCTTTCGAGGCCGCCGATAACCTCACGAAGGGGCCAAACGGCCTTGCGCACAGAGATCAATTGCTTCTTCAAGTCGCGAATCTCGTTGACGTGTCCCGGCTTGGGATTCTCAGAAACGGCATCATCAAGCGCTTCTATCTCATCTCCCAACTGCTCCAGCTCTATGAAGTAGTGATCAACCACGGCATCCAAAAGCGTATACGCCAGGAAATCGGCGGTCATGAGGCGAACGCGGGGAACAGTCTTCCTGATGCGCTCGCGCACGAAGCCAAAAACGTCCTGTCCGGTCTCCTGAAATGTGATGACCCAGTTCTTGCCGAAGACGACGCTGATTTGCTCCTTCTTTGACTCATTTGTCTGGGCATCCCGGTACAACATCTTCAATATTATCAGGATGTGTCCGTCGGCTTCCTCCATTTTGGGACGATGGCCGGTGTTGACAATGTCTTCCAACATCAAAGGGTGCATGCCGAAGTGCTGTCCAAGTTTCTCGACCAGCTCAGCGTTGTGAATCCCGTCCACATTGATCCACGACAGCGTGGCGCTCTCTTTGTACGGAAAGCACTCTTCGATGGTGGCGACGCGTTTTTCATCGTACTCTGAAGCGCTGTAGTCGATGATGTCGAGGCGGACATCTTCTGCACGCTCCTTGCCGACATAAACAACACTACCGGGTTTGAGGCCGAGCTTTTTGGCCGCAGTGCGCACGCGGGTCGTTTTCACCGGCTTGCCTCCTTTCCTTGAGCCGTTCGCTCCGTATGATATCCGCCCCAAATATAGTGAATGATTGTTTTCAATGACACAATCAAAGTCGTGCGGCCACCAGCCCGCGAAGGAGGCAAGCCGGCAAGGGAAGTTGGAACCCCACGCGGTCCGGGCAGCTTTGGCAGCCACCCTTCGATTCCATCGGTGGTGCCACACCTCGCCACCTTGCTCACTCAGCCAGGTTGATTCCCCGACCAGGTGAGGTTGATCAGTAGGAAACTACAGTCTGGGTAGGTGGAAGAGCTACAGATTCCGTTCGATTTCGGCCAGTAAATCGCGCAGCATCGATTTCTCAGCCTGCATGGCAACCTGGCCGGCCGGCTCATCGCTTTCGATCGCTCGGACCACGTCATCACGAGTCATCAACGGTCCGCTGATCGGCTGCATGCGGTAGTCGGGACCGAGTCGCTGCCGCTCCAACACCAGCTTCTTGAAATCTTTTTTTGCCAGTGAATCAACCGGCACGATCTTCTCGTCTCCGGAGACAATTTCATCAAACATGATGAATTTGCGACGGCCGGGATCATAGCAGAGCGGTCTCCGTCTCTCCTCACTCGAAAGGTCTGGCATGGGCACGATGTCACCACCTCCAGTAACAGGTTGGTTGACGGAACGCTAGCGGGCCAGGCGTCCGCCGTTGGTTTGGGAATCGCCCGCAGTCGCGAGCGATCCCCTCAATATACTGCACAACCCATCGTCGATGCAGCCTAAATGCATAAATGATCTCAGTCGGTAACGTCGCCGGCTTCGGCCAGGGCCTCCTCTTTGAGCCATTTCGTGATCGGGAAGCAGATCTTGACCCAACGGTAAGGTCTAATGATCGCCGTGGCGCTGCCAAGCCGCTTGAGGTGATCGCGGTCCCAGGTCAACAATGACGCCGCCTGGGTGCCGGGCACCTGAGCGATGGCAGCATTAAATGCCGCGACCGTCAGATTGTATGCCTGCTGCGCCGTAGCTCCCAACGCCATGGCAATGTCATAGGTGCTGTCGGATTTGGCAAACAGCTCAAACTCGTTCACCCCGGGAGTGCCGGGGACATCCCAAATCAAGTGGAAGTTCTCAGAATAGCCGGCGTAGCTGTTCGCCCCCTTCTTGATGGTGTCCGGGCCCAGCTTTCCGGCTGTCTGGCAGCTCAGGAAGTGGATTGACTTTCCTTTCACCTCTGCAGGATCGTATTTGCACACCTCCAGAATGTGATTGCCATGGTGACCGGTGTACACTGAGTAGTTGCCGTGGCCGATGCCGCTGATGTAGACGGTCAAGCTCTGCCTGGCCTTCGGCGCAAACTTGGACCGGACATCATCGGTCCCATCCAGTACGTCCACGAAGAACCCCCTCTTTTGGAACACGGGATGGACGTGCTTCTTCCGATACGCTGCGAAGGGGCCGGTCACGCTGTCGGTTGTGTTTTCGCAAAAGAGGGCACGGGTTCTGAGTCTCAGGTGGATACACTTCTTGATCGGCTTCCAATAAGGCACCTTGGGAATCACCTTGGTCGGTATCTTGGGCCAGGCCGGGAGTGTTTTGGATTTCAGCGACGACATGAGTTCGTTGCAGTAGCCCAGTTCAATCATCATGAACTCACGACCGAGTTCGGAGTCGGCCTGGATGTGACCCATGACATCTTTTTTGGTGAGCAGCCCGTGTCCGATAGTCCCAATCTTGAAGTCCGGCTCCAGACGGTACCGCTCCAGGACAAGCTTCTTTTTCTGTTCCTCGCCCAAGGCCAGCACAGAACCCAGGGTGACCGTCTCAAAAACATCCTTGGCCGTCATGAATTTACCTGCCAACGACATCATGACAGGTTTCTTGGCTGCGTGTGGTTTGAAATTCAGCTTTCCGATCTTCATCGGTTTCCTCCTTTTGATATACCCTCCGAGACTCCCGCCCCCTCGTGGGACGAACTCTCGAACGATGCTGAATAGACCGATACTCGACGCGCACGATCGTTTTCGCCCGTTGTCCATCCCGATGCATTGAATCTAATTAGGAACTCCCACGTGGCGACCTCTCAGAACCTACCAGTGACGCCACAGATCCTTCCCAATAGAATATGCGAACGTGGCGGGCTCGAAGTCAAGTACTTCCGAATTCTCTCCCTGATTTTTTTCCCCAACGATTGGACCGCGTAGGGGTCCGGATGAATGGAGCTTTGGCTGACGGCTGGCTCCGGCTTGCGCCGCTCATGGCTGAAGGAGTGAGGCGCCGCTTTTGTAGGCTGCCGGCTCTCACTCCACTCGGAAGGTGATCGTCTCCGAACGGCCGGACTCATCCAAACAGGTCAGAGTGTGTCGCCCCTCAACCGGTTCGTAAAACACCTGATCGTCACTATAAGAACATCCAAGATGACGGCCGTCAACAAACCAGTGCACCTGGGATCGGCCGCCCGCGACCGAGGCCTGCAGCAGGATTTTTTGAAACTCAGGGGGAACATCGCCGACCAGTTCATAAACCGCCCCGTCGTCGGGCGAAACGATCACCGGTCGCTCACCACCTATCACCCCACGACAGTCCGGATTGTGAGGTGGCAAGGCGCCGTCGCCTCCGTGCTCACTTAACCATGTCGCTACCCTTGAAGGCCACTGACAAACTACTGTCCGGGTTTTTTCGTGCCCGTCCTGACAAAAGCGACAGAGCCGGTAGCCGGTTGTAGCGTCGATCACGATCGGACGATGCACCGGGCACGTCGCCGTTGGCGAAACACCAATCAGGAAGGACTCCTCGATAGTCTCATCGCAGAAACGTCCTACCGGCCGGCCGCTAACGGCACAGACCGACCTGACCGCAACTTCATCAGGCGGTTCGAACCAATCGTCGCTGCCGGTGGTCAGCTCGTCAAAGACATCCAGCATCAAAGGGGCCGCGATCGCGGCGCCCACAATATCTACCGAACCCTCTCCCCGACAGTTGCCGGCCCACACCCCGACCGTATAGCGCCGATTAAATCCAATCGCCCAGGCGTCCTTACGGCCGTAGGATGTTCCGGTCTTCCAGGCCACGCGCGGCATGTCAACGGTCGATTCCCAATTGTCCGGCAGATCGGGACGTTTCAAGTCGGTCAGGATTTCGCTTATCAGATAGCTCGACCCGGGCGACAGGATTTGGCGACCCTTCGGGTTATCACCTGAAACAACCTGGCGCAAGGGCAGGAAAAGCCCCTGCCGGGCCAACGTCGCATAGAGGTTGCACAATTCGTCCAGGCGGA
The DNA here is from genome assembly GCA_043819515.1 of bacterium. Classification (GTDB taxonomy): domain Bacteria; phylum Zixibacteria; class MSB-5A5; order GN15; family FEB-12; genus DAOSXA01. The sequence goes on from JBDRES010000005.1 coordinate 4,470, forward strand.
CTTCGGCAGCTCCCAGCACCAGCGGCAAACCGTAGTCATAGGGTTGGCGATACAACGTCGAAAGGCCGCCGCTTTGGAGCAGGCGGTAGAACCGAACCAACCCAACCTCGGCCAGGGTATTAACGGCCGGTACATTATAAGACCGTATCAACCCCTGGCGCACCGAGATCATGCCGTGGTATAATTCGTCGTAGTTCTCCGGTTGGTAGCCGCGGTAGTTGACCGGAATGTCAGGCACTCGTTCCTCCGGTGACAACAGGCCCCTGTCCAAGGCCAGGGCATATACAAACGGTTTCAGGGCCGAACCGGGCGACCGGGCCGCCCGCGCGGCATTGACTTGTCCATCATGGGCATTGTCGTTGAAGTCCGGTGACCCCACCATGGCCATCACCTCGCCGGTTGCATTATCCAGCACCACCAGGGCCGCATTATAGATCCCCAGCGAGGCCAGACGACCATGATGCGATGTCATCAGCCGCTCACACGTGAGCTGAACTTCAAAATCGATACTGCTGTGGATTATGCCACTGAGGTCGGAACGCAGGTCCTGGCAGAAATGGGGTGCGACGGTTGGAGGTTTCTGCCTACGCTCGGGAATCTCTTCAGCCAGAATGCCGTCGTACTCAAGGCTGTCGATGACGTTTGCGCGGAGTAACCGGGCCAGCACAGCATCGCGGCGCTGACGACAAGCCGGCGGATCCTCATCCGGTCGGTACCGTTCCGGGGAAGCCGGGATCGCCGCCTCCGACCAGGTCAGCTCATCCGGGGACTTATCGAAATAGAAAAACGATGCAGCCCCGACCCCCTCGATGTTGCCGCCATAAGGGGCCAGATCGAAATAAATCTCCAGGAGCTCGTCTTTGGTGAAATGCCATTCGAGTTGCAGCGCTCGACCGATCTCGATCAGCTTGGATAGCACTGTTCTTTCTTTCGGTTCCATCATGCGAGCGATCTGCATGGTGATAGTCGAACCACCACGCACCACTCGTCCTGCCCGAAGGTTATCAATGGCTGCCTGAAGCAGAGAGAACGGGTTGACGCCCACATGGTATCGATACCATCGGTCCTCGCAGGCTAGGACGCTCGTGATCAATCGGGGGGAGATCTCTTCAATAGTCTCGGGCCGCCGCCAGTAACCGTCGCTCGAGGCAAAGGCCGACAACAACCGGCCCTCGCGGCTGTAGACAAAATGTGCCGCCGGTCGGCTCAGGCGATCGTAGGGCAATGGGCATAGCCACCGGTCGGCTATCAGAACCACAAAAACTATCGCCACCAGAGCCGAAGCCGGCCGCAGCCACCAGCGAGAGAGTGTTGTCCGCCAATCCGCTCTCAACAACCTGCCCTCCTAGCGTCCTGACGACACCTTCAACAACCCCGATGACGAGGCCCCGGCCACTACCGGATTGTACATACACTCGGCCGCAATCGGCGGCACCACAAATTCGCCGGCGCAGATCGCCCGCACGCTATAGTGGAACGTCTGCTCCTTCTCATGCGACAGATGAACAAACAACAGCACGCGGTCGTCGCGAATATCCATATGCTCCGGCACGGTTGGTTGCTTGGGTAACCAGGACAGCCGCGGTGTAGACTTGAGCCGAGGATTTTCCACCTCGAGCCCGGCCGGGAGGAGGTCATTGACCACCACATTGCGCAAGGCCTTGTTGACGGCCTTGAGGGTCAGGCGAACAATTAACTGCTGGCCCAGTTTGACATTCTGCATATCTACCGGTGAACCGGTGTCATCAAGGTACTCGCGCGCTACTCTGATGCCGCGCTCGAATTCATCAACCACCGGCTCACTGGGGATACCGCCGGCCTGCCAGTAATAAAAGCACTGCCCCTCACCTTCGATTGTAATCGTTGCCTGTTGACCGCCCAGATCATCACGTTCGAGTACGAACTCGGTAGTATCGATAGCGACACTTGTCGAATCACCCAGCCGGATCTGCCCGGTAAACGCAGTGCTGGTGACACTGCTGTAGTATTTGCCCAGAGCCATCAGAGCAAAAGCGTTGTCCTGAGTATTGTACCAGCGGCCGATGCGGGCATCGTCGACCAACGATTTGGCCAGCACTCCCGCAGATGGATTATCCGGATCCACCGTCAGCAGCATGTCCAGCAAAATGGCATTGTTGCGGACGCCGCTGGAGAAATCACCACCGTCTTCCGGCTCATAGATGTCCGGCTGGACATTCATCGGTACCAACTCCCGCGCTCGCTGTATGTCGCCGGTTATGGCCAGCGTGGCGGCCAGTTGATAGCGGGCAAAGGAGGGCAGCGTCGAAGTGTCCAATCCGGTCAGGTAGTTGATCTGTTTTTGCCCAAGCTTACCGGCCTTGGCCAGAACATAGCAGGCGTAGATGCGATGCGATGGCGCTATCTCCGAATAGTCCTTGCCTCGGGCCATTGCCAGCAGAAAATCGACCGTCCTACGGTGGGCTTTTGTGTCGACTTCAAACCCGGCCAGGGAGGCCTCGACCAGAAAATGCGCTGCATATATGGCCGACCAGTTATGCAGGCGATCTCCTCCCGGCCAATACGAAAATGATCCGTCCTCGCGCTGCATTCGCAGGAGCTTGTCAATACCCTCGGCAATAAAATACTCATGCCCGTGGCCACCGAATAGTCCGGGACTGGCAAACTTGACCAGGTCATTAAAAAACAACAACGGAAACAAACTGGAAGTGGTTTGCTCCAGACAACCATAGGGATAGTGCAGCAGATAATCGAGCTGCCGCTTAAACGCTGCCGCCGGAAGCGACGACGTGTGCAAGATAAACCGCTCGGTTCCGGCCAGCCACTCGCCTGGGAACGTAATCCAGGCGGCAACATCATTGGTGGCCACACCACTGCCGAACTTGGTGACAATCGGTCGCGCCGGGCGATTGGCCAGCTCAAACTCCGTGACTGATTCCGCTTGAGCTGTCCGGCAGGTGAGGCCGACCTTGATCACACCTGGTGTCTGGCCGGCCTGAAAGCGAAGCAGGCACCCCTGTTCTTTTTCGGGCGCCAGGGTCAGATCCACAGTCGAGGGTGATAACATCTCCAAATCGCCATCATATTCAAAACTCAACTGCGCCGTCACCGTCGTGTCGGTGTTGTTGTGGACCGTCACCAGTCCGTCAACGATGTCGTTAGGGCTGACAAAGCGCGGGAAGCTCTCCTGAACAATGACATCTTCTCTGACCAGAGTTCGGGCCGTCCGCGAGCCGAAGCGGAGATGATCAGTGCCCACGACCATGATGACCAGCTCGCCGTTGAACCGCGGTATGTCGAATTCTATGCGCGCGTGCCCCGTGGAATCAGGCGTGACGATACCCGACCAGAGCGATACCGGGGCAAAGCGGCGCGCCGCCAGCGGGTTGAGATGTCGCCCGCGCTCCGATGCAAAGCGGTCGGCCCCCCCGGCGGTGGACAGATGGCTTTCGGCTCGCGCCAACTCCGGATATAGGAAGGTGTAAATGTCATACAAGGCCAAAGCCGGGCGCTTCTTGCCAAAAAAGAAATCAAGGGGATCGGGCGTCTTCATACCGGTCAATTGCAGAATCCCGGCGTCAACCGCCGCTACCGCCAGTCGGGAGCCTACCAAAGCGCCGACGTCCACTTCAATAGTCATCTGAGTGTTGGGCTTGACCTCGCCGGGCACCGTCACTCGCAGCGGCAGTTCACGCGAGGACTTGCCCAACATTAGTGGTGCCAGTCCGTAGGCCCGGGCCGGCGCATGTTCCTTCACCTGGGCCGCCGGACGAATCAGCGTCCCGGTTACATAGACGTTGGGAAACCAATCGGACTTGACCGGCAACTTGATTTCGGCCGTGTTTTCAGGAATGTCGACCGTAAGATACTCAAGGACCTGGCGCCCCTCAACCGTCAGCAACAAGCGCCCGGCAAACGGCGCCTGCACCTGGACCAAAGCGGTTTGCCCCGGCTCGTAGCTCTCCCGGTCCAAAGCGATTTCGAGTTTGTCCGGCTGCTCCATCGACCACGGCGCGTAACCCCAGCCGGAGGCATAAAAACTGGTCGCGGCGGCATGACCACCATCCGGATCGGACGCCACGATCTCGTAGGACCCATAAGCCGCCGGCGTAAATTCGACCACCGAGCCCTTGCGATCGAGATCAATCACGGTCGAATCGACCAACTGCCGGGTCCGCGTCGAGACATACCGATAGCGACCGGTATTGTCCTTGCGCAAGGTGGAATTGTGCACCACTCGATAGAAGCGAACATCGATACCGGTCGCCGGTGTCGGCTCACCCGAAACCTTGAGGGTGACAATATCAACTGTCACCGGCTGGCCCGGTCGGGCATACCCTTCCAGTCGGTTGCGCAGTCCGATGTACCGGGGATAGGCATGCACGGCCACCTCATGATAGCCGCTGATGGTCCGCCCACCAGGCTCCTGCACGGTAGCCGCAATCTCGGCCCGCAACATCGAGGGAGGGGCCAACCCCTTTTTTTGGCTATGAATGAAGCGCGCCTTACCGTCTGCACAAAGAACAGTATCGCCGAGCTTGAGTTCTTGCCGAGTGTACTCCTTGTCGGGATCGCCAAAGCTGTAGGCGGCATATCCCTGGGCGGAGTAGGTAGTCGGGACCAATCGCATTGTCCCCGTGCATTGCAGCCCCGCCGCCGGTGCCCCAAAGAGATACCGGCCGTCGACATCGATCTCGATCTTCTCACCCGCAAGGTACTCATCCTTCGGCGTCGATACCTCGACTCGTATCCGGTCCGGCACAAATTCTTCGATCAGAAGCTCGGTGCGGCCGATTTCGTTGTCCTCGCCAATCAGCGCCCGAACCGTGTAACGTCCCGTCTGCAGTTCAGCCGGGAAATCCACCGCCACTTCGCTCATGGCCTGGGCGGCATCCATGCGGAAACGTTTGAATTCCCTGCCTCGCGGATCACTGATGACAATGTTGTATGGAAAGCTGCTCGCCGCTTCACCGTCGCCGTCACGTACCATGGCCACCAGGTGGCCCTTCTCGCCCGGTCGGTAGATATCACGCTCCAAATATAAGAAGGCCTGATAACCGTCATTCAGATACGGTCGACCTGAAACGTCGAAGTCTTCTATCGGCAGGGCCCCGTCGGAGATGCGCAGATAACTCAGGTCGCCGTCCTTCTCGACCGTTATCAAGAACGGCTCAAAGCCGACCGTCTGGTCATGGATATCGTCGAATACCACGGCCCCTTGGGAGTTGGTGCGACCTTCCAACAGAACCTGGTTGTTTTTCGACATCAGCCGCACCGTCGCCTTCTTGACCGGGTCGGTGTCGGACAGGGCATGCACCCAGACCATCAGATGATCTTCCGACATGCGCGCCATCAGACCCAAGTCGGTCAGCATCACCTGGCGGGCGTCACCTGTCCAGCGCCGCTTCTTGTTGCGCGCCGCCACCGAGAAGATCCCCTTGAGACTGTCGCCGACAATACCCCCGATGTCGGCGGTGCTGAGCACCGGTTCATTGAGCCTTTCGGGCAGAGCCAGATCCTTGATGATTATGCGGCGACCGTAGAGGTTCGAGCCGCGCCCATAGTTGTACCCGGTGGCGCCGCCGGCCAGATAAGTCACCAGGTTGTTATCAAAAATCTGTTCGATCTCGAAGGTGACGGTATCGATGTTGATTGTCTCGATCTCCAGCAAGCCGGCTCCATGACGCGGCATGTAAATTCCGGGCGAAGTGAAATTGACGGCCGGCTCCAGGTCGCCGGTTTCGATCTTTTGCGAGAAGTCGCGGGCCATGATACCACCGCGTTGTCCGGTCAGCCCGGCTGCCACGGCGACGGTGTAAACCGTCTGCGGCGCGAAATCGCCGCGCAGCAACACCCCCCGCCAACTGCTTTCGATAGTATGTTTCACCGCCGGTTCGAGCGTCAGGTTCTCACGCAGGTCCTCGACCGAGATATCGTCGGAAAAGCGGATCTCAATTAATATCTGGCGCCCCGAGGCAAAGGCGTGAGCGCTTTCAACAAACAGACCGGCCGGCAATTGCTTGGACACGGTCATGATGAATTCGGCGTCCTCGGGCAATCCCTGGTCGCAGTCGACACAGCGCAGTCCCCGGCCCAGGCGCAAACGGTATTGCTGATCAACCTTGGCCAGATCAAATTTCTCGGTAATCAACTGGAACGTCTTGGACGGCTTGCCGCCATCAATGCCCTTTGGATCGGGATATACGTGGGCGATCTCCAGCGACGATCTAGTGGCATTCTCCGCACCGGTGATTTCGAGTTTCCGGACCACGTCCTCCCAGGCCACCGGGTAATTGAGTTTTAGATCGAGGTAGATCTCTCCCCGGTTGTTCTCTCGGGGCACCTGCTGCGCCCGATAGGCTGCAACTTCGGCAGTAAAAGGCTGCGTACGAAAAGCGAACTTGCGGCTATCGCTGATGGCGTTGCCGTTGACATAACCACCCCCGGCCACCAAACGAGCTTCATAGGCGGTCGCCGGCCGCAGCGGCTGGTCGGGCGAAAGGCGCAAGACATCGGTGTCCACCCAGCGCGCCAGCCCTGAAATGGGCGGATCGAAGACAACCGGAATGCTCGCTTCCGGCCGGTCCAGACTGTCACGACTGACCAGATCGGCGGAGAATTCGATTGTGATATCTGTATTCGGATCAGTGATACCGTCCGGGCTGAACGACACCACCCGAACCTTCAAGTTCGGCCGCGCGGCCGAGTTCTGAGCCACAATACTGATCACACCGCCAACAAGCAGCAGCGCCAGCGTTACCCAGAGTTTGAGGCCTCTCACATGCTCATTCAACGAAATCATACCCGGCACCCCACGTTTTTGTGATTCCACGCGACGACCACCCAGACCCGGCTCGAAGTAACGTGCTGTCGGGCGACGCGCCTGACAACCTTCAGGTTACCAGGCGAGCGTCACGCGAGGTCGCATGACGCCACCACAGCCACCAGGCCTGTCAACATACCCTCACGAGGCGACCACCCGGCGGCGGTGCCGGTCGGAGATGACGCGGTCCTGCGCATCCATTGTGCCTGGGAGACGGACGATGGATGTGCGCGGAATCATCGGTTAAGTTGTGGAGGATTGACAATGGCCGCACCCACATCCTCGATCAACTCTGGCCAAAGATAGTTGATCGAGCTATCCCCTTCAATCGCTATCTTAAGTTACACACCGGATCTGCCGTTTGGTTCGATTTTAACCTCGCGCATGGCGACAACGCACAATGTCAGGACAGCCGGGCCGACCGGACGCCCGACAGGTGCAACGCCAGAACCCGGATCGGGCCTGGCGGCCGCAAACCGCTTGACTTCATGGACCGCTCGGGTAGATTAGGTACATGACGCATGATAACCACCAGGCCTTCTTTGACGAGCTGGCTGTGGAATGGGATTCCACCTTTACGGCTGTTGATCTTGAGTTTCTTGAGCACCTGGTCTCCAAGATGGATGCCCAACCTGGTTGGGATGTGCTGGATCTTGGCTGCGGTACCGGGGTCCTGTTTGATCTGCTTCGTCGGCAGACCGGCGAGAAGGGCTCGGTAACGGGCGTCGATTTTTCGATCCAGATGGCTCTCAAGGCCCATCGCAACTTCCCTTTTGATAACGTCAACGTCGTTGACGCCGATGTCACCACGCTGCCGTTTGGTGATTCGACATTTGACATGGCCGTAGCTTTTGCCTCATTCCCCCATTTTTCCGACAAGACCAAGTCACTTCATGAGCTACATCGGGTGCTGAAAGACGGCGCCCGCTTTTACATTGTCCACCTTGAGTCATCCAAAGAGCTGACCGAGCTGCACCTTCGCATAGGTGGCGCCGTGGCCGAAGACAGGCTTCCCTCCGAAGACAATCTCCGCCGGATGTTTGCAGGCAGCCGCTTTGGCGATGTTTCCGTCCGCGACCACTCCGGCCTGTATTTTGTCTCCGCCCTCAACCACAAATAGCGTGCCGTAACCTGAATGTACAGTAACGCCCGCTTTGTAGCTCACTCGGCCCTCTACCTGGCGCTGGCGGTATTGCTGCCGATAGGATTTCACGCCTTCGGGCTGGGCGGGAGGATTTTTCTGCCGATGCACATCCCGGTCCTCCTGGCCGGTTTCCTGATAGGACCGCAGGCCGGTATCCTGGTCGGGCTGTTGGCGCCGATCCTTTCGCATCTACTGACCGGTATGCCACCCACTTATGCCGTACCCCTCATGTCGCTGGAGTTGCCGCTTTACGGCCTGGTGGCCGGACTGGCCTATCGTCGCTTGCGCCTGAATGTCTATCTATCGCTGGTCGCGGCCATGTTGGTGGGGCGGTTGATGTTCGGCCTGGGTCTGTTTGTGCTGGGCATGTTTATGGATCTGCCCTACACCGCCGCCGTCTTTTTCTCAACCGGTGGCGCCCTGTGGACCGGCCTGCCGGGAATCATCGTCCAAACCGCCGTCGTACCGCTCATAGTCGCTGCCGTCCGCCGTCGCGAGGCGGGTCCCCAGAGCTGACCGTAAGCCGTTGCCAGATACTATCCAGCCAGAGCAAGATGTCAAAACCCCTGCGGGCGTCGACCTACATTCAGTACTTAGCGCAGCTGCCTGATCAGCGCCGCCATGCGGGCCAAATGGTGGTCGTCATGTTCGGCCGCGAAGTAGCACAGGTCGACCAGGCGCATGGCTGTGTTCAGGCGCGGGTGCAGCGCAACCTGTTCGACGATCTCAATCGGTGTCTCCTCCAGGCGCTGGACAAAGGCAAAGCGCGCGATCCGCCACCGGCGCAGGACCTCACCGAGCGGCTGCGAGTTGTAATCGGCCCGTTCGGTGGCCTGGTTGGTCATGTCGGCTGCGATGAGAAGCTCGACTTGTTGCCGGTACTGATCGAGTCGATGCTCCCACAGCGCCTCGACCGAAATCAGATGCCCGATATGCTCCTGGATCGACCACTTGTTTTCGATCCTGGCCGTGAGCGCCTCGTCCGGCACGTCCTTAATCAGCTCTTCCACCCGTACCGGGGTGCCGCGCAGGCGCTCGATTATGTTGGGAAACAGGCCGGACGGAAAGTCAAAATTGAATTTGCGTTCGGTCCATTCGGTTTGAATGATCATCCGATCCTCCTGGTGTGCGGGGTCCATATTAATGTACGCACGAACTACCAGGGGGTCAAGAGGGGGATTGCGCGGCAGAGGCTCACCCCCTGCCGCGACACAATACTAAAGAATTACTGACGATCAAGGGGCAGCGTCGGTTCTTCCGCGGCCCGCTGAGCCTCGGCCTCTTTCCGTTTGAGGTAGTCCTGCTCCATCGCCGCTTCGTCGGCAATCAACGCCGGTCGATCGCGCTCCAGTTGGGCCGCGACTTCCTCAGGCGTCGGCCCCAGCATCAGATCCAGCCGGACGTTTTCATATCCGCGCCGTTTGGCGATCACACGATACGAAAACGAGGCGTTGCTGGCCCCTTTCTGTAGCTCGACAATATCAAATCCGGTAGCGCTCTTGTTGGCGATAAACACTCCGTTGCAATCTCCCTCCAATTGGGCAAAGACCTTCAACGGATGTTGCTCGTCGATAGTCACTGTCTGCAGAAACAGACCATCCAGTTCGACATGCGCACGGCCGTCTACCAATTGCCCCTCGCCAAAATCCTCGAACCAGATCTCGGGCGATTCCTGGCAGTACAGGTTGCGGTAATTGCCGTCGTCCATCTTCACCGTGGCGGATTTCGTGCCAAGCACGCTGAGGACGTCGGTGACCCTCACGTGGCCCTGGAAGTAACCGGCCCAACTGGCCGGGCCGCCGGCCGTCCGGGCTTTGGCAAATATCCCGTATCCGCCCCCGGTGCCGTAATTCAGCATCTCAAAATAGCCACCGTAGACGACGCCGGTTGAGCGGTTGGCCGCGACGCTGGCGGTGCCGTAGGCAGTCGCGCTGCCTTTGCTCAGGCCGACCGGACGAATGCCGTAGGATGTGCCGGTGCCGCTGGAATCGGTTATGAAGTAGCCTCCGAAGGTATTGCCGGAGCCGTGCTGATTGCCGCGGCCGTAAACGCCAAACGCGCCGGTATTGCTGTAGTTCTCGGCTAATCCATAGACGGCATATTGGTTGCCGGCACTGAGGTATCCGGTCGAATAGAAATAGCCGCCATAGCCGGTGCCTTCGAAATCCGCTCCGCCGGCGGCCTGGGCGTCGACTCCGTACATGGTCGAGAGGGAAGCGCCACCGAGCACGTATGACTCAACACCACGCGCCTCGCCGGTACCCATACCGTGGCAGACGAACTGCCCTCCCCAGGTATCGCCGGCGCCATCGGACGACGCATAGGTATACAAACCTCTGGCAGTTGTACCGCCCTCCGCTTCGCCATAAAGGCCAATAGCTGCGGAAGCGCTGGCTTCTGCTGTCCCCAGAAGCCCGTAGTGATCGCCCGTTCCAGAATCAGGCGCCTTGAAGTAGCCACCGTAGGCAATGCCACTGCTCCGATTGGCGGCCGAACTGTAGACGCCATAGGTCGTTGAGTCCGAGTTTCCGAAAGCATCGGAGCGAACACCGTAACGCCGGCCGGCACCCACGTGGCCGGTCGTAAACTCGCCCCCGATGGCCTGCCCCGATCCGTAATTATCGGCATACCCATAAAGAGCCGTCGCGGTCGAATCGCCGTTGGCATAGCCGAAGGACTTGACACCAAAATGTCTCCCGGCACCCGTGCCGCCAGCGGTAAACAGGCCGCCGATCGCAAAACCTTCAGCAGAATTGGTGCCTTTACCGTCAAGTCCGACCGCCATAGCCTCACTCTCGGCATGAGCATAGCCGCCGGCGCCGTAGTGGTTGCTGGGATCGCCACCGGCAGCTGCAAAATACCCCCCGTAGGCGTCTCCGTCGGGCGAGGCGTTGTATCCGTGGCCATAGACGCCGTAGACCGGGAAAATCGGCGCATTGTTGGTCGCGGAGCCATAGACACCATACTGCATCGAGTTGCCACCGCTCGCCTGAAACAAGCCGCCGTAAGCGGGGAAATTCCCGGCACCGTCGTTGCGGGCGCTGGCCCTTAGACCGTACACATCACCGAGATCATTGGAGCCGTCGGCGCGGACATTGAGACCGCACTTGATGCCAACGCCGGTGTTGACAATAGTCAGCGTGGTTTCGGCGGACGCTGTTATGGTCTCCGGGCCGGTCTGATTGACGAATCTCGGATCGCAATCTGCGCAGTCGCCGGATGCCCCGTCGACCGATCCCGCCACGAGCGCATAAGGAACACTGATGATCGGAATACGCGGTGTCGATTCCGGCTGGCCCGACATGAAAAAGCAAAGATACCGCGTGGAACCGTCAAAGATGCCTGAAATCGGGACCAGGTCACCCAGGGAGGCCGTGAAGAGGCCATCCTCGGTGGTAACTTCATGGGTTTCCAGCCACAGCGGGGTTCCGTCCACGGCTTCAGCGTAGACCCTGAACGCGATAATATAGGTTCCGTCGGCAACCGGGTCGCCGGAATCATCGGTCAAACGCCCCTGGTAGTTGACTAGCGGCGGAACAGCGGCGGCCATGACAGTCATTAATATGACCAAACCGCATGCGGCCGCAAGAAGGTTAAGCCGGTTGAGCATACTGCACCTCTGTAAGACATCGTGTTGTTTTTTGATCTGACATATAATCCAGCACAATGATATGACCATAATAATATATGCTGCCCCGGGGGAAAACCAAAGATCTATCTTGAGGGGGAACAACAACGGAGAGTGCAGGTTACGGCGGAAGCGCACGGGTGGTGGCTTCTTATCGCCAGCCTGTGCTCAGAACATCACATGTCGATGCCTCAATGTGCCCCCGTCACGCCATAGTTGGTGCGCGGGGGTGCGTGTATCTTGGCGTGGGCCTCGCCCTTCGCACCGCGATCCCTTCGGGGCAGGGAGTTCGGGCTATATTAAATCCCCCTACTTCCCCTTCTTAGCAAACCCAAATGAGATCGCATCTTCGGGGCAGGCGCGGGCGCACTCGCCGCACGATGTACAATCAGGCAGCGTCTTCATGCTCTGCTCGACCAGCGGTTTGATGGTCGGACAAGGTGAGGCGTCCATGCAATCACCACATTCGGTGCAGGTGTTGTGATCGATACGTATCCGTCCCGGTGCGATTTTCTCAAGCAGCCAACTCAAGGCACCGACCGGGCAGGCGATGTAGCAAAACGGACGATAGAGCATCAGGCTGGCGAGGACCAGGATGATGAACCCGATCCACCAAAGCGTATCAAAGGCCCAGTGCAAAAGGTGGAAGAAATTGATCGGATCGTAGACGCTGTAGGCTGAGAAAAGCACCCAGGCGCGCTCGGTGACGTCGGCCTCAAGGTATTCGGCCAGGTAGGCAATGTGATCCTTGACCCAGAAGAAGGTCAGGAAAAACAGGACGAGCAGCGCCATCCTGACGACATTGAAGGCCGTGAAATTGAAGTTTTTGAAGCGGGGCTTAAAGGGGATCTTATTTATCAATTCCTGCATCGCCCCCAGTGGGCAGACCCAGCCGCAAAAGGCTTTGCGGTAGATCAGGCTGGGGACAAAGATGGCCACAAAGACCGCCAGGAAAGCGGGGAAGAATTCCCCCCAGGTGATTTTGAACATAAACAGTTTGGTCACGGCGCACATGGGGGAAGGGTGGAGCGGGAAAATATAGTCCAGCCCAAAAAGCACGAAAGCGACAATCATGGAGCCGATACGCACCCACTTGTTGATCCACCTGCCGAGAAGCAAAATCAAACCGAGAACCATCAGCGCGCCGAATGATAGATACTTGGGGATAAACAGAAAATCGGCCAGGCCAGGGGCCGCCTCGGATTCATCCTCTTCTACCTGGGTGGCGGCTTCGGATTCGGTGTCGCTCTCAGAACCGACGACGGCTGCGCCGGAATCCTGCGCAAGGGAATCACCGCCGGTAGAGTCGGAATACGGTCCGGCGACAGTGTGGGTGCATTCGGGCTCACCTGCGGCGATGGTGGCGCTGTCTACAAGTTGACTGTTATCCTGGGCGACGGTAATGCCAGGCCATGCCGGTATTGTCAGCGCCGCGATCAGCAGCGCCATGAAAAGGAAGTTTTGTTTTCTCATGGCCCGAATATATTGATTCAGGCCGGATTGTCAAATGGAAGGGCCACACAGTGGCTATTGTACGAGGGGACGCTCACATAGCATTGTAGGTCGACACCCCGAAGGGGTGTCAACAAAGTCCGCCATCTGCCAGGGCGGATCTGTCCTCGGACCCACCGTGACGGACTCCGAATGCAATGGCAGCGCGATTGTAGGTCGACACTCCCGAAGGTGGTTTCGACGTTTACGAAGCATCACTATGGGTTTCGACAACTTCAACTTGTTTGCACGTGTAGAATGTTCGCACGTACTGAATGTTTGCACGTGCTGTCACGCGACTCGCGTGACAGCCTTGGCCTATCAAGATTCCGCCAGGCGAGTCGCCTTGCGGCACCTGCAGTACGCGTCGGAAGGCTATGAATTCTTCAGACCGGCAGGACCCATCAGTTGGACAAGACTCTGCAGATAGTGCTCATCGTAAGCCCCCTTGAGGGCAAACATGGTTTTCAAAGTGGAGAAGGTGTCGTTGGCTTTTTGGTAGACGCGGCGGGTGGTCATGGCATCAAAGGTGTCGCAAATGGCGACAATCTTTGAAGCCTGATGCATCTCGGTGAGTTTGAGTGCATCGGGGTAACCACCGCGATCGCCCCGCTCGTGATGCTGCAAGACCGGGTAGAGGGCGACCGGATCGAGATCATCAGACTCGGAGAGCAGGTCGACACCCCACTTGGGATGTTTTTTCACGATCTCGAATTCCTGCGGCGTGAGTGAGGACTTCTTGTTGAGAATCGAGGTGCTGATCTTCGATTTACCGACGTCGTGAAGCAGAGCGCCGGTTCCCAAATGATGCAGGAACTCTTCGTCATCAAGGCCCAATTGCTGGGCCAGCGCAATCGAGAAAGTACAAACGTTCACCGAGTGGGTGTAAGTGTAATAATCGAAGGAGGTAATCCGCACCAGACTGTGAAAGGCCTCTTGGCCCTTCAGGATGAAGGAGATGGTGTTGGCGACCATATCCTTGGAGCGCTGGATATTATCGCCGTAAGTGGGATTACTCAGAACGTCCTTGACCAGCTCGGTGGAGGTATCATACAGAATGGCAGCCTTTTTTGTTTCCTCGATTTCCGGATCGGCCAACACCTTGTCGAGATTCTTCTCAATGTACCGCTGGTACAGGGGCCTGTTTTTGGTGAGGATAAAAAGCTGCTCGACGTTGTTAGCCATAAGTTTCTGGTGGGTACGGTCGGTAAAAGGCATGTCGGCCGACCGATACAGCACCATGGCACCATTGACCCGCAGATACAGGTCGAATTCCAGTACCGAATCCACACGAATACTATCCAGATGGATACCCAGATACTCGGTTTGCTCGGTTGTCCCGACTACTGGGGCTGACAATTCGATCACCTTTTTTCACTCTCCATGACGGCGTATTTTCCGCGCTCAGCCGGTTCCGGCTCATTGTTCGAGTTATCGGCAGATTAGGGTCGACAGTTGAAAAAAAACCCTCCGGCTGTGGAGCCGGAGGGGACCGTAGGAGGAAGGAGGAGACATTTCGTCTCTTATGCTTTAAGAACCGTAGTTCTTTATCATGCCCAGGACGCTGTTGAGCGAGCCGGTTATGTTGGTCAAAATCTTGGAGTATTTCTTGAGCAATTCCGAGTACTGCCAGCGCATTTGAAAGGCCTGCTCCGGAAAGTCAAACAGCTCCAACAGGGTCGTCTTGTAGACTTCATCCAGATAGCGAATGACATAGTATGGATAATCCGGGACATTGGGATCATTCACCTCACCTTTGCCCAGACGATCCCGATAGACCTCGGTCTTCTCCAAGATCACCGTCCCAAAACACCAGGGGCTCATGATAACGCCCAGATTGGCGCCATCGGTATAGAATCGGATAATCGTTTTCATCAGCAGATCGACAATAACGCCTCGGGCCCGATAGTATGACAAAGTCTCCAGGCTACCGGCATCGATTGTCGAGAGTTTACTATCAAGAGCTATCCGTTCGGCCCTGGCTCTGGCATAAGTGGATTCCAGAAAGCCATAGTAATCATCGATATAAACCTTGGTGTTCTCCGATAAAGACATCAGGAAGAACCCTTTGTCGTCCTTCTGAATCCTTGGCTCGGTGACCGAGGTCAGTCTGTCAGTTGCGAAGCCGCGTTTGTATCGTCCTTCAAGCATCAGTGTCGCCTCCGAATGGTTGTGCATCCGCCCAAGCCTAACGCATAGGCTGTGCCGATTATGGCGGCGTCCTGACGAGCACTTTCCCCGGCATGTTATCTTACTGGCACATAATATGTTACGCCACTCAAGGAGTCCGGGTGACGGGACTCGGAGGGGTTTGCCGAAGTTGCAGACACGTGCGAACCGGCTCTGACCTTTGCAAAATGTGTAAGCAAATGCACTTTGGACGAAAGATCGAGGGCAACATTGATCTTGCGTTGACCGGCCATGATGTCCACCTTGCAGCCAACGAGATTCATCAGCACTTACCGGAGATTGTTTGCATGAGATACGTTGTTGTTGCCCTCTCCCTCGTTCTGCTGGCCGCCAATGCGTCCGCCGCCGAGGCCGATATTCTGCACAAGATCCTGGGTGAAGTCGGCCTCACCCGGGCCGACCTGGGCTACCGTCCGGCCGGGTACTGGAACCGGTTTCCGCTGGATACGCCCTATCGCCTGACTTCTTTTGACGCTCTCTTTGCCGAACCGTTGAAGTTGTCGGATTACGCCACCGTCATGGCTAATACCGTGGAGCTCTTTCTTGGTCCGGCCTACAGCGACAGCGCCGCCGACGGGCTTTACAAATTGGTCTATAATCTGGGGGTGGACAAGAAGCTGGGCGGGTTTCGGTCCTATTCGGCCAATCTGCTGCCGGCTCCCGACGCCGACAATCCGCTGGTGGCGGCGGTCGACCGGCTCTACCTGATGGCCGGGCAGGCGACCGAGTATATCACTTTCGGAAAGGCCGCCGACTGGCCCAACCACAAGAAGATGCTGACGGAACAGACCTCCTCGCTGCCGGATACGGTCAGGCAGATTCTGGCCGGGCTGATTGTCAATCTCGGTGAGGCGATCAGGTGGCGGGAGCTGGCTTTTCGCAACTGCGATCGCGACGATATGCTCCGGGCGTTTGACATCCGCGACCTGGCCGACACCCAGGGGGACGGGATAGTCTACTACCCGGAGCTGGATGATATCGCCGCAACCATCGACTGGCCCTCGCTGCATTATGCGGCGTTGAAAGTAGCCGCCGCGGCGGAAGCGGCCGAGGCCGCGTTAAGGCCGCCGGCGGATCAGATCCCTGATGGATTTGGGATTGACATACCGACCCCCTATGGGCGCATTGTCCTGATCTCGGCCGAGGGGCAGCCGGGCATGATTGAGAAATCGCGACAGATTGACGGCTACAGCGAACTCGACGCCACTCGTACGCTCCTGGTGATCGACTTCGGCCGGAACATGATCTACCAGGGGACGCCCGGCGCGACTTCATCGCTGACTAATCCAGTGTCAATACTGATAGACCTGGGCGGTGATGATTACTACGGCTATGGCAAAAAGACATACGCCCCATCGACCGGCGTGGGTCTGCTCGGCGTAGGTTGTGTGATCGACAGCGACGGTGATGACCACTACACCGGTTCGACCTACGCTCAGGGCGCGGGACTGTTTGGGGTCGGCGTTCTACTGGATCGCGAGGGAAACGACAAATATCAGGCTTGCCTGTCGGCGCAGGGGGCCGGGTACTTTGGAATTGGGTTGTGCTTTGATGCGCTGGGCGATGACGAATACTATCTCTACGCCGATGGTCAGGGGTTGGGTGGCGTTGGTGGCGGGATCGGCGTCTGCGCCTCGTTTGACGGCAACGACAAATACACCGCCGAACCCTGGGCCGAGAAATACAATCGCGGTGACTACCATAGCGAAAACAAGATCAACGGCAACAATGCCCAGGGGGCCGGGTTTGGTCGTCGTGGTGACGGCTCCGACGGTCACGCCTGGGCCGGCGGGTTGGGCGCGATTATCGATATCCATGGCGACGACCACTACTACTCGGGCAACTGGACGCTCGGTGTCGGCTACTGGTTCGCCACCGGGATCGCCATCGACCGGACCGGCAACGACAAATACGAATCCTGCTATTTCACCCAGGGGTCGGGCGCGCACTACTGCAACGGGATCCTGATCGATGAAGCCGGCGACGATGAACACGTGCTTTTCGAAACCGCCGGCGCCGCGCTCGGATTCGGCTGGGACTACACCAATGCCTTCTTGATCAACAAAGGGGGCAACGACAGGTATCGCGCGAAGATGATCTCGATGGGACTAGCGCAGATTCGTTCGTGCGCCTTCCTGATCGATATCGGCGGCGATGATCAATATGAACTGGGCAAAGATACACCCGGCCTGGGCGAGGCAACTTATCGTGCAGATTATGACAAACCGTCCAAGTTGACTCCGTATTACTCGTATGCGAAGTCATTCGGCGGCTTTATCGATATCGGCGGCGCGGACCAGTATTTCGAATTCAACGACTCGTTGCATACCGCCCATTCTGTCGCCCATGATGACAGCCTCTGGCTCCAGCCTGCTCGTTCTGACAGCACCTTCGGCGCCAACAATTACGGCGTCGGCATCGATGTTGATTCGGGCGCAGTGCCGGAGCTGTTTAAGTGGTGAGGGGGGCAGGATGAAGTTCCATCTTGAAGCATCACGATATTCGGACTACATTGACCAAAGTCAACGTAGGTCGGTTTCGACATGCTCTTGTGGTCCATTCGGCCTCATGAGCACATATGTAACAATCGAGGCGATACGGCAGGATCTGTCCCAATCAGCGCCTGTGGAGCAATTGTACGACTAATACGGTTGAGCATCATGCATGAATTGACATATCTCAAAGACATCCTCGTAATCCTCGGCTTTGCGGTCATCGTCGTAATCGCGTTCCACAGACTCAAATTACCCGCCATAGCCGGTTTCATTCTGTCCGGCATACTGGTAGGCCCCCAGGGTCTTGGGTTGATCGATGACGTTCACCAGGTCGAGGTTCTGGCGGAAATCGGCGTAGCCCTGCTTCTGTTCGGAATAGGTCTGGAACTCTCATTGGGCAAAATACAGCGCCTGTGGAAACTCGTTATCGTAGGCGGTGTTCTTCAAGTAGCGCTGAGCACAGCCGCCACGTTTGCCGTATGCAAACTAGTTGGTATGCAAAGTAGCTCCGCACTCATTGTCGGCCTCGTCGTGGCCTTATCCAGTACCGCAATTGTCTTACGAGGACTACAGCAACGAGGAGAAGTTGATGCCCCGCATGGTCGCTTGATACTGGGTATTCTAGTCTTCCAGGATTTCAGCGTCGTACCGATAATGCTGATCATCCCCTTACTCATCGGAACGGACTTAAGCGCCGGATCGTTTGTTCTCACTCTGCTGAAGTCGGCAGGCATAGTAGTCGCCGTCTTGCTCCTCGCTCTCATCGTAGTGCCCCGAATCCTGAAGCTCGTAGCCAGGACCAGGCAAAGACAGCTGTTCGTACTCTCTGTATTTGTGATCTGCCTTGGCGCAGCATGGCTAGTGACTAAATCCGGAGCTTCTCTGGCGGTTGGGGCATTCCTAGCGGGAATAGTCGTTTCAGGAAGCGAATATAGACATCAGGCCTTGGCCGACATGATTCCTTTCAGAGACATCTTTGCCAGTCTGTTCTTTGTGTCGGTTGGAATGCTACTCTCCCCCGTCGCAATGCTCGACAATCTTGTCACAATCGTTGCCGTTCTGGCTGCAATCCTGGTTGGTAAATCGGCAATAGTCTTTCTTGCCGCGGCGATCATGCGGATGCCGTTAAGAGCATGTGTAATCGCGGCCTTCGCCCTAGCGCAGGTCGGGGAGTTTTCCTTGATTCTGCTCCACTTCAGTCAGGGAACAGGGCTGATAGCGGAATCTCTTGAAAGCACTCTGGTGTCGGCCGCAATTCTATCTATGTTCATTGCGCCCTTTGCTATGTCGTATGGTCCCAGGCTTGCGGCAGGTCTTGGCAGGTTCACGCAGTTTACGCGCCTGTTTGGAGTCGATTCAGCCCAGGATGCGCCCGACGCAGTCTGTAAGGTATGCGACCATGTCATTATTGCCGGTTACGGTTTCGCAGGGAGAGAACTGGCGCAGACCCTTGATGCCTACAATATCCCATATCTCGTGGTAGACATAAACATCGAAAATGTCAGAAGAGCATCTAAAGAAACCGGAAAGGCCGTGTACGGCGATATCACGAGCGAGGGTGTCCTCCAGCAATTGGGGATACAAGACGCTCGCGAGCTTGTTGTGCTGATCAACGACCCAGGTGCTTCAGAGCACGCTGCTCGTGTCGCCCGTGCCCTGGCTCCTCATTTGTTCATAACTGTAAGGACTGTCTACCTGCTCGACATCGAGCCCCTACTCAAGGCAGGGGCCGATGATGTCGTGTCTGCCGAGCGGGAAGCTGCAGTTCACGTTATAGCTCAGTTACTGAAGAGGCATAAGATAGATCGTCAGCAGATTACCAGACAAACGTTGGTGATCCGCGACCACTCTGAAGACGAAAGCTCTTGACTTCGATTATACGTGCCCGGCCACCCCGCGGCTTGCCGTGGGGTTAGAATCAAACCACATACATTCGAGGGCCGCGTGTGATTTCGTCTACGACCGCCCTGCGCAGGTTGTCTGGATCCCCGCCTCCGCGGGGATGACAGAATAGGCGGGGATGACAGAATAGGCGGGATGACAGAATAGGCGGTACGACAGAACAAGCGGGGGTGTCGACCTACGACTATAGCCTTTTGACAGCACATAAGACACACCATGTGTGTCACCGGCCGACTCTTCGCCAGGCTCAGGACAGGCTCCGCTCAGGGTGGCCTCAGAAGCGGGGGCAGCGCGGATTCTTCCCACGAAAAAACCGCGGTCTACCCGGCCGCGGCTTGAGTCACAGTGTCAGGGTCGCAGGGATCCTGACCTTCTTTTGAGTCTTAGGGGATCGCAAGGATCCTGAATGAACCTGCTATCAAATCAGTCAAATGCTCCGGACCGGGCTATTTCTCGTTCAGGATATGATTGAGCGGATTGATCGATTTGCCGTTGCGAATGACTTCATAATGCAAATGCGGCCCGGTGGAATAGCCACTGGAACCCATCAGGGCGATGGTGTCACCCCGTTTCACCCGCTGACCGACCTTAACGTTTGATTCCAACAAGTGGCCATATCGGGTTTTGAAGCCATAGCCGTGATCGACGGTGATCATTTTGCCCATGTTGCCGTTGTATCGGACGCTGACCACTTTGCCGTCGGCCGGGGCAATGATCTCGGTGCCGCGATTGCTGGCGATGTCGATCCCGCTGTGCATCCGCTTATAACCGGTGAAGGGATCATCCTTCATGCCAAAACCGCGCGAGAGCCAACCCTTACAGGGCCAGATCGACGGCGTATGATCCAGACGGTCCTTCAGGCCGGTCAGTTCCTGCTCGATTTCGTTGTACTTCTCGATTTCAAACGACGACAGCCGCAACAGGCGATCAATCTCTCCCTCCGTGACCAGGGCCGTATGTTCGGCCGGTGAGAGGGCCTCGATAGCCGGGGAGACGGGACCACCAATACCCAATTGCCGTTCCTCGAGGTTGATTTCCGGCAGGCTGAATACCGAACGGACCATGATTTCTTTTTGGACTAAATCCGCGTAGCGAACTTCGACCTCGGCCAGATTAACCCGCATCTGCTCGTATTTGTCGGCCAGGTGCTGATTCTCAGCCCGCAGTTGCTCCAGCTCGAATTGAGTCACCCGGTCGGTGAAATGGCCGGCCGAAAGATAAAAGGTCGTGACCAAAAGCGCCACCAACGTCAGGACGCCCACATATAGAGTAACAACCGGCAGGTCTATCTGCTTCATGACCCCCTGGGAGTTGGGGATCAACATCAACGTGATCTTCTTACTTAGAAATCTTCTCATCACAAATTCGATTTGCCTTCTTGTCCTTAAGAGTTCTTATCGGTCATGGCCGGTCCAAAATCAACTACAATCACTCCCCACCGCTGCCAAGTACCACCTGTGCAAAATCTGAACAGAACTCCGAGCCTTCGTTCTAAATACCGACGGCCGACAGCCAAGCAGATTCCACCCGGTCATTATCGCCGCCAATTCTATCCGAAAACCGCTAGCAAGTCAAGATAAAGTTCCGGTATCGGCTTGGATTGTGACCAGAAACAGAGGGCACTGTACAGTATTCTGCCAAAAACGCTATGATTTCGAACACCTGGCGGAATATGGCCCAGCATAGGGTACTATTCTGTACTTTGACGGAGGACGCGCCGAATTGCCCCGGGGATATCCGCTCCCGGATCTATCGGATAGTCCAGGCCGGTGTCGACCATACCATCCGAAGCGTAAGCCATTGTTGGACATCCGGCCATCTGGGCCTCTTTGAGAACCATCCCGTATCCCTCATCGACCGACAGCAGGACAAACAAAGAAGCAGTGTTAAAGGCCCGATTCAGCTCCTCTCGAGATACGTTGCCGGGCAACTCGACTCGGTCGGTCAGTCCAAGTTCATCCACCAGGCCCAGAAGCTGCGGACGCTGGGGGCCCTCGCCATAGATCCTGAGCCGGACTCCCTCCAGGGCGTTCATGACCCGGATGAGATCGTCAAATTTCTTGCGCCCAATCATTGAGCCGCATGAGACAATCAGGTCGCTTTCTCTGGGCAGCCCCAAATTTGAAAACCCTTCGGCCACCGGCATCGGTTCGACCCGGATTATCGATTCATCTATGAACGGATATAGCTGCAACAGGATTCGTTTGAGATCCTGTGAGACACATTGCCAGCGGTCGACCCTCCCGGCCAAAAAGGAGACTGAACGCGCCAGGCGGAGATGTTTTTGAAAAAGATACAGATCGGTACCGTGGCATATGACTGTCAAGGGACGCCTACCCTTTACCATGGCCGCGGCAATTCCGGCCGGCAACCACCAATGAGCCAGAGCGGCATCGCTACCCTGTATGGCTCGACGGACTCTCAGGGGTAAGCTCAGGAAATACCAGGCAAACTTGGGCCATTTCCAGGGCTTTTTGACGGCCGCCGTCATCGGGTACTCGCCAAACGGGAAGTTGTGAACGCGGGCCTCGAGATCAGGATCGGAATCGGTCAGGTGTTTGGTATGGTCGACAATAAAGATCCCGGCCGACGGCGTCTGTTCGGACGGATAATTGTGAGTGAAGATAGCCAGTTTCATTCGGAACCAACAGTCGTCGTTTGTGTGGCACGGCCAACCCGGCCACCCTACATTATATTACCCACGAGCGGGCCAACCGCCCAACGGGTCGGGCGCCATCGCCGACCCTGACTGATCGCAATTGAATGAAACTATTTGGTGGGGAGCATGAGGTCAAGTTGGAACTGCTTTATCACTTAATCAGAAGATACTCCCGCTTGAGGATCTTGTTGATCGTTCTGGCCAGCTTATCAGACTGCAAACTCTGCAGGCTGTAAAGGTGCCAGTAGGACTTTTTTGGCAAAGCCAGCCAGGCCTGTTTTGATTTTCGTCCAGCCATGAGGGTCACTCCAAAACCGCACGTTTCAGTCTGCGATTGTCAGTTGCAGAAATCATGCCTTGGCAACCCGAGCCACACAAAAAGCCCTGCCTTCCCCTAAGATACAAATTGACAACGAGATAACATTTCTTGGCGCATGGGAAAGCGGAGTGTTCAGTGAGATCGGTTGCCGAAACTTGTCGGTCCCGCCCCATTTTTTGTGCACCAGTATCAACACTTGCACAAGCAACGAAGTGAAGCTTATGGGCCAGGTGAGGTCCCCGTACTGACCAGAGCAGAGTATCCGCGAGTCCACAATTATAGTCCGATCTCGCCGGTTGACCGACCGCTGTCGACTGGTTAGATTTCATCAGCGTGCACTTATAGGCAGATTTGAAAGGAAACCGATGCCAGATCTCCAAGGTAAGACAGTTCTGATTACAGGGGCCACGGCCGGTATCGGCCAAGCCTGCGCCGGCGCCTTCGCCGAGGCCGGGGCCAGGTTGGTGCTGCTGGCCAGACGGAAAGAGCGGCTGGATGAGATGCTCCGGCAGCTTGGTGGCGATGTTCATGTATCGGCCGTCGACCTCAGGCAGCGTGACCAAGTCTTCGCGGCCATTGAAGGGCTCCCTGAAACTCATCGCACAATCGATATCCTGATCAACAACGCCGGGCTGGGGCGCGGATTGGACAAGCTGCACCAGGGGGATGTTGACGGTTGGGAAGAAATGATCGACACCAATATCAAAGGCCTGCTTTATGTCAGCCGGGCGGTGCTGCCGGGCATGGTCGAGCGGGGCCGCGGGCAGGTGATCAACATCGGATCTATCGCCGGGCACGAGGTCTATCCCGGCGGTAACGTCTATTGTGCCACTAAGCATGCCGTCGATGCCCTGACCAAGGGGATGCGCATCGATTTGGTCGACACCCCGATCCGGGTGGCTACTATCGATCCGGGACTGGTGCAGACCGAGTTCTCCGAGGTCCGCTTCCACGGCGATACCGAGCGGGCCAAAAAGGTCTACCAGGGCTACACACCTCTGATCGGCAAGGATATCGCCGAGGCGGCCATCTGGATCGCCACTCGGCCGGAGCATGTCCAGATAGCCGAGATTATTATCTTCCCGACCGCCCAGGCCTCGGCGGCGATAGTACACAAGGAAAGTTAGTTAGGTGTCGAAACCGCCTGCGGGGGTATCGACCCACAAAGCTAGAAATACGTCCCAAAGGAGAGATAACAAAAATCCGGATAGCTGCCGAATTCGGAACGGATTATCTCTCTAACTCTCGTCATATCTAAAATGCCTGCTTCCAACGAGGGCGACTCGCCCAAACCAATAAACGCTCCGGCAGACAAGTAGATATCCTCGGCAATGTTGTAGTCGATACCAGGTGACAGGTAGGCGGAAAGATCAGAGACGTTACCGACAACCTCGGCGGTGGCGGTGATTAGCGGCGTGACTTGATAGCTGGCGCCACCGATCAGGTAGTGGCGGCCCAGCAGATACACAGCACCTTCAGTGTAGGCGGCCGAATGAATCGCGTCGGTATAGTCGCCGCTCTTTTTGAAACCGGCACCATTATAATGGTACTCGGCAAAGCCATACAGCCGCCCGGAGAAGCAGTAGTCGGCGCCGATGGTGAGCCGGAAGAAATCCCGGCCGGTGGTATCATCAGTGTCAAACGCCTCATCCCAGGTTTGGCTCACTTCCAGCCAGGTACCGGCACCGCCAATCGATTTTGTAATGTCGCCTCCCACCATGAGGTTGCCTCGGAAAGCCGCCACGACGCCTGAAAAATCCGCTCCGGAGTGATTAAAACCGCCCCTCAAGAAAGCGGCACTGTGATCCCAGTCCCAATTGTGTCCTCCGACATAGCCAAGATCAATCTCCCCCAAGAGCCCAAGCGGTCGGCGAATACGGATGGCATCAACGCCGAAACGATCTTCGGTATCCAATTCGCCATAAGCAAAGGGAGCAATGAAGTCAGTCGGATTGACAACCCTGGCCGTCCCCCAGGCAATAGCCTGGCGGCCGATAGTGATATCGGCCCATGCCGTCTGTATCGACGCCTGCAGCCGATCCAGATTCTGGTAGATACCGAAGTTCGTCATCGGTTTTCCCGGACGGGGATAAAGGCGGCTGTCCAGATCATCAAAGCGGTACGGCCCGCTGATGATTCCAAAATCCAAAAGCGCCGCCGAGGCCATTATCGCCTGGTCCTGAACCCGTGGCGAAATGTCATAGGCCGCCGACAACCTTAGCCAGGAAGCTGCGCGGAATTGCGTCTGCACCCGCAGTCGGTTGCTGACCGATCCCAACCAGGGCAGGTCATTGTAGAGGGCCACGATACTGTCCGGAACCTGCCCGGCGACTGCAAAATCCGGCAAACCGTAGGCGACGCTGAAGG
The DNA here is from genome assembly GCA_043819515.1 of bacterium. Lineage (GTDB taxonomy): Bacteria > Zixibacteria > MSB-5A5 > GN15 > FEB-12 > DAOSXA01. Next base: position 29,467 of record JBDRES010000005.1, read on the forward strand.
ATTTGAAATAACCGCTGATGTCAAACCGCTCGCCGGCGTTTGATGACGTCCCTCCGATAAGTATGATCAGCAGCAGGATGATAGCCCGACGATGTCTGCAAACCGCATTCATTGCTGCACTTCATCCCGATCGATGCGACCATCTTTGAGGACTATCAATCGTTTAGCGCGCTCCATTATCTGGTCATCGTGGGTCGAGAAAACAAAGGTGATACCGCTTTGTTGGTTCATTTGGTACATCATGTCTATCAGTTCAACGGCAGTCTTGGAATCGAGATTGGCGGTCGGTTCATCGGCCAGGACAAGATCCGGTTCTGATACAATCGCTCGCGCCACCGCCGCCCGCTGTTGTTGCCCACCGGAGAGTTTGGTCGGCAGACGCGAGGCCATCCCCTCCAGCCCCAGCGGCTTAAGAAGGTCGAGAATCCGCCGGTGACGCTCGGACCTGGGGACACCCTGCAGGAGCATAATATACTCGATGTTCTCCTCCACGGTCAGGACCGGGATAAGATTGTAAGCCTGGAAGACAAAACCGATCCGGTCGCGGCGAATGTCGGAGAGTTCGCGGCCGGTCATCTGCGATAATTTTCGCCCACTCAGCCATATGTGGCCGGATGAGACAGTGTCCAGTCCGGAGATAACATTGAGGAAGGTCGTTTTGCCGCTTCCCGACGGACCGACGATAGCGACAAATTCCCCGGCCGCGATGCTCAGATCGATTCCGTTTAGAGCCCTCACCGGGACGCCATGGTCGGAGTACTCCTTGGTGACCTGCTCGGTGAGAATTACCTGGTTTTCTTGAGTCATGGACAGCCTCTGTTAAAAACTTCGTCTCATAGCTTCGGCGGCGTTCATGCGGGCGGCATATCCGGCCGGGTAAAGACCGACTACCACCGTGAAGACAAACACCAGGACGGGAAAGAGCGTGAACTGCCGCAGTTCCAACTCCGGATAAAGCCGCTCGCGGAAGGTCACCCCGGCAAACTCGATCCCGGAGTAGTCGATGCCATACTGAAGCAAGATGTAAGTGACGAACCAACCCAGCAAAGCGCCAAACAGAATCGAGACAACCGCCAGGGCAGCCGCTTCATACGCAACCACCCGACCGATCCCGAACGGTCGGGTACCTACGGCGCGCATGACGCCAAATTCAAACATGCGTTCGTAGAGCGACATAAACAGCGTGTTGATTATCCCCAGAGCTACCAGAGCAAACAACACCACGCCGATAATCAGAGTCGACAGTCCGGTCATCTCCAGGACGTTTGAAAACTGTGGCATCAGCTCCCGCCAGCCGAGGGCTTCGTTTCCAGCAGTGGAATAACGCGCCCGGAATTCATGGGCGGGGGCGTTTTCGATACCGTCCTTCACAATGGTCACGGCGATTTCGTGGGCTTGGCCCTCCAGCCCTAACATATTTTGTGCTACCGGCAGGCGAACGATCGCCATGGCTCGATCCAGCTCTTCAGTATTGAAGTTGTAGATGCCGCTGATGCGGAACATTTCCTGTGAGAGTTCACCAGTGTGGGCTTTGGCGACGGTGATGACCACACGATCCCCCAGGGCGACTTCCAGGAGCTCGGCCAGTTTGTATCCGATCAGGAGATCGTAGCGACTATCACCCTGAAAATACTCTCCCTCGATCAAGGCTTCATCAAACTGTGATAGATGCCGTTCGGTTTGGGGCACGACGCCGATCATGGTTCCGGCGACAACGTTGGCCGGCGATGAAATCATCGCAAATGACATAGCCCGCGGGGTGAAATGAGCCACGGTACTGTCCTGTTGGAGTTCGGTCAGCACCGTCGTCGGGTCGGTGATGACGTATTCTCGCTCCAGCGTGGCGCGGTAATTCTCGCCGTGGATCTGTCCTTGTCCCATGAACGATCCGGTCGCCGAGTGGATCATATTGGTTTCAGTGCCCAGCATGAGAGCGTCGACCACAATTAGCGATGCCAGCCCGATGCCGATAGCGGTGCCGGCGAGAATGGTACGCCGCTTATTGCGAAAGAGGTTGCGCCAGGCGAGTTTTACAAAAAGCATCCGAACCTATCCTCAATGAATCCGCATAGCCTGAGCCGGAGCTGTCCTGCCGGCCCGAATAGCAGGCATGATTGAAACGACGATGGCCGAGGTCAGAACCGCCAGGCCGGGCAGCCAGAAGCTGCGGGCGTTGATCTCGGAATACATATTGCCGAATTCCACTCCGCCGTAAGTGATCGACAGGCCAAAGTCCATGCCGTCGACGGAGTAATACCAGTTGACCGCCAGCGCGATAGCGGCACCAATCACCAGGCTCAGAACGGCCAGGGAAATCACCTCGGTCACGACCAATCCAAAAACCTGCCCCGGGCCGGTTCCAATAGCGCGCAGGAGGCCGTACTCGCGACGACGTTCTAAGACCGTCATGAGGACGGTGTTGAGAACCCCTACGGCGACGACTATGACGATTATGAATACAGAAATCCAGGTCCCTTGCTGATCGGCCAGCATGGCCCGATAAAACGAAGCGGCAAACTCTTTCCAGGTGGCGATGGCGAGATTTTTGTCATCCAGATTTAGTCTCAGAGCGGCGGCGACATCGTTGATCTCGCTCAGATCCTCGGCCAGAACGGCTATCTCGTGAACACGGTCGTCAAGCACCAGCAGTTGTTGAGCATCGCTAATATGCAGATACAGACCGCCAATGTCGGTGGCTTGGTTGTCGGTCACGATCAGGCCGACGATTTGATAAACGTCGTTGGCGATGGATCCGTCGGCACCCTGCGACAGCAGCACCAACTCATCGCCGACATCGGCCTTGAGCAGTCGTGCCAGTCCTTTGCCGACCACGGCCTGCATGGCCGGATCCGCCGCCAGGGGAGTCCCGGACATTATCTTCCGGCCAAATCGCGTGGTGGCATTTTCACGCTCAGGATCGATCCCAAGAATCATCGCCCCGGCGCTCTTGTCACCCACCGAGACCAGTCCCGCCGACAGAACCCGCGGTGCCCATGAGGTCACGCCGGCGGTTATTTCAATCTGCCGGCCCACCGCTTGGCAGTCGTCAATGGTTTTGTAAAGCGATGGTCGGTCGAGATAGTCACCGCTATGGATTTGGATATGACCCATCTGGTTGCGGGTGAACATGTCGATGACATGGTGGTAGGTGCCGTCGGAGACGGCTATCGAAAAGGAGCAAAGGACAAAGCCGCCAAACATAGTCAGGGCGGTCAGTAGACTGCGCCGTTTCTGGCGCAGAATATTGCGAAAGGCCATACGAAGTATCAACGGCATGCGGTTCACCTACGGTGATTGCAAATTGCGCAACGAGAAAATATCGCTTTCCAGCTCGGCATCAAATTCAATCAAGGAATACCGAACGATTGTCTTGTGGCCTTCTTTATTGAGCGGCACCATCTCCATCACGGCCGGGATGCGCCGCTCTCCAAATTGTTTGACATCGGAATACTGCAAAACGCGCATGGTCTGGCCGTGTTCATCGTAGTACTTTTGCCACAAGGGAATATGATCGCCACTACGAACCGCGGTCACAATACTGCCCCAGACGATGGGCAGGTCGGGGCGGGGAACGGATCTGACATACAACAGATCGTCGCGGGCGCTATCGGGCCGGATCAGCTCATGGGAGTAGTCCTCGAAAAGGGAGAATTCCTTGACCAGATCATCGTTGGTGAAATCGGAACCCATCCAGGAACTCATCATCATCGACGGCGGGACTTTGATGACTTTGTTGGTCTTGGGCAGGTAGTTCCACATTTCGTTGGCCACCCGCAAGGTGCCGACGCCTTGTTCTTTTTTCGGTGACAGAATTCTGACCAGGGTGTGGTCCAGACCTTCGGTCCATACTTTCATGGACAGCGTCCGCTGCCAGTGGGGCGTGATAACCTCCATTTCCATCTCGGAATAACTGGAGCTGCTGCGATAAAGATCGTCGATTTCACGGATCAGCGCCTCGACATCGGGCGAAACGGACTGGGCGACCGCCCCGGCGGTCATTAAAAACACGACTGACAGTATCCAGACGGCTGCGATTGTCCTCATAATGGCAAGCCCTACCTATTTCTTGTCCGTTGCATCTAGGATAAGTACTCGCCGTGAGGCTCGAGGATTCAACAAAAAGAGCGGCGCTCAAACCTCGCGCAGTAACCTGCCCGAACCGCCTGATGGGTGCATTGTGCATATCAATCGGCGGAACATCATTGGCTCAGGGGGGGGTGACAGAGTGAATCGGCTCGGATTTACAGCGTGGCAATCAGGTACGTAAGCCGTTGGCCTCAAAAAAAACTCGGCGGTGCGAGCACGACACCACCGAATCATACTTGACGTTCGCTCTGGCGAACGCGATTTTTCTCTCCCCCGGCTAAGGTCTGACCCCGGCCAGGCTACCCGAAGCCCATCACTCCCTCCAGCATGCTCTTTCCGCCCCTCTGAGTGGCCTTCTGCCCTCGCTACCGGATGGTGTTTGGCCATCCCGAAGCACTAGACCGTTCTCCCCGTGAGTGAGCGTGTGACTCACCTGCTGTCATCAGCATACATAGTAATCAAATGGTGTGCCGGCCTGCACGAAATGCGCTGCCAATGTAAGTGGCTGGTTATGAGCCGCTTAGTGATGTTCCGTCAGCTGGCAGGGGGGTGGTGGGAGTCGTTTTCACCTGAAATGGCCACATGCTTCGGGGTAGCAAATACCCTCTAGAGAAGTTCGAGACTCTTCAGCATCTTGCGGAGATTGGCCGGATCAAACCGGAGCGCCCTGGCCGTGGCAGACACATTACCCTGGTGTTCAGCCATAGCCTTGATCAGGAGTGTTCTTTTATACTCTCGCACCTTCTGATGAAAGTCCTGATCCGGATTTTGATCCTCGCCACCAAGGCCCAGGTAATCGGCTACTTCCTCGCGCGTGATCAATTGGGATGCTGAAAGATCGATGAGCGACTGCACGGTGTCGGCCAGTTGGCGGACATTGCCGGGCCAGTCATATTCGATAAGCAGATCACGGGCCTCGGAGGTGAATATTCTAAGGGCTTCGCCGCGCCGGCGGCAAGTGTTGACAGCAAAATACTCGATCAGTTCCGGGATATCCTCGCGTCGATTTCTCAGCGCCGGCAGTTCAATCGTGATACCCTTAAGACGATAGTACAGATCTTCCCGGAAGGCCCCGTGATCCACCATGCCTTTCAGATTGGAGTTGGTGGCGCAAATGATGCGCACATCGACCGTGATGATTTCCGGAGAGCCGATCCGGGACAGTTCGCCGGTTTCCAGAACGCGCAGCAATTTCCCCTGGGTTGTAATATCGAGGTTGCCGATTTCATCCAGAAAAAGGGTGCTGCCGTTGGCGTATTCGATAATCCCCAGTTGGTCTGAGTAGGCCCCGGTGAATGACCCGCGCAAATGCCCGAACAACTCGCTCTCCACCAGGTCGGGGGCCTTGTGATTGCAGTTGAAAGGCACCAACTGGCGATTGGCGCGACCGCTGCGCCGATGCAGCGCCCGGGCCACGAGCTCCTTGCCCGATCCGGTCGGCCCCAGAATCATCACTTTGTTGTCGGTGGGTCCGATCTTCTCGATGGTCTGGTAGACCTCCCGCATGACGGCCGAGCTGCCGACGATGGCAAAATCGCGTTGGGCGATCTGGACCAGCTCATCGGAGCCGGCCTTCATTCGACGAAAGCGGACAGCATTGTGAACCGACTGAATCAGCCGATCCGGCCGTTCGTTCTTGCCGATGTAGTCGAACGGTCGATATTCGGTATCGATGGCCGATTCCGAATACTCCCCGGGATATCCGGTATGAAAAATGACGGGGACCTCGGGATCCCGGGCCCGTATTTTGCCGGCCGTATGCAATCCGTCCATTTTAGCCATGCGAATGTCGAGGATTATGGCATCAAAGTCGAGGGTATCTTTTATGATGTCCAGCGCCTCGGCGCCGGACGAGGCGGTGACGACCTCAAAATCGTCGAGAAAGGACTGGCGCAGTGCTTCCAGGACGAGGTCGTCGTCATCAACAATGAGAATCTTACCGGATTGTGCCATAGTTGTTACTTCACGCTGTTTGCCCGTCGGCTCCCGCCATAAGGAAGATAACCAAATCCGTCCCTTTGTCAACCTGACTGTGGACCTCGATCTGTCCGCCGTAAAGCTCCACGATCCTCTTTACCATGGCCAGCCCGAGACCGGTGCCGGTGCCAGGTTTAGTGCTGAAGAAAGCCAAAAATATCCGGGACTGGTTTTCCGCCGGAATTCCGGGACCATTGTCGCTGACAGTGAGTTGTGTGCCGCCGTTGCGCGCCAGGCCGGTGATTTTCAACTGACGCGGTCTATCCACATCGGCCAAGGCATCCAACCCGTTGCGGACGATGTTATTGAGTATGCTGAAGGCATGCCCGCGCGCCATGCGCCAGACCAGGTCGGTTGGCACGAATATTTCGATCTCGGCTTCAATATCCTCGATCCGGTCGGCATTGGCAGCCAGAACCTCTTCGGCGAGCTGATGGAGCGGCACCGGTTCGTCGGAGCGCTCCGATTCCAGGCGGCTGTAGATCTTCACCAGATCGGTGGCTTCAATCGCCCGTCGCACGGACGCCTGAGCCAGTTGCAGCAGTTGCCTGTTTCGGGCCGGGTCGTCCAGAGGGTCGGCGGCCAGGCGCTGGGCGAGTTTGGCCAAGCAGCTAGTAGCCGGAAAGAGGGCGTTGTAGATTTCGTGGGCGACGCCGCCGGCGATACTCCGGGCCTGCTGATATCGCTCTTCGACGGCCCGGTGCAGGGCCTCCTGGTGTCGTTTGCGATCGGTAACATCACGGACGAAACCAACCACGGTGACGACCTGGCCGGAATCATCCCTGACCGGCGACAAGGAGATGTCGTGCCAGAAGTCGCCGGTCGGAAAGGAGATTTCATACTCGTCGCGCACCGGTTCTCCGGTATCGAAGATATGCCGGATCGTTTCCAGAGCGTGGGCGGCCAATTCCGGCGGGAGAATGTCGTGCACGTTCCTGCCGACCACATCACCGATGGAGGCGTCGTAACGTTCCTCAAGATCGGGCCCCATCCAGGCCTGGAGGTAGGTGCCGTCACGATCGTACAGGAAAATAATGGTTTCATGCAGGGACGCCAGTATCCCTCGGAATTGCTCTTCGTTTTTTCGGAGAGTGTTCTCCGCCAGTTTGCGCTCGGTGATGTCATTGGTGATAATCACCACCCGGTCGACCATGCCGCTCTGATCGTTGATAGCATAGAATGTCTGGGATATCCAGCGCAGTTCGCCCGAGCGATGGTTGGCCAAACGAAGTTCGGGAATGTGTAAGAGACCGCCCTCGTGGTAGACTCTGGCCACTTCCGATTGCCATTTGCCCAGGTAAGAATCTCTATGGTCGAATTTCATCTCATCCGGATCAGCGGCCAGGTACTCGCGCAGCGTTTCATCCGACACCTGCCAGATGTCTTGCCAGGCCTGGTTAACCGACAGCAGCTTGCCGTGTCGATTGCGTACGGAAATTCCGAGTGGCGAGTTTTCAATCACGGCCCGGTTGAACTGCTCGCTCGCCATCAGGGCTTCTTCAGCCCGTTTGCGTTCGGTAACATTCTTATGGATGGCTATCAGGGTCTTAGTATGGGGCGACGGTACGATGCGTGTCTCCCACCAGGCAGAGTCGGGTCCGTCGGGTCCGGGACCGGGGGCTTCGTGGGTTTGCATTTCGCCGGTCCTGATAGCCTTCTCAAAGGAAGCCTTGACAAATGGTCGGTGCTTCTCTGGAATGAAATCCAGAGCATTGCTGCCGATCACCTGCTCGCGATCATACTGAGGCAGGGTGCGGTTAATATCCAACACGGTGCCATCGTAGGCAATCGACGTAACAAAATCGGGGAGGTTCTGTACCAGCTCCGACCAACGCCGCTCCGATTCCTGCAGGGCCTGGGCCGCCTCGACCGATTCTGTGATGTCACGAGCCACGCCCAGCACACTAATCACCTCGCCGGTGTGATCTCGAAGCGGCTGTAGACTGGTGCGGTAGTAGCGATCGGCGCCCTGAAAATGCGAGACCGAATCTGAAATCAAACCGGCCCCGGTCTCGAAGACACGGTCGATGGCTGCCTGCTGGCGATCGCTGACATCCGGCGGAAAGAGATCCTTCATCGGCCGTCCCTCAAAATCGCCGGGATCGCCACCCAGGCGCCGGGCCGCCACGCGATTGAGGAAGATGAGATGGCCCTGGCGGTCAATAGTAAAAATGGCCTCGCCGGCCGACTCGACCAGAGCGCGGTACTTTTCCTCGCTCTGCTGAAGGGCCTCCTGTGATCGTTTGAGTTCGGTCAGGTCGACGGCTATCCCCCGGATGCCAACCGCGCGGCCATCCTCAATTATCGGATTGGAGTAGACCAGAATCGGAAAACGCGTTCCGTCCTTGCATATGGCGATATACTCCCTACCGGGTGCATTGGTCTCGCGCAGAGCCAGCTCGAGATTCTTCTTCAGTAGGTCACGATCTTCGGGGGCGATCAGGTCGCGACTGAGCACACCGCTCTCGATATCCGCAGCCGAATAGCCAAATCGTTCGAGGCCGTTGCGGTTGGCGTACAGCATGCGACCTTCCGCGTCGGTCTCGAAGACCATCTGCGGTAGCAACTCGGCCAGTTCCCGAAAGCGTTGTTCACTGGCGGCCAGGTCCTGTTGGGCCTTCTGGAATTCCTCGGCGGCTACCAGTTGCCCTTGGGTGCGCCGCAACTGGGTTAACGTCTCTTGAATGCGGTCGCGCTGGCGACCAATAACCTCGCGCTGCCGCCGCAGCCGGAACCAGCCGAACAAGATGACGGCAATGATAACCAGTAGCGGCACGGCCGCCGCCCCGAAGGGCAGCCAGGGTTGACGGGAAAAGACGGTTGTCCAGGGTGTCCGGGCGAAGGCCATGAGATAGTGCATGCGGCCGCGATCGGTGGCCAGAGTGATTTCGCTCGCACCGCCGTCGCCGACACCGCAGCGGTAGTGGCTGCCCGGCCGATGGGGACTCTTGTCCGGGGTGAACTGAGCCAGCACCGAAAAATCAGGTCCCAGCAGCCAGATTCGCCCGTCCGACGTGGTTACTAACAATTGACGGTCGCCCCGGCCCAGGAAGTCGCACACCTTCCAGATGCCGGCCGCGGCCGGCATGATGGCCTGGTTGATAACGCGCAGTTGTTGATCAAACAGAATTATCCGTCCGTCGGAAAAACAGGCCGCCATCTCCGGATCTTCGTCACCGCGAAAGTCTATCGTCTTGAATTCGCTTAAGCGTCCGCCCCAGCCCAAGTCGAGGCTGTCGACCATGTCGCCCGATGGTCTCAGTACCATTAGCCAGGTGTTTTCGGTCGGTCCAATTTTAGATGTGGAATCAACCACGATCGACTTCGGCAATATGATCTCCACCTCGCCATCCTGGTCGACATCCACAGGGATCGGATCAGCCCGACTAAAAATGCCACCCGCCTGGCGTTGGTAGAGCAGGTTCCCGTCCAGGTCTACGATCAGCAAATATGAGTGCCGGTCATCCATTCCGTTGGCCACGGTAGCGTTCCCCTTGGAACCGGCCGCCGCCACAATCACCGGCGGTTCACCCGGTACCAGCGAAGTGATGAAGAAGTTGGCCTTGTTGAGGACGCTGGCCACCTCGACCTGCCACATGATCTCGGCTGCGGCGATATCGACACACAGTAGTAGTCGCGGATACAGATCGTAGCCGACATCAATGCCGACCAGGAGCTCGGCTACGCCGTCACCGTTGATATCGTAGTCGGCCAGCACTTGACCGGCGCCATCCCAATTGTCGGAGCGATCCCGATCGAGGCCGGTGGCCAGCGGCAGGTAGAAACTCGGCCCCTCTGAATAATTGTAAACGGCCAGGCGGGCGGTATCGTCGGTGGTGTACAGGACGGCTATGTCGCAGACACCGTCATTGTCGAAATCACTATGGTGATGATCAGTAAAGCGAGCGGTCGGAATATTGTAATGAGCCAAAGCTCGGGTATGGCGGGCGTCGGCATACAATATAAGTGATGACATGGAATCGGCCCGGCGCCAACTGTCGACCACATCGTACATACTCAAAGTGCCGTCACCGCAATCATCGACCGGCACAAACTGGGCGGTGGTCGGTTGGGCATCATCGGCCAAGCCCGGCCAGCGGTTGAGGATACTGAACTTCCAGGGCAGTAGGTCGGGATCGAGGACCGGCTTGATAACGACAAAGCCATTGTCATCAACATCGGGAGAGCAGGCAAGGCCGACCAAAACCAAAAATGCTACAAGGACCAGCCAGGACCAGGTCCCGCTGATAGATGTACGCCGACCGGATGTGTGCCAATCATTCATGAGCATCGTAAGATACTACCTAATTTGGCAAGATCCAAGATATCCGGCAGGGCAAAGGGCACCGGATGACAATGAAAAGAGCGGCGCCGGGCGCCGCTCCATAAGTGATTCGAGCCAAATGCGACCCTAACCGACGGGCAGTCCGACCTGTGGTCCGGCTTGACGGATCTGCTGGGAGGTCTGACTTTCAAACTGCTTGAAGTTCTCAACAAAGAGCTTAGCCAGATGCTGAGCTTTGGCGTCGTAGGCGTTCTTATCCGCCCAGGTATGGCGCGGATTGAGAATCTCAGCCGGGATACCAGGGCAACTGGTCGGCACCCGAACGCCAAAAACCGGATCAGTTTCAAAATCGACCTTGCTCAGGCTCCCGTCAAGCGCGGCGTTAAGCAGAGCGCGAGTGTGGTGGATCGACATCCGCCGACCGACCCCGTACGGTCCGCCGGTCCAGCCGGTGTTTACCAACCAGCAATCGACCTTGTGGTCGGTGATCCGTCGGGCCAACAGCTCGGCATAGCGCGAGGGGTGCAGGACCATGAAAGGCGCCCCAAAACAGGCCGAGAAGGTGGCCTGGGGTTCGCTGACGCCGGCCTCGGTCCCGGCCACTTTGGCGGTGTAGCCGGAAATGAAGTGATACATAGCCTGCTCAGGTGTCAGGCGGCTAATGGGTGGCATGACCCCAAAGGCATCGGCGGTGAGCATGACTACGTTTTTTGGATGCCCGGCCATGCTTTCGCGCAGGGCATTGGGAATGTGTGACAACGGGTAGGCGGCCCGCGTATTCTCGGTCAGGGCATGGTCGTTGAGATCGAGTCGGCGCGTAATCGGATCGTAGGCGACGTTTTCCAGTATCGTTCCAAAGCGCCGGGTGGTGGCGAAGATCTCAGGTTCGGACTCGGGCGACAGGTTGATGACCTTGGCATAGCAACCACCTTCAAAGTTGAAGATGCCATCGGGGCTCCAGCCGTGCTCGTCATCACCGATCAGGCTGCGGTCCGGATCGGCCGACAGTGTCGTTTTACCGGTGCCGGACAGGCCGAAGAACAAGGCCACATCACCTCTGGCCCCGACATTGGCACTGCAATGCATTGACAATACATTCTCCAGCGGCAGCAGGTAATTGAGGACGGTGAAGATCGATTTCTTGATTTCACCGGCGTAAGCGGTGCCGCCGATCAAGACCAGCTTGCGCTTGAGATTCAATAGGATAAAGGCCTCGGAGTTGGTCCCGTCGAGCTCCGGGATGGCCTGGAAGTTGGGGACATGAATAACGGTGAATTGCGGCACGTGGCTCTCCAAAAGAGACGGATCGGACTGGATAAAGAGATTGCGCGCAAACAGGTTGTGCCAGGCCGTCTCAGTTATGATGCGCACCGGCAGCCGGTACCTGGGATCAAAGCCGGCAAAACAATCCTGGACCCAGAGTTGCCGGCCCTGAAGGTATGCCTGCAGACGACGGAACATCATTTCGAACTTTTCGGGTGAAAACTCCTTGTTGACCGGTCCCCACCAGACTTTGTCCTGACTCAGCGATTCTCGTACAATGAACTTGTCCTTGGCTGCCCTGCCCGTATGAAGTCCGGTGCGCACGGCCACCGGCCCCAGGTGAAGCACGTGACCTTCATTGCGACGAACTATGTCTTCATAAAGCAACGGTGTATTGTGATTCCAATGCACCTTGCCCACGTTGGTCAAACCGTGGTTTTCAAGGCCGTAACTGCTGAATAGTCTTTTGACCGGCATAAGCGAACTCCTTAACGGTAAAATGGGCCAGAGGGCCGTTTGAGAGAATGTGCTTATCATTATAGTCGGCATCTAGAACAAAGATCCAATTGCCGTGGTGCCGGACGACCGGCCGTGCCCCGCAACCACAGCGGGGACTTCGCCGGCGAGTCAAAAAACCCTTGCCCGCCGCCGCCAGGCGCCCTAATTGAGGGCAAAACAGCCCCTTCGTTCAAGAGGAATACCGGTATGAGATGTTGCTTCACAAAACTGTTGATACTACTCGGATCGGCCCTGGCCATCGGTTTGGGTTGTAGCCAGGAAAAAACCAGCTCGGACTACTATGTCACGGCTATTCAGAACGGTCGGTATGAAATTGTCGGCCAATCGTCGATTGCCGACCCGGAGGGCTACCTCGGACCCAAGTACCATGTCGAGTACGACGAGCAAGGTCGAGTGGTGGGATTGACCTTTAGCCGCAGTGACCAGCTTGTGCGCGACCCCTATTTTGGTGTCGCTCGGATTCGAGTGGAGTACGGCGAGGATCTTATTCGCTGGTCATATTATGATGCCGAGGACAAGCCGGGGCTGGACAAATCGGGGGTGTATTCTATTGAGCTCGCGCTAAATGAGGACGGCCACCCCATATCGTATTCCAATTACGATCAGGATGGTGAGTTGACGCTGGACAATGCCGGCGCCGCTCACTACTACTGGACTATCGATGACCTTGGTCGGCGCATAAGCTCGGTGCGCACCGATCTTGACGGCGAAAGGGTGATCGATAACGACGGCGTGGCCGAGATCAGGTACAAATATGATGCCGCCGGCAACGTCATCGAATCCTCCAATCATGCCATCGACGGCTCCCTCATGATCGGTCACAACGGTTTTGCTATCCTTCGCATGGAATACAGCGATGACGGCCAGCTGGTGAAATCAAGCACCTTCGATCGCGAAAACAAACCCCTGGCCGACTCCCGCGGAGTGGCTCATTATGAATTCATCTACGACGATGGCGGCAATGTTATCCGGCGCGAATGCTATGATAGTGTCGGCACCCTTAAGGCCGATGTGTTTGGGGTCGCCTTTTCGGAGAGGGAGATGGATGCTCACGGTCTGGCGATTGCCGAACGGTACTACGGCCCTGATGAGCAGTTGGTCAACAGCCGCTACGGCTTTGCAACTCTGAAACGGCAGTTCGATGAGCGCGGCAACGAGATAGCCATCTCGTTCTACGATACCAACGATCGGCTGGTCGAGGATGCCCGCGGCCTGGCCATTTATCGCCGCACTTTCAACGAGGCCGGCAAACCGGTCGAGGAAAGGTATTTTGGGGCTGACGAAAAACCCAAAATGAACAACCTCGGTTACGCCATGGTGCGTCGAGCGTATGATGACTCCAACCATGAGATAGAAACACGATACTACGATACGGCCGGTAATCTCACTGATCAAACCGAAAACAAGGTGGCCATCTTTCGTCGCGAGTACGACAGTCAGGGAAACCCGGTGCTGGAACAGCGTTTCAACGCCCGGGATCAGCTGACCGAGGCTAACGATGGTTTTGCAATCTGTCGCTGGAAGTACGATGCCGAAGGCAAGCGCACCGAGGCGGCTACCTACGGTGTTGATGACCGGCTCAAAGGCAAAGAGACCAACGGTATTGCGGTGATTCGGTGGCAGTATGATGAGAAGGGCAATATCTTTGGTATTACCACCCTCGACACCGCCATGCAGGTTTTGACCAGCCAGGATGCTTCACAAATGACACCCTCACTGGAGACCTTTCGGCCGTCTCAGAATTGAAGCGAAGTGGCCACTTCAATGAAGGCGGCATAGACTCGGTCGACGGTGATATCGTGGATATCGTCGACCGAGCCGCCCACCACGGTACCGATATCCTGCTCATAAGGCCGCCACAGGGCCAGATTGCGGGCGTGGCAGGTGTGCATCGACACCACCGGCACGTCGAAGGCGCGGGCAATATGAACCAGCGCCGTATCGGGCGTGATCAAGAGCCGCAGGTGCTTGATTATGGCGGCAACCTGTACAATACCCAACCCATCGGGAACCAGAACAACGCGGTCGCCCAACTGGCGAGTCATTTCCCGGGCTCGCTGGCGATCGGCCGGAGTGGCGATAGCGACTATCCTCAAAGAAGTGTAGTCTCTCAGGACTCTGACCATCAGCTCTTTGGTCTTCGTTTCGCCCCACTCCCGGGTGGGGTGGCCTGAAGAAAGATTAACGCCGACGGCCGCTCCGAGCGGCTCGTCACCTAGCTTGGACATAAAATCGGCCGCGGCATTTTGCGCCGCAGGATCCAGGTATGGCTCCACTCTTCCCCGGCAATCTTCGGCAACGATCCCCAGCGGAGCGATGGTCCTCAGAGTGTTGAGGATAATGTGCTGAGCCGGATCAAATTCTGTCCGGCTGTCAAAATCATAAAAGCGCTCAAAGCGGACTTTGCCCATCCCCAGCCGCGGCCGACCCGGGGCGGCATATTGCGACAACACCAAGGACGTGACCGAATCATCGCACAACAAGTCGACTACACAGCTATACTTCTCGGCCCGCACTCGCCGGAGTTCCGTGAGGTCCTGCGGCAGTCGTTTCCGGTACAGGTGGACTTTGTAAAAGCGCGGATCGCCTGCGATCAACACGGCATTGCGCGGCGAACACCAGATACTGACTTTCAGATGTGGGTAATGCTGCTTCAGGGCATCAACGACAGGCAGCGAGACGACCATATCGCCCAGTTTGGTTTCCGGCCGCAAAAGGAGAATCTTGTCCATCTCGGAGACTTGCAGCGGTGGGTGGGATGGCTTACCTTTCTTCAAGAAGAGGCGCAGGATCACATAGGCCAGCCGCTTGACAATATGCTCGGCGCGTTTGAGTCGGTCCACATGGGACCTCTGTTGGTCTCTGGTCACAGGCAATCAAAATCTCCATTACAACCGTGCTGCATGGTATTGCCTGACGACGCGCCAGTCAACTTCTGGGCAAAAATAAAGGACGGCGACCCCAACCGGGATCGCCGCCGTATAGACGTATTCGAAAGCTGGGACTACGGGCAAGGTACCGGGGCCGGACCACCGTTGAACATATAGTTCACCAGGTAGACCAGATCGGCGATGTCGGGCGCGGCGCCATCACCGTTGACATCGCACTCGGGGAAGTAATTGCTGCCGACCGGATCTTCACACGGCGGTTTGGGGCCACCGTTGAACATGAAATTGACCATGTAAACCAGATCGGCGATGTCGGGTCCGACACCGTCATGATTGGCATCGGCCCGCAACAGACAGCATGAAGTACCGCCGGTATTGGTGATCACGAAGGCCAGATCGAGCGGCTCGACACCATACCCGGCGCACTCGTGAATGATGAATCCCTGGGGAATGGTGTAGTTGATACCGCGGATATCGATCGAGACCCACTCCGGGTTGTATTGATCAATGACCATCGGTATCTCATAATGCCCCATCGGTTCCGGCATCTGGAATACTGTCTGGCGACCGATGAAAAGCTCCTCAGGTCCTTCGCCAGGAAGCGGCGGACGTCGTTCTCCGGGCGGATTACCGATTAGCGACCAGGCATCGGTCGACCAGTTGACGGCGATTTCGGCAAACGATCCCGGCCCGGTAGTGAAGATGTCGAAAACCAGCAGGACTTCTTTGTAGCGGTCCAGGGCCAGCGGGTGGTCGTAAAACCAGATATTCCACCAAGCGAATTCCGGATAGAAATACCAGCCGTCACCATAGGCGTTTTCGCCGCCGCCCATGGGGACACCGTCGGGACCGACCTCAAACCAGAAGGCGTTGACCACCTGCTGCTGAGCCGGCGGTTCATCCATCGGCGCCCAACCGCCGGTGACCGGACCACCCTGGTTGACCCGGATGGTACCGGTAGTCGTGCCCATGAGATCTTCCAACTGTGACCCCGGGCAGCCTTCGAACTCGATCTGATAGGTTATGTCAAAGAAGCTGTCGATGTTAAAGTCGCCATTTGGTAGTTGGGTAATCTCCGATTGACCCGGACTCGGCAAGCCAAAGTCAGTACCGCCCAAAACCCGGAAAGTGCAGAAGTCCGGATCGCCAAACAGCTCTCCCTGCAGGCGGAACATGTCGGTCGAGAAGGACTGGACCGGATCGCCGGGGATCCGAGGACCGGTATGCACCTCAATCTCAACCGGAATGGCCAGATGGCGGTTGAACCCGGTTAGATCCCCGGTGCCGGCAACAGCCACATCGAGCGTGGCGCTGAAGCAGGAAATGGTCCCGCCCAAAGAACCACCCGGTTGCTCGCAGACACCGGGGGGATTGCCGGCGCTGCACAGAGTCGGGCCGTCACACGCCAGGTTGGTCAGGGGGCCGTCAAGTTCGATGGTCGTTCCCGGCGGGAGACCGTCGATTATCATCCAGACCTCATCGGGCGAGGCAAAATCGCAGTCGGCCGGCCAGTCGCTAGTGCCGCCACCATTGTCGGGGGCCACACACGATCCCGGAGTGACCGGGTCACTCACCGGACCGCCCTGTTCCATGCGAATGGTGGCGGTGGTAGTACCCATATAATCTTCCAGCTGCGAGCCGGGGCAGCCTTCAAACTCGATTTGGTATGTGATATCAAAGAAACTATCGATATTGTAGGTGCCGTTGCCCAGGTCTGTCACCACCGTCTGGCCCGGGCTGGGTAGACCAAAATCGGTGCCGGCCACGATCTGGAAAGTGCAGAAGTCCGGATCACCAAACAGCTCACCCTGCAACCGGAACACATCGCTCATGAAAACCTGCTCCGGATCACCGGGCGTACGCGGACCGTGATGAACCTCCAGAAAAACGGGCACGGCCAAATGGCGATTGAATCCGGTCAGTTCACCCGTCCCACTTACCGTCAAATCGAGGGTGGCCTCAAAACAGGTCAGAGTTCCGCCTAAGCTCCCCCCCGGAGCCTCACATTCGCCGGGAGGTATGACACCACTACACATACCGCTCTGGGTGCAAATGAAATCCATCAGGATACCATCCATCTCGATGGTCGTGCCCGGCGGCAACCCATCGATGATCATGAAGACTTCATCCGGCGAGGTAAAATCACAGTCGGCCGGCATGTCAGCAGTACCGGTACCGTTATCAGGCACAACACAACTGCCCCCAACGACGCCACCGGTATAGACGGCATTGTCGTTGAAGTGCTCGGTCGACGATTTCCAGCCCCACAGCGGCTGAGGGTCGGCCCCCTCCGCGACGTCAGCCTCGATACTCAACCAGTAAATCTCATCCATGGTCTGTAGAAATGGACCGGCAATATTGGTGATATTGTACTGGAAGTAATTGTCGTGGTCGGGGTACAGCCATTGTTCGAGGACCGGATCGTACCAGCCTTCCCACACCTGCGGCAGTGGCGTGATGTGCCGCACCACAACGTCGCTCAGATTGAAGTACCGGGTCCAAAGCTGTTGTCCGGGCTGGCTGAACGTCCCAGGATCGCCCAGGTCGGGATCCGGGATATCGGCGTAGATGGAAATCTGGAAGCCGTTGATAGCCCCGGTATTGCCACCAAACCATGATCCCCAAAAGTGAATATCGGTCACCGGACCGCTCTCAGAACACATCCAGTCATCGGCCAGGACATTGCCGAAGCTGGCTTTTACATTCCATCCCGCTTCGTCCGGCAGTTGCGGGAAGTGCATCTTGTGGCCGTCACCAGGGAACCAGTCGGCGAAGGCCGCAGTCGCCAACAAGACAACTGCCAAAATGATGGTTAACACACGCATAAGCACAACCTCTCTCCTATGGTAAATATCTTAAGCCACTTGATGTTTTGATCATTGCCAACAACTCCAGAAGCCCATAATTGAAGTTCGCCTCTGGTTGAGGATATCCGATTAGACCTGTCAGATAGCTACACTACAAGATACATCGGACCAACATGGGTGTCAATATCTATGTAGTTGGTCGGTGGCCCGGCCAGTTGGTTCGGACAAAAATCGGGCATCGCGGGCGAATTATCTGGTCACTGATTGCAGTCGGCCGGAGCCGGACCGCCACTAAACATGTAGTTCACCAGGTAAACCAAATCAGCGATGTTCGGTCCCCCGGAGTTGCCGTCAACATCGGTCTCTGATAGACAAGGCGGCATCGGCCCGCCGTTGAACATGTAGTTGACCAACCAAACCAAATCGGCGATGTCCGGCCCGACACCGTTGCCGTCGATGTCGCCGGTCGACCCCAGACAACAACGGCAGAGTGAGGCGACGTGGTCTTGGAACCACTGCCGGGCAGCCATCACGTTGTCCCGCAGCTCGTTTTCGTCCCCGTTCATAACCGAGGTCAAAACGGAGTAGATCGTCAGGGTATCGTCCGGAGTGATGTCATAGTCGGCCAGGAAAGTCATCATGGTATGCTGGTCGGTGGAAAGATCCGAGGCAGAATACCCGGCCACGTGCATATTGTCGTACCACGCCGAAGGCGAAGCGCCGCTCCAGATATTGCCGGAGTTGGGTCTGACATGAGCGCCAAAAACGTTGCCGGAGCCAAAGCAGGTGTCGTTGAGGGTCATCGTCAGGAAGGCCTGGCCGCCGAACCTGTTATCGTTGGGCTGACAACCCTGCCCTTCACTTTCCACACCTCGCTGGTAAACCAGACTCAATAGTGAGTCGATCCCCCCCGTGTTGTCGCCAGAATGATCGCCGGGCACATCCCAGTCGATGACCTGGCCAACGGAGACACCCTCGTGGACATCGCCGTCAAAGGAGTAGACCCGGATGGCTTGAATCACGAACGGGCAGGTGTCCAACTGCTGCGGTGCCCACCAGGCGACATCGAGTCCGATGCGAAAATCGTGGGTAGCCATGGCGCCGGTGCCGTAGTACTGGTAGCCCGGTTGTGTTTGGAGGGGAATTTCCGGGTTGCCCCAGCCCGGAGTTCTGAACTTCTGTTTGTCCTGCGAGGGGAAGTACACTGCTCTGTCTACTACCGTATCGACGCCGTCCACATAACAGATCACGGGAGATCCACCATACAAGTATGTAACGGCGGATTGGTCACAGTCACCGGCGTAGTAATAGTCGAGGTTGGCCTTACCGTCTTCGTCATTCTCACAATATCCAAAATTGCCGTTGTTGGTGACCACAAGCTGCGTGCAGGCTGTGGCCAATATTGGCGTGCTCAGCGGACGAACGTCGCAGGAATCGCCGATGCCGTCGCCGTCGATATCTTCCTGATCGGGGTTGTAGAAGTAATCGCAATTGTCTGGTTGCGGACATCCGGGGCCGGGAATCCCGGCATTGGAGTAGCCGTCACCATCGTAGTCGGTGCAATCATCACACAGATCACCGACAAAATCACCATCACCGTCGGCCTGATCCGGGTTGTACAGCCCCGGGCAGTTATCAACGCTGTCATGATAACCATCGGCGTCATCATCGAGAATGGCCATCAGTGGAAAAGGGTCTCCGCGTGGTGAGTAGAGATCGATCAGATAGGGCGTGTCACCGACGCCGTCCCCGTCACCATCCGTTCCGCTGTAGTCCGACCAGTAATTGCCCTCGTTGGAGAGGGTATCGTACCAGTATTCAATGTCCAGGCCATCGTCGCCGCACTGAGGCGAAGACCAGTTGCCGACGAAGGCATTGTGATGGAACTGATTCTTGTCGCCGCCGCACATGCAGTGATTAATGAAGATAGCCTGTCCCGTATTGTACATGAAGAGATTGTAACTGATTTCGTTCTGCTCGCTGGTATACATTCTGAGACCGGTGGCATTGCCGTAGATGCCATTGCCCCGCACCTCAGTATAGCTGGCATATAGACCATGTACGAAGTGGATGCCTGCCTCAGGGCAACTGCCGATGTAATTGTGCAGGATCTCGTTGTGTTCATTTTGCCAGGTCACAACTGAGTCCATATGCTCACCGCCGATACGAATGCCGACCGGCACGGCGTATATTGTGCAATATTCAATTCGATTGTAAGATCCGGCACCGATGTGGATACCGGCGACGGGATGGTTCCTTACCACGCACTGGCTGATAAGGCAGCTGTCGGAGTCGGAGATACGAATGCCCGCGTCGCTATACAGGTCGAAAATTTCTTCCCCGCCACTATTCAGCAGCGTAAATCCCCGAACCTCCACTCTGTTGGCTTTGATCCTGATACAGCTTCCGACCGTCCCGGCGTCAATCGCGGTAACATGCTTGTTGGTGCCGATCAGGTGGATGCTTTGCGAAACTAGTACATGCTCGTAGTAGGTTCCCGGCCAGACACACACCGTATCGCCCGGCGAGGCCGCGTCGACACCGGCCTGGATGGTCGGCTGATCGGTGGGGACATCGATGACGGCCGCCAGCGGGAGACCGGCGCAACATAGGATGAAAGCGAGTGCAAACGAAACCCTGCTTACAAAAACCATGAAGTCCTCCCAGGCTTGTGATTTCAAAGACAACGTCGTCCGCTATCAATATACACAAGACAGCCGGCGAGTCAATGCTTCTCCGAGCCGCCAACCGTTTGCCGCCTGGGACCAACGCCCGGCCAAAGGCGTTGGACAAACATCAAATCACCCATCACACGCTTGAATGATCTGCGCCGTCCGGCACATCTTTGGCATGCTCAAGGACGGACCCAACGGCTGGGCACCCAGATACAAATACACGTAGGCCATCTCTCGACTATCTAAGCTGTCGCTCTGCGACAAGATAAAGCCACTCCTGTCCGGAGTGGCCATCACCTTACTGCGAATCTATGGCGGCTACTTGATGATTTTGATACACTGCCGGAACTGGTCTCCCTCGGCCTGCTGCAGCATCTCAAATAGCGCCATCTCCACCGAGCTGATTTTCGCACCGGCCCCTGTCATGGCCTGAAGGCCGATGCGTTTGTTTTCCTTAGATCGCGAAGAGACCGCGTCGGAGATCAGGTAGACCTCGTATCCGTTTTGCAGAAGATCCTGAGCCGTCTGCCAGACGCAGACATGCGTTTCCATGCCGATCAACAGGACTTGTTTGCGATTGAGCTTCTCCAGCTCCCGGACGAAGTCCGGGTTGCCACAGCACGAGAAGGTCTTCTTGACCAACGGTGTGCCATCGCCCAGGGCGGTCTTGATTTCATCGATAGTCGGTCCCAGCTTGTCCGGAATCTGCTCGTTCCACAAAATCGGCAGGCCAAGGGTCTTGGCCCCCTGGATCATCTTCACACAGTTTTCGTAAAACTGTTCCTTCTTGTGCATCAGCGTGGCCAGCTTGCCCTGGATGTCGATCAGCACCAGAGCGGCTTTGTTCATCTGCAGCATTGTCTTTCTCCCGTAATCAAATCTCAAGTCGTTGTTTTCGACAGGTTAGGCTGGACAACAACCACCGAGCTCTCAAGGTTCCGCTCTCCCACTATCCGTCCGTCGTCGGTTTGGGCCTTGAAAACGAGGCTATCACCAGCGCCGCAAAGATCAGGGCGCCACCCGAAACGCGATAAACCACTAATTGCTCGCCACCAATGGTCCAGGCGAAAACCGCCGCAAAGACCGGTTCCAAAGCGAAGATGAGTGACACCTTGACCGGCGCCGTGATCCGCTGCACCATCATCTGGATAACAAAGGCCGACAGCGTAGGGAAAAGCGCCAGAAACACGACTACTCCCCAGGTATTTGCTGTGGCCACTTCGAACGGTCGCTTTGTCAGCACCCCGAGAAGCAGACTTAGTATGCCCACCAGCAAAAATTGCTGGCAGCTGATCGCGTACGGATCCACTCCCGCCTTCATGTATCGGCCGGCATAAAGCACATGCAGAGCGTATGTCATGGCCGCCAACAATGTGATCATGTCGCCGAAGTTGACGTCGTGTAGACCGCCGGTCAGCACCCACAAACCTGACAACGAGACCAGGCAGGCGGCGATGTCGATCCGCGTCGGTCGCTGTTTTGTGATCAGCGGTAGAAACATGGGCACAAAGGCGACAAAAAGCCCGGTGATAAAGCCGGAGTTGGAAGCGGTCGTGTACTCCAGGCCGATCGTCTGCGGGATATACAAGAACAACAATATGATCGACAACCACAGCCCCTTGGAAAGATCGCGCAGCACCGGGCGACCGGTTGCTTTCAGCCAAGCCAGCATGAGTCCTCCGGCCAGGATAAACCGGTAACCGACCAGTACCACGGGATCGATATCGGCCAGAGCATCCTTGACAATGAAGAAGGTCGAGCCCCAGATGGCGGCGGCGTAAAAAAGCCCCAGGTCGGAGACGATAGTCTTGGGTTTTGATGGTGCCCGGCTCATGGCCAACAAGTAAGCGCGGTCGACGGCAAAATGTCAAAGGCAATCAAGCCTCAGGATTATGTTTGCCGCCGGCCGCCGGTCGGTGCATTTTGATCAAAGACCGGCAACCGATAGGGAGTCGCCTCGTAGACTACTCAGAATGCACAAAGATCGACAACTCATTCAACTGACCGATGTCTGCCGTCATTACCACCACGGCCATTCCACGGTAAAGGCGGTGGACGGAGTTTCGCTGGCGATAGCCGCCGGGGAGTTTGTCGGCATTGTTGGATCTTCCGGCTCCGGCAAATCGACCATCTTGAATCTGATAGCCGGTCTGGACTCGCCAACGTCGGGGCGAATTACCTACTCCGGCACGGCTCTGGCCGATATGACGCCCGGCCGGCTGGCCGGCTATCGGGCCCGCCAGGTCGGCATGGTTTTCCAGTCGTTTAATCTGCTGCCGCATCGCACCGCCCTGGGCAATGTGGAACTGGCCTTGTTGTTCGACGGCACTCCGCGAGCGGAGCGTCGCGGGCGAGCGGCCAGTGCCCTGAGTGAACTCGGGTTGGGGGATCGGTTGGATCATCGCCCGGCCGACCTTTCCGGCGGCGAACAGCAGCGGGTGGCCATAGCTCGCGCATTGGTCAAGAAGCCGGAAATCCTTCTGGCCGATGAGCCGTCCGGGAACCTCGACCGACAGAACACCAAACAAATCACGGACCTTCTAGCCCGGCTCAACGACCAGGGACTGACCATTGTCATGGTAACACATGATCTCGATTTGGCCGGCAGATTCGCCCGGCGAATAGTCCGTATGCACTACGGGAAGATCGCCGACCCCGATGGGTGTCGTTCGGCCGGGGGGGTGGCATGACCATCCGCGACCTGGTTGAGATATCACTGGGTAACCTGTGGCGCATGAAGCTGCGTGCCTTTCTTACGATTTCCGGGGTGGTCATCGCCATTGCCGCCTTTGTGGCCATGCTCTCGTTCGGCGCCGGTAATCAGCAGTTTGTCGAAACGCAGTTTAATGACCTGGGACTTTTCCATACGATGCAGGTCTATCCCGAACCGGACTCATCCGAGGCGGTCCTTGATCAGGCCGCCATCGAAGCCTTGGCGCAGATACCGGGTGTCAACCTGGCCTATCCGCTGGATGATTTTGATGTTATGGTATCACTGGGCGACACGACTTTTGCCAGTTCGGCCCAGGCCTTGTCGGCCGCCGCGGCCGGGACGCCGATCTATTCGGGTATGCTGGCCGGAAGCGCCATCGACTCCGACAGCTCCGGGCAGGTGATTGTTGATCAAACGATTTTGGAAGCGGCCGGAGTTGAATCGCCCGACTCGGCCCTGGGCCGACAGATTATTGTCACGACCCATCTCTCAACGCTGGATAGTGGTCTGGCGGCGGTAGTCCGCGATGAAGACCGATCCCGTCACGAGCGACTGTCCCGGATCGAGTTTGATTCGCTCTTTAACCGAGACTATGTGAAGCGCCTGGCGCGAACCGAGCTTAGCGATGCCGCCCAGCTCTTTTTTGACGGCTACATGAACAACCGCGCCACGGTAAGCGATACGCTGACGATCTGCGGAGTCATCAAAAAGCGTGAGCGCGGACGGGCCCGCATCCGCCCGATATTGCTCACAACCAAAACTGCTCTGCGTTTGAACACCGGCGGTTTGGGCAGCAACCCCACCGATCTCATAACGGCTCTCAATAGCGGCCAGCTTTTTGGGCAAGTTTCCGATGGCGACGACCGCGCCTTTACCCAGGTGACCCTTGATCTGGCCAACGATGCCCCCTATGCGCCGATCAAAGACTCGGTCAAGGCTCTGGGCTTCCGCGCCTTCAGTTATGCCGAGGAGTTTGAGGAAATCAGACGCTTCTTCATATACTTCGATATGAGCTTGGGGGTCATCGGCTTGATTGCCCTGATAACCGCGGCGCTGGGGATTATCAATACCATGGTGATGTCGATCCTGGAACGCACGCGCGAAATCGGTATCATGAAATCGCTTGGTGCCGGCGTAGGCGATATTCGGCTTTTGTTTTTGGTGGAGTCCGGTGTTATCGGTGCTTTGGGAGCATCGTTTGGGATAATCCTGGGATGGCTCATCTCCCGCCTGGCCTCGGCCATTTTCCAGGCCGTCATGGCCTCGGAGGGTATCGACCAAATTGATCTCTTCGCCCTGCCCTGGTGGCTGGTGATGATTGCTTTCGGGTTCGGCCTGGGGGTCAGCGTCCTGGCCGGCCTCTATCCCGCGGCGCGGGCGGCTCGGGTCGACCCGGTCAGAGCCCTGCGCGCCGACTGACGGTCATTGCCGAAATTTGGGCAAATGAAAGCGGGAGACCCCATATAGTATCTCCCGCAAGTGACTCAGTAGTCAGCAGCTGGTTCAACGGCCGGGGCAATTCAAGGCCGGACCACCCGAGAACATGTAGGCGACCAGATAAACCAGGTCGGCTATGTCCGGTCCGACCAGATCGCCGTTGACATCGGTAGCTTCGAGCACCGGTGGCACCGGACCGCCGTTAAACATGTAGTTTACCAAGTAGACCAAATCGGTGATATCCGGCCCCGTCCCATTGCCGTCGACATCACCACAAACATAAGCCACGGAACCTGACACGGTCAGCGTGACCGGCACCAACCAGGGGTTATGAAGCGTGTCGGGGTCGTTGGACTCGATCACCAGCGATGCGGAGTAGACACCTTCGTCGAGATCACCAGCGGACATCTTTATGGTCAGAGTGTCGCTCTGGTCCGGCGGTACGTGACCCGAGCGCTGGGCTACCGAGAGCCACTGATGCGGCTGGAAGATCTCAACTGCCAGGCTATCGTGGAGATAAGCCGAGGAAAAGGCCACCTCCAGACCATCACTGCCGGTTGCGTTTTCGATGCCTACCGTTCCGAACGAGGCATCAAAGCCGGGGTCGATACTCAGGTACTGGAGTTTGATATGGCCGGTCGGATCGAGGATCACCTGAGCCGAGATCACATCGCCGGCGGCAGCATTGTACTCCGGATAGTTCACGAAGGAAATGACACACTGGCCGCCGGTCGTATCGAGGTAAAGGTGAACGTCTGAATTGTTGGCGTTGGTCGGATCCAGATCATCCCACATCCATGCAATAATATTGTTGGGGGCGTCGGCCGTCGGCAAAGTAGTACGAATGCGCGAGCCCATATTGTCGGCGGAGAAACCGACGATGCCATTGGAGCCGATGTATACCTGCTGATAGGTGCCGCCATAATACGGGAACTCAAAACCAAGATCATAAGGGCCGGCGTAGTTGTCATCATCCATCAACCCGATTATGTCGATGCCGCTTCCAGAGATATCCTCCCAGAGGAAAGTCGGTCCGCCCGGCTCATCGGAGTCGATCCAGAAATTGCCGAAGTCATCCGGTCCGCCGGCGTCGTACAACGTCGATGTGCCGAGGGCGGCATCTTCGGAGCCCTTGGTCGTCAATTGATTCAAAGCGTCCGGCGGGTGTTGGCGTCGGGCCGGCTCAACCCGACCATCGTCAGTCAACTCAGCGAGCAAGTCCAATGCTACGCCGGGCTGAGGATAAGCGGTATAGACCAACTGACCCGAGCCGCTGTTGGCAATAATGACCTCGGCCGTGGTGGAATCGCCCGGGGCAAGTTGCCCGGCTATCGAGTCCGGAGTCACCGCGATCGAAGCCGCATAGTCGATAATGATGTCATCGACAAACCAATCGTCGCTGCCGGCGCCGCCGCCAATTGAGCGCAGTCGCAACTGAAAACCGTCGTGAACGGCGTTCGACGGCAAAGGCACCATCTGAATGGCAAACTCGTTCATGGCGGCGCCACCACCGGGAAGGGAGATCAGATTCGACCACACTCCGATGTTGGTCAGATAATCGAACCTCAAGTCATCGCCGCTGCCGGGCAGGGCGCCGGGACCGCCCCGTTGATAGGCAAAGGACAACTTGGTATTGAGCTTACCGACCAGATTCATCGGCTGCGAAATCAAGGTGTCGTAGCCGCCGTCCAGATGAACCGCGTAAGGCGGCGTAGGTGGATTAAGGCTAAGAGCACTGATATCGGCATGGTTGTTGTAAATCCACTTGATACTGTCCAAAGAGACCACGGGGAACTCATCCCCCCATGGGAAATCACCGATAGTACCGGCCGAATAGACGCTCAGATCCAGCGCCATCTGTTCAGTCGGATCACCGTCTGAGGTGGCCGTGAGCGTCATGCTGTCCGCAGTGCCATAGGTGGCCAGGGGGACCTCCACGGCTATCTTGAAGTCCAGTGAATCCCAGAGCGATAGCAAACCAGTTCCGGTAATCGGCGTCGTGCCGGCGGCATTAAAGATAGTGGCCGCCCAGTTGTTTCCGGACAAATCGAATTGATAGCTATCGGCGTATAGTCCGATATTGACGACCGTCAAATCGAACCAGGCGGTATCGTAGGCGGTGACCAAAACAGAATCGGCGGCCGTAAACATATCCAGGCCAAAGTCAATAACACTGAAAGCAAAAACCTCGGTCGTATCGGTGTTGCCTTCTACATCTTTTGCAAACATATGGTAACTGATGTTGGTGCCGG
>JBDRES010000006.1:0-57995 GCA_043819515.1 bacterium
GTCTTCGCCACCTCGCAAATTCAACAGCATGATCACGAACAGAAACAGGACCAGGATAGCGCCGGCGTAAACGATGACCAAGATGGCCCCCATAAACAGACCACCCAGTTGGATGTAAAGCACCGCCTGAGCCGCCATAGATACTATCAGATAGAGCACCGACGCGATCGGATTGCGCTGGCCGATCATCAGAGCTGCGCTCACCACCGCCACCAGGGCGGAAATCCAAAATATGGCTACGTCGATACTCATTTAGGTTTATCCGTCATTCCGTAGACTTTTCGCACGCTCCGGTACAGCCGCTTGAGAGGGTTGTCTTTTCGCGGATGCGGTACCAGCATCGCTTCCTTGGTGTATATGAACGAATTGCGATCAAACGCTGAGAACTCATACTCCTGCCCCAGAAAGATCGCTTCTTCAGGACAGGCTTCTTCGCAAAAGCCGCAGAAGATACAGCGCAACAAATTGATCTCGTATACCTTGGCCCGACGCTCTCCCTTGTCGCTCTCTTCGGGCTCCATATATATGGCGTCCGCCGGGCAGGCGGCGGCGCAGAGTCCACAACAGACACAACGCTCGGTGCCGTCATCGTAACGTTCCAGATAATGCTTGCCTCGATACCGCGGCGACATCGGCTTCTTTATCCGCGGGTAATCGACCGTGACCGGCTTCTTAACGAGGTGCTTGAATGTCACATACATGCCGATGGGCATCTTAATCAGGACATTCACGAATGCTTGGGCGATCTCTTTCATCACATCATACCTTCGAGTCTCACCAAGCCACCACCAAGGCGGTCACCAGCGTATTCAACAATGCCAACGGGAAAACCACTTTCCATCCAAAAGCCATAAGCTGATCGTAGCGGAATCGTGGAAAGGTAGCCCGCAACCAAATATAGAAAAGCATAAATCCGATAACCTTGAGTACAAACCACAATATGGACGGCAAATACGGCCCCTGCCATCCGCCGAGGAACAACGTAGCCACCAGTGCCGAGGCCGCCAGCATAGCTGCATATTCGCCGATGAAGAAGGTCGCAAAACGCATCGACGAATACTCGGTGTGGTATCCTCCGACTAGTTCCGATTCCGCTTCCGGCATATCAAAGGGGGCGCGGTTGGTTTCCGCTATGGCACACGTCAGGAAAAGGAAGAACGCCAGCGGTTGACGGAAAATGAACCAATCGGTAAAGGTCGCCTGCTGTTCGACTATCTCGCGCAGAGACAGGGTGTTGGCGATGAGCAGTACGCCCACAATCGACAGTCCGTAACCGACTTCGTAGGAGATCATCTGCGCCGAGGATCGCAAGCCACCCAACAAGGAATACTTGGAGCCGGACGACCAGCCGGCCAAAACAATGCCATATACCTCCAGAGAAGCAATGGCAAAAATGAACAGCAGACCGATATTTAGATCGCTTATGATCATTTTGACTTCGTGGCCGAATAGAACCGTATCGGCGCCGAACGGCACCACGGCGACGGTCAGCACCGGTGGAATGAAAGCGATCATCGGGGCCAGCGTATAGGTCACGCGCTCGACCTGGCTGGGAACGATGTCCTCCTTAAACATGAGCTTGACGGCGTCGGCAATGGGCTGCAAAAGGCCAAAAGGGCCGGCATAGGACGGTCCGATGCGATGCTGCATGCGGGCTACTACTTTGCGCTCCAGGTAGGTAGAGTAGGCGCAACCGGTCAGCAGCACGGCAATCACCGCGATGACCTTCAAAGATGATATGATTATCACTTCCAGCATAGCGTCTACTTTTCCACTTTCGACAGCATGACTCGATCAATTCGTTTTTTTCGCATCAGGAGCGCCGTAACCCCGGCCGAGGCGAAATTGCGGGGTAGCAACAAAACATCATTGTCCAGCCAATCCGATATCTTGGCCGGTAAAATAACCTTACCCACCGGCGATTCCAGACGTACTGAATCGCCTGGGGCAATGTGGTAACGTCCGGCCAACTCGGCCGACATCTCGACGTACGGTTCACCGGAAAAGGCGACCAGAGATTTTGCCTTTTGGGTCAGATAGCCCGAGTGATGGGGATCGTCGCACAAAAGCACGGGCAGGATGCAATCGCCGTCAGGTTCCTCGGCTTCAGGCTGCACAACCAGAAATTCATCGGGAAGCGCCGGCGCATCGACCAGGTCCAAGAGACGACCGACTTCCGCAGAATACTGTTGGTCGTTTTTGAATAGCAACAGCCCAAATGCCTCGGCCAGGCGCGCCATAATCTCATAACCCGGCCGGGCCTGACCGATCGGCTTCACGACGGCATGGGCCGTCTGCAGACGGCCCTCCAAATTGACATAATCACCGGCGTACTCTGCCCAGCTGCATAGCGGCAAAACCACGTCAGCCAGTTCGGTGGTTTCGGTCTCGAACATATCGGATACTACCAGGAAATCCAGTTTCTCAAGCCCCTCGCGCACGAAATTTCGGTCGGGATACAACCTGACGGGATTCCCGCCCAGGATCAACATCCCCGAGATTTCCTCTTTTTTCATCAGGGCGAGCATGGCGTCGGTATTGTGTGGCTTGCCCTCCGGGTATCCGCCCCACATTGCCGTCAATTCGTTACGGACACTCTCCGACGGATAGGGCATCAAGCCCAGCATCTGAGCCCCGCGCGAGTTGGCATACCTGGCTAAAGCCGCCATCTGGCCTTTAGCACCGATGCCGAACAACTTGTGCAGGTTGGCCAGGGCGGCGCCAATAGTCTCCCGAGCCGGACTACGGCTGATCAGCTCGCCGATAATGAAGGTCACCTTTTTGCCTTCGACCAGAGACCGGGCCAGCGCCCTGAGATCATCGGGTTCAACTTCGCTCAAGGCCGCTGCCTCGGCCAACGTTGCCGGCGCGATTTTTTGTTTCAGCGCGGCTCCAAGAGCACTGTCGACCAGGTTGTCCTCAATGCCAGCCAGACAGATACCGTTGATCACGACTTCGTCGGTCCCTATCCGATAAACCATCTCCCGATCAGCCACATCGGCCGACTTGACTGAATACGGATTCAGCGAGTATATTTTGGGTTGACCGAAATTGCGCGCCTTACGAATCCGTAGATATTCATTGGGATGTTCCCGCACCAAATCCGAGCCAAAAACCACTATGGCATCGCTATCATCGACATCAGCAATGCGGAACGGTTGTTCGCAGAGTCGGGAAAACACCGTCCCTTCCTCTTTCGGCAACATGCGGTAGTCGGTCCGGAAGTCCAGGTTATTTGATCCCAAGACAACGCGGAAAAATTTCGAGAAATAATAGAGTGAGGCGTTGTCAAGATTGGGAGCGGCCAAGCCACCGATGCAGACGGCGCCCTTTTTGTCCTTGATATCCCCCAGCCGCTTTTTGATGCAGTCCAGAGCCTCGTCCCACGTGGCCGGAACCTGCCGGCCGTCCTTTTTGATCAGCGGCGTCTGCAGACGATCAGGTGACGTCACGATCTGATAACTATAGCGGGTGATGTCGGCCAGCCAGCCGTCGTCAATATCGTCATTGGGTCGCGAAGTACTGCGGCAAATCTCATTTTTGTGGCTCAGACCGTAAAGAAGCGTATTAGTCCCGCTGGAAGTGAAATTGCACAGCGACTGGGTCGTTTGAGTCAGCCACACCCTCACTTTATATCGCCAATCGGAATTGGTCAGCGCCCCGACCGGGCATGCCTCAACCAGATTGCCCGAAAACGGGTTGGCCACTTGCTGTCCCGGAGCAGCATTTATCTGGGCGGCATCGCCCCGCTCGTAAACGCCCAAATCATATTCGCCAAAAGCTTCTTTATTGGAGCGAACGCAACGATAGCAGAGAATGCATCGATTACGGTTCAGCCAGATCTCAGGCCCGATCTTGAGATCGTCAAAAGTAGTCGTCATGCCCTCATCGACAAAACGATTCTTGCGGAAATCAAACCGGTTGTCATCGACACCATGGGCGAATGTGAGATTCTGCAGATCGCACTCACCACCTTTGTCACAGGTGGGGCAGTCCAGCGGGTGATTGGCCAGGATAAATTCGATAATCGCTTTGCGGCCCTGTTTGACCTGATCAGTGTCGGTACGTACTACCATGTCAGGCATGACTTCGGTAGCGCAGGAGACCATCAGCTTCGGGAATTTTTCAATCTCGACGTAACAGATGCGACAGGCACCAACGCTTTTTAGCTTGGGATGCCAGCAAAAAGTCGGGATATCAATTCCCACCGACCTGGCCGCTTCCAGAACGGTCGTCCCCTTCCCCACTGTGACCCTGCGGTCATCGATAGTCAGGGTCACCATCGGAATACCCTGATCGGTCGTGCGCTCTTTTTTCGTATCCTCAGCCATAGTATCTATTTGAAGTCGTACCGGCTCTTGACCAGACACTTCCTGCTTTCGATATGGTACGCCCACTCATCACGCCAGTGCTTGATGGCCGACTGGATGGGCATCACGGCCGCATCACCCAGAGGACACACCGTGCGGCCCATGATATTCGTGCAGATATCTTCTATCTTCTCAATGTCACCCGGCTGTCCTTGTCCGGCCTCAATGCGACTGATAATCTGTTCCAACCATCCCGTTCCCTCGCGACAGGGCGTACACTTACCGCAAGACTCATGCCGGTAGAAGTGAATGAGCTTCTTGATGACCCAGACGATGCAGGTATCCTCGTGAAAAACGATCACCGCTCCGCTGCCCAACATCGAACCGTGTTCGGTCAGCGACTCATAGTCGAGATTGACGCTGTCAATCACATCAGGCGTCAAAAACGGTGTCGAAGATCCCCCCGGGATGACCCCTTTAAGCTTCTTGCCGCCCAGAATACCACCGCCGTACTTCTCGTCATAGATCAAATCCCTCAGCGGGAACGACAACTCAACTTCGTAATTGCCGGGTCGATTGACATGGCCCGAGAGCGAGAAAATCTTCGATCCTGGTGATTTCTCGGTGCCCATCGTGCGATACCAGGCCGCGCCATTGTTTATAATATGTGGCACGGAGGCCAGACTTTCGACGTTGTTGACGATCGTCGGGCAGGCGTAAAGGCCGGCAATTGCCGGGAACGGCGGCCGAATGCGGGACATCCCTCGTTCGCCTTCCAGCGAGTTCAAAAGGGCCGTTTCCTCGCCGCAGATATAGGCACCGCCCCCGGTGTGGACAACCATATCAAGGTCGTAGCCGCTACCATAGATGTTCTTGCCCAGATGGCCGCGCCGGTAGGCCTCTTCCATGGCCTTTTCCATAACGTCCGCACAATGAGCAAACTCACCACGAATGTAGATAAACATCTGGTGGCATCCAATGGCGTACGAGGCGATAGCCATGCCTTCGATGATTCCATGCGGATCGCGCTCCATCAGGACCCGGTCCTTACAGGTTCCCGGCTCGGACTCGTCGGCATTGCAACACAAATAGCGGGGCTTGGGCGAATCCTTGGGGATGAACCCCCACTTCATGCCGGTCGGGAATCCGGCCCCACCCCGGCCGCGTAGGCCGGAGCCCTTGACCTGCTCGATAACCGCCGCCGGTTCCATGCCGGACAGCACCTTTCTCCAGGCCCGATAACCGCCGTGTTCTTCGTAGCGTTCAACTTTGACCTGGTCCGGATCTTCCACGTACCGGAACAGATGCAGCTTATCGCCGGCAGCGACATCTTTGGCATTGGTGATGACCGGCGAGTAGAAACTCACGCTTTTGCCCTCAGCTCTTCGAGAATCCGGTCGACCTTCTCACGAGTCAGATTCTCATAATAATCTTGATTGATCTGCATCATCGGCGCCGTCGCGCACGAACCCAGGCACTCCACACCCACGATCGTGAACAGGCCGTCGCTGGTAGTCTCACCTTTGGTGACACCCAGCTTCTCCTCCAGATAGCAAATCAGCGAATCCGCTCCCAACAGTGCGCACGAAATATTGTGACAAACCTGGATCAGGTACTTGCCGACCGGCTTTTTGGGGAACATAGTATAGAAGGTCGCGGCCTCGGCAATTTCCAAGGTCGGGATATGGATAATCTTCGAAATCTCTCGATATAAATCGCTATTGAGATGCCCCACCTGACGATAAGCGATCGTCAGAGCCGGCAGGATAGCCGACTTCCGCTGGGGATAGAGAGCGGCCTTCTCCTTGATGCGCCGGATCGATTCATCGGTCAGAATCATCGGTCCACCTCACCCAGTACAATGTCCACGGTCCCGATGGCGCAAACGATATCCGCCAATAAACCACCCTCGACCAGAGCCGGCAGACTGGCCAGGTTGATGAACGAAGGCGGTCGCACGCGTACCCGCCGCGGTTTGTTGGATCCGTCGCCGGTTATGTAAAACCCCAATTCTCCCTTGGGGGCCTCGATACCTTGATAAACGGAGCCAACCGGAGCTTTGAAACCCTCGGTAATGATCTTGAAATGGAAAATCATCGATTCCATCTTGTAAAGCACGTCTTCCTTGGGCGGCAGTACCACTCCCGGTACGTGGGCCCGATACGGACCCTCCGGCACACCGTCCAATGCCTGGCGGCAAATGCGAATCGACTGCCGCATCTCGCCCAAACGAAGCAAGTATCGATCGTAGGCATCCCCCTTCTCACCAACCACTATGTCAAAGTCAAAATTCTCGTAGCCCGAATAGGGATTGGCTTTGCGCAGATCGTGCCTGACACCACTGCCGCGCAACATCGGCCCCGACAATGACCAGGCGATGGCATCCTTGGCCGAAATCACGGCCACGTTCTTAGTGCGATTTATGAATATCTGGTTATTGGTGAGCAAGTTCTCGTAGTCTTCCAGCCGATGCTCGACCAGATTCACAGCCTTGCTGACGAGCTTGTCAAAGTCGGGCGGCAGTTCGTGAGCCAGCCCACCGATGCGAATGTAACTGGTCATCATTCGCTGCCCACCACAGGCCTCATAGATATCGACAATCGACTCGCGTTCGCGAAAAGTGTACAACAACATCGACATGGCACCCAGATCAAGAGCGTGTGTGCCCAACCAAACCAGATGCGACATAATCCGTGTCAACTCGGCCAAACACACCCGAACCCACTTGACTTTCTCCGGGACCTCTATGTCCATCAGTTTTTCGACAGCCAGACAATAGCCGAGATTGTTGGACATCGGCGACAGATACTCCATCCGATCGGTGCAAGGCAGCGCCTTGTAGTACAGCTTGGATTCCATCGTCTTTTCGATGCCGGTATGCAAATACCCGATGACCGGCTTGGCCGAGACCACTCTTTCGCCGTCCAGCTCCACCACCACCCGCAATACACCATGCGTTGATGGATGCTGCGGCCCCATATTCAGGGTGAGAGTCTTGGTCTCGGGCATTACTTAATCACCTTGGGCGAATCGTCCTTGTTCCAGCTGAAAGCGGGCTGCTCATATGTAAGCGGAAAATCCCGGCGCAGGGGGTGGCCTTCCAGATCATCTGAGGTCAAGATCTTAGTCAGATCCGGGTGGCCTTCAAAAGTTATCCCAAACAAGTCAAAAACTTCTCGTTCCAGCCAGTTGGCCGACGGCCATAAATCGCACAAAGTAGCAATCTTCGGATCGGTATCGACCAGCCGAGCCTTCAAAAAGAACCGAAAGCATCGACTCAGGGAGTACAGATTGTAGACCAACTCAAAACGACCGGCCTCTTCTTGCTCGTGATCGTACCAGTCGACACAAGTGATATCCGACAAGTACTTCACATCAAGCTCACTATCGGCCAGAAAGGCTTGACAGATATCGACTATGGAACCTGGGGTTACCTGGAAGGACAGCTGGTCACGGAAATTCTCTTCGGCGAGAATGGCCTGGCCAAAGCGGTCCTTCAGAAATCCTCTAACTTTTTCTTCCATAACCCTTCACGATCCGCAATTCACGCGGTAATCGGCGCTGTCAATAGGACCGGTACCAGTCACCCGACCTGGCGCCCCCACTCGTCGTGCTTATCCTTGACCGACTCCTTCTGGACCTTCTCAAACAGCTTCAGGATGCCTTCCATCAATTGCTCCGGTCGCGGCGGACACCCCGGCACATATATGTCGACCGGGATAATGCGATCAACCCCCTGCACCAAGGCATAGTTGTTGAAAACACCGCCGCAGGATGCACAGGCTCCCATAGACAACACCCACTTAGGGTTGGGCATCTGCTCATACAGAGTCTTTATAACCGGGGCCATCTTTCGAGAAACCCGTCCGGCCACAATCATCAGGTCGGCCTGACGCGGCGATGGACGCATAACCTCCATACCGTAGCGGGCCAAATCGAAATGGGGTCCAAAAGTGGAGATCATCTCAATGGCGCAGCAGGCCAAGCCAAATCCGAGCGGCCACATCGATCGCTTATGCGACCAGTTGACCATCTTGTCCAGCGTGGTCAGAATGATTGAATCAGGGATTTTCTCCTCTAATCCCATTTCAAGGCTCCACGTCCGAGAATGTAAAAATAACCGACCATCAGGATGGCCACAAACACGAACATCTCGATCAGACCAAACATGCCGAGCTGGCGAAAAACCACCGCCCACGGATACAGGAATATCACTTCGATATCAAACAGGATGAATAGAATTGCCACCAGGTAGAACTTGACCGGGACCGGATCGCGCGTCGTACCCTGAGGTTCGATACCGCACTCGTACGGCTGGCCCTTGCGGGCCATAGTAGTCCTGCGGCCGATGAAGCGTGACAAAAACAGAAAAACAACCGCCAGTATTGTGGCGATTGCAAAAAGAAAGAGTATGGGATAAAACGTCTCAAACATCGGATTATGTCCTACTCCATTAACCCCAAATATCGGTGCAACTTAAACGAAAGTCAGGAGCTTTGTCAACAGTTTTCGGGATTATCTTTACCATAAACCACTTAGAGCGGTCGTGGCGCGCGTTTGAGGCGGTGCCTGTATATTCTTAGTCTATGCTATGTTACAGATCGCCTATACAAAATCTGCGTTGGGGCATTTGCTACTTTTGTCACAAGTGATGTCAACTAATGGAGATATTGAAGCCCGCCACGGCTGTCCATTCGTCCAAAATGGACTGTAGTCGTCCGGTATCAAAGCCGCCATAGGCAGTGGATTTCCCGTAAAAAGACATCGTCTGCCTCAGCGTATCGAGTTCGAGCCATCCACCACCCTCGACAACAGCGTCGGATTTCAGGACTTCGACCACGTCCGGTTTCTTGACCCAGGCGGCCGGGATATTGAGGCGGGTGCAGCAGGCGTTGACCAGGTGAGCGTGGTACGGAAAGCTCCGGACCGATCCGAAGGCCAGAACCGGATTTGTCCCGTTCCGTAGCAGGACAAATTTGCAGACTGTCTTCCGTCGCCCGGTAGCGGGTGAGAGGAGTAAATCCAGATCAAATATGGAGAGTGGTGGTTCTTTGGGCAAATTGGACCTCAGATGCCGATTCGGATGTGATTGGAGTAAATCCAGCCCCGCTTCCCTTTGTGGGCCTCGACGCGATAAATCCCTGGCGATTCTACCTTGAAATCCAGACTGTCGCTCTGCGTGGTAACAATCGGCTCGCCATTGTGTATGAGCCGAAGGTTGGCGCGGGAGGGCAGCCGCGTTTGAAGCACTACCTCCCCTGTTAGTGGTAACCGGCCGCCGCAGGTAACTTCATTGTCTCCGGCACGAGCGGTGAATTCAAAGCGTTCGGCGGCGCCCCATCGTTCGTTGGCGAAAAACAGTCGGCATTCGCGGATGGCGTCGTAGAGCTGAGTTTTGGCTTTTTCGAAGTCCGAGGACATCCGCTCACTAAGAATCACAAAGCAGCGCAGTGTGCGAAAATGCACTTTGTACGGGAAAATCTCCACCGTCATGGGTCCGACCTTGATCGGAAACGCGTGAGCATCGGCCCCGGCGATGCCGACTACTTTTCGTTCGCGGCTGAGGTCATCCCATTTCTTCAGAATGCGATCGGTCGGCGACACCATCGATTTGCGCGGGGAGAAGGCCATGACCAACTTGTTAAAACGAGTCAATTTCTCGGTCCACTCCGACATCTGGTTCCACAGCTCGATCCCGGTGAAGCCGGCCACATTCCAATCGGTCCAGGGATAGGCCGGATGCTCGATCAAAGCCGTGCGGATTTCGTCGGGATGAGCCATAATTCCAACGGCCCCGTCGGTAGCTCCGGCCGCCACATACTGCGCCGGGGTCATATCTTTTGGATACACCCGAGGGGAGTCGAAAAGCAGGTAATGATGATGGTCGTTGAGGTCGTTGTGTTCATAGCCTATTGTTACCAACGTCTTCCCGTAGAACCCCTCTCCCCCGGCTTCCTTGTTACGCAGGCTCATATGGTCGGAGAACATCATAAACTCAAGACCGGTATCCCGGCCCAGCTGCACCACTTCATCGAGAGGCTTGGTGCCGTCGGAGTCGGTGGTGTGCATGTGGATGGCACCGACGTACTGAAACCAATGTTTTCGCACTTTACGCATTCTGATCGCCTCTTGTGACCGGCACTTTCCTTAGTATAAACAAGCCGACCGCCATCATCAATGCCAGAGATAGTATCGCTGCCCGATAGGCCAGGTGTTCGGCCTCGGCAGCCGACAATCCCAGGGCATCCGCCACCAAGTCGCCCAAAACGGTACCGGGCCTGAACAGAAGCACAATCGTAGTCCAAACCAAAGGACCAACAGCCGCGGCCGCTCGGCCTGACATGGCAAACAGACCGTAGAATCGACCCAATTCCTCTCGGGGCACGAGTTCGGCCAGCATCGGCCGGGTGGTTGTCCACAAGCCACCTAGTACTACGCCGACTACTGATCCTAGTATCCAGACGACAGTCATATTTTCTGTGAAAACAAAAGCAGTGAGCGATAAGATCCAGCCAATCACAACCAATTGAAGGGTACGCCGCAGCGACCAGACTTCAGCCAGCTTGCCGATCAGCACGGAGCCGATAACCGCCGCTATCGGTGATATCGTCAGGAATACCGTGATTTCAGTTTCAGTGAACGCCAGGACAAAGGAACAATAAACCCCGATGTTGATAATCACGGTGGCGGCGGCATCCTCAAAGAAATAGTCGGCGATAAGAAAACGAAGCACGCCCGGATAGCGCTCGGTGTCCTTCAGGGCGTGCCAGACATCTCGGTAGGCGTCTTTGATTGATGCCTTTGATGGCATGGTCACGGGGCGTTCCTTGACCCACAAAAACAAGGGCAAAGCAAATGCAAAGAACAGAATCGCGGTGGGTATGAAGGCACCTCTCTTGCCGTCGCCATCCAGAAATGGAACGTCATAGCCGAACCAATCACCGGTCACGAACGGCAACACGATGATAACGCCCAGGATGGCCCCAACATAGCCCAGAGCGACACCAACCCCGGAGACGAAGCGGGCTTGTTTGCCGTCGGCGACAGAATACAATAGAGAATTGTAAAACGGCTGGGCCGCTTCGTATGAGAAATTGGAAATCACGAACAGCATTATAAGCAGCGCTATGGCACCGGCCGGGATCAATGACATACCAAGGACGGATACGCAACAGCTCACGGTAAAGAGAAAGACAAAAAGCCGTTTCTTGGTGGATCGGTCGGATAAGGCACCCAGCGCCGGCAGGAGCAATCCGGCCAGGATCATGGAAAGCGAGAAGGGTATGTCAAAATAGCGATCGTCGTAACCCAGGTCATCGAGGAGGTACCGTTTTACGTAATTGGACGCGATATTCATCGAGTAGATAGTGTTGGCAAAGTCGTAAAGCGACCAACTGATAACGCCCCGATTCCATATCGAGCGCCCGGCCATCTACTTATAGGCCCAATTCTGCGGTTATGCTCATCATGCCCTCGCGCACCAACATCAGGAAGGCGCCTAGGTCCAACCCCAAATAGCTGCAGGCTTCTATGTTCTCTCTCGTGGCCCCGGCGGCAAATCGCTTTTCGCCGAATCTCCGGAGCATAAAGTCCTCGTCAATTTCGGATAGTCTCTTGGAGGGGTGCATGAGGGCGCAAGCCACGATAAATCCGGTGGCCGGATCGGTGGCATAGAGAGCCCAATCGAGTCGCGATTGACATGGAATGTGTCCGGGATGAGCTTTGATCGCCTGCATCATGTCCTGTGGCAGATCATACTGTATCAACCACTCGCAGGCCAAAATAGCATGCCGCTCGGGATCGTCTTTGGTGTCGTTGTAATCAAGATCGTGCACCAGCCCGACCAAACCCCAGTAATCGGGATCTTCGTTAAGCTCAACGGCCAGGCGGCGCATACCGGCCTCGACCGCCAGAATGTGCTTCAGAAGGTTGTTGCGACCGATTTTCTCGACAACCAACCGGTAAGCCTGTTCACGATCAAGTTTCACTGCCGTTACCTCCGTCCCGATCCGGTGCCATCGCCTCCAATGGGCGATGCCTGGTCTTAGTCAACAAATCGCCAGGAGATGCCGTACGAAAAGAAACGCCCGGGAAGGGTGTTATACTCGCGCACTCGATAGGCGCGGTTGAGGAAATTCTCCCAGGCCAGAGAAAACCGGAAACCCTTGAGTTCCAGCGCTGCCACAACATTGAAGATCGGCTCCTGCCCCAGATCCTGTTCCTCATAGCCATGATAGGGACCGGTGAAGACCAATTCGCCGTATAGATAGAGATCGGCCAACCTCGCGGTCCAGTCATAGTGCAACTCCGCCGCACCAAACACCTGATATTCGGGTGCATAGGCCGGATCTTGATCCAACTCGTAGTCCAAATAATGATAGCTGCCGCCGAAATACAGATTGAATAATCTCAGGCCATGAAGCTGCAAACGCGCCGAAACAGTGGCAAACTGGATGTCACCGTTGGCCGGTCGAAATACAGTTAAAGCGGAGCCCGAGGTGTCGGTCGAATCCGAAGCGAACCAGTCAATGCCGTCTTGAATCCGGCCGCCGGTCACACTTAGCCGTAACCGATTGTCCCGGCCGCCCAGTTCATACAGGAGACCGGCAACTAATTGCTTTTCTGCGACCAAGTCGGAATCACCTTCGTTGACGTAGCCGCCCGAAACGGCGCTGTAGAGGGCCGCAGTCGTAGGATGTAAATAGCCCTCATGAAGTGACGGTTCCCGCTCGAAATAGCCCAGCGACAGATTCACCAGGGAACGGCGTGATTCCCGATGCAGAAGTATCGTGCCCCAGCCGAGAAGGTCGTAATCTCTGTCGTAGCGAGCACCGCCGCCGATGGCCCAACGCCAACCGTCATTGAGCCGGGCCAGCCTGACCGATGCATCGGCGAATCTCCGAAGGCGCACCTTGAAACCGTCTGAGTATTCGCCATAGTTGCCCTGGAGGTCGGTCTGGATCATAGTCTGGCCGGCGACCCTGGTCCAATTGACAAAGGCCCCGTGTCCGGTAATATCGTAGCGACCGAAATAGGCTCCGTTAAGGCGCGAACCCTGACGTTCGTAGAAGTACCCGAGGCTCGTCTTTGCTTGAGCGCTGCTTTGCCTTACCAGCGCAATCCTGGCTGTGCGCCCGAAGCCGTCACGAGCAACGGTCCGCCCGCCCGCCTCGGGGCGAACGGCCAGATAGCCGTCGCGATCAAACAGATTCCCCTTGATTTCGAATCCATAATCGGTGCCCAGAGGAAAAAACATGTCTCCGGTGTAGTGATACGCGTCGTCACTGCGGAGGTTGGTGGAGCCCTCAGCCTCGCGGTAGCCTATGGAGGAGTTGATGCGCTTGCCATTTTGGAAACGACGGGAATAATACCCTCGCACCCAGGAGTAGCTATACCCCCCCTTTTCCCCCATGATGGCGGTGTGCGATTGGTTGTCGTCGGTCTGGACCGGTATGGATATCATGGTAGCGACAGCACTGCGCCCACCAAAGAGGAGTCCCGCCGGTCCTTCGGTCGCGATAACCAGGTCATCAAGCGCCGTGGGAACCAGGTTGAGATCTATCAAGCCGTCCGGCTCCAGATGGTGTTGAAAGGGGTGAAACGACTCCCCATAGAGCACAACGCCCAGGCGATCACCTTTGAGTCCAAAGGGTTGGACCGTTTTTCGCATAGGCGTGCTCTGAGGAGCGGCCACATAGAAAGCTGATGCCGAGCGGAAATAGTCCCCTGCATCGCGATATGTTGCCCGTCGGGCCTGGGGCAGCAGGTCCAATCTCGAGGAAGTGAAGTAGGTGGCCAGGCTGTCAAACCACGACAGCGGTTCCGGTCGGCGACGACGTTTCTTGAACTGAAGGTAGCGATCCCCGAGGCTGACGGCGCTGTCACCGGCCAGGGAATCTACGGTCACGCCGTCCGCAACCTCCGGTAGGGAGTCTACTTTAGCAGAATCAGCACCACCGACAGCCGGTAGAATTACTACGGAGTCAACCGGGGTCGGCGGCCCCGGTTCTTGAGCGTACGACCGGCCCGCAGCCAGAAGCATCGCCGTAATCATTGTCAGCACTAAGGTGTATCTTGGCGTCATTTGTTGATACCTTCTGAGCTATATAAGCGTCGAGCGGCACCAAAAAGCAAAATGAAAATGAAGACGTTACTCGCCAACGCCCAGCCGGACCAAACCATGCTGACTACAAACCTTGGCCAGAAGGGTTGAAACAGCCAGGCGTCGATGAGGTTGACCGGCAGGTAAAACACGGCCGTGCAAGCCAGCGCTGCCGACGCTAAACGGATACCCAGTCCCAGGCGCGAGGCATCTCGCCAACCGGTACGATCAAAAAGGGCACCTACCGGTCCGGAGCAACCGGCCCCCAGACATTGAGCAACCATGATCGGCAGCATGGCCGGGCCGTATGGGTTGAAGGCAGTCCAAAGTCCCATGCCAACCAGTCCGACCAGGACGCCCGGGAGGGCACCCCAAACCAGACCGGAAGTAAACACGATAAAAAAGACAAGATTGACGTTAGGCATAAACGCCGTTGCCCATGACAGAAGATAGACAAGGGCGGAAAACAGAGCGATGCGAGTGATAAGGCGCGACCGCCTCATCGAATCACGGCCACTTTCTCGTGGGCTTGGGCCAGCAACTCGCCCCGTTTGGGAAGTGAATACAATCTGGCAAAGGCTATATATACGCCGGAGGCGACGTCGGCCCCGCTTTCGTTTTTCATATCCCATTCGGTGCAAAAGGTGCCCAAATAGAACTGACCACAACGGTCGAGCGACCCGCCACCATCTATCGTTACCACGCGCTCACCGGCCAGCGTGTAGATATCAACGACAAGATAGGGGTTGCTGTACTTGGGATTGGCATCCTGGTCGGTGCCGACCTCGAATTTGAACGTAACCACCGGCTCTTCCATCTGGGCCACAACGGCCGGATTGGGGAATGGGTGCACCACGGCCGGCGGCAAACCAACCCTGCTGGAATCAAACAGCGTCGAATCCCCCACGTAGTAGCTGATCTCCTGTTGACGATAAACCAGGCGCTCATACAGGCCGGAATCCGGTGCCGCAGCCGACATCGCAAACCGAATCGAGCGATAATTCCACGGATCCTCGACACGATGGTAAAAGAGCTTGTCATCGGGCAGCATCCTGTTCTCGACAAAAACCGAATCGGGTTTGTCTTCCAGTTGGAAGATCATGTTGGCTCCCCAGCCTTGGGACAAAGTCGGCACCACCCCGATTCCACCCGGACCGTCACCACATCCCATGTAGATGTTGAACGAGGAATCCTCATGCCAGAAGTCGTACGGGTGAGCAATGGTGTCAAAGACCTCAGTTGAGTCGTTACATGTCGCATCAACCCAATCGTTGCATTTCCAGAATGTAGTATCCACGGGAAGCAACCCGAGATTTTCAAAGGTCATCATGTAAAGGCCGTTTATCTCGGGCGAGTGCGAGTTGGTGTCACCGCGTACAAAGACAGGGTAGTCATAGAATTGGTGCAGCGCATCCTCCTGGACATAGATCTGAAGAGAATCGATATACCTCTGCCAATCCCAATCGGGGTATTGAGCAGCCTCCTCAAACCCGGTGAAGATGACGGTATCGACGGTCGTCTTGTCATATGCCTTAGTAGTATCTGTGACCAGCTG
This sequence comes from bacterium, assembly GCA_043819515.1. Classification (GTDB taxonomy): domain Bacteria; phylum Zixibacteria; class MSB-5A5; order GN15; family FEB-12; genus DAOSXA01. The sequence goes on from JBDRES010000006.1 coordinate 15,968, forward strand.
GGAATCGAGGCAGTTGGGGAAACTGCCGTCGCTGCATAGCCAATGCCTGGTCCTGTGCATCTCGACCGGGAGGAAATCGTACCTGGGACCCACAAAATAGCAGGCCAGGGCAAACTCGCTGAAGGTGGTCGCCCAATTCTCTGTCCCGCCGCTGATGGAGTCGATGGCCGGTTGGGCCGCCTGTTTGAACTGTGGTCCCCTACCCAATTCACCGCAGCGGATCCAGATGTCACGGACAATCTCGGGGCCATACTTCTGGCTGAGGTAGAGCGGCCAGACGACGCAGGCGTAAGGATGCAGATCGAGACCGTTCAAGAATTGTTCGAGCGATGTCCCGGGGTTGAAAAAGAATGAAGACAAGTACGCCAGGTAATCATTGACGCTGTCGTAGATTTGATCCTCCATCCAGACCGCCGACATCTCCATCCAATACTCCCTGGTGAGGCGAGAGCCGATCGGCTCTGCCTGCCCACCGAATTCGGAATAGTCAATCCCGAACTGAAAGGCGTGAAACATCTCGTGCGCTATTGTGACGCGCATAGCATCATACGGTTTGTCCCGATAGCCGGGCAGGGAATTGTATTCATTGCGCAACACCATATAGCTGGTAAAGATCCACGGGCTGGTAGTGTCCGGACCGGAGGTGCCTTGCTCTGGGTACGTCTGGCCGTAGTACAACGGCAAGAGAGTTTTCACGTAGATGTCGTAGCGCTCGTCGCCGCCCGGTTCATAACCGTCGGTCGGGATGGGCGGATAACCCAGCGTATCCTTAATATAGCCGTACACATAGTCGGCGAAAGCCGCTATGCTGTCGACATAATCGGGCACTCCGTTGGCGTTGTTGTCTACGTGCGCCCGGTACACGGAATCCGCACCGATGGTGGTGTAGTGTATCCTGAAACGTCCCGACGGTGTGTCGTATTGATCGGTCAGATTGTCCGGTCGAGTCTGCGGCTGCACTTTCATTGCCGTCAACATGGACGGATCGAGGCGGTCATAGCTTTCCAGAAACTCCAGAATCGCCGGAGTGCCGCACTTGATAATCTCCGGTTCGGGGCCGGCGGCCTCAAGTGCCCAGGCGGGTATGTCTTTGGTTTGCCCCGTGACTCGTTGATAGTTGGCGATGATCTCAATCTGGCGATCCACCGGCAGGTAGTCGTCGGCAATCGCCGTACTGCTAAGCCCAACTACCAGAACCAAAAATGAAAAGAATCTCACTGATGCCTCATTTCATACCGGCTCTCGCTCTGAGAGCCTCAAGAAGTTCTAATCCAACCGGTTCGGACCCGACATGACCCGCCCGACCTTGCCGCCCGTGAAAATCAGAGCCGCCCGTCACCAGAAGACGACAGCGCCGGGCTTGCTCGATCAACTGCTTGGTATCGGCTGCGGAATGATCAGGGTAATATGCTTCCAATCCATCCAGGCCGTATCCCACCAGCTCATCAAGCAAGTTGATCGCATCGCCGACCAGCGGATGGGCCATAACAACCACCCCTCCCGCCATGTGAATCATCTTGATTGCCTCCGGCGGCGGGATGTTGTGCTTGGGCACAAAAGCGGGACCGTCATCACCAATATACTTGCGAAAAGCCACCAGGTAGTGGTCGATGGCTCCGGTCTTGACCAGAGCCGCCGCCACGTGGGGGCGACCGATAGCAGCGCCGCTGGCGCAAGCCTGAACATCATCGTAAGATATGTCAATACCCATGTCGTTTAGCCTTTGCACCATCCTGTGACCCCTTTTGTTCCGACGAATCCGCAATTCCGTAAGGGCAAAGTTCAGGCCCTCGTCTTGCGGATCAAACAGATACCCCAACAGATGCAAATCGCCGTTGGCCGTAGCACAAGATACTTCCACGCCGGGCACCAATTCGGGATCGCTCGGGGTCAGCAGCTCCTTGACCGTCTCATAGCCGGTCAGGGTGTCGTGGTCGGTGATGGCAAAGGCTTTCAGAGATCGATCGCGGACCATCTGCAAAATCTCCAGCGGCGAACAAACACTATCGGAACAGCTGGTATGCAGATGTAGATCGATCCGTGCCTTCATTTACAATTTTGCTTCCACCAGAGCTTTTGTTTCGGCTGCCAGTGCTTGCGCTTCGGAAGTGATCCGGGCCACCTTCTGTTTCGTCTCAGAAACAAACTTCTGATCTTTGATACCGGTCAAATTGATCCGGGCATTGTAACCGGCGCCGTCAACGGCAGCCATAGCCATCAGAGCAGCCACTCCGGCGTCGGTAATCGAATTTTCGTTGCCCTTGGCTGCGGCCTTTAAGGCCAACTCCAGGACTTCAAGAGATTTTTCCATGACCGTTAGCGGCACCAAAGCGGCGCCCTTGTTGGCCTCTTCCACGGCCCGGTCACGTTCATCGCCGGCCGGCAGTTTGAACGCTTCCATAACCTTGTCAAAAGCCGCCTTGTCGGTCTCCACCAGCGTGGTCAACTCTTCTCGGAGCACGTCGCCGCGATCACGCACCTCGGACAGCTCGTCCTTGACCGCCGCATACTGCTTCTTGCCGACCGTCAAGCGACACACCATCGAAGCCAGGGCACTACCCAAGGCTCCGGCTGCGGCCGCCACCGAACCTCCACCTGGGGCCGGTGAGGAAGAAGCCACTTCGTCGGCAAAACTATCATCAGCTACGGAAATACCGCCGGCTTCCTGCAGTTTGTGTTCTAACACCTGGGCTTTGGAGAAGTTCTCCAGGCGCAGGTAGAAATCGGTCACGTCCAGCATCGCCTCCATGGGGACCAATCCGATTATTTCCGATGACGTGACATTGACGCCGTAGCGGGCGGCTTCGGACTTGATCGTTTCGAAGACGCGGAAGATCGGCGTCTTGGGATAGTCAACCAGGTTCATGCTGATCTGGACCTGATCACGCTCTTTGATTTCAAAACCGAGGGCCTTGCAGTAGCGATAGCCGCCTTTGAGACTCCTAACAGCATCGGCGATCCTATCCGCGATCCACTTCTTGTTGGTACCCAAGTACACGTTGTAGGCCACCAGCGGGAACCGGACGCCAATAGCCGTGGCGCCGGACTTCAGGTTCATTTTGGCCGGGCCATAATCGGGCTTCCGCTTGGGGTCTTCTTCGATGGCCTTGATCATGCCCTCGTATTCACCTTTGCGCACCACGGCCAGATTTCGGCGATCTGCTTTCGTGCGCGCATCTTCATATAGGAAAACCGGGATTTGCAGCTCCTGGCCGACTTTTTTGCCCAGCTTATGCGCCAACTCGACGGCATCTTCGATAGTTACATCGGAGATGGGTATGAACGGGCACACGTCGCAGGCCCCCATGCGGGGGTGTTCTCCGCTATGAGTCTGCATGTCGATCAGTTCGGCAGCCTTCTGGTAGCCACGGAAGGCCGCCTCGACCACCTGGTTGGGGTGGCATACAAAAGTAACCACCGCGCGGTTGTGGTCGGAATCCATCTCCTTGTCCAGAAGCACGACGCCTGTTTCCGACGTGATCGCCTGACAGATAGCGTCGATGACCTCGGGCCGTCGGCCTTCAGAGAAATTGGGTACGCATTCGATGAGCTTGGGCATGTTTATCTCCGCATTTGTCTATGTTCAGGGTGTAACGATGAAATGACCGGAAGCTACCTACCTGGATCTCCAACTCACGGGTCGATCTCAGCGACCGAGTGCCCGCCGTAAGCCCCAGGCCAGAAGCGGGATCATCACCTCATGATGACCGGCGAAGTTGTAGCCTTGGCCGGCACCATGAGTCGGTCGCGAGACGACGTTAACGGCCGGACGGTACTGCGCGATCATATCAAAATTGGCCGTGGTCAACTGACTCCGGCCCGGGTTTAGATTCCTCGCCACCGTCAGGGCCTTCAAAAAAACTTCCGGCAATATAACCGCTGAACCGATATTCGCAACTGTTCCGCCGCGATCAATTTCAGCGCAAATCGAGCAGAGGATCCTGAAATCCAAAAACGATGCCGCACCAACCTTGCCGCCATCGTAGCAGGGGTGCTGGGCGACGATGTCGGTGCCGATGGCCACGTGAATAGTGGTCGGACATTCGAGCCTGGAAGCTGCGGCAAACAGCGACAGCTCGCTGTTTCGGGCCTGCTCGCCGTCAATAAAGCGACCGGCCGCCTCGCCCAAACCGCAATCCTCTTTGGCAGCCAGATCCACCACGGCTGCAAATAGCTCGGCCGTTTCCTTGACCATTCCAAAGCTGCCGTCGGCCAGTCCTGATTGGACATCCTCGGAAGTGCCCCCAAAAAAGGCGACTTCCAGATCATGAATCAGACCGGCCGAATTGAGCGACCAGCCGGTCACGATCTCACGTTCCATGAGATCGATCAAAATTGGCGACAGCCCCACCTTTATGGCATGGGCACCCATGAGCAGATGAAAGGGTCGGTTATCCCGGCGGGCAGCGGCAACCGATGAGATGAAGCGCTTCAGGTCCGCAGCCTTGAGAAAGTCCGGCAACGATTCGAAAAAATCGGAGCCGGCGACCGTTTCCATAGGTCGTCCGAACGATCCGGCCTGGGCCTTATTGCTGCGATCGGCATAGGCGATTTGCCGGACCTTACTCAGGTCTACCGGTGTGGTTTTTTTACTGGATGGTGCCATGCTCAGAAGAAGTCGATATCGCCCAACTGATAGCTTGTAAGCTCGGCCGATATTGATCCCACGATTACTTTGGATTTCATGAGCACCGGCATTTTGACGCGGTCATCGGTCAGCCAGACTTTCAGCCGGCCTTCGTACCTGAAGACGCCGACCGATTGGGTCATCGGTTCCACTACCAGGCAATCGAACCGACCGGCCTTCACCTCGACTGTCTCGCGCTCCAATACTTTCACCTCGAGAGGATAGTGCTCACCATCGGTGAAATTGTCCAAAAATACCGACTGGCCGACCTGGAGATCCATTGTACGCACGAAGTACATGACCGAGATAGCATCCTGAACGACCGGTGGCACGGCGATAGTGTCGTCCTGATATTGCACGGTGTTGTTTTCTTGATCGAATGTATAGACGCGATCGGCGCTGTAGCTGCCTTCTCTGAGATTCTTCTCAAAGCGCCGGCTATAGAGACCGACGGCATCCATGATCGACTCGACCCGATCCTCTACTTTGTAGAAGGTCGAGAAGAAGCTGTTGGAATTAGCTCTGGTCACGATCTGATAGCATGGTCGCTCATGGTATTGGACCAGCCGGGACACTTCCATGCTGGCTGTGCCGGCGTTGATGAAGCCGTAATTTATATCAAATTCAAGTTTCTCCCCCACCCCGAAGGCAACGTTGTCAACCTGACGGTCCGGCGACAGCCACTCGCTCACTATCTCGGTAGAGTCTTCGGGCGAGGCCTGAGCTGTCTGAATTTCCATAGACACGAAGTAAAACAGAGGGACCAGTCCGGCAGTTACCACCGCGCCCAAAAAGAACTTCTGAAAAAACGCCTTAATTGCCATCAGAATTCTCATCAATTCTTTTTACAATTTCGTCCAGATGTCGGCCTAACCATTCTCCGATCTCCAGGAAAGCTTGGTTGTACCGATCCAGCGGCTGCCCGATGGGATCCTCGACCCCGTCGCCGTCGGGGCTGTTGTCCGGAAACGACTTAAACAAAAAAGTTCTGTCGGCGGCGTCAGGATCAAGCCGTAGAACCTGGCGGTGATGCCTTGGGCTCATGGCGAAAATCAAATCCGCCCGACCGACCAGCCGAGAAGTCAACGGTTGTGACTGGTGCCCGGAGATGTCCACATCCCACACCAGCGCTGCCTCCTGAGCATAAAACGTAGCCGGAAATCCCTCACCGGCAGCGATGCCGGCCGAAATGACTTCGGCCCGGCCGGGACGTTCTTTGTCAAGGAGCATACGCAGGGCCCCTTCCGCCATCGGCGAGCGGCAGGTATTGCCGGTACAAACAAACAGGATCGTAAATCTCTTAGCCATTACCGGCGTCCCTCAAGCACTCGGCCACCGCCGAGGCGGATATGCTACCCTCTCTGAGAACTCTCACCGGGTGGACAGCAGCGTCGACGACCGTGGATGGCGGCCCTGACAAGGGACCGTCGTCGATGTACAAGGCCACGGTGGATCCAAGCTGCCGACGGATTTCATCCACCGAAACACCCACCGGGCTTCCGGACAGGTTGGCCGAAGTTGCTGTCAGAGGGTAATCGATATCCCGCATGACGGCCTGCATAAAGCGGTGACTGGAGATGCGGAGGCCCACGCGCAGGTCCATCACGACCGGTCGTGGCAGTTCCGACTCGTCGGCTGCGACTAGTATCGTCAGCGGCCCCGGCAAGAAACGATCCCCCAGGCACCGAGCCTCGGCAGAAAGGGTGGCTAGTTCACCGGCCTTATCCATGTCACGGACAAAAATCGATACCGGCCGCGACTCATCCCGCCGTTTGGTTCGAATTACCTTGGCGACCACCTCGGACCGGTCGGCCCGTCCAAGAAGTCCGTATTGGGTTTCAGTGGGAGCCACGACCAGGTCGCCGGCATCAAGACACGCGATCCCGGCGGCCACTGCCCGCCGAAGAGTGTCGACCTTGCCGTCGGTGATGGCTATCATGTCGGTCATGGCCGCTACCACCCTCCAGCTGCGCCGTTATCTTTGCCGGGCGTCAACGACGAATCGTAAAGCGGCGGTGCCTTTTGAGGAGCAATATTGACCATCGCTACCCAGGCCTTGGAGTATCCGGCTGACTTGGCTGTCATCAGGTACTCTTCGGCCTCGTCGCGATCGGCGAAGTCGCCCACTCTGACTTTGAAATAGGGGACCTCATAATCGACATGAACCGGACGATCAAATATCTCTTCGGCCGTTCGCCGCGTTTGTTGCGCCTCGCCGTAGAGCTGGGTCGCCAGAAGTTGAACGCGGAAAATCTGGCCGTGAAGACCGGCCGTATCGAGGAGACCGGCTGCGTCGGCGGCGGCAGCGGAGCCCGGCTTGGGAACAACATCGGAACCACCGGCCGGCACACCTACCTGACCGGATCGGGGATGCGCCGCCGGGACCACTTCACGATCGGCAGGCATTTCCAGCGGATCGAAGCGGAGATCTTCCGGAATGGTCACCGCGGATTCGTCGCCCGGACCATGGTCACCTTCGGGGCCGCGACATGACCACGCCACCCAGGCAATCACCATCCCGACCAGCATCATACTACAGGTACTTCTTAGTAGCTTCATCCTTAGCCAGTTCAGCTATGATCGACTTGACATTCTGAGCCTTGGTCTTGTGCACGACCAGAGTGATATCGCCGGAGCGAACCACCACCAGGTCGGAGACACCCAAGCAGGCCACGAGGCCCTCAGATTCGTTATAGACAGTGGTCTCGTAGGATTCTCTTAGAAGCGACTTGCCGACCGTCACATTGTTATCGGCATTACGCTCGCGGTAACGCGAGAGGGCGTTCCAATCACCGACATCATCCCAAATGATATCCGCCTTGATCGTCAGGACATTGGAGGCTCGCTCCAGCACCGCCACATCAATCGACACCGACGGGACTTCCCGATAGAGTTCTTCACGAGCCTCGGCTTCGCTCGCCAGTCCGATGTGTTTGGCATATTCCTTGAGCAGGGCGCTGGTGTCCGGCTGACATTGCTCGATGGCATCCAGAATATCCCTGGCCGACCAGATGAACATGCCGCTGTTCCAAAGATAGTTGCCGCTGAAATAATACTCTTTGGCAATCGCCGGACGTGGTTTCTCGGTGAAACCGGATACCTGGAATATCTGCGCACCGGAGCACTCTCGGTGTTTCTCCCCCAGGCGAATATAGCCGTATCCGACTTCGGCGCGGGTAGGAGCAATGCCGATTGTGATCAATACCTTTTCCTCGGCGGCAATCTGGGCGCCGCAAGCAATTATCTCCAGCAATTTTTCGGCCGGGCGAATCAGATGGTCGGCCGATAGAACGGCCAGAATGGCATCGGGATCTTCCGCCAGAACGTGCACCGCGGCCAGTCCTACAGCCGTACAAGTGTTGCGTCCTACCGGCTCGGTCAGAAGATGAGCCGGCTTGAGCGACGGGATATTCTGTAGAACCAAGTTAGCCATGCTCTCACCGGTGACTATGCGTACTCGGTCAAGAGGAATCAGCGGCAAAGTACGGCTGATTGTCTCCTCCAGCATTATCCTGTCGGAGGTCAATCTCAAGAATTGCTTGGGGCGCGCGGCGCGCGACAAGGGCCAGAAGCGCTCACCCCGACCGCCGGCCAATACTATACCATAAAGCAACCGATTTTCCTTCCGATACGCAGGTTTCCTAATCGGCGGATCATACCAGTAAAACCGGTACCAGTCAACAAAAGAATAGAGCCGGACATAGGCGCGAAGCCTTGCGGATCAAGGCATTTGCCTCTGGGCGGCGAGAATACCCAGAACCAGGGAACTCAGGCGCATGGACGGCGTGTCCCAGCGGTTACCGAGCGCCACCGGGACCCGTCCACCAAAAAGCAAACCGCCGACTTCGGCTCGGCCATACAGCGCCATAGCTCGAATGACTCCGTTGGCCGTCTCGATGTTGGAGGCTACCATGGCATCGGCCCGCCCGGCCACTTCCGAATCGACGATACCTTTGGCCTGAGCTGCGACGGGATCGATAGCAACATCAAAGGACAGGGGGCCGTCCACGTAGGCACCTTTTATCTGACCACGATCACACATCTTGGCCAAAACAGCGGCATCGGTAGTGGCCGCCATTTGAGGATAGATCGCCTCAACGGCAGCAATGACCGCGATTCGAGGCATATTGATCCCCAAGGCAGCCGCCAGGCCTATCAGATTGGAAATCAGGGCAACCTTGGTCTGGAGATCGGGCTGCGGCACGACGCCGCCGTCAGTGATCATCAGGAGCTTCGAATAGAGTTCCGGTTTGAAGACGCCGATGTGCGAAAGGCAACGTCCGTGATCGACAAAATGGGCATCCTTGTCAAGAATGCAATGCAGAAACTCGATGGTGGAGCCGCGCCCTTTGACGATCAGGTCCAGCTCACCGCGGGCAGCCATCTGGGCCGCTGTGATCCATGCCATCCGGGGCTGGTTGATGTCGATGACCTTGGCCCCCTGCAGTTCCAGTCCGAATTCGGAACGGTGCCTGTCGAGCAGCTGCTCATCGCCAATGATGGTCGGATCGACCAGGCCTTGCCTTATGACTTGGTCAAAGGCGGTCAGCCAGGTTTGTGATGAGGGCACGACCAATGCCGCGCGCGGCTGTTTGCGGACGGCTTGCCTGGCGGCCAGCGTCAGCAGGGCGCCAAAATCGGTCGGTGGCGGATGCAACTCGCGGTTCATGGTCGGGCCGCCCTTTCCGCCCAGGCGTTGGTCTGCGCGTAGTAATCCGACAAAACACAAGCCAGGGCCAACGACGACTTCTTGTTCATCATGCTGTCTGTCCGCGACACCAAAGACACGGGCACCTTGGCCCCTACGATAACACCCGAGAATACGGCCTCGGCGAAATTGATAAGCGCCTTGCACACGATGTTGCATTCTTCAATCGAGTCGACCAGGAAGATATCGGCGTCGCCCGCAACCGCCCCGGCCACTTCGTAGGCCCGGGCAGCCCCCGGCGAGGTCGCCACGTCGAGCGACAGCGGCCCCTGTACAACCACATCCTCAAGGTTGTCTTCAGCCCGGGGGATAATATAAGCCACGTCGGTCAGGGTGTGGGGCACGCGATCCGAGGGCCGCGGCAAAGTTCCGGACAGGGCTACCTTCACCGGCGAAAGCCCCAGCGCCCGCATCACCATCACGGCGTTTTCGAGGATCTCATATTTGGTCTCTTTGTCCGGCTTGACCACCATACCGCCATCGGTGAAATTCAGGAGCTTGTGGTATCCGGGAATGTCCAGCACGGCACAATGTGAAATGGTTTTTTTGGCCCTCAAGTTGAAGCGCCGGTCCAGAACCGTCTTGAGCAAGGCCGACGTGGGCAGGAAACCCTTCATGACGGCATCGGCCTTCCCCTCAGAGGCCAGTCCGACGGCGGCCTGCGCCGCCAGCGATACATCGGCTTCGTCGATTATCTCCAGACCCTCGATGTTAATCTCACCCTCGTCGGCCAGCGCCAGGATTTTTGAGCGATCGCCACAGAGTATGCCATTGAGGAAACCGTCGGCATAAGCATCGGCCATCGCCCCGATTACATCGACATCCTGGGCCGCGGCAACCGCCACCGTTTTCTTTCGTCCCTGGGAAGCTATCTCAATGGCCCGCTCAATAAGTTGTTGAGCGGAATGTATCGGTTGTCGATTCATCTCTTTTGATATTCCTATCGATGGTTGGCAGTCAATTCCCAGTCTCGCCGGCCCATAGCTCAGTATGACTTCAATGGCTCCCGCCCGCTGAGATATCTCATCCCGGCCGCCGCCAGAGCCTCCATTTCGAATTCGCCCGGTACCACGATTACATCGCCCAAAAAGGCGACTCGCCCTCTGATTTGGGCTACCAACATATCCGAGTGCGCCATGCCTCCGGTGAGAACGATGGCATCAAAAATCCCCGACAGCGCTACGGCCGCCGCTCCGATCTCTTTTGAGATTTGATACGCCATAGCGTCAAAATAGAGTCGGGCCTTATGGTCGCCGGCGGCGATCATCCTTTCAACTTCGCGCAAATCCGACTGACCCAGATAGGCCTGCAGGCCGGACTGTTTTGAGAGCCTGGTAATCAATTCCTTTTCGGAGTACTTGCCGCTGTAGCAGAGCTTCACCAAACCGCCTATCGGTAACGCTCCCGCCCGGTCGGGCGAAAACGGCCCCATCCCCAACAGGGCATCATTGACATCAACGACCTTGCCATGCTGCAAAGCCGCCACCGAAATCCCGCCACCCATGTGAACGGCCACGTAACTGACTTCGTCAAGTTGCAGGCCGGTCCGGGCCGCCAGCCGACGACAGACTTCCTTGATATTCAGAGCGTGCGCCCGGCACTTGCGCTCTATCTCAGGCACGCCGCTGATGCGAGCGACGTCGGTGAAATTGTCGACCGTGACCGGGTCGGAGATCATCGACGGCACACCAAAGCGCTCCCCGAGATGGCGAGCAATGATGGAACCAAGGTTCGAAGCATGATTGGAGTAGCGCATGGAGCGCAGATCATCAATCATGGCATCGGTGATCTCATATGATCCGCCCTCCAGCGGACGCAGGGGAGCTCCCCGACCGACGACCGCTTTCGGCTGGCCGGGCGGCAGTCTCAAGTCTGACAGCCAGCGATCGATATCCGCCATGCGATAATCGAACTGGTCGACGACATTGTCGAACCTGCCCAGTTCGTCGGCATCATGTCGGACCACCTGATCGGCCACCTTTTGACCACCGTCAAACAGCGCCATCTTGGTCGAGGTCGATCCAGGATTGATTATGATCAGACCGCTTTCCATAATTACTTCGCCGCCTGTAGCACCTCGGCACCGATAACCCGACCGCGCTCAAAGGCAACCAGGTTGATATCAACAAACTTCGCTTTAACCTTCGTCTTGATGACCTGCTGCCACAACTCGAGATCAAACGGCAGATAGTTCGACAATACTCCCAGCAGAATCGTATTGACCAGGCGCGGGTTGCCCAACTCGGACGCAATGTGATCGGCCTCGACTGCGATCACATGCTCAGCCTTCGCTTTCAGACCGGTAATGGCGTCGTCGGGATAACTGAATTTTTTTGACGATGTAACGATGGACGGCACCAAGGTGGTTGTTGAGACAATCGCCACCCCGTCTTTCTTCATCCAGTCAATGGCTCGCAGCCCTTCAGCCTGCTCAAACGCCAGGAGGGCGTCGGCTTGACCGTACTGAATCGTCGGCGAGTAGACTTTGGGACCGATACGCACGTGCGATGAGACCACTCCCCCGCGCTGCGACATGCCGTGCACTTCCGACTTTTTGACATCGAGTCCGAAGGCCATGGCCGCCTCGCTAATCAACTCCGAAGCCAGCAGAACCCCCTGGCCGCCGACACCAACTATGAGAACACTGTACTGTTGTTTTTCCATGTCCGCCCTACGCTTTCACCAACTGGCTTTCGAGCACGATGCACTCCTCCGGACAGATCTGCGCACACAAAGTACAGCCGGTGCACAGCGTTTTGTCAATTACGGCCAGCGGGTGCCCGTGTTTGTTGGTCTCGCCGGCCGCCGCAATGGCCGGACAGCCTATTCGGAAACAGGCGCTGCAGCCGGTGCAGTCTTCCAGCACCACCTGGTACGGCTCATCCATGATGCGCTTAGGCATCAGCACACACGGCCGCGAAGTCAGAATCACCGACGGCTCGGCGGTGGTGATTTCCTCTTTTACGGATGCCAGGCACTGCTCGTAATCGTAGGCGTCGACTTCGCGAATCCTACTTACGCCCAGGGCCTTGCACAACGCCGGGAAATCGATCCTGCCGGCTTCCTCGCCCATGAGAGTTCGGCCAGTCGCCGGATGCTCCTGCCCGCCGGTCATGGCCGTGACCCGATTGTCGAGGATGATCACCGTCACGTTCGACTTGTTGTAGACCGCGTCCATCAGACCGGTCACGCCGGAATGCAAAAAAGTCGAATCGCCGATGACGGCCACCGTTCCTTTTTCGTAGCCCTGCACCCGGTCCATGCCGATAGCGTTGCCGATCGAGGCGCCCATGCAGATACAGGTATCCAATGCGCTCAGCGGCTGCAGCGTGCCGAGTGTGTAGCAGCCGATGTCGCCGGTGACAGCCACTTTGAGTTTCTTGAGCGCCATAAACATCCCCCGGTGCGGACAGCCGGGACACAGGACCGGCGGACGAGGGAACATGCTTTCATATGGCGGAATATCCGCACCCTTAGCCTCGCTGAGTATGCCCGCTTCTTTTAGACCGCAGGCGACGCGATATGGCGACAACTCGCCCAGATGACCAAAGTACTTCTTGCCTTCGACAGCAAACCCGGCCGCGCGGATTTGCTCTTCGTAGTATGGTTCGAGTTCCTCGACTACCAGCACGCGGTCGTGGGATTCGATGAACGCGGCGATCTTCTTCATCGGCAGTGGGAAACTGAATCCGAGCTTGAGGTAGTCCAGATCCGGGGCGACTTCTTTGGCATACTGGTATGACACGCCTCCGGTGATTATGCCGATCTTGGAACCGTTGCTTTCGATAGAATTAAACGGCGTCGTTTCGGTGAACTCCTGCAGCCGTTTCAATCTCTCGCGCACGATCACATGCCGCCCCTTGGCGTGCCCCGGGACCATGACATACTTGGATGGGTTCTTGACAAACTTCTCGCCCGCATATTCAACCCGGTCCTGCAACTCGACAATTCCCTTCGAATGTGATATGCGAGTGGTCATGCGCAACATGACCGGCGTGTCGAACACTTCCGATATTTCAAAACCGGCCTTCACGAAGTCTTTGGATTCCTGCGAGTCGGACGGTTCCAGCATCGGCACCTGCGCGAACTTGGCGTAGAACCGGTTGTCCTGTTCGTTTTGCGAGGAGTGCATCTCGGGGTCGTCGGCCGAGACCAACACAAAGCCGCCATTGACACCGGTGTAGGCGTGAGTCATAAACGGGTCGGCGGCGACATTGACCCCGACATGTTTCATGGTCACCAGCGCCCGCGCGCCACCAAGCGAGGCGCCGATCCCGACTTCGTAGGCCACTTTTTCGTTGGGGGACCACTGCGAGTAGATATCGCGATACTTGGCGGCGAGGTTTTCGAGGATTTCGGTTGAGGGTGTACCGGGATAGGCGACGGCCATTTTGCATCCGGCCTCCCAGGCCCCGCGGGCAACGGCTTCATTGCCCGACATCAGTTCTTTCATAAATCGACTCGCTTATCTCCATTCGAGCGTTTTGTCATTCCAGGTGCGGTATGATAACATATAGGCCGAGGCGGGTCAACCGTCGTAGCTGAAAAACCAATTGACAGACTGTGAATGTCGGTCGTCTATACGAGGTACCAGGGGTTCTACAGAAACCATTAGTTTTTGAGGGTGAAGCTATGTACTTGAAAATCATGGCAATATCGACAGGATTGACACTTCTGTCGGCTGGCTGCTGCGATGAGTGCCGCGTGGCCGAAAGCAAGCCTGCCCAGCTTGACGCTGCTCTCGTAATCGGTACTTGGGACGGAATTGTCGAACTCATGAAATATGAGGGGACTGATTCAGCCTCATCTGGATCAAGTGCGGTGCACTTCGAGTTTACTGACTCAAGTACCTACCACCACCATGGTCTGGCTGGGAATTTTCCTTTCGGCGGAGGAGGCGATTACTCTATTCGTGACTCCGTGATCGAATTGATTTCGACCACCCCCTACCAAGCCATTTTTGACTGGCGGTACATACCAGGAGGTGTCTTTGATGCCCGAGTCAACAATGACTCGCTGTGGCTCGACCAACTTGAACCTATCTGCAACTGGCGTTGGCACTATGCAATGAGACGGGACACTACGAAGTAGTCCAAGTAGGTCGCCCCACCCTTGATATTCGACGGGTGGCCGGCTCAAACTCGTTTGGGCCGGAAGCAATGTCTGTCAGCCCCAAGCAAGCTTGAGGCTGCCACCCACGCGGCGGCGAATTCCCCTACAACACCGTCTTGACAGCCAGGCCGATGAGGATCAGGCCGCCGAAGATGGCGGCGGCTTTGCTGAAGCGCGTGCCGACTGCGCGGCCGAACAGCAGGCCAATCGCTGACATGCCCGCCGCGACAACTCCTATGATGATCGCCGGATAAAGAATCTCCGAGCGTAGGAGCGCCAGCGAGACACCGGCCGCGAGAGCATCGATCGAGGTCGCAAACATGAGGACGATCAAACTTGAGCCTCGCGTGGGGTCACCTTTCCAGCGGTGATCGTCGTCGTTGAATTGCTCCCAGATGAGCCGCCCACCGATAGCTACCAGGATGGCCGCCGCAATCCAATGCCCCAGAGAGCCGACCGAATTGGAAATAGCGTCACCGGCCACCCAGCCGACTATCGGCATCCCAAATTGAGCAAATCCAAAGTGCCACGACAGCCTGAATACGGTCCAGCCGTCGATACTCCCCTGTCTGATCCCAACCGCAACCGACACCGCAAAAGCGTCGAAAGCCAGGGCAAACGCCAGGGCCAGGGCATTTATAAGCTGATCAGTTCCGATAGCTCTATCTCACAGGCATAACGCAATATCTCGCAACAAAGTAACCAGCGCCTAGGCAGGCCGCAAGGCGTAATTTTGGTCTATTTGAATTGAGGTATCAATCATCGGGAACATAATTTCTCCCTAAGCCGTTTAAAAAATACTTTACAGTATTGTATTTGTTTTGTATACTCGGCGACCGCTGGTGAGAAAAGCGGTACGAAGGATTAAAAAGATGAGAATAAGCGCTGCTGAAGAATACGGACTACGGTGCCTTTTGCAGTTGGCCCGAGTGGGCGTCTCCGAGCAGATGTCGATACCGGAGATCGCCGACGCCGAGGGGATCTCGGTCCCCTATGCCTCCAAACTGCTGGCGACCTTACGCCGAGCAGGTTTGGTGGTCGCGGTGCGCGGCCGTAAAGGCGGCTTTTGTATCGCCCGCGACGCCTCCGATATCAACATCCTGGACGTCATCACAACTCTAGGTGGGCCGCTGATCGACCCCGATCACTGCTCCAAGCGGACCGGCCAGTTGGATATCTGTGTGCACGGCGAACACTGTTCGGTGCACGATATCATCGGCGGACTGGCTGGGTATGTGGGCAAGTTTTTGAGTAGTACCAGCCTGCAAGACGTCATCGACGGCCGCATTCCGGTCGTCGCACCTCCGGCCGAAATACTCCTTCCCATGTTGACCGGCCCGGCCGACACCGAGTCCAAAGACGCAAAAGAGAGCAAGATACGGATTTCTTCGCGGTAGCATCACTAACCAGTAATTTCTGTCTGAATCTATAGGAAAAGGAAATGGCCGAAAACAAACCACTGTTTGAATTTAGAGACGTCCATGTCGCTGTTGAGGACAAGGAAGTTGTCTGTGGAGTATCGCTCAAAGTAATGCCGGGCGAAACCCACGCCATCATGGGCAAGAACGGATCCGGCAAGTCTTCCCTATCCAATGCACTTGCTGGACATCCGCTGTATAAGATTACCCAGGGCGACGTCTATCTGGATGGTCGCAATCTGTTGGAAATGTCGGCCGACGAGCGATCCCGGGCCGGGCTGTTTCTGGCTTTTCAATATCCGCTGGCCATACCTGGCGTCACCGTGGCCAACTTCATGCGCGCTGCACTGCAGTCCCACCGCGGTAAGGACGCCGACATGACCGACTTCCGCAAGCTGTTCAAGGCCGAGATGAAGGCTCTCCAAGTCGATCAGTCGTTCGCCACGCGCTACCTAAACGACGGCTTCTCCGGCGGTGAGAAAAAGCGCATCGAAATCCTGCAGATGTCGATGCTGCAGCCAAAAATGGCCCTTCTGGATGAAACTGACTCCGGGCTCGACATCGATGCCCTCAAGACGGTTTCCGAAGGGATCAATCGCTTCCACAACGACAGCAACGGACTCTTGCTGGTCACGCACTATCAACGTTTGCTGAACTATGTGAAGCCGGATTTTGTGCATGTCATGATGAGTGGACGATTCGTCAAGTCGGGCGGTCCGGAGCTGGCCTTGAAACTTGAAGATTCCGGTTATGATTGGGTGGAAGCCGAGATGAATCAGAGCGCCGGAGTATGATAATGTCCGACGAGATCAAACAGCACAACCAAGATCTGGCTTCTATCGGCGATGACTACGCCGCCAAGTATGGTTTTCACGATCCGGTCGACTATTTCCATAAGGGCGCAAGAGGGATAAGCCACGAAGTAGTCGAGATGATCTCCAGGATGAAGAAGGAACCACGCTGGATGGCCGACATTCGCCATGAGGCGCTTGATGTCTTTTTGTCCAAGCCGATGCCTGGTTGGGGCAACACCCAACTGCTGAGCGAGATCGATTTCGACAATATCTACTATTTCATGAAACCGATCGAAAACCAGCAAACCAGTTGGGATGATGTTCCGGACTATATCAAGAAGACCTTTGACAAGCTGGGCATACCTGAGGCTGAGAAGAATTTCCTGGGTGGGGTCTCGGCGCAATATGAATCTGAGGTCGTTTACCATTCCATGAAAGAGGAGCTCAAAGAGCAGGGCATCGTTTTCTTGGATATGGACTCCGGACTGCGCGAACGCCCCGACATCGTGCAGAAGTACTTCGCCTCCGTCATTCCCGCGATGGATAACAAGTTCGCAGCTCTTAACACAGCCGCCTGGTCGGGTGGGTCGTTTATCTACGTCCCGCCGGGCGTGGATGTAAAAATCCCGCTGCAGGCATATTTCCGGATCAATGCGGAGAACATGGGGCAGTTCGAGCGGACCCTCATAATCGCCGACAAAGGCTCGCGTGTACACTACATCGAAGGTTGCACGGCGCCGGTGTACTCCACTGATTCGCTACACTCGGCGGTTGTCGAACTTATCGCCCTTGACGATGCTTACATCCGCTACACTACCATTCAGAACTGGTCGCGGAACATATTTAACCTGGTCACCAAAAGGGCCTCGGCCTATAAAAACGCGACGGTTGAGTGGGTCGACGGCAACCTCGGCTCCAGGCTGACCATGAAATACCCTTGCATCCAGTTGCTGGGCGAGGGAGCCCGAGGTGAAGTCTTGTCGGTCGCTTTTGCCGGTAAAGACCAGCACCAGGATGCCGGGGCCAAGATGATCCATGCCGCCCCTAATACATCGTCGCGCATCACCTCCAAGTCGATCTCGAAGGACAACGGTCGGGCGTCGTATCGCGGTCTGGTCAAGGTCTACAAGGGAATGGCCAATATTAAATGCTCGGTCGAGTGTGACGCTCTGCTGATCGGCGAGCAGGCTCGCAGCGATACTTATCCGACCATGGAGATCGATCATGACGAGGTCAAGATCGAACACGAGGCCCGGGTGTCGAAAGTTGCCGAAGAGCAACTATTCTATCTGACCAGTCGTGGTTTGACCGAAGACGACGCCCGCCTTTTGATTGTCAACGGCTTCATGGAACCGTTCACCAAGGAGCTACCCCTCGAGTATGCTGTCGAGCTCAATCGCCTGATCGAGCTGGAGATGGAGGGTTCAATAGGATGAACACCACCAGCACTAAGGATACGATCAATCGCGGCAACGCCGAGCACATGATCGACCAAGCGGCACCGGAACTCCAGCGAGGTCCCCAGTGGCTGCGTGAGCATCGCCATGCATCCCGTGACTTCTTCAACGACAGCCCGATCCCCCCGCGCGGATTGCACCTGTGGCGTTACACCGACCCAAGCAGGTTTCTGGTGGCGCAAACGGATCGAATCGATACTCCCTTCGGGGAGGGATATGATGAGGTTGAAACGGTCCTGCTTGATGAGCTTGCCGGGGACGGTTTGGCCGCAGTGGTAATCGACCGAGGCGGTCGCCAGATCCGTTGTCACACCTCGGAGGCGCTGACTCAAAGCAAAGTCATCGTAAGCAGCCTTTCCGACGCGGTGCTGTATCATTCCGACTTGGTCGAGAAACACCTCTATCGTCTGGTCAACGCCAAGAGCGGGAAATTCGAGGCCCTCAACGGCGCCCTCTGGAATGACGGTATCTTTGTTCACATTCCGGACGGGACTACGATCGAGAAACCGATCCACTTGTTACGGCAGGCAGGCGCCGCTAATTCGGCCCAGTTTCCGCGGTTGTTAATCTCCGTCGGCGACAATGCCGAAGCTACGATTATCGACGAATATGGCGGCGGCCCGGACAGTCCGACCGGTGAAGCCGGGCATTCCAATGCTGTGGTCGAGATAGTCGCCGCTGCCGACAGCCGTACCAACTATGTTTGTCTGCAACGGCAAGGTGTCGGCACGCTGTCATACCTCACCTATCGCGCGCAGGTCGGCCCCGGTGCCAGGATTCTGACCGTGCCGCTGTCGTTCGGTGGCGCCATCGCCAAGCACAACTTTGGTGTGATTCTGAACGGCCGCCACAGCGAGAGTCAGATCTACGGTCTGGCCTTTGGATCCGGTTACCAGCACTTCGACAACCATACCCTGCATCACCATGCCGCCAACGAAACTTCGTCAAAAATCGATTACAAGGTTGTGCTTAAGGACAAAGCCCAGTCGGCTTGCACCGGCCTCATTCGCATCGAGCAGGATGCCAAAACCTGCGAGGCCTACCAGGAGAATCGTAACCTGCTGCTCAACAAGGGCACTAAGGCGCAAGCTATACCGGAGTTGGAGATCCTGAACGAGGATGTTCATTGCAGTCATGGCGCCACGATCGGGCCGATTGATCCGCTGCAACTATTCTACCTCGAATCTCACGGGATCGAGAAGAGCCGGGCTCAGCGGATGGTTGTAACCGGTTTTGTCGAGACCACTATGAAACGTCTGCCGACGGAGCTGCGCGAGCGGATCCGAGAGTTTGTACTACAAAGGCTGGAGCAACAGTAGGATGGCCGACTATGTCAAAGTCGCCCGGGTATCGGATATCCCTGAGGGAAGCATGCGCGGGTTCGAGATCGGACCGCATCATATCGTCATTTGTCATGCCGCCGACGGCTTTCATGCTCTGGCGGACGAGTGCTCGCACGACGCCGCACCCATTTCGAGCGGTGAATTGCAGGGCCGGGAGATAGTATGTCCGCGCCACGGGGCCCGTTTTAGTATCATCGACGGATCGGTCACTGCGCCGCCGGCGGTGGTCGGCATCGACAGGTTCAAACACAAGATTGAGGGCGAAGACATATTCGTCCTGCTGGACTGACGGCACGGCCTAAAGAGGAATTCGGAGCAAATGGCTACCAATACCAAGAAAATCACTCAGCCGCCGGTCAACCAGCCCACGGCAGCGGCCACCATTGACGTAGAACGCATCAAACGCGATTTCCCTATTCTCGCCCAGCAGGTGCACGGGCATCGCCTGGTCTATCTGGACAACGCCGCCACCTCACAGAAACCGCAATCCGTCCTTGATGCTCTGCTGGTTTATTACAAGCGCCAGAACGCCAATATCCACCGGGGCTTGCACTTCCTGGCAGAAGAGGCTACGGCGGCGTACGAAAAGACTCGGCAACACGCCGCCAATTTTCTCGGTGGCGTGGCTCCACAGGAGATCATCTTTACGCGCGGCACTACCGAGGCAATCAACCTGGTGGCTTACTCATGGGGAGAAGAGAATATTGGTGAGGGCGATGAGATCGTCATCACCGAGATGGAACATCACGCCAACCTGGTCCCCTGGGTGAAGCTGGCCGAACGCAAGCGGGCCGTCCTCAAGCGAATTCCGATTACTCTCTGCGGCCATTTGGACTTGAGCAATCTGGACAGCATCATCACGCCCAAGACCAAGCTGCTGGCCCTAACGCATATGAGCAACGTTCTCGGCACCATCAACCCCGTCGCAGAACTCACCAAACGAGCTCACGCTCACGGGGCGCTGGTGCTGGCCGACGGGGCCCAATCTACACCGCACTTTGCAGTTGACCTCAAAGAGTTGGGTGTCGATTTCTACGCTCTCTCCTCACACAAAATGCTGGGACCGACCGGAGTTGGCATTCTTTACGGTCGCCAGGAGCTGTTGGAAGCGATGCCGCCATTCCAGATGGGGGGGGAAATGATCGGCGAGGTGCATTTTGATAGGGTCACGTGGGCTGAGTTGCCTCACAAATTCGAGGCCGGCACACCGGATATTGCCAATGTCGTGGCCTTCGACGCGGCGCTGACCTATCTCGAACAGCTCGGCATGGATGCCATTCGTCAGCATGAAATTGACATCACCCGCTACGCCATCTCGCGTCTGTCCGAAATCGACCAACTCGAGATCCAGGGACCTCAAGAAGCCGATCAGCGAGGCGGCGCGATTTCGTTCACCGATCCGTTTGTTCATCCCCACGACATCAGCACATTCTTGGATTCGCGCGGGATCGCCATTCGAGCCGGTCACCATTGCGCCCAACCGCTCATGCGGGTGCTGGGCAAAATGGCCACGGCGCGGGCATCGTTTTACATCTACAACGACAACAAAGACGTCGACGCATTGGTCGACGCGCTCATAGAGATGAGGAGTTATTTCGGAGTATGAGTACGCAACTCGACGAGATGTACCGGGATATCATCATGGATCACTTCCGCGCCCCGCGCGGCGCCACACCTCTGCCCCAGGTGGATATCAGAGGCGGCGGCAAGAATCCATCGTGTGGTGATGAACTGGAGATGGAGGTCGCCGTCGATGGTGATCGCGTGGGCGACATTCATATCGGCTGCAAGGGGTGCGCTATTTCCGTAGCCTCAGGGTCCATGCTGGCCGATATCGTCAAGGGCAAAACGCTTGCAGAGGCCAAACGAATCGCCGAACTGGTGCGACGGATGCTCAAGGGCGAGGAAGTCGAGATTCCAGAGGATCTTGAAGACATCGACGCTCTCCAGGGTGTGCGAAAATTTCCCGTTCGGATCAAATGCGCCCTCTTGGCCTGGGTTACGTTTATCGAGGGTATGGATAATTTTGAATCGGGCAAAGACAAGTCGGCCACGACTACCACTGAAATTTGACGGCGCGTGACACCAATGCCAACACCAACCAAAGAACAGATATTCGATGCCCTCAGGCCGGTCCAGGATCCGGAGATCAGGGTAGGGATTGTCGACCTCGGGCTGGTCTATGACGCCGAGATCTCCGACGACGGCAAAGTCCAGGTCAAAATGACGCTGACCACCCCGGCCTGTCCGTATGGCGAAATGCTCTTGGAGCAGTCACACATGGCGGTGCAAAAAGTCGAGGGCGTCACGCAGGTGGAAATACTCTTAGTCTGGGATCCGCATTGGGATCCCAAGACGATGGCTTCGGATTATGCCAAGGATATGCTGGGGATTTGGTAGGGGCCAAGTCCTCTCGGCTCACTCACCGGACCACTGAACCACAACCTTATCTCCTTCGTACGTGCTGAGTTCTACGCTGACTACATTCGGCACGCGGATAAAATCACCTTCAAAGACTTCATTCGCCTCCATCGATGAAACGAGAATCCTCGTATTCTGACCGTCACAGTTGTACTGCATATGCACTTGATCGGCCAGTAGGATGGGGGTGACGTCGCCCTGCGCCACAATGAAAGCCGCCCCCATCGGTTTGTCGACACTGAGTATATCCTGATGAACAACGACGGTGGCCGTGTCCACCGAGAGCCGGGTGTAGGGTATGGCGTCGCCGACTATTACGCGAATCATGTACATGAGGTCTTCAACGGTCAATGGCGTGCCGTCCTCGTTGACATCGGTGTTGCGGATCTGAATCTCGCGGTGAATGGTGAACACGTCGAGGCCATAGACGAAGTAATTGCTGAATAAGACCGCGTCGGCGGTCTCATAGGCAATGTTATTGAGGTTGATGTCGCCCATCGGCCACCGAGCATCGATGCTGTCGCTGCATACGATGCTAATCCCTCCGTTGATGAAATCGACTGCACGAAGCGGTGACCATGGCGCACCCAGTCCATTGACGCAAATGTCCTGGGCACCTGCGGACGTGGGAAAGCCGATCGTGTCGTTGTCAATTCGAATCTGCCCACCAAGAGTGTCGACACAGAGCACATGGCGGGATACGCCCGGCAGGCTCGAACCGCCACCATCATTGTAGGCTATCGTATTGTCTGCGCAGTTGCACCAGAAGAACTCGATCGGCACCCATTGACACTCGAAGGTGCGGTCGTCGGTGACCAAGAAGTCGAGAATGACAAGACTCCAAGGTGTGATAAGATTGTCGATACAATCCCTATCCGGAGTGAACGGCCCATTGCTGATCTCGGCAATGCCAAGTAGCTGAAGCAGCCCGCTCGGGGCGCCGTCACCACACTCGCCCGCAAATTTGAACGAAAAATACTCCCAGCCGCAGTCACTGACGGCGCCCAAATCGGCGGCCTGAAACGACAGCGCGGAAGCATCAAATGCCATCCGCAGATCAAAACCATTCATGCAATTCTGCGCAAGCTCAACACTCACATCAACGTGTACGTGCGTACCCTGGATGACGCTGTCGACACTGGATATTGAGAGTACAAACATCGCATCCGGCACGGTCTGTTGATCTCCCCCGGTCGGTATAGAATCACCGTCACAGCCGGACCCGGCTGATAGGAGAGCTAACGACAGAATCGCAAACGATAGATGACAGGTACGAAACATCAGGCTCTCCTCTCGCCGGGCGAAACGGGGCGTGACCTCTGGCATACAGCTTCAATATACGATACAGTGCCTGGCGGTCAAGGTGATGAGTCAGCGATCCGGCGGTGGCTGAGGCGCAACACCGACCGATCCAGCGCATGAGTAGATATCGATGCCACCATTTATGAAGTCGATCAATCTATCATCAGACAGATGGTCGTCCTGCTGCCGGCATTCTTGCTGAAATCCCGTGTACGTTGGATGGCCATATGTCGAGTCGGAGATATCACCTGTGAGATCGAAGTCTATGATTCGTCGGCAAGCCAGTTGGTGCAGCGCATTGCTGCTGTCTACCAGCCACATCTGGTTATCCTCACAACCGCACCACAGGAAACGGATTGGCACGTACATGCATTCGTAGGTGTGGTCATCGGTAACCTGGAAAGACAAAGTAAACAGGGTTATTGGAGGACTGAGTGAGTCAGTACAGCTCCCGTCATCGAGAGGCATCCAGTTATTGCGATCCGCGCCCCCACGCACTCTGACCAGGCCCGATGGCCGTCCCTGTTCACAGCCGACGCCCCCGGTGTCGAAGAACTCATAGTCGAACAATTCCCACCCGCAATCAGACAAGCTGCCAGGACAGACGCTGTCCAGATGTATTGCCATGCTATCATAGCCTAGAAGCACGTCAAACCCCGCGATGTTCGCCGAAGCATGGTCGACTGTAACATCTACATCTACCGAGTCTCCCAACTCGGCGCTATGAATCTTTTTTATCTGAACCTCAAACAACGTATCAGCTGGATTGTGGTATCGCGGCTGCGTTGTCGGGCCGGTGCTGTCGTCGTTATCGCAGCCGAGATACACGACTGCCACCAATCCAACCAGCACTACCAAGGCCAACAAAACACGAAACATGGGCTAACCTCCCATCACGGTTTGACTCCACCTGCCTTAATATAATAGATCACGCCGACCCAGCAATATAAAAACCCCGCTTCAGTCGATACGAGCCAAAGCGGGGTTTACAGGCTTGGAGCCTGTGGAACTTGTGGGCCGGCGTTTACATCAGCGAATAGCCGCCGTCCACGATGATCGTCTGACCGGTGATCCATGAGGCTTTCGGCCCGGCCAGGAACGACACCATATCGGCGATCTCCTGGGGCCTACCCACCCGTTTAAACGGCGTGCGTTCGGTGACTTCCTCGAGCATCTGCTCGTAGTTGGGGAAGACTTTGAGAGCGTCGGTATCGACAAAGCCACCGGAGACGGCGTTGACACTGATATTGCGCGGCGCAAATTCGATAGCAACATACTTGACGATATTCTCGATGGCCGCCTTGGAAACACCGATGGCGGCATAGCCGGGGATATATCGAATAGAGCCCAACGACGACAGGGCGACAATGCGGCCATAATCGGGCATGATCGGCGAGGCCAGTTGGACACAATTGAGAAACGCGCGGGCGTTGGTATGCATCGAGAGATCCCAGGCCTTGTCGTCAATGTCCATCATTGAGGTATACAAACCCAAAGCGGCGTTGGAGATCAGAATATCGAGCTTGCCGAAGCGTTCTTTGATGCCGTCGAAGATGGCCGGCAGCTGTGTGTGGTTGCCTATATTGGCCCGGTGAGCGTAACTTTCGACTCCCAGTGCTTTCAGTTCCTGGACCACCTTATCGGCGGTGTCGCGGCTGCGGAAATAATTGAGGACGACATTGGCCCCCCGTTCGGCCAGTTTTTTGGCTATGCAATAACCGATTCCTTTGGTGCCGCCGGTGACAAAGGCGGTCTTACCAACAAGATCCATCTTATCCCTCTTTCAGAGAGTATTCGTTCCTGCACTTTGATAGCTTGACGCTAAATCGTATAGCCGCCGGCCTGGGATTCGATATCTTCGGCGATACTATCCAGGTCGATCGGCTCATACTGCGTAACAAAGATCCGGGCGTATTGTTCAATAAGAACTTGACCGAAATGGTCTATATCTATTTCGCGTCCCAGAAGTTGTTGGGCGGAAGTCATTTGCGCGGCATCCAGGCCGCATGGATTTATGCGGCCGAACTCGGCCAGATCGGTATTGAGGTTGATCGCTACGCCGTGGTATGAAACCCAGCGCTTCACCGCGACGCCCACCGAAGCGATCTTATGTTGGTCTACCCAGACACCGGTGTGTTCGTCGTCCTGGCGAGCCCTAATGCTGAGCTTCTCCAGAGCATCAATAACCCCCTGCTGGAGATCCGCCATGAACCGGTGCAAATCGCGGCCGCGGCGAGCAATGTCAATGATGAAGTACGCTACCAGTTGCCCGGGGCCGTGGTAGGTTGCATCCCCCCCACGCTCGATGAATACCGGCGTCAGATCGCATCCGGTGTAGTTTTCCTTGTGGCCATCTCTACCGACCGTAATCACCGGTGGGTGTTCCACTAGCATAATCGTATCGCGGGCCATCCCCTCCAGACGCATCTTGACTAGCCCGCGCTGCCACTTCAGGGCTCGCTCATAGCTGGTCAGGCCGCATCGGAGTACCCAGCCATAGCGCTCTCGGAAGAGATCTTCTGCCATTTACCTCAAAGACAGAAATGTCTTCTGGGGGTTCGCCAGATACTCATGCACGCGATGCAAGAACTGTACGGCGACATGGCCGTCGATCAGACGATGATCAAAGGACAACCCGAAGGTGGAGATATTGCGAATCACGATTTGATCATCAACAACCCACGGTCTCTTGACGATGGCATGCACACCCAGGATCGCAACCTGCGGCTGGTTGATGATGGGCGTCGAGGCCGTGGCCCCGAACATCCCGGCATTGGTCACACTGAAGGTGCCTCCGGCAACATCATCCGGAGTCAAGCGGTTGGTGCGCGCCTTCAGTCCCAGTTGGGCCATCTCCACGGCCAGCTCAATGATTGTCTTTTTGTCGGCGTTACGAATGACCGGCACTATTAGTCCGTCCTCCCGAGCGACTGCGATCCCGATATTGTAGTACTTCTTCAGTATGATCTCACGGTCGGTCATGGAGGCATTAATAACCGGGAATTCGCGCAGGGCCAGACAGGCGGCTTTGACAATGAACGGCAAGAAGGTCAGATTGGCGCCGTAGGTAGCCAAAAAATCGGCTTTGGTTTCGTTGCGGTACTTGACCAGCTCGGTCAGGTCCATGTCCTCAAAGGTAGTGACATGGGGCGAGGTCTGAACTGACCGAACCATGTGATCGGAGATCAACTTGCGCACGCCGGCCACGGCAATACGCTCTTCGCGCAGCGAGTCGGGTAACTGCTCAAAACGGGGAATGTCCACCTTCACTTTGGGCACCTCTGGAGGAGCCGAAGCAGCGGTCGCCATTGTCGTCGACGATGGCGTCGTCGGGGCCGGGATGGGACCGGCGGTAAATCCTGCTGAGGCCGAGCGCTCCTGTACGGCCCGCATGACATCATCCACAACCAGCCGACCGTCGCTGCCGGTCGGAACCAGGAGAGCTTCGTCCAAGCTGTATTCACGAATGAGCTGCTTCACTTTCGGAGACATCTTGGAGCGATCTACCGGGCCGGTGGCCTTGACCGCTTTAGCCGAAACCACATCGGTCACGCTGCCGCTCGGGGCAACAAGGGTCTCAGGTTTGGTCGTCGGATTGATCGGCGCGGCGGAATCGGAGGAGCCATCGTCAATGACCGCGACGCGCGTTCCCACCGGCACTACTTCGCCCTCTTTGGCAAGGATCTGAGTGATAACTCCCTCCGTCTCGGAAGGAATCTCGACGTTGACCTTGTCGGTCATTAGTTCGACCAGAGGCTGATTGAGCACAACCTTGTCGCCAACTTTGACCTTCCACTCCAGGATGGTTCCTTCCAGAACCGATTCTCCCATCTGCGGTACTAAAACATCTACAGCCATGACCCACTATCCCTTGCTTGGCAAATACTATTTTCCAACTCTCAACGGCGCTTATCGCTACCCGGCGATTTCGAGCATCTTTTCGAGCGCCACGGCCGCCTCCGATCGTAGCGGCTCTTTGACAACAATCGGTCTCACATCTTCATAGTTCTCCAGACAAAAGGCCAGATCATTCAGTGTCGTGCGATACATGTTGGCGCACACTGGGCAGGTTTGGCCGGAGAGTTCGAATATCTTTTTGTCCGGATGTTCGTAAGCCATCCGGTGGATCAAGTTGATTTCAGTTCCGATGGCGATGGTCGCCCCCTTCGGCGCCGCCTGGACAAACTCCACGATGAATTTGGTCGAGCCGGAGGCATCGGCCCCGGCGACAACCTCAGGTATGCACTCGGGATGGACCACTATGAGGGCGCCTGGATGCTCCCGTCGGACTTGCTCAATATGCTCGGCCTTGAAATT
The DNA here is from genome assembly GCA_043819515.1 of bacterium. Taxonomy (GTDB): domain Bacteria; phylum Zixibacteria; class MSB-5A5; order GN15; family FEB-12; genus DAOSXA01. The sequence continues at coordinate 43,467 of JBDRES010000006.1, forward strand.
TGTGTGCACATGGCAATGCCCCTTCCACAAAATAGCTTTGGCCCTGTCGACCTGTTGGGCTGTCAGACCACCCTCGTTGCGCGAGAAATCCCACACCACGATTTCATCCGGCTTCAGACCCATCTTAAGGGCTGTGTTCATACCGAGGTTTTCGTCAGGGAAAAAGAACACTTTCTCCCTCCGAGCCAGCGCATACTCAAAGGCAGCCACGGCATTGGACGAGGTGCATATCAGGCCGCCGTGGCGACCGGTGAAGGCCTTCAATCCGGCGGCGGTATTCATGTAGGAAATCGGCATGATCCGATCATCACCGCCGTGTTCGGCCAGGATTTCCCAGGCGGTCGTCACATCAGCCATATCAGCCATGTCCGCCATAGGGCAGCCGGCCAGGGGGTTGGGCAGGTAAACGTGCTGATGAGCGGCGGTCAGGATATCGGCCGATTCGGCCATGAAGTGCACGCCGCAGAAGATGATCACTTCCGCTTCTTTTTGAGCCGCAGCGATTTTGGACAGTGCGTAACTGTCGCCAAGATAATCGCCAAAACTGACAATTTCCATCCGCTGGTAGTGGTGAGCCAGAATAACGACTTTTCGACCCAGCCGATCCTTGGCGCTTTGAATCCTATCGCGCAGTTCGGCCGCGTCCGCCTGTCGGTATTCCTGGGGCAAGGAGAAATACATGCTCAATCTGCCTTTCGCGCCTTCTTCTCGGCTCTTCCTTGAGCCAGCTTCTTCTGGGCCAGGACGTGCTTGTCGGTCGAGTGCCCGGGGCTGACCTTCGCTCGTGGATCAATATAGTTCTTGGCGTTGTTGACCGCAACCGCCACCTCACCACAGCCGGAACTGATCAGCTTCAGTTTGCCGTCGTAGGTAACTATATCTCCGGCAGCATATACGCCCTCGATATTGGTACGCATCCGGCTGTCGACCACGATGGCGTTTTTTTCAAGCAGCAGCCCCCAGTCGGCGATCGGGCCGAGGTTGGTCAGAAAGCCGATATTCAACACCACGGCATCAACGGGCAGGTGCTCTTCCCGACCAGTCCGGGATTGCACAATCGTGGCGTTCTCAACCCGATCATCACCCGTCAGTCCCTTGAGTTCCCAAAAGGGATAAAGCATCCGAACGGAACTGTTTTTGACTTTGCCGACGGTGTCTTCGTGGGCGGCGAAAAACTCATTGCGGTGAATCAGTGTAACCGCTTTGGCTATTTTCTCCAGTAGCAGTGCATAGTCAATGGCAGCGTTGCCACCGCCGACAATCAGGACCTCTTTGTCCCGAAACGCCTCAGGTTCACGAACGGAATAATAGACGCCCCGGCCTTCCAGGCGGGCCAGATTGGGTACCTCCAGACTACGAGGAATGTAGGCCCCCAGACCGGCGCAGACAACAACCGTCCTCGAAAGGTGACTCCCTCTGTTTGTCTTGAGGACAATCGAGCCGTCATCGGATTGCTGCAGGCTTTCGACCCGCTCTTCAAGACAGATCGTATGGGGATACTGAAGCGCCTGCTCTTTCATCTGGGCAACCAAGCTCTTGGCCATCACCTTTGGGAATCCGGCAACATCGAAGATGTACTTTTCCGGGTAAAGCGCCATCAGCCCTCCGCCCAATTCGCCCAGCATGTCGATTACTTTGGATTTCATAAGGCGCAACCCGGCGTAGTACATACCATAAAGGCCGACCGGACCGCCACCAATAAAGGTAATGTCGTATGGATCCTCGGGATTGAATCCCGATGGCTTCAGGCTCATGGCTGGGCGCCGGGCTTTGTCAGATTGAGGACTGTGTGCAGGTCGGCCTGACCGTGTTCTGCAAATACAATCTTGCCGACCGGGTCCAGCAAATAGACAGTGCGGTTGACACCCACTCGTCCGGTCTTGGTTGCTTTATCGGCCTGATACTTCACAGTCACTTGCGCCTCGGGATCGGAGAGAATCGGAAAGCCAAAGCCATTCTTGTCACAATAGCTTTGATGCGAAGTTACGCCGGCCGGGTTAATCGCCAGAACCTGTGTATCGTTAGCCTCAAACTGAGGACGGATCGTTTCCAGACCCGCTAACTGGCGGTCTCAGCCGGGGGTGTTATTCTTAGGGTAAAATATGATTACAGCAAAGCGGCCCTTCAGATCGCCAGAGCTCAATCTGCCGCCGAGCGAGCTTTCCAGATTGAAGGCCGGAGCCTTTTGGCCAACTGCTAACATCGGAAAACCTCCATGTCACCTGTCCACCGGCCAGAGTCGCCAACGAATCCCGGAGTGCCGGCATTGCGGCTCACTTGAGCTTGGCCAGTTCCTCAAACAATCGTTCATTGCTCGGCAGCTCGGCCGGGTGGACTTGCTCTATCCACCGGATCACGCCCTCCTTATCGATCAGGAAAACCGTTCGGCTACAATATCCCTGGGAATTCAGCACCCCATACTGGCGCGCAACTTCGCCGTGCGGCCAGAAGTCGGACATCAGCGGAAAGGCCAGACCGCCCAGGGACCTGGCCCAGGCCATGTGACAAGGGATCGAGTCCACCGATATACACAAAAGCTGGCAGTTCATTTCTTCGAAGCGCTTGAAAACCACATTGTAGGCGGGGACTTGAGTGGCACACACCGGTGTCCAGTCGGCCGGATAGAAGGCCAACACCACGTTCTTACGTCCCCGGTACCAGGCCAGGTTCAGCTCACCCTCGTTGTGAGTGGGCAAAGTGAAATCCGGAGCCGGCCGGCCTACCATGACTTGTAGGGATTGGTCTTGGTCCGTAGCGTACGCTCCCGTTGTGCTTACTGATCCTCGTAATCAGCAAACAAGTCTCGATCAAAATCGTCCATATCTTTGCCGTTGGGGCCACTTATATCTGTACCGTCGTCGCCGTAGTGCTCGCTGAATATGTCCTGCGCGGCGCAACAGATCGGACAGAATGACGGCGGCTCATCGTCATCATGCTGATATCCGCAGATATCACAAATCCACTGCATGCTTCTTACATCCGCTAACGGTTGGTAGTTGTCGTTCGGGCGATCGAATCACCTCGTCGCCTAGTCCTCCAGAGGCGATCCTTCGCCATAGCTGAACCAATGGTAGTTGCCGCCCAGCGATTCACGCTCGGCCATCAGCAGTTGATAATGGCCATGTTCTTCGGCAGCCAGGCGGTCAAAGATCGCTCTAAAGTCGGCATCGTCGGAACTTTCCATCTGATCCTGATAATATTGGGTCGCCGCCAGTTCAGCCTCGATGGCCAGATTGATAAACTCTTGCTCGGATTTCAACTCCTCCAGGCGACCTTTCTTGAAGACCTCGGCCAGGGCATTGAGACCGTGCTCCGGCAACTCGCCGACTTCACCGCCGATATGCTTCTCATAAAGATCGTAGAGCACCTGCTTGTGTTGCATCTCGTCGTTGCGTAGGTTCTCCAGCTTTCGCCGGGCTTCATCGTTGGTGGCCCGCTCGGCCAATAAATTGTAGAATTTGTAGCCGTCTTCTTCACCCTTTATGGCTACCTTCAGGACCTTGGCCATCTTCGCTTTGTCCGTCAAGATTGACTACTCCTATTTCGGTCAGTGGTAATTGGCTTCAACATATTCGCACGCCCGTCGCAATCTGTCAACAACCGTCTTTTGCCCCAACAGTTCCAGCATCTCGAATAGTGACGGTCCGACCGGCATCCCGGATACGGCCAGGCGGGTCGGATGGATCAAGTTTCCCTTTTTCACTCCCAATTCACCGGCCAGAGAGGAAAGCTCGGCCTCGACTCGATCATGAGTAAAATCATCCAGGGCCTCAAGCCGATCGGCAAGGCTCTTGAGCTGACCTTGGACTTCACGGCCAAAATGCTTGGCTGCCGCCTCCTGATCGTACCGACCGTCAAAAGTGAAGAAGTACCCGCCGCGTTCGACAATGTCGTCCAGCGTACCGGCCCGCGACTTGAGCATGGCCACGACGGCTCTCAGATAATCCCAGCGCGTCTCCAGCCAGTACTTACTGGTTACCCCGGCCGCCACCAACCGCGGCGCCACCAGCGCCGCCAGATCATGGTCGGACATGAGGGCAATGTGCTCGCGATTGAAGGCTACCAGCTTCTCGGGATCAAAGGTGGCATTGGAGGCATTGAAATTATCTTCCGTAAACAAGCCGATCAGTTCTTCGGGAGTGTATATCTCCCGATCGGTCTTGGGCGACCAACCCAAGAGAGTCAGGAAGTTGAACATGGCCTGCGGCAGGATACCTTCATCGCGGTAGGCTACGACATCTTTGTCACCCAGGCGCTTGGAAACCTTTTTCTTGTCCGGCCTGAGGATCAGCGGCACATGGGCAAACCGAGGAAGCGGCCAGCCCAGCGCCCGATAGATGTGTATCTGCTTAAAAGTATTGGTGACATGATCGTTGCCGCGAATCACATGAGTTATGCCCATGTCGTGATCGTCGGCTACCACAGCCATGTTGTAGACAGCGGTGCCGTCGGAACGGGCTATAATGAAATCCTCGATCTCGGCGTTCTGACGTATCAGTTCGCCCGACACCATATCGTGGTATCGGGTTTCGCCATCCGGGATGCGCAATCGAATTGTATACGGTAAGCCCGACCGGAGTTTCTGCTGGACCTCCTGTGGCGACAGGTCCAGACAGCGGCGATTATAGCGCATCGGCCCCTTGGCCGCCTTGGCCTGTTCCCGATCTTCCTGAAGCTGCTCTGAAGTGCAAAAACAACAATATCCGGCACCCCCTTCGAGAATCCTGGCCGAATACTCACGGTGCTTGTCGACTCGTTGTGACTGGTAAATTATCTCGTCATCCCAAGAGAGTCCCAGCCAGCGGAAGGCGTCAAGAATAGCCTCGATGAATTTCGGGTCGCTTCGCTCCTTGTCGGTATCTTCGATCCGCACCAGGAACCGGCCGCCGTAATGGCGAGCAAACAGATAATTAAATACGGCTGTCCGGGCGGTGCCAACATGCACATAGCCGCTCGGTGAAGGAGCAATACGAACTCTGACGGGGGAATCGGTCACGATTATACCTCTGGTTGGCCGCCGGTGCCGTCGGAAGTTGGCGACTGCGAATGACCAGCCGGTGGCCGTGGTGGCGGCGGCGGTGCGCTTGATGTGGTTGGGTACGTTGGTGGCGCGGGCATCGCCGATGGATCGGCTATCGGCTCGAAAGTGACCTCCAGACCGCCCAGCATTTTGGCCGCCAGGTTGTACACCAAGACCATGACCACGCCGCCCAGAGTCCCAAACACTGCCGAGCCCATGGCGCTCATGATCGGAATGATGACAATGAGCAACCCAAGGGGGGCCATATCGGTGTCAAGACCGGAACCGCTGAAGCCGGGCATATTGGCCATCAGGGCCATCATCGGGATCAGAAACAACGCGTAGGCAATGCCAAAAAGGAATCCCACGGCCAAGTTCACAACGAAGGCCAGCTTCGTAAAGGACCAGACACCTATCGCTTTAACTTGATAACGCATAGCTCCATCCCTTTCAATTTCCGGATAATATAGCAAGTCGCTTGTCGGGGGACAAGCGGCTTATGTCAAGCCAACTAGAATGACCCGGCGACGCTCTCACACCGCTTCACTAGAGGCAGCGCCGGTGGCATTGGGTTGTGGAGTGCCTACCGAATAATGAACCGGGCGTCCACAGCCGCACACTGTTCCGGCTCCGGAGAAGCAATAAAGGGATTGATGTCGATTTCGGAGAAGCAATCAAAGTCCTTGACCAATTGCGACAGGCGCAGGAGGGTTTCCTCCAGGGTGGCCAGATGTACCGGCGACGCGCCCCTGAAACCGTTCAGGAGCGGGAAGGAGCGCAGCGATCTGACCATTACTTTGGCCCCTTGATCGGTCAGAGGATTGATCCGGAAGGAAACATCCTTCATGATCTCGACGTAAATTCCCCCCAATCCAAACATGATCAGCGGTCCGAACGAGGGATCGGTGGTCATACCCAGAACGGTCTCGATGCCACCCGAAATCATGCGCTGCATGGCCACCGAGAACTCCCCCTTCTCGCCGTGCTCCTCAATACGTTTCTTAAGCGTCCGGAAAGCCTCGCGGACCTCCTTGTCGGTTCTCAGGTCGACCTCTACCCCGCCCACCTCGGTCTTGTGGAGTATCGGCGGCGTATTGATCTTCATCACCACTGGATACCCGGATTTGTTGGCGACCCGGACAGCCTCATCCGCCGACGAGGCATACAGATATCCGGCGGCGCGGATGCCATAGGCAGATAGTATTCCGATCGCTTCCTCGCCGACAATAGCGTCCTGCCCCTTGCCTTTGGCGGCCAGGACGATTTCCTCGACTCGACTCGTATCGACCCTGAAATTCCTGAATTTGCCGCGCGGCTGGCTGATGCGAATGCGATGCTTGTAAAGACATGACAGCGTTTTGGCAATAGCCTCGGGGAAAATGTATACCGGTATATGATGTTTCCGTAGATGCTCCATGCCCTCGCTGGCCAAACCCGCCCCCATGAAGCAGGCCAGGACCGTCTTTTTGGAATCACCCACGGCCTGCACGATATGATCGGCAACCTCGAGCTGATCGATGGTCACGGGGGGCACAAAAATCGGAATGATGGCGTCGTACCTTTTGTCATTCTTGACCGCATTGAGAGTCTGCAGAAACTGCTTGGGACCGGCCCCGGCAACCATATCCATCGGATTGGAAAACGATGCTTCGGCGGAGATGACTTTCTTCAAGATAGCCACGGTTGCGTTGGATAGGGGTGGCATGGCCATGCCGTTATTGATCAAGGCATCGGTCGCCAGAATACCGGGACCGCCGGCATTGGTGACTACCACCACCCGGTTACCTTCGGGGATCGGTTGGTTGGACAGAGCCATCGCGATGTCAAACAGTTCCTCGACCGTATCCACCCGGATGACACCGGTTTGCTCAAAGAGCGCGTCGACACCAACATCCAATCCGGCCAGAGCACCGGTGTGCGACGAGGCGGCCTTGGCTCCCAGGGTAGTGCGTCCCGATTTTACCGCCACAATCGGTTTCTTCCGACTGACTTCGCGAGCGATAGTAGTGAAGTGCCGGGGATTGCCGAAGTTCTCCAGGTACATCAGGATGACATCAGTGTCGGGATCGTCCTTGAAGTACTCCAGCATATCGTTTGATGAAATATCGGCCTTGTTTCCGATCGATGCCACCGCCGAAAAGCCGATACCCAGGTCGCGGGCGATGCTCATGATGGCCTCGCCCATGGCGCCCGATTGGGTAATAAATCCTACGCGGCCGCGCCTGGGAAAAGTCTTTCCGAAGGTCGCGTTCAGGCTGACTTCGGGGTTGGTGTTGACCACGCCAAAACAATTGGGGCCGATCATGCGCATACCGTATTCGCGGCAGACTGCGAGCACGTCCTTTTCGCGTTTTTTACCTTCGGCACCAACTTCCGAGAAGCCGGCCGAGATAACGACCAGTCCCTTGACGCCTTTCTGGCCGCACTGAATGGCCACGTCTTTTACAAAGTCCTTGGGCACGATGATGATGGCCAGATCGACGGCATCGGGGACATCCAGAACGGTCGAGTAGGCTTTGATGGAGTGAATGACGGGAGCCTTGGGATTGACCGGAAAGACCTTGCCGTTGAACTCGGCCAACAGGATGTTGTGAAGTGTCTCGCGACCAATAGTCCCCTTGCGAGTCGAAGCCCCGATAACGGCCACCGACTGCGGGCTGAATATGTAATCCAATGGGTGTCTCATAATCTACCCCGTCAAACCTCCTCAATTGGTACCACTACCGACCTTTTTCACGACATCACTTCCGAATCATCCACGCCGCCCGACGACTATCGTACTCCGACGATAAGTTTTCGGATAAGATACAATTCCCTTAACGTCAAACAAGCGGTAATCAGCTTTCTCATGCAAATGAAAGCGCCGCGCGGCCGAGGGCCGCGACGGCGCGCACTATCTGAAGCCATCGTTCAGCGAGTATCGCTGGCTTTGACCTTCTTTTCTTTGCCCTTGGCAACCGAATGCAGCAAGGCCGCTTGGGCTGCGGCCAGACGGGCAATCGGTACCCGGAAGGGTGAGCAAGACACATAATCGAGACCAGTGCGATGACAAAAATCGATGGAATCCGGGTCTCCGCCATGCTCGCCACAAATACCTACTTTAAGCCCGGGATTGGCCACAATTCCCTTGTCGCGCCCCATCCGGACCAGTTGACCGACACCCTCCTGATCGAGCGACACAAATGGATCCTTCGGCAATATTCCGTTCTCTACATAGTAGTTGAGGAACTTGCCGGCGTCATCCCGAGAGAATCCCATAGTCATCTGCGTCAGGTCATTAGTGCCAAAGCTGAAGAAATCGGCCTCCGGTGCTATCTCATCGGCGGTCAGGGCCGCCCTCGGGATCTCAATCATGGTCCCCACGCTGAAGTCCAGCTTGCGCACCTTGCGCCGTGCCATCACTTCGAGGGCGATCCGGTTGACAACTTCCTTCTGGTGCTTGAACTCATTGACATGCCCGATCAACGGGATCATGATCTCCGGATGGACCTTCTTTTTGGCCTTGATCTGAACGCAGGCGGCCTCCAAAATGGCGCGCGTCTGCATCTCGGTAATCTCGGGGAACATGACTCCCAGCCGGCAACCGCGGTGCCCCAGCATCGGGTTCATCTCGGTCAGCTCCTCGATGCGCCGGATGATTTTCTCCAAGCGTTCCAGTTTCTCTTCGTACTCGTCGTCTTTCTTGTCCAACGCGGCGATCTTGACCTCTATCTCCTCGCGTCGCGGCAGGAATTCATGCAGCGGCGGGTCGAGCGTGCGAATCGTTACCGGCAAGCCCTTCATCGCATCGAAAATACCGATGAAGTCCTTCTTCTGGAAGGGCAGCAGTTTATCCAGGGCCAGTTGACGCTCTTCAGCGGAATCGGCCAAAATCATCTCCTGGACGATCTTAATCCGATCCTCTGCAAAAAACATGTGTTCGGTTCGACAGAGCCCTATCCCCTCGGCGCCGAACTTCAGGGCTTTGATGGCGTCCTTAGGGGTATCGGCGTTGGTCCTGACCCCCAGTTGACGTACTTCATCGGCCCAGGCCATGAACTCGGAAAACTCACCGGAGAGCTCCGGATCTACCGTGGCCACCTTGCCCAAGATGACCTCGCCGGTCGAGCCGTTGAGCGTAATCGTCTCGCCTTCCTTGATGATCAGCTTGCCAATCTGAAATTGCTTTTTCTTAGCGTTGACATGAATCGCTTCCACTCCGGAGACGCAGCTCTTACCCATGCCACGGGCCACGACGGCGGCGTGCGAAGTCATCCCACCGCGGCTGGTCAGAATACCTACCGCCGAATTCATACCCTCGATGTCGTCCGGGTTGGTCTCCTCGCGAACCAAAATGCACGGACTCTTGCCGGCCTTGGCCACCACCGCTTCCGCGGTGAAATAGACACCACCACTGGCCGCACCAGGCGAAGCCGGCAGACCGGTGGCGATCACATTGTACTTGGCCTCAGGGTCGAGCGACGGATGCAACAGGCGATCAAGCTCGTGGGGCGAGATGCGCATGATCGCCTCTTCTTTGGAGATAAGCTTCTCCTTGACCATATCCACCGCGATCTTGATGGCGGCCTGAATGGTTCGTTTGCCGGTGCGGGTTTGCAGCATGTACAACACACCATCTTCGACGGTGAACTCAAAATCCTGGACGTCGCGATAGTGTTTCTCAAGGCGCGTAGTGATTTGTTTGAGCTGCTTATAGACCTTGGGCATCTCCTGCGACAATTGAGAGAGCGGCTGGGGAGTACGAATGCCGGCGACAACATCCTCCCCCTGAGCGTTCAGCAGGTACTCACCATAAAATTCCTTGTCACCGGTGGACGGATTGCGGGTGAAGCCGACGCCCGTGCCGGAGGAATTGCCGAGATTTCCGAAGACCATGGCCTGCACATTGACGGCCGTGCCGAGATCGGCCGGTATGTCATGCATGCGCCGGTAGGAGATGGCCCGGGGATTGTTCCAACTCCGGAAAACGGCATCGCGCGACATGCGCAATTGAGTGATGGGGTCCTCGGGGAACGGTTCACCGGTCATACGGTTGGCGATGGCCTTGAACTTTTTGATAATCGCTTTGAGATCATTGGTCTGTAGCGAGCTGTCCTGCTTGATGCGACGATCAGCTTTGACCTTGGTGATGATCTTCTCGAAAACCTCTTTGTCGATACCGAGGACGACATTACCAAACATCGAAATGAATCGGCGATAACTGTCCAGTACGAAGCGGAGATTGCCGGTTTTCTCCGCCAGACCATTCATGGTTTCGTCATTGAGCCCCAGATTGAGAACCGTGTCCATCATGCCCGGCATGGAGAACTTGGCCCCGGAGCGGACCGAGACCAGCAGCGGGTTGGTCGGATCACCAAAAGTCTTGCCGGTAGCCTTCTCCAGCCTGGACACATAGCTCTCGAGCTGCTCATCGATGGCCTGGGGAATGCGCAGCGAATTTTCGTAGTAAAGATTGCAGACTTCGGTGGAAATTGTGAACCCTGGTGGCACCGGGATCCCGGCGTTGGTCATTTCCGCCAGACCGGCCCCCTTGCCTCCCAGAATATCCTTCATTTCGGCATTGCCGTCGGCTTTGTCGGCCGAGAAGAAATAGTAGTACTGACCAGTGTACTCTTGTTTCTTGGCGGAGCCGGCGACAGGGTCAGCCTGCTTTTTGGTTTTTTTGGTCGGCTTTGACGACTTGGCCTTGGCGGCTTTCTCGGGCTTGGCCGCGCTCTTGATCGTAGCAGCTGGAGCCTTGCTTTGCGTCCCTTTTTCAGACGCTGCCTTCTTCTTGGCGGACATACTGTCTCCCTTTATAAACAACTATACTGTAGAATTTCATCGAAATGATGTCGAGAAATGCTCACAGAGCGTCGTAAAAAGGCCTCTGAACCGGGGAACGCATGCACCAAGAGGCTGCAACCAGGTCGCCTCGATACTACATCGTAAACAGGCGTTCGCCCTTGATTATCTTATCTAACATCCGCACCGTCTTCTCGACCGGCGAATGCATGAGGTCGGCAGTGTTGAAAGTCGTCCTGACAACTTCACGCGGACAAGTGAAGCCGGTTTTGCCCCGTCCTCCACGAGCCTTCTTTTTGTGCGTCAAGTTGTACTGCCTTTGATATTCCTTGGCCTTTTCCTTGTGCATTTGATAGTAGCGCCTCTGGTATTCGCGACGTGCCTCTGCAGTTGACAGCCTGCCCTCAGTGCGAGCAGCACCCTGCTCCTCATTCATGCCCTGACAGTCGGCCTCGATCTTGGCAGTGGTGGGCTTCTTCGTCCGAGCCATCACATACCTCACTTTCCGTGTGCATACCGGGAGTGGCTACCCATTCCAGTCCCAGCGTTCCGTTCACGGCGATCAGTTCCTCCAACACCGATAATAGGAAAGAATTGCCTGTATGTCAAGCTATTTCTGTCAGATTTTCCAGCAAACGCTCTGTTAAACTAATTCCTCCTAATAGGTTACCATGAGACAATTATCTTCGCATTATAAGCCCATGCAAACAAATCACTTACACGATCGCACGAGTCGGCACCGCAAACTTTTATGGCACAGCCAATTAACTGAATTACTCCAAGATACCAACATACATTCAATCCAATCCGCCGCTTCCATAGTCTTCACTAAGTCCAACGCATGCAACCATATTGCCATGTGTCGCAGCCACTGCCAACGCTTCGTACCTCGGCAACCTGATTGATACTCTAATGTTCGTGTAAGTCAACAAAAAAATCCCGCCGAACATCTCGACGGGATTCCTGCGCTATTCAAAACGTTGATCAGGCGGCTGCCCGATCCTTGGTTTTGCTATGTTTTACAATCTCAAAAGCAGTATAGCCGGCGACCATCAACACCATCAGCCAAAACACCAAGGGGAAGCCGACATGGTAATTGGCGTTTGATGATTCAAAGGCCGCCTGCCCCCACTCGTCGACATCCTGAACCCGGTTGATGAAGAGCGAGATACGGGCCATCACCGTATAGCCGAACGAAGCTCCGAAACCGATCATCAACGTCCAAATACCCAGGCTGGCGATTTTTCCCATAATACCCACGTGAGGCTTCGAGAAGTAGAAGTATATGAGCGCCGAAAGAGCCCCCACGAAGATGATTACCTGCGAGAGGCCGCTCTGAGTATCGAGGAGGTTGAAGCCGCCATGTCCAAAGAAATTCGGCCAGTCGATGGTTCTCTCCATCATAGAATAGAGCTGTCGGTTGACGCGGGCACCCATTTCGAGCGGGACCGCCATACCGGCGCCGATACCGATGTAAAGGGCCATCGGCCAACGCGACACCCAGGAATAGTTCTTGGAAAACCGCGTCCACATCAGCACACCCAGAATCGCCGGAATCCAATACCACGGAGCCTGGGAGTTGAGCCACAAGTACTGCGGGTCGCCGTCGGCCAATTTCTGAAAGAGGTTCGGTACCAGAGCGTTGTGCCAGAGAATGATAACAAAATAGCCGGCCGAGGTGCCGACCACCAAATGCTCGGCGAACTTGTAAAACGGGTTATCCTTGTAGAGGAACGAGAAAGTCGCCAGTGTAACGAACACTGCGAACGTCATGCCCAAAAATGTAATGAAGTTCATTTAGCCAACCCTCTCGACTCGGCGGCGTCGACTTGCAATGTAACCGACGTTGCCCATTACAATGAACAGTATGATAACGATGTGCGCCATCAACTGGATTTTCATGCCGTCCTTGGCCCGTCCCGGGTTCTCCGCCAGTTCTTCGTACTGGGCCGCCCCCAACAGCCCACCCATTATTCCCCTCACCTGGCCGGAGCCGAGATACGGGTAGTACTGGGCTGTCATGACACCGGTGAGTCCCAGGAACAGCGGGAAATTAAATCTCCCCTGCCCATAAGAGATCCAGGCATCGGTGATGTTGCCGCCGGACAGATCGATCACGGCTGCAATCTGATCGTAGTTGAGAACCCCCACCATCATCGGCAGGGAGTCAAGCGGCGTACCATAGTAGTCGGTCGGGAAAGGCAGCCGGAAGTCCTGTCCCATAGCCAGGATCACGATAGCGTAATATGGCTTGTAACCCAGGAAGCAGTAGTCCTCTCCGTTGACGATTTGGCGTCCGGCGTATTTCACTCCGCGATATTCGCGATCGAGCGCCAGCGAATCGGTCAGATCGCGGATGGCCTGGTCGGCCATGCCGGGACCGTTCTGGGACAACGCCGTGAAGATCACCTTGATCTTACGGCGCCAGCAGTGCTCGACGACGGCGTAGGTCATAGGGTGCAGTTCGGCCAGGTTGTTGGGATCGTAGTCAATCGCGACAAGAACGATCTTCCCCTCGGGGAGAGTATCCACAAAATTGTAAATGGACTCTGTTTCCGGCTCGGTCAAAATCGGCACCTGAAAGGGGACCTTGTAAGCGATCACGCAGACAATCGCAAGGAAAAGGAAAATCCAGCGCCGATCGAGCTTCATCAGTTTGTCAAAGAAATTCATACTCGATTCTCCTTATCCTTTGCCCATGTAGCCGCGCTCGATGCCCAGGATAACCTTCAGCGCCGTGGCCACCATGCCCAGTCCGACACCCACTACAATGGCTCGTTGCGCGGCCAGGTTGGGAACGTTCATGAGCCAGTTGGAAGTGCGGGCGAAATACTCGGCGTAGGGCAACCAGGGATTGAACCGCAGCATTACAATCAGAGCCGCCAGCAGCAGCAACGACGCCAGGACATTTCTGGCCCGAAAGGCGCGGTAGGCTGCGGAGGCAATGAAGAAAGCCAGCAGCGAAAACATCGTCGCCAAAATGGGCATCATTACATAATCAAAAAAGGCGCGGAACATAGAGTTCTGCAGTCCTTCTTGCGTGTAGAAATAAAATCGCCAGGCATCATCAAAGACGGCCACCAACACGGCCCCTATCAGCAGCGCGCCGGCCACGCCGGCGACCAACCGTCTCCGACCGGCGGCCTTCTCCACCCCGATTTGGATGAGAGCGAACAAACCCGCCATGCAGAGCACCAGCCACAGGAAGTAAAGCCCCCACTCCTCGCCGGTTCTCTGTGTGAAGCCAAAGGCGACCATCACGAAAAGACCTGCCAACGTAACATAGGAGTAGCCCCAGTTGGGTTTGTGCGTCGAAATCTTGTCGAACGACACCCGATAGAGCGACCAGATGCCGAGAGCAAGGGCGAATATGCCGATGATCATGATCCAGTCCAGGGCAAACTCGTAGACAAACTCCGAGCGCCAATGCGGCACAAAGTACTGGAAAATCATGAACATCCCGGCAATGAACACCAGGACAAAAGGTAATTCTCTTTTCATGCCATCATCTCCTCTTACTCCACCACGAAGAACATGTCGGTGAACCAGGTCCAGCCCAGGTTGGCCGCAACCATGCCAATCACGGCCAGCACCAGGATGGCCGCCTTGGCCAGATCCTGCGCCTTGAGCGAACCCAACAGGATGGGTTCGCGTCCCAGGTAGGCGGATGCCGCGTAGAGTTCTTCGCCGATCAGGGTGTAGTCGCAGGCCACGATGAAGAACGG
>JBDRES010000007.1:0-41663 GCA_043819515.1 bacterium
CGACCATGACAGAGGCGACCCCGGCGCAGACGCCGCTGCCCTTCAGGCCCAAGACCCGCGGCCTGATCCCGAAGGGGCTGACTATGACCGCCACCGTGGTGATCATCATCATGCTGGCCGTTATTCTGGGCGATGTCATCATGGGGGGAATCGGTGTCATCAGTTGGGATTTTCTGACTCATCCCCCGGAGCAGGGAATGGAAGCTGGGGGCATTTTCCCGGCCATCTTGGGAACCGTGTTCCTGGTCATCCTGATGACCATCGCCGTCGTTCCGGTCGGTGTCATGACCTCGCTGTTTCTATCTGAGTTCACCCGTCCGGACTCACTCATCACGCGCATGATTCGCCTGGCTGTGAACAACCTGGCCGGGGTTCCCTCGATCGTGTTTGGTCTGTTTGGACTGGGGTTTTTTGTTGGTTTCATAGGTACCGGCATCGATTCGATCTTCTACGAACCGGGTCGGCCGACCTGGGGTCAGCCGGCCATCATCTGGGCGGCGCTGACCCTGGCGGTGCTGACGTTGCCGGTTGTCATTGTCGCCACCGACGAGGCCCTCCGGACCATTCCCCGGGACCTGAAGGATGCCAGTTATGCCCTCGGTGCGACCAGGCTCCAGACCATTCGCCGCGTGATCCTGCCCCAGGCCATGCCGGGCATCCTGACCGGCGCCATCCTGGCGGTCAGCCGCGGCGCCGGCGAAGTGGCCCCGATTCTGTTTACCGGAGCAGCCTACTATTTGCCCTATATTCCGAACCGGCTCACCGACCAGTTCATGGAGCTGGGTTATCACATATATGTCATGGCCACCCAGTCGCCCGATATCGACAAGACCAAACCGATCCTGTACGGCACGGTTCTGGTCCTGCTGGTGCTGACCTTCACGCTCAATTTCGCGGCCATTTCCATCAGATCCAGATTGCGCACGAGGAAAGTCAATGGTTGATCCGCCGAAAATCGCGACCGATGTAAACAGACTCAAAGCGCCGTCGCCCTCGACCGCGTCGGCGGGTTCGCGTCCGGCCTCACATCCTAAAATGCTGGTGCGAAATGTCGATTTCTTTTACGGCGCCAACCAGGCCCTGTATGACATCTCGCTGGACATCGCCGGCAATGAGGTCTTTGCGCTCATCGGACCGTCGGGATGCGGCAAGTCGACCTTCCTGCGTGCGCTCAACCGGATGAATGATACTATTCCGGGTACGCGCCTGAGTGGATCGGTCATGCTCGATGACGTGGATATCTATAAGGACATCCCCGATGTCTCGACGCTGCGCACTCGGGTGGGCATGATTTTTCAGAAATCGAATCCGTTTCCGAAATCGATTTTTGAAAACGTCGCCTACGGCTTGCGGGTCAACGGTATCAAGGATAACAAGCTGATTGCTGAAGTTGTTGAGGACACTCTGAAGAAAGCCTACTTGTGGGATGAGGTCAAAGACAAGCTCGACGTTTCCGCTTACATGCTTTCCGGCGGTCAGCAGCAGCGGCTCTGTATCGCCCGCGCGCTGGCCATACGGCCGGAAGTGATCCTCATGGACGAGCCGGCCTCGGCGCTTGATCCTCTCTCGACCTCCAAAATCGAGGATCTCATAGGACAACTGAGAAGCGAATATACCATTGCTATCGTGACCCATAATATGCAGCAGGCTGCCCGCGTGTCCGATATCACCGCCTTCTTCTACGAGGGTCGACTGATTGAGGTCGGGCCGACCAAAAAGATCTTCACCAAACCCGACAAAAAGAAGACCGAAGACTATATTACGGGACGCTTCGGTTGAGGGTGATGACATGACCAAGTATTTTCAAAAAGAGATAGAGCAGCTCAAAAAGCGGGTCCTCCACCTGACCGCCAAAGTCGAGGAGAGCCTGCAGATGGCCGTAAGCTCGGTAGAGGATCTTGACGCCAACTTGGCCGCACAGGTAGTGGCGGGCGACGCCGAGATCGACCGGCTCGAGGTCGAACTGGAAGAGGAATGCCTGAAAAATCTGGCTCTGCACCAGCCGGTGGCTATCGATCTGCGCTTTCTGGTGGCCGCCCTCAAAATCAACAGCGATCTGGAACGAATCGCCGATCTGGCCGTCAATATCGCCGAGGAGGCCATCCGTCTGGCCAAATTCGACAAGGTCGTCCGGCCGTACAATCTTACCGATATGCTCAACCGCGTCATGTGGATGGTGCACAAGAGTGCAGACAGCCTGGTCAACCTCGATCCCGAACTGGGTCGGGCAGTGTGTGCCGCTGACAATGAGGTCGACCAACTGCACCGCGATGCCGCGGCGTCGGTGGTGCGTACTTTGAAGCGTCACCCGGAGCAGGCGCCCGCCCTGATCAGCCTGCTGGACATCGCCCGCAACCTGGAACGTATCGCCGACCACGCCACCAACATCGCCGAGGACGTAATCTACATGGTCAACGGCGAGATCATCCGCCACCAGGGCGGCGAATAGACAGCAATGTCTCCCCCACAGGGCTCCTGATTTACTATATTGACGCCCTACTGTCTTGTCGCCCCGACCTGTTGTCATTCTATCATTGTGTCATCCCGACAGGGTGTCATATGATCGTAGGTGCTGTCAGGCGAGTCGCCTGACAGCACCTACGATCAAGATGGATTAGAGGGATTGTGGACACGGAACCGGCGGCGGACCACTATCAAACAAGTGGTTCACCAAAGAGACCAAATCGGCGATGTCAGGACCACTACCGGAATGGTTAATATTGGCCCGGGGCAGACCGCAGCCGCTACCAGGCGGGTTCCAGTTCCTCGGCTTCCAGGAGCTTTCCGACGAACAGGCAGGAGTTTTTGACAAAGAAGACTACCGGTAAGCTTCCTGCCAAGGATTCGAGACGGCTCACGTACTCGGTTTCCTTTCCCGGCTCCGGCACGGCCAGACCCAGGAACACAGCATCCGCCGACGCGCTGTGCAGTTGTATCAAGTCGCTGATAGTCGATCCCTCCGGTCTGATGAACACATCGCAGTCAGCCTCTATGCGGATCTCTTTGAGCATCTTCTGAAGATAGAGCTCGGTGTTCTTGCTGGCGAATTCATTGGAGGAAGCGCACAGGATCTTCAATTCAGAGCCACGCCATTCATGATTTCGGGTCAGCAAATACGCCAGAAGAAGCATCAGATCACCGTTTTGTCTTAACCCCCCCCACCACACGTGGATCTCGCGCCTCGCTTTGCGAACCGGGAAGATGTGCTGGGGATTTATCTTTCCAATCACCACCGACTTCTGAATCTTCTCCAGCCGCCGAGTTGTCTCCAGGAAGTCTACCATCATGGCCGGATCTTTGGGCCATCCCAAAACGATAGTATTGCTTGAGAACCCGGCAATGCCATTTGCCTGCGCTACGTCAGCAATTCCATCGACGATATTATCGACCACGTCTATTTCGGCAAAGACACTCAGATCCTCGCTGGACAGAAGCTCCTGCGTGTCCGCAAGTCGACCAGGGATATCGATTTCGTCCTGCAACAAATCCCCGACGACCAGTTCGCAGACTGTGACCACCCCGCGATTCTGGCTGAACCAGGACGAGAATCTAATAAGATCCAACTTCCGTCGCGCGTCGTCCACAAAGACCAGAATGTGAGGTCGCCAGTTGCGGGCGCTCATGCTTCGATGAGAAAGACGAATCAGCACCCAGCGCAGAATGGCCTCATACACACCTCGTCTGGAATCTCCCCATGATGCCAGTTGCTCCCGGCGGGCAAACAGCATCCAAAGGAGTATCTCTATTCCTATCGCAACGACGCTGGCCAGTGGACTGATCAGGAACATGACCCAGATGCAGGCCAATCCACAGGCAATGTTCATCCACCAGGGTATGCGGAAACTGGGGCGCCATGATGGATCCCCGCTAAGCGCCTCAAGGCCGGCGACGATGTTGACCGTACCATAGACGGTCAGAAAGAACATGGATACGACCTTAGCGACGACGTTGAGGTCGCCCAAAAAGATTGCGCCGAGCGCGATCACAGTCGTCAGAGCGAGCGCCACGCGAACCCCAATATCCCCGGAGACATAGGCTCGAAGCTTCTTGCTGGTGATCTGGTCGCGGCAGACTGCCTGAATTGTCCGTGGAGCGCCCAGAACGGATCCAACGGCCGACGACAGGATTGCTCCCCACAAACCGGGAAGCACGAGAAAGAGCCCCAGGGGGGCAATCCTTAGCCAGATCAACGAGTCGTTCTGCAATTGGAACGGGGTGGCCGACCGTGCCAGCAATATCGGTATCATCAAGTACAACACCAACCCGGTGAGGGAGGCGGCAATAGCGCCCAATGGAATAGCCTTACCGGGGTTCTTGAGGTCGCCCGACAGACTCAGCCCCGCCATAACTCCCGTCACGGCCGGAAAGAACACCGCAAACCCCACCCAGAACCCAACCTCGTTCAGCATGGGTGTCACCACCAGCTCAGGCTGAACCTGAGGGGAAAGCAAGGCACCTACTGCCAGGGCGACAATCGACAGAGCAACCAGCGCCAGCAATGGAACCTGGGTTTTCAGCGCGAACCGAGAGCCGTAGAGGGATATCACCGACACCGCTAAGACGACAGCAATGCCGACCGGCAAGAGAGGAACGCTCGGCCAAACGACTCGCAGAGACTCTGCCAAACCGTATGCATAAAGCGTAACAGAGATGGCCTGAGAGAGAAAAAGCGGAACACCGATAGCGGCTCCCACGCCAAGACCAAGGCTTCGTGAAATTATGAAATACGCGCCACCGGCACCCACCTTCATGTTTGTGGCCATCGAGGAGAACGACAGGGTCGTTACGATAGTCACGGCGTTGGCCAAGATCACAATAAGGAGTGTTTGGTAGAGCCCCAGATGACCAACGACCCACCCGAAGCGCAGGTACATTATCACCCCAAGAATCGTGAGCACGGTGGGAGTATATACTCCCAGAAACGCCCCCAGGGTACCTTTTGACTGACTCTCCAAGCCCTAGTCCTCCATATCGGTGTGAGGATTTGGCGGAGCCGAAGCGAGTTTCGCTCTCGCTTCAGACTTACCTTCTAAGGGATTGTTAAACCGGCGTATCGTGGGATAGGCAAAATCAATGTCGTTGCACTGGGCAAAGCTGGTTAGTATGTCCTCCCAGATCGCCTGCTCCGTGCCTCTTCGCTCTCGCGGCTTACAGAGATACCGGACGGTAAGCATTACCCCGCAGTCCTTGACGGAAGTATACACTGTTGGTGTCAGAGTCGTGTAGAAGACCATCATCTGAGCAGATGCCTTTTTGACCCTCTCGGCGGCTCTCTCCGTCAGATGCTCTGCGTGCCGGGTCGCAATGCCGGCCAGAATCTCTTTGCCCTTCTTCCAATCGCTCTCGAAGGTGATGAGAACCGGAATCTCGTTCCAAATGAACTGGAATCCTTTGCTGTAGTTGGCGAGCATATCGGTGAACACTTTCCCGTTGGGAATGCGAATTATTCGGCCGGTGGATTGATCAGCATCGACCCAGTTACCAATCTCCATCAGCGTGAACTGGAAGATTCTCAAGTCGATCACATCCCCTCGGTTGCCGCCAATCTCAACCCGATCCCCAACCGTGAATGGTCGCCGCCACATGATGAAGACCCAGGCCGCCAAGTTCACAAGCGGGTCCCGCAGCGCTATCGCAATACCGGCCGAGACCAAACCCAGATATGTAGCCAATGACTGAAATCCGGCGATCCACACTCTCCCCAAAACGACGAGAGTGAGAATCACTGCGATGTAAGTGAGGCTTTTTCGCCAATTGTAACGGTTACGAATATCGTCCGTGCGACGGTAGACGATCCTCAGGGCGATGAACCTTAGCACGCCGAAAGCGATGATCACGACCAAGGACGCAAGAATATTCCTTATTGTCTCCGGTTCCAGGGCGACCAGCCCCGACAGGTACTCCAGCCAGTCCTTCATGCAATCCTCCTCGGGGAGCTACGCTCATTCTTGGACGCTATAGTCATACTACAAACTTACAAAGAGTACAACATGCCGTACAGAGTTTTGTTTGTCCGCAAAGATGTATTCCTTCCCATCTGCTGCGAAAGCCGTCATCAGGCGGCATCGCGAGCTACACGACCGCCTGACTGATCTGGACTGAGAGGGTTTGGAAGTTCCCCATAGCCATGTTGTAAGCTTCCCCGGTTGGACGCTAGCATAACTTTCGGAGCATTCCTAACGTACTTCTTATCAGCTGCAGCAGCATTATGCCACGGAGGCTCTCGATTAGTATACTGAACGGCAGCCACATTCACGGACAAGGTACCGGATCCGGCCCGCCGCTCAACATGTAGTCCAGAAGATAGACCAGGTCGCCGAGGTGAACGACAATGTATTAACGATCACCCTGGCTTGGTCGCTTCCTGGTGCACAAATACCGTTCGAGTGGGATAAGCGAACTCAATCCCATTCTCCTCAAGACGCCGGTACAGACTAAGGTTGATAGCTTGTTGAAAATCCATGAAGAGATTGTAGTCGGCACTCAGGACGTAGTAGACGCATTCGAAGTCCAGAGACGATTTCCCGAAGCTCTTGAAATGGGCACGATCAAATCTCAACTCATGGTTGCTGTCAACTATCTGTTTGACCATTTCCGGAATCCTCTCAAGCTTGTCTGCAGGCGTTTGGTAAAGAACTCCAAACGAAAAGAGGACCCGGCGCTCCTGCATTCTTTTGTAGTTTCTGACTCGGCTGCTAACAAGATCGGCGTTCGAGAAAACCAGTTGCTCTCCTGAGAGCGCACGAACCCTGGTCGTCTTGATGCCAATCTTCTCGACGGTTCCCAACATGTCTCCAACTACTATGAAGTCGCCAACCTCGAATGGTTTATCCATGAGGATGGCCACTGAACAGAATATGTCACCCAGGATGTTCTGTAAGGCGAGGGCTACAGCGATTCCACCGATTCCAAGACCAGCCACGAATGTCGTGATATCGATTCCGACTTGATCGAGGACCAAAAACGCTACCAGGCACCAGAGTATCAAGCGCGCGAAGAATGACAGAACCGAGAAGACAGAGGCGGCTGCAGGATCTTTCTCGCGCCGGTCGGCCCGCACTTGATCGATGGCGAAGTCAATGATTGCTGTACCCCAAATCGCGGCTTGCACAAGAAGAGCGGTAAATACAACGGCATCGCGAAAAGACGTGGCTCTGTCGGAGAATGTGAGTATCAGGGAGCCAACATACATGCAGCCTATTGCGACCAGGTACAGCTTTGTTCTTTTCAGGGCTGCCACGAGGGCATCGTCCAACAGATTAGTCGTCCGCCTCGCGAGCCTGCCTAGGCGAGCAACTGCCATCGACCTGACAATCTGTGCAATGACCAAAACCAGCGCGGCCAATCCCAGGCCAATTAGCCACTCGTGAACACTATTGTTGTAAAAACTCTGATTAGCAAAATCTTCCAGCACGAATAGAGACTCCTGTTACATAATGTTCGCGTTCGAAGTATTATCTCCAGGCCCGCCTGGTGAATACTGGTCATGCCACGACGCTGTCATCGGCATCTATCGCCCACCGGTAGGCTGATTGCCTGCTCCCAACGATCCGGCCGCATCCAGGAAGGCCCGGACCCATCGCTGTACGGTGTGTCTACTGACAATGGACCTGAGACGCACCATCCGGTTGGCTCTCTCCTCGCTGCTCATAACATGGGCGGCGTATATTGCATCGGCAGTGTTTTCAATGTCAAACGGATTGACAATGATGGCATTCTCGGCAAATTCGACCGCGGCCCCCGCAAACTCCGAAAGTATCAGTACCCCGCGATTGTCTACCGACGAGGCGCAATACTCCTTGGCAACCAGATTCATCCCATCGCGCAGCGGAGTAATAAGGGCAATCTCACAAGCTCGGTAATGGCCCAGAAGTTGGGTCCGGTTTAGATGACGGAACTCATAATGAATCGGAATCCACCCCTCGCGTGCAAAACGACCATTGATTCGTCCGCAAAGCGAATCGAGCTCCTCTTTGAGGCTAGCGTAATCGGGAACGTTCAAGCGGCTGGGTACGACTATTTGGACCAATGAAATATCCCCCTGTAGTTCCGGGTATTTCTCCAATAGTCGTTCAAAGGCCAGGAAGCGTTCCTTTATGCCTTTGGTGTAGTCCAACCGGTCGAGTCCGAGAACCAGCTTTTTGTCGCCATGGTTTTCATGGAGGTACCAGCCAGCCTCTTGGACTTCTTTACTGCGCGATCCGTGATCAAACTCGTTGAAGTCAATCGATATAGCGTAGTTGCCGATTCTTACTTTTCGACCACGCCAATCCAACACCGAATAGCGTCGGTAATTGCGTCGTAGAATCTCGGGGTGGTGGTTTCGGACACAGGAGATAAAGTTGCGCCTATCCTTGAGAGTCTGAAAGCCGATGTGGTCGTAGGCGAGAATCGCCCTGAGTACCTCGCCGTTTGACGGTAGGCGACGATACATGTCATCGCCCGGAAAAGGGATATGGAGAAAGAAATTCAGTTCACACTCGATTCCCATCTGTCGCAGATAATGGCCGACCAGCAAGAGTTGATAATCATGTATCCAGACAAATGTGTTGTCGCTGATAGACTCAGCGACGACCTCGGCGAACCTACGATTGACATCGCGGTAGGTGTGCCAGTCACTGGTGTCGAATGAAAAATACCCCAGCAGATCGTGAAAGAGAGGCCAGATGGTCCGATTGGAGTATCCTCGGTAATACCGGTCGATCTCTTCTTCCGTCAGCCATACCGGTTTCATGTCGAAGTCGCTGTCTACAGACTCCGTCAACAGATCCGTTACTGACGGCGTTTGAGGGCATCCCGGCCAGCCCACCCACAGGCCCCCCACTTGCTTCATGATTGGGGCGAGGGCGGTAACGAGACCACCAGAAGCATTTCGAACCCGCCAGCCGTCCCCGTCCCGGGTCATCGCAACCGGCAAACGATTAGAGACAATCAGGAGCTTGTAATCAGTACGCAATACCGATACTCCACTCTATTTGAGTCGATTAGAGAGGCAACCAAGGTCTGACAACAACCCATGGTGTGTCCTCTGAATAAGGGCGCCCGTGTGCCGAAGATAATGTACGCGCGCGCGCAATGCAATCCTTGCTTACGAGTAAATCGTCGGTTGGTGCTTTATATGGTAGCGGAAATCCAGCGATCCAAGAACTGCAGAAGTTCGTCAGGCGGAGAGATGCTAATGTCGGCCGCAGAATCACGTTGTTTGGCTCGCACAAGTACTTTGAGGCCGGCATGCCCCAAAGCCGCGAAGGCATCTTCATCTGTGCGATCATCACCCAGGTACGCTGCCACGGTATCATCCGGCATCTGCTTAAGCAGCAGCTTTACGACGTCGCCTTTGGTCACCCCAGCCAAGCGAATCTCCATGCCACCGTCAAACTCATGCAGCAGTAGATCGTGTTTCTCAAGATCGGGACTCCACCGGTCGCGAACCAACTCCATCAGAGTCTGTGCTTCCGTCTCTGGCATACCCCGAATGTGAAATGCGACGGAGGTTGGTTTGGTCTCCAGTCGAGCCACCAGACCCATCTGGCTTGCCCAGTCTCGAATCTCGTGAAGTTGCTTCCCGGCAACCTCGGTCAGGCCGACAATCTCAGTTCCTGATATAGGATGATATCGTTCTGCGCCGTGACAACCGAACAACTCGGGCGCGGGCTCGATAGCAAGCAGTATCTGGAGTCGCTTGATCTCGCGGCCGCTGACGATGACCAGGCGCGTGCGCTCCGACCCGGCGAGCGTTTTGATCCTCTCTCTGACTCCCTGATAGGGTACGGCCTTGTCTCGATCGACAACAAACGGCGCCAGTGTGCCGTCATAATCGAGCATCAGCAGGCAACTTCCGGCACCGGACAGTCGATCGAAAAAGGAATCTACCGACACGCTCCTATTGAGGATCTGCATTAAGCAACTCGTCAGTGAGTGATTAGATGGTTCTCAAATTTGCGATGGACCCCTGCCATAAGTACAAGGTACTCACGCAGGTGGCGGTTGAGTAGGAAATTGTCGCGAACAAACTGGCGGGCGGTTTCACCTATGAATGACATTTTGGATGGAGCGCGCAGGAGTTCCATTATCTTCAGTGCGGCACCCTCGGGAGAGTTGACCAGGAAGCCGGTATGGTGATTGTGTACCTGAAGGTGTATACCGCCCACATTGCCACCGATCACCGGGCGTCCTTTCCACATCGCTTCCGTTACCGTCAGCCCGAATCCTTCCTGTGTCGACTTCTGTATCACTATGCTCGAGGCCCGCTGCAGGGCGTTTATGGTTCTATGGGCATCAGACGGTAACATCAGTACATGGCAGTTCTCACAATCCGCAGCCGCTTCTCTGACCTCCTCCAGAACAGCTGCGCCCTCGGGATCATCGGTCGCTCCTCCTCCGGCCAATACGAGCCGAGCGCGCGTACTGCTGCTTACAAGCTTGAAGGCCTCGATCACGCCGATTGGGTCCTTGAAACGATCGAACCTGGAAATTTGTGCCAGGATCGGCAGATCACGAGGGATGTCCAGTTCTTCCAATCGCTTGTCTATTTCGGTTTGAGGCAGCTCGCAGTTCTTGTCTGAAAGGGGATCGATCGAAGGAGCAATAATGAACTGGGGATGCGGCAGCGAGTGCGCAAAGTCGGGCATCGAAAACACCGACGCGTCATAGTCGGTTACCATGTTCTTGATATAGCTCCAGATCTTACGATTCGGTTGACTGGCATCAATATGGCAGCGCCAGAACCACTTACCCCTGCGATTGGGGCATAGCTTCAAAAGAAGCGCCGGTTGTGGATCGTGAATGAAGACATAGTCCGCCTCCTCAAGAATCGGTCG
The DNA here is from genome assembly GCA_043819515.1 of bacterium. GTDB lineage: Bacteria > Zixibacteria > MSB-5A5 > GN15 > FEB-12 > DAOSXA01. The sequence continues at coordinate 10,821 of JBDRES010000007.1, forward strand.
CAGGCGCTCGGCATTGTCCTCCAGAGTCTCTTCGTAGGAATCGATCATTGACTTTGAAAGTGGGACATTTTGTCCCTGCAGGCCGTTATGAAATGCCTTTGTCGTGCGAAAGTAGTCGCTATGTCCTTCAACAACCTCCCAAGAGGTGTCAAGATCAAGATCATTCATCAGGGAGCAAAGCCAATCGAGAATCTCGGCTACACCACCCCCTTCGCGCGTGGAATTCACGTGTACAACTCGGGCACCTTTGATTTCGGTCGCTAACTGCCGCAACTGAGCAACCGACCGCTCACCCAAAATACCCTGGTAGTCTTTCAGCACGCGCTTCATTTGCCGGCCTCTCTGTACGGCTGTACCGCGGCGATTAGTTGTTTTTGAAGCTGAGCTAATGAGAGGTGATAGAAGTCTATTTCGGCAAGGTCTGCCCTGAGGGCACTGGTACCGTCGCCAAAATCAAGCAACCAGGCAGTGAAATCATCCGTGCTGTCCGGTGTACGCCGGCGCGCCTCAACGTAATGATAGTAGAGCGAACTATGACTCATCTTGGGTAGCTGCCTGACAAAATCGGGTGGAGAAGCCAACTCTTTTCCGGTGTCGAAGACAACTGTCACAGCCCTCATGAACCGGAAGTCGTTGCCGGAAGAAACATTCATGACATGGGGCATTTCCGATAGTCGTTCCTCGATGATATCGATTACCAACCCGCGAATTTCGTCCATCGATTGATACTGGTAGGGGTTGATTATCCCGAGGCGCTCGGCCAGGACTCGGTCACCAAGATCACGGGCGGCCCAAACGGCGAAGTCATTGCGAAACTCAGGATCATCAAAACTGGGACGAACCACTGTTTCGCAGAAGTGATGAAACAGGGATTCTATGGGGCAACTATCAATCCGATCCCGCAGTTCCCGGAGATTCACCGCTGTTTTCAAGCCGGCCATACGAGATACCAGGGCGCAGTCTTTGACTTCAAAGGGCATGTTATACTTCTCGGTCATAGTAGGTTCCGATCTTAGTACTGCTTATAGTACACATAACAACTACCGGACCAACATGTTTCAGGATTCTCGATAGCAATGACGCTAACCACCCTTCTGTCTGCGATACTGCGTTTTTGCTTTATCGAAGCACGAGCCTCAAGACGATCCAAGATGCCGCCAGTTGCCTTTGGACTCAAGAACACGCGCTGTGCATTACCCCAAGCAGTGATGGCATGATTCTCAACAATAGTACTCATGCAAACCAACTGAGGAGCTGTGAGCTCGCATTGTGGTTGCAGTCTCCGGGAAGAGAGGTCTACTGCTCTGGCAACACACAGAAGATGATTCACGAGCATACATCGGCACCGTTTGATCCTGACCAGGAGGCTGTGCGCAGTAGCGGAGCGGGTCCGTAGCCCGGCTTGAACTGGATTTGAGAAGGTCTGGCAGAACCGTAGGGGGGCGATTGCGTTTGGCGTCTGCGCCGAGGTGAGAGGCGGTCGAATCTACCGATGGAGTACTGCACCCGCCCGCGCGCTTGCTGTTTTGGCTGGGAAGTTGGCCGTATCTCAACCAGCCCTGAGAGAAGTGGTTGAGCCAGGGCACTTCGCATCCGCATTATCCCAGGGGTTCTATGATGAGAATATGGTCCCGATGTAATCCGCTGCGGGACAACTACAAATTTGTAGCTCCCCCGGCTGGATGTTAGCAGAACTTCTGAGAGCCTCTTGGGTTTCTATTGAGCGGCCTGAAATCAGGATTGCCGGCGTCGAGTGTTATGATGTAACCCAACCGCCGAATAGCGCCTCCGGGTGTCGCGCAGCAGAGTTAGCAACGTCACAAAGTATACCCCTCCGGCCAGGCGTGAGGCCGGAGGGGTGAGGTAATGGGTGCCGCTGACTGTGGGCCGGCGGACCCAAGATGAGGTTTGAGGAACACTTGCTTGCACTAAGGACAACTGGCCGGTGCTGGTCCTCCGCCAAACATGTAATTCACCAGGTATACCAGGTCGGCGATATCGGGTCCGGCACCATCACCGTTGACATCGGCCTCCACAAACAATCCGCCCTCATCACACGGCGGCGGCGGACCACCATTAAACATGTAGTTTACCAGATGCACTAGATCGGCAATATCCGGCCCGGCGCCATTGTGGTCAATGTCACCAACAATCTCACAGCAGCTGGTGGCGTCGCAGGCGTCACCGATGCCGTCACCGTCGGCATCGGACTGGTTCGGGTTGGGATCATCGGGGCAGTTGTCGCAATCGCCCCGGATGCCGTCACCGTCCGGATCAGGCTGGCCGTCGCAGGTCCCAATCGACCAGCAGTGGGGACCGTCCCAGGATGGGAATACTTCCGTCAGATCGGACAGCATCCATAACCAGTTTCCCGATGGCGGGATCGAAGCCGAATCAAGGCAGATGGTCTTGCCTTCATCGGTTGCGAACAGTCTGGATTCGATCACCCATGCCCACTCACTGTATCCATCCGGAAGCCCAGGCTGTACCATCGATACTCCCAGAAACCCCACAGTGTCGGCGCCGCTGCCGTTGGCGCCGTAGAAATACGTGTCGTGAGCCAAATCAAAATAGTCATCCCAGCTTCCAAAGGTATACCAGCCGCCGTTAATCGGCTGCCACGACGCCCCGTCCGGTGAGTATATTCGGAAGGCATTGAACAGGCTAAGGACGTTTTGTCCCTCGTTGTTCGAAACGCGCAGGAAGAAGTCAATTGTATGATTGATTTGCAGAGCGTGGTTGCCCGTCCCAGTAGCACCGTCAACATAGTCCAGGGTCACCCCGTCGGCCGGATCACCCGCCCCGGTCTGGAAAGTAAAGGCTGGGCTGCCGGTGGCAACCTGACCATCCCACGCCAACACCAACCAGTTGTAGGTGGTGTTGGGTGACAGGGGCAGATAGCCCGACATATCGAACTGGGACTCGGTCAAGCCACTGGCGAATGGCACCGGTGGGGCATTTTCGGCGAACCAGAGATCATAGGCCAGATCATCGCCATCGGGATCAATGCAGCTCCAATCGAGAACCCCCCCGGACCCGGCCAAGACGACTGACACATCGGTTGCTGAGTGCTGCGGGTACACTGCCTCGGGCTCATTGGGCGGTTGGTTGCCCGTGCCGGTGGTAAATGAAAAGACTGCACTGAGGGCCTCGCCATCGACATCTTGGGCAGCAATTCGCCACTCATATTCGGTCGCATTGGCAAGCGGGACGTGCTCCGTCATATCAAACGTAGTGTCGCTGACTACCGTTCCCAACTCCAACATGTTGCCGGCCACGCCGAAATACACGGTGTAGGTCACCTGATCGCCGTCTGGATCGCCGCCATTCCAAACGAGGTGAGAGCCGGGGTCAAGCGAGGTGCTCACACCAGTAGCGTCGTCACCTGGAAACACCGCACTTGGTGGGTACGGCGGGCTTCCCGACTCGACAATGTCGAACGCTGTTTGTGCAGCATTTGGATCAGTTTCGGACCCGGTTGGATTGCCACCAAAGTCGGGCGGCGCGTTTCCTGTAGCGTCCTGGAACGTCCACGTTCCGCCATTGGGATAGAATATCGGTCGGAATCCTATCTCACATACTTCTGGAGGGGTATCAACATCGACCTGGAACTCCATAGTGTAACAGAGTCTGGATGAACCAGCGGGGAGTTCGCTGATTGGAGACAAAGAGTGGGCAATAATAAGCGTACTATCCGGGTACGAGTCACCGCCATGAGAAGGTTCCACAAAATCGAATATTTCTGCCATGTGGCCGGCAGCGTCTCCTTCCGGCCTGATATAGCCGTGTGTGGGATCGTACGCGGGGTTGAAAGTGAGCGTGCAACCTACACAGTCGAGATCTATCTGAAGGCCCAATGATATTCCTGCCAAAGGCTGCGGGTTCTCGATCCAGACTTCCAGAATGTTGGCCTGACCGGTATAGGCCACGTCGGCGCCACCATTGAGATGAAGAGTGACATCACCACCTGCGCCGCCGCCGGAGTAGCCTTGCTCGTCGCAGTCCAGCGGAGGAGGTCCACCCGAGTAGAGGTAATCCAAGAGATAGGTGACATCACTGATGCTCAAGTAACCATCGCCGTTGACATCAGCGGCCTCGAAGCAATAGTCGGTGGTTGTGCCGTCGAGGATGAGGACCAACTGGGTCACGTCAAATGTGTTTACGTTCAGGTCATCATCCAAATCGCCCCGCAAACTGCAGCAACTGTACTCCACGATTTCATAGCAGTATGGACCACCCCAATCGGGATAGGTATCTTCAGGCGTACTCCAGCGCCACTCGCCGAGAGGCAGGAAGAATGTCGAATCAATACAGAGGTGCTTACCGATATCGGTGCTGCTGACTTGGGTCTGGATCGACCACACTTGATCGTCAAAGGGGGCTACGAATCCAGAAGTGAATATGCGAGAGGCACCGATAGAAGCGGTATCTTCTCCTGAACCGGTAGCGCCGACGGTGCTCATATACGGACCCAAATCAAACAAGCCGGGCCAACCCACACTTAGAGTGTCAATCGTGATGGGATCCCAGGTGGCGCCATCGGGCGAGTACACTCTGAAGCCGTGCGCAAACGCCACGACAGCATCGCCATCGCTGTGAACCAGGCGCATGTTGAAGGAGAGAGCCGTATCGGCCATTATCTGTCCTGTGGACGGCGAGCCGACCACCTCATCGATAGTGATCATGTCGGTATTGGGTAGTAAGTGAGTCGCACACCACAGATGGCCTTCAGCAACTACCTCTTCGAGATCCGCAGGACCATCGTTGGTAGTCGCCACGCAGATGTAATAGGTAGCGCTCTCCTGATCATCAAGCGACAAGTAATTGTCATAGGTCATCACAGTGTGAAGATCTTCGGCAGACGGGTCGATGTCGAAACCGGATGTCGAACGCATCTTAGCCGTAAGCTCGGTATCCACGAAATTGCCGGTGGGGTAAACATAGACGTCATTCCGGGCCGTATAGGCATTTCGGAATTCATAGCTACCACCAGGGCTTTCCGGAGAATAGCTACGGATAAAGGACACACCGCCCATACGATCGCTGTTGTTCTGACATCCTGTTCCAACCCCGGCCTGATAAATCAGATGACGACCCGAGGTGCCACTGGTATTGGCCCCGGTGCCATCAGTTGGAATGTCCCAGTCAAATGCCTCGCCTATAAAGAGATTGGTGGTGGTGCCACCATTATTGGCAATGTGCAGCTTCTGAATCATGAACTTCCCGCCGGCTCCGGACGACACTTTGGGGGCATACCACGTCTTCTCAATGTCGAGGTACCAATATGTGCCGTGTTCAAACTGAGCAGTATACTTCTCATAGGTAGCAGTCTCTGACCAAGTGCCGGCCTCAGGTTCGAAGCCGTTGGGGTGGGCCGAGTGCGTATTGTATGTCGACCAATTGACAAAGGTGTCGGCGGGGGCCATCACCCCGATAATGGGCGACGCATCATATAGAAACACGTCAGCGGCCGGGTCACAGTCGCCGCCGAACTCAGTGAAATCCAGATTAGTTCCCCCCTGGCCCTTGATACCGGCACTGCCGCCGGTTCCAACGACAAGCGAAACCAATTCGGTGCTTACGGTATCGTAGCCGGTGCCACGAGTAGTATCTAAGAAGGCACTGTATTTCGCCCCGCAGGAAACGTATGTACTCGCTTGTGGAGCAACATAGAACCAGTGAGTCCCGGGCGGCAGGTTGGCCTCCGTTACCACTTCCTCACATATGTCACTGAGCGAATATGGATTGATGTAGCCGGTCGTAGCCCCGCAATCTCCGGCCCCGAGCGGGATCTGATCAACTACTCCGCTTAGACAAGGGAACTCGGCCCGAACTCCGAAGTAAACATACTTGGGTTCGGTGAAGACTACCTCATACCAGTCCGTATCCCGGCCGGTTTCATCCGACCATGATGTTCCATATACTGACGCGGGGGAGCCCATTACGCCCGCCAAGGCGCCGTCGAAGTTGTTTGGAGAGCTGTTGCATCCGTCGTTATACGGCGTGTGAGATGTGCAATTGTCGAATTCGTTCGCATTTTCAGTGATCCCTCCGGACGGAGTACAGCCTATGCTGAACTCAACCGAGAGCTCGTAACTGCCGCAGCCGCCGCCGTAGCCATCAACTACTATGTAGTAGTAGTCCGACTCGCCAATGTACAGTTGATTGATCTCGGATCTGTCGCCTGTACAATCATCATCGCTGCACGCCACCACAAGAGTATCAGTATCGGTCAACCACCGCAAGACGTACAGTTTGGAATCGTAGTTTGTGCCGGCATTACAGAGGCTGATATCTACGAATTTGCCGCCGCTAGTATTGTTATACAGACCGTAGACAACATCACGGGAGTTTGACTCCCAGGGACAGGCAATGTCATAATCGTCGACATTGTCACACGTATATCCGGTATTGTCATATGGCAGGTTGATCACCATGATAATCGGGGCGTCGTCAAGCGTCTCGCCACCTTCACGGTCATTGCCGTTTATGTTCGCCGACGCGAATCCGGGGTTGCCCGGTTTCCGGCCGGCGATTGTGGCTGTGGGTGGCACACCTGGGCTCGGCATTATGTTCAGTCCCATGGACGGCTCTGCTCCATTGATCAGTCCGCTCCACGGCTTGTCTGCTCCAACGGCAGAAACCGCCAATGTAACGACCAGTAAGGCAACTGAGATTAGTAAACGCTGTTGCATGCTTCCTCCAATGATTGTGACTTCGCACTTCCGGTCGAGATTGCCGTAACTATCCGGAATGCACGTACGGCACTATCAAGGTCTCAAGATTTTGTGGGAGTGGATATGGTGTGCGATATCCCCTCCGGAGGACTGAGCACTCTGTCCTCCGTTGCGGCAACGAGCTCGCGGGGAGACCATGACGGTCTCCCCGCTGAGCTCTGCCAAGCGTCGTTCTAAGGACAGCCAGCCGGTGGCGGTCCTCCGTTAAACATGTAGTTTACCAAATATACCAAATCGGCGATGTCGGGTCCGGCACCATCACCGTTGACATCGGCCTCCACAAACAATCCGCCCTCATCACACGGCGGCGGCGGACCGCCATTGAACATATAATTCACGAGATATACCAGGTCGGCAATATCCGGCCCGGCGCCGTCGTGATTGACATCGCCAACTATCTGGCAGCATCCGGGGGCGACGACCGAGCTCATCGCCGGCCAGTAGCCCTGACCCATTTGGTAGTTCTCGGAGCTTATCATGCCAATCGCAGTCTGGCAGGCAGTACCGCTCATCGAGTAGGCCGACGAGCTGGCTGTGCCGCCGCCTGAGGACAGGACTTGCCAGTCGATTGTCTCGCCCGCTTTGGGACTAGCCGCGACAGCTGCCGGCGGCGCCTCCGGTTTGGTTTGCGCGGTTACTGTTGGTGTCGACGTCGGTGGCTCGGTCTTGACTCCTGAGTAGACCGAACCCGACACAGCCGTGATCAGTGCCGCTATGGTTAGTATTATGTATATTCGCCTCATTGGGAACTCTCCGATTCTCCTACGGGTTCACTGCCAGGCTGGGTTCATTGGAGGCATTGCCCCGCTCGGCAAGTATAACCTGCAATTGCGCCGACAGATCGGCCAGAATCATTTCGTTGGCATCAAGGCGAGCACGCAATTGTTCCAGCTCCACGGTCTTACGATGCAATTCCTGCACGGCAGCAAGAGCGATGCCCGCTACATCTAGAGCGGAGATGGATTCGCCATCCTGACCGAGTCCAAAGGCATCATAAAAACCCTCTGCTGTCGGGCCTACATGTGTGGCCGCATCGGTTTCGCCTTGCAGCTTGTAGACAGGCAACCCCTCTAACTGCCCAAGGATAGTGTTGCCGTTGACCGGTTGCTTGTCGCCTCGATACTTGGGAGCGTCGGTCCAGATACCGTCAGTGGTAAGTGAAGCACCGGTACTGGTTGTGATAAACTTGGTGCCGTCATATACAGCCTCCCCAGGGGAATTAGTGAGGTATATACCGTTGCCGGCCGCCAGGACTACCTGCTCCGCCTGACTCGTCCAAACTGAGTCGGTATTATCGCCGCGGGTCAGGCCGCTCCAGATGAAGCAGTCGCGGTGTTTGGCAATGGCTCGCCAGCCTGACGCGATGCTGTGCTCAGCCCATATGCGACAAGAGTCGCCACCTAGGATCGCTGAGTATCCGGCAGAGGTGTCGATATAGTGCGTGCGTCCGCCCAGGATTCCAGACATGGAACTGGCCTCATTGCGATGGCCGCCCAATACAGCACCGTAGTTTCCATTCACTACGTTAAATAGCCCGCCGCAGATGGTGCCGGACACCCCGGCGACAATATTGTTGCTTCCCCCGGCCACGGCAGATCCCCAGCGACGGGCCTCGTTATAGCCGCCGCCACCGACACATGACAGGTAACCACCGGCATAGTTGTCAATTCCTCCGCCAATGGTTCCGATAGCACTGTCGACATTGTTTCCGGCCCCGCCACCGATGATTGAGTAGCTGGCCTCGGCGTCTATGGAGTTCGAGGTCCCACCACCGATTGTGGAGAGGCGGGCGGCAGCGGTATTGTTGTAACCGCCACTGACAGTCGATGAGTCACCGCTGGCGGTGTTGTTGAAGCCGAAAACCACTGACCAGGTTTCACCGTCCTTCGCCATCCAACCGGCGAAATTCCCCTCACCAACGGCGATCTGACCGCGGCTCACGATGTTCCCACCGGATGAAATGACGCAGTTGGTGTCGGCGCCGCCGTTGCTCATAAAGACCGCACCGGCTTCACTGATCGAGAGCTGTTGCTCGCTGCCGCCAGTGCCTTGACGAACCAATACTTCGGCGCCGTCGACAGTCTCCTGCAATTCGACGAGCGCGTTGCCGGTCGTCGAACTGAACAATTTGATGCCGGCTTCGCTCATTTCGGCAATCTTGATGCCTTTGGTGCCGTTATAGATGGCCGCGCTAGCAGCGCTGATGACGGTCTCATCGCCCCCCGGACCGCGTGCGATGAAAAACGGCGTTTCAGTATCGACCGACATCGAGAATACTTCCGCCCCGGTTTCGCTCGTGGCTGCAAACACGCTGCCCTCGCCGGCCGGAGCCAGGCATACTTGATCGGAGGCGGCTCCAACCAGACACAATTGGGGAGACTCACCTGAAGGTTCCGTCGAATGTTCCAACTGCAACAGACCGTGAAGGACGCCGGCCTCGGCCTTGTCGACCGACCCGACGCGCATGGCGTAGGGTGACGAGACCAGTTTCGTGCGCTGGGTCATCTCGGCATCACCTTCGATCTGAATGGCCAGCCAGCGGTCGCCAGTGGCAATCACAGAATCAGCCAGGCTATTGATTCTGCCAAGAAGCAAACACACCCCACCCTTATTGTCGGGCGTAGCTACCAGTGTCTCTTGCCACAAGACAGCCCCTGCCGTCTCGGCATTGTAGATTCTGAAAGTAATATTCTTCTGAGTCGTGACCGGCTCACCATCGGCGTCCCTCAAGACCCCCTGATAATTGAACTCGCGCGGGGCACCGTAGGGATACGCGGTCGCTGCGGCCAGCAGAACCAGGCCGCAAAGGGCGATAAATAGAACTGATTTCATCACTCTTCTCCTCTCGTGTTGTGATGGGGCACTTCAACTGTGTCTAGTGTCTTGCATTACGTTCACCTGTAATTCTCGTACCTATTTGTTAGCGGTCTGTTCATCCGAGCCCATGCCAGGCTGCTTGGTCGTCAGCGTCTGAACTACAATCGTCAACTCGGTCAGGCGATCATCTGTGGCCCCGAGTTGCTGTTTGAGCCGGGCGTTTTCGGATTCAAGCGCTTTGACCCGTTCGTACAGCGCCTGCACTCCGGCTAAGGCAACACCGTCAGCATCGACCGTAGCGATGTGGGTATCATCCTCGCCCAGTCCGAAAGCGGCGTGGAAATCCTGAGCCATGGGGCCCATATGGCGAATCGACTCATCCTGGGTCTTGTAGTTCCAGGTGGTGATCGGAACGCCATGCAGCTTTTCCAGCAACTGCTGCAGGTCGACATTCTGGAGGTTCTCTTGAAGGCTGCGGTCTGAGATTGACGCCGGCACGTCTGTGCTCCAGACGGCGGCGGCACACAAAACCGCCAGTACGCACAGCAAAATCATGAGACGTACGCGCATCTCACTCCTCCTGGTTTGGTGACAGAAACGAATATGAGAACTCTGTTCATACTACCGCATTTTCTTACTAGAGCACATGGCCATCAAAGCCAAAGTAAGTACAACTCTCTACCGTGCCAATGGACGAGGCCAGTAGTGAGACCAGTGCGGTGTGCTCGGAAGGAAACCCTCTACAAGTCCCTACTTGTAACATCGACAATATATACCGCAATGGTCTGATTGTCAAGGCGTTAGCGCTTACAGGATGGATCCTTCCAATTGGCTCCGATGTTTATTTTGGTCCGCTTATTTCGCACTAACCCGGCGGTTCGAGCACACCGCAGTCCCCGCCGGGCTCGTGCTGGGCCGCCTATCAGAAGAGGCGGCTGGTTGTCCCCTCCGACGTGTCTGTCCTCTCTTCCCGACGTTTGTAAGTATGTTGCGGACCCGAATTGTTACAGACTATCGTAACTATGTCACACTCGTAATTTGGTTGACGCCGACTACCAGCCATGGTTATCCTCATAAAGGTAGCCAGACATCATTCGAGTGAAACCTCTTTGAGCCAAAACGACGAGCACACCATTCTGCGGCAAGTCATCGACGGATTCCTCGCTGGGGAATCCGAACAGTACCGCATGCTCAAGACGCGAATCACGCAGTACGTGCACATTCAGTATCGCGGCGACGCGCTCAACAAGGAGGACATCGTCTCAGATATCATGGAGATAGTGTTCCGCAATTTGAAAGCGAGCGCCTTTCATGGTGACAGCCTCAAAGCGCTCGAGGTGTACATTTACAGCATTGTGAAGAACACGCTGCTGAACCGGGCCAAGAAATCCGGGCGGCTGCGGTTTTATTCGGACAGCCCGGAGGTAGCCGACTCCTACGCCGGCAAAATCGACCAGCGGCTATTGTCGAAGGATCTCTCCGACAGAATACTGGCGGCCCTCGACGAGAGTTGTCGCGAGTTGCTTGAGATGAAGTTCCGCCAGGAGCTGGCCGACCAAGAGATAGCCGACCACTACGGAAGAACCAAGAACGCTGTCAGTACGGCGATTTCGAGATGCATCAAAAAGGCCAAAAACCTGGGAATATTGGCAGATATGTCGTAAAAAAAACGACAGGAAGACTACTAACAGTTGATGACACCTGACGCTACAGAATGTTCTCATCCCGATATCGAGGTTCTGCTTTCGGATTACTACACAGGGCACCTGGATGAGACGAATACTCGGCTGGTTAAGCTGCACTTATCAGAGTGTCGCCCCTGCCGACAATCGCTGCGCATGATGGCGGCCATCTCAGGCAAGTTGGCGCCGCCGGAAGGGGATGATCTCGAGCGCCATTACTCGCCGCAACTGCTGGGCCGGTTTTTTGCCGATCCCCGCTCGCTGGACGCCGAGTTGGTGCGGCGCATCGAGCAGCATATCAGTCACTGCGATGAGTGTGCGGCGGATTTGCGGTTCCTGCAGGATTCGGACAAAGACCTGCGTTCGACAGTATCCATCGGACCGGGGCATGTTCGCAAACTCAAAACGACGTCCTGGTTCAGAAGATTGTTTGGAAAGAAAGGCAGCTAAGGCTGCTCGGTCAGTTGCCGGCCACTAACTCGGCGAATTCCCGCAGCTGCCTGACCTGTTCGAAGACCGGATCCAGCTTCAGATACACTGGCGTCACTTCTGAGGGGACGGACAGCAGATACCGAAGTTCCTGGAGTGCCTCCTGATCGCGACCCACCATGGCATAGATGATGGCGAGATTCAGTCGCCACGACGTCCCGGATCGGGCGTCGAGTGCGACCGGGGAAAGTGTCGTGGCCTTCTGTCCCTGCTCAATTGCCTGATCAGTCTCTCCCAGACCGGCGTAGGCGACGCCGAGAACACTTCGATAGTAGGCTTCGTCCGGGCGGTCCTTGACCTGCCCTTCAAGGACTATCCGGGCCGAATCGTAGGCTGCCGTCGCCGCCTGCTCGCGTCCGACCAGATGCAGGGCGCCGCCCAACTGAAGATAATAGTAGGCGCTGTCTCTTTGGAAGTAGCTCGATGTCCGGTATCGTTCCAAGAGCGACATCGCCCGCTCGGAACTTCCCGTCAGAGTGAAGTAACCGGCCAGGGCATCAATGACCTCGTCATCAGGATCTGTGATCAGCATGTTTTCCAGAACCCGCATGGATTCGGTCACATTGCCATATCCAAGGGCCAGCACACGTGCCCGCAAAACTACGACCGAGGGATCATTGGGAGCCAGCGCCAGCATGCCGTCGCTGACAACCAGGGCGCTGTCGAAGCGGCGCGTGAGAAAATAGGTCTCGCACAAATTCTGATGCTTGGTGAGCGATCGCGGATCGAGAATGATAGCCTGCTTGAACTTGTCGATGGCTTCGTTCCATTTTCCCTGGCGTCTATAGACCGAACCGACGGCAAACAATATGTCACTGTTGCTGGGTTGAATCGCCAAGGCCCGTTCATAATGCTGCAGGGCCTGAGTATAGTCCAGGAAGCCCCGATAGTAGTATCTCCCCATGGCAATATTAGCCTCGGCCGACAACGGGTCGAGCTCAAGAGCGCGCTCGGCAGCCTGTCGGGCCATAGCCAAGCGCTCGTCGCAGCGGTCAATATACCACCAAAATATCAGTGAATGAGTGCGCGACAACATCGCCCAGGCAGAGGAAAACGCCGTATCAATGGCCACGGCGCGGGTAAACATCTGCTCGGCCAGAGTCCATTGCTGCCGGCCGAAATAGTCAAGACCCTGCAAATAGAAAGTGTAGGCTTCGACGCTGGTGGTGGGGATCATCTCAAGAGTGCGCTGCTCGTTGTCCAGCAGCGCCACGTCCATAGCCACGGCGACCTTTCGGGCGATGTCGGTCTGTAGGGCAAAGATATCCGTCACTTGCCGATCGTAAGTCTCCCCCCAGAGCGTTACATCTCCTTTCACTTCCTTCAGCAGAGAGGTGATACGAACTCGTTTGGGGACTGAGGAATGATCCCAGTGAACGCTTCCTTCGAGAATGTAGCCGGCTCCCAGTTCATCACCTATCTCACTGGCGGTCTTCCCTTTGGCGTAGAGCTGTTCGGTACTGGATCTTGATATAACACCCAGACCGCTTAGTTTGGTGAGATGGGTGGTCAGCTCGTCGGCGATACCTGTGGCAAAAAAAGCCTCCTCGTCCAGACCAAGGTTCTCAAACGGCATTACTGCCAGTATGTGGCGGTTCTGTTGGACGGACCTGTCTCGTCCTCCGCCGAGGAACATTACCGTGACAGCAATGGCCACAAGAAGCACAGCCGCGCCGATGTGCCAGGGTCGGACTAGTTTGCGCCTTGGTAGTGTTGGCAGCACGCCGGAACCGAGCGGGGCGCTCACCATCGCGGCCAGTTCGACGGCCACTTCTCCAGCACTGGCATATCTGTCCTGGGGTTTCTTGTTCAACAACCGCTGGATTATCTGCTGCAATGGCGCGGTAACCTCATGATTCACCGAGCAAGGTTTGTCTGGATCGCCGGTCACCACCGAATTTGCGATCGCTGCGATGTTATCACCCTTGAAGGGCAGTCTGCCGGTAGCCAATTCATACAGCACCACTCCGAGTGAAAACAGGTCAGACCGGTGATCAACGATCTGACCTTGTACCTGCTCGGGCGACATGTATGAAATGGTGCCTAGGGCGGTGCCGGTTTGAGTCAGGCCGGCCTCCTCTTCTAAACGCGCCAGGCCGAAATCGAGGATCTTGACGGTGCCGGTCTCGTTTATGAGGATGTTCTCCGATTTGATATCCCGATGGGTGATCCCGGCCTGATGAGCCTGATCCAGCGCCTGCGCGATCTGCAGTCCGATCCGGACAATCTCGGCGCAATCCAGCGGTCGTTGTCGGGCCAACGCCTTGAGTGACTTGCCGGGGAAATACTCCATGGCGATATATGGCCGTCCCTCATGCTCCCCCACGTCGTAGACGGTAATGATATGAGCATGACTAAGTCGCGCCGCCGCCATCGCCTCCCGACGAAAACGGACACGGAATTCACTGTCGGCAGTGAGATTCGGGGGTAGGAACTTGAGAGCCACTTCCCGCCGCAACTGGGAGTCGTCAGCCAGGAACACTTCGCCCATGCCGCCGGCCCCGATCTTTTCGACAATCGTATACTTTGATACAACTGTCCCCGGCCCGAGCGGCCTCGAGCCTAGATCACCGGGTAGCTGTCGGTTGCTGTCATCCATATGGCGAGAGGAACATGTTCAGACGGACCACCTCACCATTCTATCCGAAACCAATCGGCAAGGCAAACTAAATCCCTCCGCTTCCTGAAACACCGTTCAGCCATCTTGTTACTGTGTCTGCTCCGGAGAAGAATGAAAAGCGGCATGCGTGGTCGTAAATTGTTGACCATCACAAATATAGCTCCCCCGGCTGGACGTTAGTAGAACTTTCGGAAGATTTTTGCATTTCTTTCGAACCGCTTGAACGGCGTGAATACTCCTCCGCTCAACCCTAACTGACGTAATCTCAGTTCCGGCTGAGTTGCCGGAGGCCAAATGGTGTTCTCCACCTGGTCTCCTTGCTGTCCGGAGAGCAGCTCTCTTTTTCCGACTAATTGATCGTGTGGTCGCCTCGGCCAAAACCTCGCGTCCCTTGTCATTCGGCGAAGCATTCACTATCATGGGAGATAGGCTCTACTTGTCCGTAGTTTAACGACTTGCCGCAAACGGCCGATAGATTAGAAGATAACACGTCTCATATATTGGCAGGAATCCTATGCAACCGATCCTAAAACTGGTACTCAGTAACGCTCTAATGTTGGTGGTTCTCTTTTGCTCAGCTAAGGCCGATGCGCCACGCCTGCTCAACTACCAGGGATACTTAGCCGACTCAACTGGAGTTCCACTTGATACGACGACCAGTCTGACCTTTGTCATCTATGATGATACCCTCAAGACAACCGAGCTTTGGGGTGAAACACACGACGATGTCACTGTAGCCGGCGGGGCATTTACAGTGTTGCTCGGCAGTGTCAACCCCCTGCCTCTGACCGTCTTCGATGGCTCGGTGCGCGGAATGGTGATGCAAATCGAATCGGGCCCGGTGTCGGACCCACCCATGGCGATCGTCAGCGTCGCCTATGCCTTCCGGGCGATACATGCCGATACCGCTCTTTATGCCCAATCCGGAGGATCTGGCGGCAGCGCTGTCTGGGAGGTCACGGACTCGGTCGCCCACACGCTCAACCTTGTCGGTATCTCTCGCGGCAATGCCGGCAATAGTAATCACGGACCACACAACTTTACGTTCGTCAACCTGGGACTCTCGAGCCAGGCCGGTGATCCCGGTTTCGATCGACACAACATCACCATCGGCGGCGGTGTGGATAATGCCGCTCTGAGCGATTTCGCTACTGTGTCGGGAGGACATAGCGACACCGTTGCAGGCACCGGCTCTACCATCGGCGGCGGATTGGGCAACGTGATTACCAACGACTATAGCTTCATCGGCGGTGGCGACTCTAATCTCGTAAGTGGCGGTAACAGCTGCATAACGGGCGGTGTTCGCAATACGATTACCAGTTTCCAGGCCTTCATAGGCGGCGGCAAAGATAATTTCATTGCCGGCCACTATGCCATCATTGTCGGCGGCAAGAATGACACCATAACCAACACTGGTGATTACTCCTACCTGGTCGGCATCGACGCCAAGCTGACCCAGGACTCGACTTTCATGGTCGACATGCCCCATATCAGGTTTGGCGATGAATCGAGTGGCTACAAGTTTCCGGTCGCAGATGGCGTCGCCGGGCAGACTATGGCAACCGATGGCAACGGTCAGTTGGGCTGGAGTTCGGTCGGTGGGACCGGGTTCTGGACTCTTTCGGGACCGGTTCTGGCAACCAATGATTACTGGGCGATCGGCCGCGGTGGATCTGACAATGTCTACTATGGTGACAGTATTCGAACCATGGTCAACATGGGCGTTGGCTCCCAGACCGGACTCGACGGTCAGGACTACTACTATGCCACTGTTGGAGGCGGTTGGCACACGAGTGCAAAACACAATTTTGCCACCGTGGCCGGTGGCGATCGCAACAGCGCCTCCGGTGAGCACAGCACCATCGGTGGCGGCCGCGCCAACGAAATTAAGGCCGCCGCCCAAAGGGCTACCATTGCCGGAGGCAACGGAAATATAGCCCATGGCTCGAGTTCGTTCATCGGTGGTGGCGGCGCCAACCAGACATTCGGCAACGATGCTGCTGTAGTTGGCGGCTGGGACAACGATGCCTACGGCTGGCGCAGCATCATCGGCAGTGGCTCATGGAACCGCACCGACGGCGACATGTCGGTCGTGGCCGGAGGGCAGTATAACAATGCAGTCGGAGGAGTGAGCTCTGTAAGCGGCGGTACCAGGGACACAGCCGCCGGTTATGCCTCAGCCGTAGGCGGAGGCGAAGGCAACCATGCCGCCGGCTCGCGCAGCAACATAGCGGGCGGCTACAAAAACCGGGTCGATGGCGATTATTCGGCCGTCCTGGGCGGCTACGGTGATACCATCACCAGCACCGCAGATTACTCGTACCTGTTCGGTCTGCAGAGCACATTGACGCAGGACTCAACTTTCATGATCGACATGCCGCACATTCGCTTTGGCGATGAAATAAGCGGGTACGAGTTTCCTCCGTCCGATGGTTCGGCCGGACAGGCGCTGGTAAGCGATGGCGCCGGCCATGTCGGATGGTCCAATGTCTCGGGAGGAAGCGGACTCACTTTGCCATACAACGACACCGTCTCAACGGCCGGTTACACATTCTCGATTACCAATAACGGAGGCGGCGATGGATGCTATTTCCAGAGTGGTGGTTTTAGTCGGCAGGCTGTGCACGGAGTGGCGACCGGGAATCTCGGGCGCGGCGTTACCGGCATCGGCAACGGCCAGCACGGTATCGGTGTCTACGGTCGGTCAAACGATTTCAGTGATGGCGACGCTTTCGGCGGCAAGTTTGAATCATTCGGCCTTAATGGCCGAGGTGCTTATGGTACCGTCAGTGGAATCGACGCCTCCGGTATTTACGGCGAAGCTACCGGTACCCGAGCCAAAGGTGTCTATGGCGAAGCGACGGGAGCTGAGGGCCGGGCCATGGCCGGCTGGGCCAACAATTCTGGCGACGTCCTTACTTTCGGCGGTCATTTCGTTTCCAACGGTCTCCGGGGACGCGGGGTTTTTGGGCAGGCGTCGCACCAGGGCGGATATGTTACCTATGGTGGATACTTTGAGAGCAAAAGCTCGATAGGAGTCGGCGTATATGGCCTCGCTTCAAGCACCTCCGACACCATTCATTACGGCGGTCTGTTTGAGGCTATGGGAGTCAACGGTGTTTCGGTAATGGGCGATGCCGTTCACGGCCTTGGCGTTAAGGGATACTCCCAATATGGTGTCGGCGTGTGGGCCGAAACCGACGAAGGGGTTGCCCTATCGGCCAAGAGCCCCGCCGGATTGGCTGCTGATTTTGAAGGGAATGTGCGCGTCCGCTCGGGCTATGAGTTCCAATTGGGCAATGTCACTCTGGTCGATGACACCGTCATCACTCCGACCGTGTACATAACCGGCGGCAGCGATCTCTCAGAGATGTTCGAGGTAGTCAATGCCGACTGTGACCGGCCGTTGCCGGGCATGCTGGTTTGTATTGACGATAGCAACCCTGGTCAGCTGAAGGTTAGCAACAAAGCCTACGACCCGCGGGTAGCCGGCGTCATAAGTGGAGCCGGAGGTGTGCAACCGGGCATGATGATGGGACAGAGAGGTACTATTGCCGACGGCGAAAACTCGGTAGCCCTGGTTGGACGGGCGTATTGCTGGGCCGACGCCGATTACGGCGAGATTCGACCGGGAGACATGTTGACTTCCTCCAGTACCCCCGGTCACGCCATGCGAGCGGCCGACCGTGAGCGAGCATATGGCACCATTGTCGGCAAGGCCATGACGGCTTTGCCTGAAGGGAGGGGACTTGTGTTGGTTCTGGTAGGTCTACAATAAGGAGCATGGGTCGATGATCTCTCATGAACCTACTCAAAGGTCGGCAATGGCCGTGATTTTAACCGTTGGGCTAACCCTCTCTGTGGCTGTCTTGACAGCAAATGCGGTCGCCGCCGACGGTATCCCGGACGGCTACATGACTATCGAAGGGGACATAATCGTCCCCGAGGATTTCTACGAAACTCAGGGTAAACAGGCCTGGCGTGAGAATTCCTGGTGGCCCGGCGGCATCGTTCCATATGAGTTTGACACCAATGTTGTATCCTGGCAACAGGACAGCATGCTGGCAGCGATGGGCGTATGGGAGAACATCGCCGGAGTTGATTTTGTCCCGGTTACAGACGAATTCAACCATGTACACATTCAAGCATCATCCTCTGTCAACAACTCTCAAGTGGGAATGACAGGTTTGGGAGAACAGATCATCAACATCGTCAGCTGGAATCGCCGTATTACTATAGTCCACGAATTGATGCATTGCCTAGGCTTCTGGCATGAACAATCACGACCAGCACGCGACTTGTTTGTTACGATACAAATCGACTCTGTCCAGGAAGGCAAAGAGCACAACTTCGATATCCATGGCGACGCTGGTGAGTGGGGATATTACGACTTCACGTCCCTAATGCACTACGGCGATTGTGACTTTTCAATTTGTGAATGCGGTGCTGAACCGCCTTGCTGCTGCGAACCGACAGGAGAGGGCCGGACGATTGTTGTCAAGCCGGAGTATTCGCAGTACCAATCGGTAATTGGTCAACGCGATTCTGTTAGCTACCTTGATTCGCTCTCCATGATGTTCGCTTACCCACCCGAGCCCTGGTGGAAATTCGTTTCAAGGGATGCCGACGGCTTGTTCCCCGATGGGACGTTCGGCAATCCGTATCATACCTTTACAGATGGCGTCGCGGGTACGATTCCTGGCGGTGTTTTGTGGATTCTTGCCCCCGGAGCCTACAGCGCCCAGGGATTGCACAAAAAACCAATCATTTTGACGGCGCCCTTGGGTGGAGTAGTGTTGAGTAACTGAACGATCTTACACCCCTACGAAATGTCGAAGGCCTAACAGACCAGTGTGTCGAGATTCAAGTACCACGACAGTTGTGCTTGACAGATGATCCGGTTGGAGAGGCTTCATCGGATAACACGAAGCCGACCAGCTACTCTGTTTAGAAAGCACTCAGCTGCGCGAGCTGGTAGCCATATAAGCAGCTGATGGTCAACCGCTTACGTTAGTAGCTCCCCCGGCTGGACGTTAGTAGAACTTTCGGAGCCTTGTTGCTTCACTTTAAGTCGGTCGCCTAGCCGGTGTAACGGTCGCCCGGGCTCCGAAGATCGTCGCATTGCACCGATCATGTTATCTGGATCGGCCTGCCCACGAACATCGCAAGCAGCAGCCATACCAGCCAGAGGTAGCCGACGGAGACGGCTGCCAGGCGTCGTGAGACGCCGCTTGCTAATGGTAGCCCGAGTATCACCAGGGTACCGATCCAGACGTTAAAGATATCGAGTTGGAAACAGAGGTTGTAAAGTGGCGAGTGCTTCCATTCGGATGGCAGCAACACCGCCGGTCCGAGTGATATTTCAGTAGTACCTTTGAAGAATGCCAGCGCAGATGTGAGCACCGCCTCTGGGATGGTCACCAGAAAGGCCATCACTACAACCGCCAAAAGCGGCAGAAACCGTGGTCGTCGCGGCGAGAACTGAAGTCCCAGCCAAAGGAGAAACGCGGTCGGCAGCACCTGAGCAATTATTGCAATACTAACGAAGCCCAGACCGTTCAGGATTCCGGACCAGTTCCAATTTGGACCGCGCTGGGCTTCGATATTTCCAAGTCGCCGCTGAACTTCCTCGCTCGAGTACGTCGGGTTGCTGCGAACTTGCTTCTCCAGATCATCCATGCGAATCTCGTTTGTAACCAGCAACTGACCGAACACGGCCACAATGATGACCAACAACGGCACCAGCCAGCGCGGCTTGGCGGCCAACGAGCGAAAGGACTCGCTCGGTTCGATGAAAACACCAGCCATTACTCGCCATATCGAGGGTAATTTCGGTGTTGATACGACGTCTTCATTATCGATTATTTGTGCAGCGATTTCGTTCATATTTTCCCCTGTGCAGTTTAGTTAATGGTGTGCCAGGGTACCGGCTTTGCGGGCGCGATCAAATCCATAGCGAACCGCCAGAAACCCGGCGGGTAGGGTTATCAGAGACATTACCAGGAGCATCGTCAATTGCTGTGATATTTCGCCCATTGATGCGCTCTGAATCAGCGACATGCGTAGGGCATGTAATGCGTGAGTGGTTGGCAGTGTCCATGACACCATCTGTAGCCATTTCGGTAGATACTCGATCGGAAACAGCACCCCGCTCAGCAGTCCGGTCAAGGTCGTGAAGGCCCAGGTAATCGGGTCACCAACTTTGGTGACAATGATCACTCCCGCGCTCATCAGACCGATCCCGGACAGCGAGGTGATAGTCAGAGCGATGGCCAGACCAGCCGCCGGCAGGTTGACATCCATCGGAATGCCAAACACAAATATCACGATCACCAATAGCAAGGCCACATTTACCACCGCCTGCACAAAACTGACCAGTCCTGAATATGTCAGTACCAACTCCAACCGTGTGTTGGACAACAGCAGATACTCCAGGGTACCCATTTGCTGCTCGGACCGAACAGTTCCCTGGAACGAGTGCAGCGACACGCCCACGAAGCTCGTGAAGGCGCTGCCGATGATAAGGTAGGCCAGCAAGTTACCACCGTATTGATCTAACGCCGGAAAGCTATTGCCATCTTCGAGGAATCGCCCCATGAATGAGAACTGAAGCAGACCGACGAAGCCGCCCAAGATCCCCAATATCATGGCGGTGCGATAGCTAAACATGGTGACGATCATTCGCTTGAGGAACAGGAAGAGCTTGTACACGGTCATTGCTCCCTGGCCAGAGCCATAAAGACATCTTCAAGCGAGGCTTGTTCGGTTTGGGTCGATGTAATTGGGATTCCCGCCTCGGACACAACCGCCAGCACCGCGTTCATGTCGAAGCCGCCGTTGTAGTTGATTTCGAGCTGACGCCGGGAGCAGTGAACGCTATCCACGTTAGTAGCTCGTCGTAGCAATAGCTCCATAGCTCGACCGTCCAAGTCCGACAGTTCCGACTCGGTATCAAAACCGATAACCAGCCGCTTCTTGCGAATTATCGCTTTGCATTCTGCCACCGTCCCAATCTTGGTCAGCTGTCCCGCCTTCAAGAAGCCCACTTGGTCCGACATCCGTTCCGCCTCAGTGAGGTCATGCGTGGTAAGCAGGATTGTGCGACCGCGCCGCTTGAGATCGAGAATGATCTTGCGAATGCTCTGGGCTGATTCCGGATCGACACTGCTGGTCGGCTCATCGAGTAGCAGTACCGGCGGATCATGTAGCAGGGCGCGGGCCATGTTGAGCCGCTTGCGCATCCCGGAGCTGTAGCGCATGAATTGTAGCGCGGCGTCGTTTTGCAGGCCGACCATCCCCAGCACTTCTGCAACTCGGCCTTTGAGATACACGCGATCTAGTCCGTACAGACCGCCGAAGAACTCCAGGTTCTGAGCTCCGGAGAGACGGAAGTAGAACGTTCGCTCATCACCGAGAACAAGGCCCAAACATCGACGCGCCTTCTGTTCGGCCAGCTGCAGGTCATGGCCGCAGACAGATACCGTTCCCTCTTGCGGCAGGATCAATCCGGAGAGAATACGAATCAGCGTCGTCTTGCCGGCGCCGTTCGGTCCGAGTAGTGTGAATATCTCCCCCGGCTCAACCGTGAACGACACACCTTTAAGCCCAAAGTCCTTCCGTTTAGGATACCGATAGTGGATGTTGTTAAGTTGTATCACACTTTGCGATCTCCGTTTCGGTATGTGCTTCTTTCGGACTAACATACTTCGCCACCAGAGCCAGGGCGAAGTAGAGGGCGACAGAGAACAGCGGGTAGGTGCCGGGCTGTTCGGAGGTCACAGGAAATAATGGGAACACCATTGTAACCAAAACCGACCCCATGCTGTAGCAGCCGTACGCCATGATACCCTGCAGGCAGAGAGTCCCGACCAATTGCATGGGCGTCACTCCTCCGTCGGGCCACCGCACCAGGGTTAAGGCGATCGCGCTAACCAGGGCGGCTCCAGCCACTCCGGTGGGATTCTTCCCGAACCACACTAGTAAGCAGCTCACGAGCAGACCGCGAAGAAGTACCTCGCTTGTACCCAGTTCGAGTGTGTTCGCGAGTGGTACTCGCATGCTTTCCGCTCCCGATTCGGGTTGGTTGAAGAGGTAGCCGAGTGCAAATAGCGCCGCCAGAACTGCTCCGACAACCCAGACAGTCTTGTCGAGCCCCAGCCCCCAATCGCGCGGTGTCCAGTGGCCGCTTCTAATACCTCTAGTCATCGCCGAGGCGATACACAACAGCATAGCCAGCTCAGCACCCGGCAGGCACCAAGCACGCCAGCCTTCATTGTGTCCGCCCTGTCCCCAAATGCTGCCGTACAACACACGATACAGAACGTATAGGCCTATCAGCGAAATCGTCAGTATCGCAACCCGCCGCTTGCCACATTCCACTTGTTCACTTGGCGTCACGACTCAGCTCCTGCGTTGATGATCTGTTTTGCTGCAATCTGCATTCTCAAGTCATATCACGTCAAGGATTATGTCAAACGGTTGCCGGGCATCCTGCAATGGCAGGCAATTGACGGGTGGGCTGCAAGGCCGTCGAGTTGGTCTTGGGCCGTGCAGAACAGCCGATGAGGACTGACCACGATGCGAACCGTGATCCGAACGACCGTCACCCACCTGTCTACCCGCTTGGTCGACTACGTACAGGTGCTTGATTCCTTACCAGCGCAGTAGAACAGACACAAGTCGCAGTCCCACTTCCACCAGCAGTTCTTGGGACAAGCGCCGAACAACTCTTGCGGTCCCTCAAACGGTTCCATTATCCAATTCATATAGACCTCCTACAACGACATGATGCAATACACTCCTCTTGGCAACGGCCCCGCCGTCACAGAGCATCGGCACCTCCCTAGTCAGAATCAACGAGCACGAAGCTCTGGCAAAGCCCTCCCGACCAGGCGCAGTCGGCTATGATAGCGGCTCCGCCCACCAATAGCGTCCAACCGCAGGCAAGCAGCGGCAAGCAGAAGTTGAGCGGATTCGTATCGGCATCAACCCTTGGTTCGACTAACCAACTCATGATCTCAATCTCCTTTCGGCTTACTTTGACATTAGTGGTCGATTGTGGAATCCCGCATACTAGAGGGCGGGATCGTCGGGCCCCTTGGAGCAATACAAGATGCACGGCAGGTTTTCCGTGCAGTTGTGTGCACAGAAGCAGCTGTCAACACAGCACATAACGAAGATGCAGTGGTCATGTTCCAATAACCCAAATATACTTGCCTCTGGTCCTACCAGCCAATCCATCGATCTCACCTCCTTTCATCAGTTTGCTCTATCTCGCAGGCGCAGGCTTCACGCGGCACGGCCAGCAGACCTTGTTCACTCGCCTTCTTCATGAGCGGCAGAATGTCGGTCATGTTATATTTCCAGGATATGCACTTACCCAACTCTGCGGGATACACGGACCGGTAAGGACAGCCACTCATGCACAGCGGCAGGATATCGCAAGCTGTGCACTCTTCGTCAAAGGGTGACCAGCCCACCCATTTCAGGTAGTTGTCATCGTACTTGATGCCATCCGACTCAAGGACACCAGTCCGCTTGTCCCCATGCCCAACCGTCTCCCAGCAGTTCTGAACCGTGCCGTCTGGTTCGATTAATGCTGAACCGCTGCCTACTGCGCCACAATTGCCGATCATGCGCGAGGGGTAGCTGGTATGCTTGAATCCCATGTCCAAAGCGATCTTGTAAGCCGTAACGAGGAAGTCAGAGAACTCCGGCGTCACCATACAGGTGGTAGAGATGTCGGGGCAGGAACCAGCTACATGGAACACCTGGCCAAAGCTCATCGAGAAGTTCTTCCTCTTATGAAAACCTCGGCGCTTGAAGTCCTCCAATAGCTCAGGGACGCGATCTTCGTTGCGTTTGTCGATGTTGATCCGGATGGCAACACGCAAACCCCTGTCGTCGTCGATATTCTCAAGATTGGCCATGACCCTATCATACGTTCCACCGCCTCTCTTGAGGCAGCGGCGTCTGTCATGCACCTCGCGCGGGCCGTCGATAGTAACCTGAGCAAACGACACTTTCGCGCCCAGCAGGAACGACAGATTCTTCTCGTTTAGGAAATAGCCGTTGGTGATGATACCAGCCTGGTACTTGGCTTCCTTTTCCTCGCAAATGCGCATGAACTCGCCGGAAAGTCTGCCGATTATGCGCGGCGCCAGGAGTGGTTCGCCGCCGTACCAGGTGACCGCGAAGGCGCCCTTCGGCTCGATCCGCTGCTCGCATAGCTTGACAATGTTATCGCAGACTTTGTTCGACATGACGCCGCCCTGATCGGCCGGGGCCGAGTGAATCTTCGAGTTCTCATAGCAGTAGTCGCAGGCGAAGTTGCAATTGTTCGTTGGGATGATCGTCAACCCAAAGCCGCGATTGCCAAACCTCGCACGGTAGTGCGCGGCACGGATGGCGGCCAGTTCGTCAAGCTCCGGATCAATCAGGAACCCGCCCTTTTTGAGGTTCTCAATCAACTCGGCGTGCTTCTCACGGTCGATACTATCGCCATTGCCGCCGGCCAGCGCCTCATAGATCTTGTAGCTATCGGGGTCCATCTCCGCCAGCCCGCACGACATGGCGTTAAACGCCAACCGCTTGCCGTCTTCGATAGGTACGAAATGGTTGTATCGTGATTGTTTGTATTTGTCTGTCCTATCCAACTCAATCCTCCTCATATCTGATGGGGGCTACAAATTCCCCTCCCAAGCCAAGCGACTCAGACGTCGCGCGGCAGCCATAAAATCAGACTGGCTTTCTGGTGAGCTATCCCCTCCGCGCATGTAAATGGCCGTGTAGTTGGAATCATACAGTACCTTGAAGGGCATGAAACCTGGCGAAATACCCATCTGAGAGAGATTGAACTGCTCGGATTCCGCCGTCGACAGCTGAATCGACAGACCGACGCTGTCGAGCAACTGAGCGACACCAACTGAATCACCCGGGGCACACACTGCAACCATGCGCTGGCCTCTCTCTATTAGCAGAGGCAGGAGCGTCCTGAGACTATCCAGCTCCATAGCGTTCCAGGGACAACTGATTTGTGGAGTCAGAAAAACCGCCACGCTCATGGAGACCTTAACGACGGCTGTCTCGGGTGGCCAGAAGTACTGCCCAAAGGTCGGATAGGTGTAGAGTCCCCGCAAGTCATCAAGACTGCCATCCACGATCGTTAAGTAGGCCTCGTATCAGTAACCGACCTCAGTGCCCGGTCGAGTGTTTGCACTCGCCAGAACATGATGCCGTTCAGAATAACCAGAACGACGATTGCTGACCACCAACCAAGCTTTCGCATCGGACTCTCCTCAATAGAGGGTTAGCAGAAATGTAGAAGCCGTGGCGCAATCACATTACCGAAGACCCGGATCACTGGCGTATTGTTGCGGTCATGTGGCCCTCGTATGGTGACGGTCCACTTTCCGAAGTCCAATCCACCGACACCGATGACTTGGCATCTTTAATGAAGACACAGCGGTATGGGCAGCGAACACTGATTCGGTCGCCGTTCTTGTCAACGGCCGGAAAACACGTACTTCGAGACAGCGCCCGCTGCACTTCCTCTGCGAATCCGAGTTCAGGGTGAGATTCCCAAATGAGCACAAACGAAATCGAACCGTACGAGTGAAGAGTCACAATACCCTCCACTATGACGGTGTCATTTAGGAAGCGAACGTTACGAGGCCAGGCTGGGCTGAGCAACTGCGCATGGGGCGGCGTGCTTTGCACGGGTTTACTTATGCTGAGAGCCGCGATTCCATCCGGCTGATTCCGATGCCTCCGGGGCGAGAGAGCATAAAGCCAAAGCGGATTGCGACCGGGCAAACCCCAGTCGTCACCAGCCGCACATGAGACCAGGTAGTCGCCTGTAAAAGAAAACGGTGTCGCATTGTCACAATCCGGCTCGAGCGAGATGGATGAAGGGCCCGCGAATTTGTCGATGGCTGGATGTTCTGCTGTCATCTCATGCAGAACTTTGATCTTGCCGACATAACCCGAGGGAAACCGGGCAGGCAACATCGGCCGGGTTCTACTCGGCGAGGAAGCAGAACCATGACCAGCCAACTGTCCGGCATCTCCATCCACAGAGTATACGATCAACTTGTGTGATGACCAAAAATCTTGCCGCAGGGCAAGCCCACCGATCCACAACAAGCCAGCCCCGAGGACCACCAGGAGCAAGGCGCGGTGCCGGGCTCTTTCCTGGTCCCTCTTGTGATAGTGCAATCGCTCAATAACCCCTGGTGCCCTGTAGGCGCTGTCCTGTATAGAATTCACATTATCACCCATCGCGCATCAGCCAAAGACTAATCGGGCCAGCCAATTCAAATGCTCCATCGCCCCATTCCTTCCACTAATAGGTCATGATCAGTGGAACGGGATGTACGTACAGGTGGCTGACATCATGTAGATGAGCCACTTGTATATCGAAATCCACGGTATCTTATTGAGCAACACTCCTCCCTTCTCTCCCTTGATAGGCAGTTTAAGGTGTCAAGTAAAGGTTAATCACCCAGTGGATGGCCATCCGCCTCAAATATGGTGACAACCGCAATGAGATGGCTGCACTCATCATGGCTAGCCCGTCTTGTTATACCAACATAGCGATCACTGACAGCTTCCGGTTCCTCGTACTGAACGGAATCGGCAGCCAGTCGGCTCAAATCTGTTCCATGCAATAGCACATCTACTACCGCGCCCGAACACCTTTGGTAGCGCAATACTCCCCCGCCGTATAGTTCCGGGGTGGCGGATTGTGGGGTTTTGATCGCCACCCCGGCACAGAGGGATAACCCCACACGCTCAATTGACGATGTTGGGGGCTACATCAATCTCACAATTGTGAGCTATAGCACAAGCCATGCCGAATGCGATGCGATCACGATGCGACCGCGTAAGTGCCTGGCAATGCGATGCGAAAAAGTTGGCGGGATCATCTTGCGAAGTTGTCGGGGGCGCCTACAGACAATTTGGACAACGTCAAATGGCCGAAAGGACGAATCATCGGCCTTCAGGTACGAATCAGGGACCGAGAGGTACGAATTGGGCGGGTATTGGTACGAATTTGAACCGTGTCGCGACGAATTATCGGGGTACTGTGACGAATTCGAAGTGAAGCGTGACGAATCCGGACCGTGATAGAACGAATTGCAATGATGAGATGTATGGACTACTTAGAATGGAAGGGTCGGAGCGGGGAAGCGTTCAGGACGCGGTGGTCGTCGGACAATATCTGCCAAGGCGTTTGCGAATGGTCGCCTCACTCACGCCCATCAGGCGGGCGGCCTGGGAACGGTTGCCGCCGGTGCGCTCAAGAACACGCGTCAGCCAGTCGCGCTCAGATAGGAAACCGTCAGTGAGAATCAAATCGATCATCCGCGCCACGTCGCCACTGGACATGTGACGCAGTTTCTCAACATGGTTTCGGAGTTCGCGAACGTGGCCATCATAGTCCGGGATAGAAAGCAGGAATGCCAGCCGTGCGTGCGATTCCCTGTCGCCGTTGACTTGGCAACCCTCGTGCTCAAGGAAAAACTCAACCAAGTGCGGAATGTCGTCCCTTCGATCCGACAACGGTGGCAACTCGATCGGGATTTCGTTGAGGCGATGATAAAGATCCAGCCGGAACTTGCCCTCGGCGATACGCTGCTTCAGATCATGATTGGTCGCCGCGATCAAACGGAAATCGACCGGGCGGTTTTTGTTCTCACCGAGCCGTCGGATCTGCCGGGTCTCAAGAACCTCAAGCAGTTTCGTCTGAAACTCCATAGTGGCATCGGCGATCTCGTTAAGATAAAACGTCCCTCCGTCCGCCTGCTGCAAGAGCCCCACGCGATCACCGTCCGATCCCGTGAAGGCACCTTTGGTGTGACCGAACAGCTCCGCCTCGATCATCGGACCTGGAATCGCAGCCGCGTTGACCGACA
The DNA here is from genome assembly GCA_043819515.1 of bacterium. Lineage (GTDB taxonomy): Bacteria > Zixibacteria > MSB-5A5 > GN15 > FEB-12 > DAOSXA01. The sequence continues at coordinate 39,082 of JBDRES010000007.1, forward strand.
CAAACTCACCCGTGCGACCAGAGTGATGGTGGATATAGCGCGCCAGTAGGTCCTTGCCGGTGCCGGTCGGGCCGGTCAGGAAGACGGTCATATTCGCCTGCGCCACATGTTCACAGAGCGAGACAATCTCGGTCATCACTTTTGACTTCGCAATCACCCTCGGGGCAACTAGGTTGCTCTCTTTTGTGTTTCGAGAAGGGGTGCGGGTGGAGAGGGCCGCGTCGATCTTCTGAAGATATGGCTTAACTTGCTCCGATTCGAAGTAGCGGCGGGCCATAAACAGAAGAGCCTGACGCTCGCCGTTATCATAGAGACCGGATACGGCCGCCATATATCTTGTTGCCGCCAGTTCATAGTTGGCGCCGATGAGCTGGAATAGCTCGATAGCTTTAACGAACCACTCGCGCGCTATGTTGTCATTGCCGCGATGCTGCTCAAGTTGCGCGAAGATCCGATGGCATGCCGCGATCTCGACCCGCTCGCCGATCTTCTCGGCAACTTCCAGCCCTTCGTTGGTGAACTGCTCCGCCTTGTCCCATTGCTCGGTGGCAACATACAGATCACCAAAGAGCCGTTTGATCTGCGAGATCAGGGCCGACTCCGGGGCAATCTTGAGCGAGAGCTTCAGACCCTGCTTGAGGGCTTTTTCGGCAGCATCGTACTTGCCGTCGAGGATGTTGACGTAGCCGGTGATTTCGTGGTGTCTGAATACCTCTCTGGCAAGTTCCCTGTTAAGCTTTGACGCTTTGGACATTGACCTACTTGCAGCTGCGCGGTCCCCCAACTGCGCGGACGTTAGAGCCATCAAGTGATAGAGGTTGTATTTGTTGTCTTCAGTTAAGTTCTGGTATCGATCGGCGCGAATGGAGCGTAGCTCTGATACCGCTCGAAGCAACTGCCCCGATCTAAACCTCGCGGTACAGATATTCAGCAGAACCATGCTGATTTGATCGTCGCAGTTGCCGGCCCGATAGTGTTCAAGACACTTCCGACTCAACTCAAAGAACTTCGCGTACTCGGCCTGCTGAAAGGCAATATAGGACATCAGGTTGGCGGCTCTGCCCATCCCTCGCTGATCATCTTGCCGCTTATAGTACACATAGGACTCAGTCAGTTCCTCCAGGGCCTCATGCAAGGACCCGCCAATCAGGAGTACTCGCGATTTCAGATACTTTGCCAACGCGAAGAGCTTTGTCTCTCCAGTAGGCCGCAGCAAGTGAATGGCGCGGTCTACGTACTCTGCACTGTAATCGCCCAGAGCGAGCATTGCCTCGGTTCGCATCACAAGCAAATGTGCGCACTCAACTGTGGTCGTCGGGCCAAAGCCGTCCACCGCAGCGATTACCTCGCGGTAGTTGCTACTCTCCAGCAGTCTCTGGATGGTCTCGATCTTTGCCATCGTCGTGTTCGCCATTGGGTTGTATCAGGTTCCAATTTGTGATTAGTAGCAAGAACTGACCAATTTCATTGCCCAGCAAACATGTGCAGATAGCAGATACATCAAATAGGCGGATCCCGACCTTATCGACTCCGAAAGGATCGTCATCCCCACCGGGTTCGGGACGGCTCTCGCAGATCCATGGCCTGACCGCGTTCGGGTCAGGGTTGACAGCATACGCCGATGAACCCACCAACGCCACCCCCAACACCAGCACCATTATAAGCGATATGATCTTGCGCATAATTACACCTCGTACCGGTTCTATCTTAACTCGCCGGTTCGATTACCTGCCACGCCCGCTGTTTCCAGGTTGTCCATTCGTTATCTATTGCTACCTTACTTCTGCTCGTTTCCAATGTCGGAACCCCTTTGGGGTATCGACCTACTTTGACTTTCTACTCGGTATAAGCTCTCGAATCTCTCTTAACTGCTTCATCATTTGTGGAGTCCAAATCGTCCGGTTGAGAAGGCCAATCTACTACGAACCAGAATATGATCTTGTTGAGCATCAAAGCAGGCATGTTCAACTCAAAGGCCCTAAACACAAGGCCGCGAGCTGGAGGGCTGGTGGCCGGATCATCCCAGCCTATGTCATCACCGCTATCGGGACGGCTCTCGCAGATCCATGGCCTGACCGCGTTCGGGTCGGGGTTGACAGCATACGCCGATGAACCCACCAACGCCACCCCCAACACCAGCACCATTATGACTGATATGATCTTGCGCATAATTACACCTCGTCCCGGTTCTTTCTTAACTCGCCGGTTCGATTACCTGTCACGCCCGCTATTTCCAGGTTATCCATTTGGTATCTGTTGCTACCTTACTTCTGCTCGCTTTCGATGTCGAAACCCCAAGGGGTATCGACCTACGTCCCGGCTCAACTCGTCTTCAATGTCGAAACCCTAAGGGGTGTCGACCTACTTTTACTAAGGGCCGGCAGGGGCATCGACCTACTTCAATGACTCATCCCACCCTCACCGGTTGGGCCACGCCAGATCGGGCGCATGCCACCGCCTCGCGGTATTAAGAGCTTGATTAAATTCGGATCTGGATCGTACATTCCCCGGTATCCCTCTCTGTTAACCCATTATAGCTAAAAGACCAAACCGCTGTCAAGCGCTTTTGCGATACCCCCGAC
>JBDRES010000008.1:0-128645 GCA_043819515.1 bacterium
TGAGTATATGAACCTGCAAGTGTAATCAATGTTCTGGAGGACCAGATGAACAAGAAGATCGCTGTTATCGGTGCCGGTAATGTGGGCGCCTCCTGCGCCATGTACCTCGCTGAAGCCAACCTGGCCGACGTAGTCATGGTCGACATCGTCGAAGGTGTGCCGCAGGGCAAAGGCCTTGACCTGACCCAGGCCGGCCCCGTCCGTGGCTACAATGCCATGGTCAAAGGGACCAACAAGTACGCCGATATCAAAGGCGCCGATATTGTGATCGTCACCGCCGGCCTGCCGCGCAAGCCGGGCATGTCGCGTGAGGATCTGCTGAACATGAACGCCGACATTATCAAGCAAGTCGGCACCAACATCAAGAAGTACGCCCCCAAGAGTTTTGTCATCGTGGTTTCCAACCCGCTCGATCTGATGACTTTCCACATGCAGAAAGTGACCGGCTTCCCGAGCAATCGTGTCTTTGGTCAGGCCGGCGTTCTGGATTCGGTTCGTTTCCGTGCTTTCATCTCGATGGAGTTGGGCGTGGCCATGACCGACACTCAGGCCATGGTGCTCGGTGGTCACGGCGATACTATGGTGCCGCTGCCGCGCTATACTACCGTGGCGGGCATTCCGATCGGCGAACTCATCCCGGCCAAACGTATCAAGGAGATCGCCGAGCGCACTGCCGTCGGCGGCGGCGAGATCGTCAAGTTGCTCAAGACCGGTTCGGCCTACTATGCGCCGGCGGCGGCCACGGTCAGCATGTGCAAGGCGGTTTTCAACGATGAGAAGAGAGTACTTCCGGCCTCAGCTTTCCTGACCGGCCAGTACGGCATCAAAGACATTTACATCGGTGTCCCGGTTGTTTTGGGTGCCAACGGCGTCGAGAAGATTCTGGAGCTGAAACTTGCCAAGGGTGAGCTTTCGGCTTTGCAGAAGTCGGCCGGCACTTACAAAGAGCATCTGAAGGTTCTGGGCTACAAATAAGTAGCGCAAGGCGGGCGGTCGGAGGACTCTGACCGCCCGCGCTATTCTCCCCAAGTCAATTCCCGGTTCTTAGCAAGGATACCTAATGGCTACGTACAAACACATTCAAGTTCCCAAAGACGGCAAGAAGATCACCATCAAAAACAAGAAGCTGAGTGTGCCCAACAATCCGATCATTCCTTTCATCGAGGGGGATGGCATCGGACCGGATATCTGGAAGGCTTCTCAGCGTGTGATCGATGCTGCCGTCGAAAAGGCCTACAAAGGCAAAAAGAAGATCGCCTGGATGGAAGTCTACGCCGGTGAAAAGGCCTTCGCCCTCTACAAAGAATGGATGCCTCAGGAAACCTTCGACGCCATCAAGTCGCACATCGTCGCCATCAAGGGCCCGCTGACGACTCCGATCGGCGGTGGTTTCCGGTCGCTCAACGTGACGTTGCGTCAGGTGCTCAATCTGTACGCTTGCGTCCGCCCGGTCCGTTGGTTCAAGGGCGTCGGCTCGCCGGTCGTGCATCCTGAGAAACTAAATGTGGTCATCTTCCGCGAGAACACCGAGGATGTTTATTCCGGTATCGAGTGGAAGAAGGGCTCCAAGGACGCTCTGAAAGTTATCAACTGGCTCAATAAGACCATGAAGCGCGACATCCGCCTGGACAGCGGTATCGGCATCAAGCCGATCTCCGTGACCGGCACCAAGCGCCTGGTTCGTAAAGCCATCCAGTATGCGATCGATCGCAAACTGCCGTCGGTGACCCTGGTCCACAAGGGCAACATCATGAAGTTCACCGAAGGCGCTTTCCGCGATTGGGGCTACCAGGTGGCCACCAAGGAATTCCGTCGCTACTGCGTCACCGAAGACGAGCTCTGGTCCAAGTACAAAGGCAAGATGCCCAAGGGCAAGATCCTGATCAATGACCGTATCGCCGATTCATGTTTCCAGCAGGTGCTGACTCGCCCCGACGAGTACAGCATCCTGGCGACCCCGAATCTCAACGGCGATTACCTTTCCGATGCCTGCGCAGCGCAGGTGGGCGGTCTGGGCATGGCTCCCGGCGCCAACATCGGCGACTTCATCGGCCTCTTTGAGGCCACTCACGGCACCGCTCCCAAGTATGCCGGCAAGAACATGATCAACCCGAGTTCGGTCATGCTCTCGGCGGTGATGATGCTTGAGTATATGGGCTGGGATGAAGCGGCGCGCAAGATCGAAAAGGGTATTGAGAAGACGATCACCAAGAAGACCGTCACTTACGACCTGCATCGTCAGATGAAGGGCGCCAAGAAGCTCGGTACTTCGCAGTACGCCGATCAGATCATAAAGAACATGTAAGCGCCTAGACCACGCCTCATGTTTTGCAGCGGGCGAGCCTGATACAGGCTTGCCCGTTTTTTTGTCTTTTGCTTTCTATACGTAGTCCTGGTAGGTCGGGTTCCGACTCGCCATCGGCGAGGAGAAACCCGACAACGTACAACTGCTGCCCATTGATAGCCCATAAGCCACGCTGTGTGTGCGTCGGGTTTCTTCCCTTGCTTCGCTCACTCCGGAACCCGACCTTCGTCTGAGAATTGACATTCCCCGTCCCCCCAACATTATCTTGCCTCACCCTTCAACAACCGCTAGCCTTGGGCAAACGGAGGTGATTTCATGGAATTCTTAATCCTGCTTCTGGTCACGCTGGCCATCGCCTGTTTGGTGGCGATGCTGGTGATTCGGATGTTCAAGGGGCCGATCGACAAGATCTTCATCCGCGTGATCGGCGACGATATCGGCGTCGAATGGCGAAAATTCCTGACATTTGCATTATTTGTCGTCGGTGTGTCGTCGGGCGTGAGTATTTACAAGCTCGAGAAATTTATCGAGCCGATTACCAAAGGTGCAGAGCAGTATCAGCTGACCGCCGGATACTGGGGACTCGAGATCTACCGTACCATCATCAACACCCTCGGCGGCATGGCCTGGGCTTTGTTGATATTCTTTGTGGTTTCGTTGATTGCTTTTGCAATCGGGCGTCGACGGGAAGCCAGAGCCTGAGGGTCCGACCGGTCGTTTCTGGTGAGTGCGACGAGAGAACGGAACAGATGTCAACGTCGGGAGCGCAGGGCTCCTGTCCTACTTTTGTCGCCACCCTTCGATTCCGCTCAGGAGGGTGACAGGATCATGTACGATTCTCATGTGCCGTCAGGCGTCTCTGCCTGACGGTCTGATATATTTTGCGTCACCCTTCGACTCCGCTCAGGGCGATGGGTGTATCAGCGGAGAGAGGGCGGATTCGCGGACGTGCTGCGGTATTCGCAGACGTTAATGAATCACACCGTGCATGTCATCCCTGCGAAAGCATGGATCCACTTCTCTGAATCAGCCAAGAATAGATTCCCGCTTCCGCGGGAATGACGATTCGATATTCTCTGCTGACCTGTCGCCCTTCGACTCCGCTCAGGGTGACAGGATCATGTACGATTTTCATGTGCCGTCAGGCGTCTCTGCCTGACGGCTTTGTCCGGGGGGGAGCTGGCTTCAGTCGCGTTGCTTAGCCGCCGCTCTGCATGACGATTTCTTTGGCATCGCGGGCAATGACCAATTCCTCGTTAGTCGGAATCACCAGGATGCGCACGCGACTATCATCAGCGGCGATGTCGGCTTCACTACCCTTGGTCATTGATTTGTTTTTGGCCGGATCGAGTTTCAGGCCGAGGTAGTCCAGGTTTTCGCAGGTCTTAGCCCGCACCAACGGTGAATTCTCGCCGACGCCGGCCGTGAATACGAGCGTATCCAGGCCACCCATAGCGGCAGCGTAGGCACCGAGATACTTCTTCAGCCGATAACAAAATACGTCGAGGGCCAGCTTCGCATTCTGGTGACCCTTCTTGGCTTCCTCTTCGATCTCGCGCATGTCGGACGACACACCCGAAATCCCGGCCAAACCGGAGTGCTTGTTCATCAGGGTCGAAGCCTCGTGAAGAGTTAGCTCCTCGCGGCCCATTAGGTGCAAGATGATGGCCGGATCGAGATCACCGGTGCGAGTGCCCATGAGCAGGCCTTCCAGCGGGGTGAAGCCCATCGAAGTGTCGATCGATATCCCGTCCTTGATGGCTGCTACCGAGGCGCCGTTACCCAGGTGGGCCGTAATCACCTTGAGATCCTTGAGAGCCTTACCGGTAATCGCGGCGGCTCGATTGGCCACAAAGTGGTGCGACATACCGTGGAACCCATAACGGCGAATGCCATACCGTTTGTACAGCACATAGGGAAGACCATAAATGAAGGCATGAGGTGGCATCTTGGTGTGCATGGCGGTATCAAAGACGGCTACCTGAGGGGCATCCGGGAGGATCTTCTGGCAGGCGGTGATGCCCCTGATATTGTGGGGGTTGTGCAACGGTGCCAACTCGATCAACGAACGCAGCTCGGTCATCACCTCCGGGGTGATCAGGACCGAATCCTCGAACTGCTCGCCACCGTGCACGACGCGATGGCCGATGGCTGAGATTTCTGAGGTGTCCGTGATAACGCCATGATTCTTCGACAGGAGAATGGCAACGACGTGTTCGATGGCCTGGATGTGATCCAGGATCTCGCTGGTGATAGTTAGTTCCGGCCGGTCGGCCGGTTTGTGCAGTAAGAGGGCGGCCGACATCCCGATGCGCGACACCGAACCCTTGGCCAGAGCCTTTTCCGTGTCGGCGTCGATCAACTGGTACTTGACCGACGAGGAGCCGCAGTTGATAACCAGAATCTTCACTTCGTTTCCTCCTGTTCCCTGCGCTTGAGATATTGCTCCTCGGTGACCCGGTTGCCCTCTTTGTCGTAAAAGAAGAAGCCGCGCCCGGTCTTGACGCCCAGGCGCTGAGCGCGCACCATTTTCCTCAGCAGGGGACAGGGATTGTACTTGTGCTCGGACAATTCCTTAAGCAGGTTCTCCATCCAGGACATAACCACATCCAGCCCCATCATGTCGGCCAGCGCCAGAGGGCCGACATTGAAGCCAAAACCGAGTTTCAGGGCGCGGTCGATATCTTCCGCTGAAGCAACTCCTTCCATCAGGACGTGCATGGCCTCATTGAGCAGCGGGACAATGATCCGCGTGGTGACATAACCGGGATATTCGTTGACCGTGATCCACTTCTTATTCAGCAATTCTGCAAAATCGACCGCCTTCTGGAAGCTCTCGGCGTCGGTCTTAAGGCCTTTTACAATCTCGACCAGCGGTATTTTGGTGACCGGATTGAGAAAGTGCATCCCGATGATTTTCCGCGGCCGCTCCGTGGCCGAGGCGATTTCCGATATCGACAGAGTGCCGGAATTGGTGATCAGAAGGGTGCCCGGGGAACAGATCGAGTCGAGCTTGGCAAATAGTTTCTGCTTCATCTCCAGATCTTCGGGGATGCATTCGATCACGATTTCGGCATCCTCCGCCTCAGAGAGATCGGATGATGGGAAAATCCTGGCCAGGATCGCTTTTTTGTCCGATTGCGTCAGGCCCCATTTGTGAATCTCGCGATCAATCGATTCGCCTATCCCGCGCACACCCCGTTCGGCCAGCTTGGTCGTCTTGTCGATCAGCATAACCTCGTTACCGGAGGTAGCGATAGCCTCGGCCAGACCCTGCCCCATTACTCCGGCGCCGATGATAATGATACCTACTTTTGCCATCTCAACTTGTCCTTTCGACAATACCGGGTCGCCGACGCGACCCCCTGAAAACTGGCCAAATATATACGCCCCGATCAGCAGCGCAAGACGTTATTGGTTCTATCGGCCGCTTTTGGTAGTATAATAAACGATGTTGATCGGCAACCTCCAAAGAGTTTGACTTGCAGGCCGCAGCCGGCTATCTAACAAACATGTAAGCTGGGCGAAAACGAGGTGTACTTATGAAGACTAAGACAGTAGCCATTTCACTGTTTCTCATGATTGCTTCCGGGCTGGTGGCCGATGCGGCCCGGGCCGGAATGGTCCGGGTGGCCAAGCGCTACAGTGTTTTGGATTTCCTGGGGGGCTGCTCGAAGCCGGTAGGGACTTTTGACGGTATCGGTCCGACCGATTTTGATGCTGATGGCGTGCCTAAGCAGGCCGATGCCGACGATGCCTTCGATCCGTCATTTCACCTGGCTCTGAGTTACGGGCAACTCCGCAACGACCACATGCTCTACCAGCTGGGATTTCGGTACACCAATATCAAGGATGTCGATACCATCACCACCACCGACGGCCAGCGGATTTATTACCAGGGGGTCGATCCCGTTTTTCGCCAGTTTGATCTCGATTTCAACTTCAATTATCTGTTTATGAACATCACCAAGACCTTCCTGGCGCCATATGTCGGGGTTGGGTTTCGCGCCGGAATGACCACTGTCGGCGGCGAGGGCTACTCTACTGAGGCCGAACTTAACATCGCCACCGCCGTCAACGCCGGGGCCGAAGTCAAAGTCTGGCAGGCACCCAAGGGGCGCTCGTTTGTGACCCTGGCATCGGCCAATAGTTATGAATTCTATGTCAGCGGCAATCGCCCGCGGTATCTGAATATCGGTCTGGGGTTGAAATATTACTATCGCATGTAAACCGGCAGGTCGGCCACGTGGGTTGATAGCACAAACTGCCGATTCTCGTTGTCTAAGAGGTGTTATGGACGTTCACAAGCATTCTCGTAGTCTCCTTAGTTCGTTCTTGCTAACCGCGCTGACTGTTGGACTGGTTGCTTTCCCAGGTTGCAATGGTAACGGTCCGGATGACTCCACCGTCCCAACGGATCTGGTAGCGCTTAATGGGCACTACTACAAAGGTGAGATGGGCAGCGACTCGTTGGAGCCGGCTCCGGAACTGGCCGTGCGTGACAACAAAGGCGGACTGGTGGCCAACCAGCAAATCCAACTGCATCCTATCGAAGGGGATGGCGAGCTGGCGACTCGGTCGGTTACCACCGACGCTTCAGGCAAAGCTGCTGTTTCGTACACTTTCAGCGGTGATTCTGGTCATGCGATCATCTTGGCCACCGCCATCAACGACAAAGACACTATCGAAGTCTTCCTGCGCGCCAATACCCTGATTCCGGGTGTCCAGGGTCAGTACGTCAGGCTCGATGATCTCTACTCGGATGTATTGGCGCTGAATGGCCCGCCCGCTTCGGTGGATTCGCTGGGGCTCATTGATGTCGTCAATTACGAGGAGGCCTTGGGCGTGGTCGTGCTGTGCTACGATCCCAACGAAGACGGCCACCTCGAAGACAACGACCACGTCCGCGGTATTATAGTGGTCGATTCGGTCTACCTCCAGCCCGACGGCGTCACCAAGAGCGCTCGCTATCCATATAAGACGGCCGATTCAATCGGCATTGGTTCATCATATACTGACGATATTGTCCCGCTGTATGGTCCTGCCGACAGTTTCTCGTATGATGACCGGCCGCCGGCCGCCTGGATCTATAAGTACGTCGATCCCAGGATCACCTTCTGGTGCTTTGAAAGCGACCAGACTGTCTTCCAAATAGACATCATGGAGCCCTTCGACACCACCCTGTTCGACCCAATTTCTGTGCCTCCCAGTGCTTTGTTTCGATCCATACGTTAGGTGAAAGCCAGCCCCTGTGTGTTTTGTGGTTCAAAGTCAGGAAGGCGTTCCTGGGCCTCTAAGAATCACCTTGGCTCCTTGACAGCCCCGACCGCAATCTCTATATTCGGCGCGGCAATCAAACAATTATCTCGTTGAAAGGATACTTTGACAATGAAGACATTATTTGTGATAGGTGCGGCTATGTTCTTAATGCTCGGCGCAATGGCCTGCTCCGGCAACGGTGAGGCAAATGAGGCCAAAGGTAAGATCGATACGCAGACCGAAGTCACGGCCGACGAAAATGCCGTCGCCAAAGCTCCCGATCCGGCCGATCAGAGGTCCCCGATCCGGAACGAGGCCAACCAGATCGTGACCATTGAAACCGATTTCGGCAAGATGGTGCTTGAGCTGTATCATGATGTGGCCCCGGCCCACGCCGATTCTTTTGCGGCTCGCACGACCGACGGTTTCTACAACGGCCTGACATTTCATCGTATCGTCGACGGGTTCATGATCCAGGGCGGTGATCCGCAGGGGACCGGCATGGGCAATGCCGGGTATTACCTGCCGGCCGAGTTTAGCAATGTCAAGCACGTTGATGGTACTCTGTCGATGGCTCGCAGCCAGGATCCCAATTCGGCCTCGTGCCAATTTTTCATTTGCCTGGGGCCGACCCCGTTCCTGGATGGTAAGTACACCGTCTTTGGCCAGTTGCTCAAGGGTTACGACGTGCTCCACGCGATTGGCAAGGTTGAAACCGTGGCGCCGCCGCACAACCCGCGGGAGAAGTCAAAGCCGGTGACGGACGTCAAGATGCGCAAGCTCTACCTGTCCGACGCCGAGGGTAACCCGCTCGAGTGATATCGTCAATTATACCAACTGTCGAGGGCGGAACAGAGTGTTTCGCCCTTTCTTTAGGTCGGCCCAAATTTGCAACTCTCGTGGCTCAAAGCCGTTAGATGGGATAGGCCGACAAGGGTGCCACGGCCGCCCGGGACAATAATGCCGCGAACGAAATCGCCGCTGGGGCGTTCTTGAATCGGGAAACAACAGGTGTGGATATTGTTATAACTATCACCGATATGGTTGGTAAAATTGATGTTGTGAACAGCCCGAGCCTGGTTGATATTGACCGGGCAGATGAGCGCGTCCGCAAGGTGCCGGCAAAGACAGTAGGAAACCAAACATGACGACAGCCCTCTCATTCATATTTGTTCTTGGCGTGTTGATTTTCATCCACGAATTGGGTCATTTTCTTGTGGCCAAGTGGATGGGTGTTCGCGTTGAAAAATTCTCGCTCGGTTTCCCGCCGAATATCTTCTCCCGTCGAAAAGGGGACACCACCTATTGCATCGGGATCATCCCGCTCGGCGGCTATGTCAAAATGGCCGGTGACAACCCCAGCGAAGATCGTCGGGGTGCCCCGGACGAGTTCCTCTCCAAGAGCGTAGCTCAGCGGGCGGCCGTCATTTTTGCCGGTCCGTTTATGAACTATATACTGACCATCGCCATCCTGATCGGCGTTTTTATGTTCAGCGGCGAGCCTATCGTCGATGCCGAAAGCGTCCGGGTCGGCGAGGTTACCGCCGACGGTCCGGCCGACCGAGCCGGTCTGTTAGCCGGAGATATCATCATTGCTATTGATGGTGAGCCGGTCACCGACTTTGACTCGCTGCGGGTACGAATCAATGCCCGCCCGCTGGAAGTAGTTGAAATTGCCTGGGTACATGAAAGCGATACGGTCACCAAGACAATGGTCACCGACACCTCGGTCATCCCCAACGTGGAAGGTTCGCTGGACACCGTGGGGATCATTGGCTTCTCACAGAAGGTGATCGGTACCAAGCATCTGGGCGTCTTTGCGGCCGTCGAAAAAGGCTTTGTCATGAGCCATGTCCTGGTTTACGAGACGGTCAAATTCGTCAAAAAGGCCGTCACCGGTCAGGTCTCAGCCAAAATGATCGGCGGTCCTCTTTTCATCGCTCAGCAATCGGGCAAGGAGGCCCGCAAGGGAGCCGCCTCTTTGTTTTTCTTTATGGCGTTATTGAGTGTCAATCTGGCTGTTCTCAACGTTTTGCCGATTCCGATTCTGGACGGGGGGCATTTGATGTTTCTGTTAGTGGAGAAAATCCGCGGGGGACGACCGCTGACTGTCCAGGCCCTTATGAGAGCCCAGCAGGTCGGCATGATTCTCTTGTTCACCTTGATCATTTTTGTAACTTACAATGATATCCTGCGCTACTTTCGAGGCAATTGAGAACGGTGGGCTCGGACATTGAAGAGAGATTAACAACCTTTGCGCCGAGCGCGTGTAGGAATCACTAAGAGGTCGCCCCAAATGACACAGACGCAACAGCCTAAAGGCCAGCACAAACCGCCCGAACTATGGGCAACTATCTGGGAAAATGTAAAGCAGATAGGGATCGCGGTCCTGCTGGCTGTGCTGATCAAGACCTCAATTGTAGAGGCCTACAAAATCCCCTCGCAATCGATGGAAGATACCCTTTTGGTCGGCGATTTCCTGCTGGCCAACAAACTTAAGTACGGGGCGCGGTTGCCGCTGGTGGACTGGCAATTGCCGTCCTTTCGCGATCCCGAGCCGGGCGATGTGGTGATTTTCATTTATCCTCGCGACGGAATCACCAAGTATATCAAACGCTGCGTGGCTGTCGGCGGCGATACCGTCGAGGTTCGCGCCAAACAGTTGTTTGTGAATGGACAGGAGTTCCCCAATCCCGACCACAGTAAATTCATCGAACCCCGGATTTTGGAGCGTGGGCCGGGAGGATCGGACAGCCGCGATAACTTCGGACCCTACGTTGTTCCCCGCGACCACTATTTCATGATGGGGGACAACCGCGACAATTCATACGATTCACGCTACTGGGGACCCGTCCACAAACGTCTGGTTTTGGGCCAGGCGATCCTGGTCCACTGGTCGTGGGATGACGAAGCCGCCCCATCGCCCGAAGTCTCGCTGGCCGACCCACTATCGATTCCCAGGCTTTTTACGTACAACGCTGTGCATTTTTTCGAGAAGGTACGCTGGAGCCGACTGATGAATCTCGTCAACTGACCGGCCTGACCAGTTTTTATGCCATTATGTTGAAACCGCTGGTGCATTTCATCACTAGAACAACTTATGAGGTTTCGATTAAGCGGCAGGGGAAATGGGGCCGCCCAATCGGGGCATCAGCCCATTTCAGCCATGCCGGTAACCAAGCCTGCCGCCAAGGCGTCTGTTATACTGACGGTTGACGATAATACGTTGGAGGTTGAAAACAAGATGACACGAAATGCCGTACTGCTTTCACTGACGCTTATTGCTTTTGTGGCCGGAACTGCTCCGGCCGGGCCCATGCTAAAGCTATCCGAACGCCAGTTTGACTGGGGTCGCACCTGCCAAAACGCGACTGTCAGCCATCGTTTTTGGATCGAATCGACGGGAGACGACACTCTGGTCATCACCAAGGTCGTGCCCGGCTGCGGTTGCACCCGAGCTCCCTTGCTGGACTCGATCCTGGCACCGGGTGAGAAGACCCCACTGGACATTTTCTTTTCTACCAAATCCTATCGTGGCAAGGTCAGCAAATCGCCGTACCTGGAGACGAATATCGGTGATGAAAAAATCTACCTGAAGATACTCAGCGAGCTTTCGCCACAACCGGATACGCTGAGGCCGATATTTTGCAACCCGCACAAAGTCGATGTGTCTCAGTTCCGTCCGAACCCGCCCCGTCGGATCGCCGGATTCTGGATTCATAATGCCGGCGATCGCGACTACAAAATTACGCTGATTGACCACGCCGCCGAGGCTTTCGAGGTCAAGTTGCCGGAGTTGGTGGCTGCCGGTGATTCGGTCGAGGTCAAGCTGCGCGTTACCGACGAGTCCCTGGAGCAGGAATTCGATCATTCGATCACGTTTTCCATCGATGACGACAGCGCTACCCGTTACACCGTGCCGGTGCGGAGAGAATTGAGATACATGAAGGACGAGTAGCGGACGGTCTCTCGCCGATGCCCCGAGCATAATAATGAGGCTGCCGCGACCCGGCAGCCTCCCTTTTTTCCTTGTAAATAGGATCCCTATTGACCAAATTCGTTTTGTTATGCGCTTAGTGGTCAAAGATTTATCCAAGCGGTTTGGCTCCCGGCGGCTTTTTGCCGATCTGAGCTGGGAATTGCAAACCGGCCAATCGATGGCGATCACCGGTCCCAATGGTTCGGGCAAATCGACCTTGATGCAGATTCTGTCCGGGTTGGGCCGTCCGTCCGGCGGTCAAGTGGCTCACTATGAAGGCGAGAAGTGCCTGGAATTGGGTGAATTGAGAAATCACCTCGGCTTCGTTTCGCCCTACCTCAACCTCTACGATCAGTTGACGGCCGAGGAGAATCTCAAGTTCTTTGCCACCGTGGCCGGAGTGGCCATCACCGGTCGTCAAATCAACGACACTCTCGCCAGGCTCGGCCTGGAAGGGCGCGGCCATGATCTGCTGGCGACCTACTCATCCGGCATGAAACAGCGGCTGAAGTATGCTGTCGCTTTGCTCAAGCAGCCGGGATTTTTGTTTCTGGACGAACCGACAGCCAACCTCGACGAGGCCGGCAAGAGGCTGGTAGAGTCCATTCTCGATGAACATCGCGACAAGGCTGTCATCATCATCGCCACCAACGAGACACAGGAGTACTGCCTTGCCCAAGAGCAATGCCGGCTGGGTAACTAGCGCTCTGGCGGTGTATACCAAAGACCTCCGCCAGGAGCTGCGGTCTCGGTATGGGATGAGCACGATTCTGATGTTTGGAATCACAACTCTCACCGTTGTCTCGTTCTCGTTTGGACAGAGCGGCCTGCCATCAAAGGTAATGGCGGCGCTTTATTGGATTGTTATGTTCTTTTCAGCCATGTCGGGGCTGGCCCAGGTTTTTGTACGCGAGGAGGAGAGCGGTACGGCCATGGCTCTGCGGCTGTCGGCCGAGCCTGAGGCGGTTTTTGCGGGCAAGTATGGTTTCAATCTCAGCCTGCTGGCGATAATGACAGCCGTGATCACTCCGATCTTCCTGATCTTTAACGATGTGCCGCCAGGTTGGGGCGGTTTGCAGTTTGGATTGATGGTCTCATTGGGCATTGTTGGGCTGTGCGGTGGCACCACCCTGGTAGCGGCTATTATCTCGCGAGCGGCCGTGCGCGGGGCGCTCTTTGCGGTCCTGGCTTTTCCAATTCTGATTCCACTGCTGTTTGTATTGATTTCCGGAACCGACAAAGCCCTTTCGGCGTTGCCTCTTGGAGAGATGCTGGCCGAGCTACAATTCCTGTTTGCCTACGCCGTGGTCATGACTACCGGCTCGGTAATGCTCTTTAGGTTTGTATGGAGTGACTAAGACAGCATGATAACTACGCTCGACACAGAACAGGCGGCCATCTAATGTGGTGGAAATACTTGCTGCTGGTCGCCATGGGCGGTATGATCGTGGCCAGCTTTGTTACGCCGGCGCCACAGGCGACCATCGGCGAGGCCAGCCGTGTTTTCTATTACCACATACCAACAGCCTGGATCTGTGTCGTGGCCTATATGATCGCCATGATTCAATCCATACGGTATCTCCGAACCCGGCAGGAACGCTACGATGATCGCGCGGTGGCAGCTGCCGCCCTGGGAACTCTCTTTTGTTTCCTGGCCACAGTTACCGGCTCAATCTTCGCCAAGGTAACCTGGGGATCGTTTTGGAATTGGGATCCGCGTGAGACCTCGGTCTTCATTCTCTTGCTGGTATACGGTGCCTACTTCTCACTTCGGGCCGCCGTTGAGGATGAAAGCCGCCGGGCGGCCCTGGCTGCGGTATACTCGATATTTGCATTTTTGACAGTGCCATTTCTTGTTTTTGTTGTCCCTCGAATCATGCCTTCCCTTCATCCGGCTGATTCGGTAGTCGATGAGAGTCTGAAATTTACTATGGGATCGACGGTTAGAATCGTATTCTTTTCGTCGCTGGGTTTGTTTACGGCCGTGTTCCTGTGGATGTATTCAATCTCGGTCAAGCTGCGAGACCTCGAACGCCGATGGCGAGCGGAGGATTAGATGGACGGAAACTATGTAGCTCTATGTGTAACCCTGGTCATATGGGTGGCTCTGTTTTGGTACCTTATGCGTCTGTCCGGACGCGTCAAAAAACTCGAGGATCATCGGCCATGAAAGCCAAATATATAATCGGCGTTCTTGTCATCGGTGTCTTTACAGTCTGGGGAGCTACGGCTTTTTTTCAGACGACCGTTCAATACGTACCGATTGAAAAAGCACTCAATTCTTCACGCATGGTCCAGGTGATGGGGGCCATTGATTTTGAAACGGTCAGTTATGTTGCCGAAGAGTCTGTCCTCAAATTCGAGGTGTATGACGTTGAGGCCGACGATGTCCAAACTGCGGCTCGGCTTCGCGTCGTGTATCATGGCGTGGTACCGGGCAATTTCGATCAGGCGACGTCGGTGGTTCTCAAGGGGACTGGCGACGGCACCCTCTTTACGGCCGAACAGATGCTGGTCAAGTGCCCTTCCAAGTATCAGGGGGAGCAAGGGGACGGTTACCAGGATATGAAAAAACACGAAGAAGCACAAACCGAGGGTGAGGCCTGATGAACAGCAGTGTCCCGGGTGATATACTGGTATTGATGGCTTTTGCCTTCAATCTAGTCGCCGGACTGGCCTTTTGGGCTGCGGCCCGCGGACGCGATACCTTCGCCAGTTTGGGACGGCGGGCATATCACGCTCAAACCGCCGTGATCCTGGCCGCATCGGGATACCTGTTGTATCTCTTCATGACCCACGACTTCGGCATCGCTTACGTTTACCAATACTCAGATTCAACGCTGCCGTTTTTTTACCTGTTGTCCGCCTTTTGGGGTGGCCAGGAGGGCACCTACCTGCTTTGGCTGTTGTTCATTCTGGCGGCCGGCAACGCCGTGCTTTATCGATCGGGCAAGTATCGCGACTATGCCATGTCGGTTCTGTCTCTGGTGAATTTGTTTTTTCTGTTCATCCTGCTTAAGCTGTCTCCATTTGCTCGGTTGGATTTCCCGGCTCTGGACGGTGCCGGACTCAATCCACTGCTGCAGGATCCCTGGATGGTCATCCACCCGCCGGTGATGTTTACCGGGTATGCCATGGCCGCGATTCCTTTTGCAATTGTCTGCGGGGCGCTGCTCAAGGGCGACATGTCCGATTGGCTCAAGCGAGCTTTTCCGTGGGTGGCGTTCTCTGCGTTGGCCCTGTCGGCCGGTAACATCCTGGGCGGTTACTGGGCCTACAAGACACTTGGCTGGGGTGGCTACTGGGCCTGGGACCCGGTTGAAAACTCGTCATTTGTACCATGGTTGGCTTCACTGGCCGCTCTTCACGGCATGATTATCCAGCGGCGTTCGGGAGCGCTGCATAAGTCGAATATCCTGATGGTCTGTTTCCTTTTCCTGTTGGTGGTTTACGGCACCTTCCTGACCCGAAGCGGTGTGTTGGCCGATTTCTCGGTTCACAGCTTCGTTGATTTGGGCACCAACATATATTTGGTGGCCTTCCTGCTGACGACTCTGGTGGTGTCGGTGGCTCTCTTTTTCTGGCGAGCTCTTGGCGTCGAATCAAAGCCGCTGAATTACAATTTCTGGGGACGCGAGTTTTCTTTGCTGGCTGCTATGGTGCTCTTGTTCATCATGGCGGTGGTGGTTCTCTTTTGGACCTCTCTGCCGGTTCTCTCTTCGGTCTTTTCGGACGAACCGCGTGCGGCCGATATCGCCACCTACAACAGTTTCGCCCTGCCGCTGGCTATCCTGATGGCCTTCCTGGTCGCTGTTGCTCCCTGGACTGCCTTCACTGTCGCTGCTGTTAGACGATGGCGACTGCGGTTGACAATCGTAGTTATCGTTGCGATCGGGATCGGCTTTGTCGGCATATATCTATGGGCCGATGGTTCATTGGTGTCGGCCGTGACATTTGTATTGGTAGTCACGGCTATCGGGATGTATGTGATGGGCAAAGGTATGGCTCGGCGCATGGCTCCGGCCCTGGCCGCTTTTGCGCTAGCCGCTATCCTGTCGATCATTTTGGGAGTGCGCGATCCGCTCCACATTCTGTTTTTCGCCACGGCAGCTATGGCGGTGGTGTCCAATGGCACTTACCTGGCCCGATTCTTTGGCGATCAATGGCGCTTTGCCGGGGCACCCCTGACCCATTTTGGATTTAGTCTGATGCTGATTGGCGTTTTGGCGTCGTCGGCCTACAGTACCAATCAGAAGCTGCTTCTGGACAAAGGTGAAACGGGCACCGCCTATGATAAGCAGGTCACTTATTTAGGGATGGAGGGGGCTATCACTCAGCCGAAAAATCAGCTTATCCTGGCCGTCACCGATGGCGACGATGTAACCGAGATTCACCCCCAACTGTACTACTCGCAGCGCCTGCAGGGCATAATGAGGCGACCGCATGTTCTCAGCAGCCTTCTTGCGGATCTCTATTTCGCGCCCGAGCAGGTTGATGTTCCCGACGAAAACGAGGGAATGAAACTGACCCGGGGGGAGACCAGTGAAGTCGGCGATTTGCAGGTAACCTTCGATGATTTCGTTATGGGCAGCCATGCCGAAGGGGGCGAACTCAAAGTAGCGGCGCGGCTGATAATAAGCCAGGGCGACCAGGTTGACACGGTTCTGCCGACGGTGGCGCTTGATGCCGACGCCGGAGCGGGCGGGTATATCAGCAAGGTCGATTACCTCTTTGACGACCCCACGCTACCGGTCGAGCTGCTCCGAATCCTGGCTGATGAAGGGGCGATCATGGTGAGCCTGCCTGGGGGGACGGATACCAAGCCGGAACGTCTGGCTTTGGATGTCTCGCAGAAGTCGCTTATTGGATTGGTTTGGGCCGGGACGATCTTGATGATTGCCGGTGTCGGTTTAGTATTTTACCGCCGCCGCTCCGAGGCCCCGCGACGGTAGGCATTTTCTGTAGGTCAGGAGCCCTGCGCTCCTGACATTGTCGATCTCTAAGTCGAAACCCCAAGGGGGCGCGACCTGCTTCATAACTCAAATGTCACGGGAGTGCACACCCAATTCTTGACAGCCGCACTCCAATCGCTTACATTCCCATCACAATGTTGTGGTGCCGTCTACGATAGACGGGTAATAGGGAAGACGGTGTAAACCCGTCGCAGCCCCGCTACTGTAAGAGCTACTTGTCGAGCATGATGCCACTCGGCCCAGCCGGGGAAGGCGCTTGACAGGGCCCGATGCTCAAGCCAGGAAACCTGCCGCAGCTTCATAGATCAAGGTTGCCGTCAGCGAGGGCTGACCGGTATTCGGTTTTCCGCGCCGACGGCATACCAGAGGATGCCGTGAGGCGTTTGTTTTTTGATTTGTCTTCCGCCGCCCGACGAGGGTCCGGGCTGATGCGGAGTCGGGGATTTGTCCCCGCATTGAGTCTATCCCCACTCCCGATCATCGTTGCCTGTCTTCTGATCGCTGCTCTCGCTCGGAGCGGCCGCACCCAGACCACTGATAATCTCTGCGGGATTGTCGTCGATTCGATCACCGGACACCCCGTCTCAGGCGCTGCTGTAACCGCTATCGGTTTGGGTCGGATGGTAGCAGCCGACCAGTCAGGCGGCTTCTGCTTTGACGCCCTGCCGCGGGTGCAGCTGCAACTAAAGGTCACGGCGCTGGGCTACGATACCACCGTCACCGACTGGCTTTACCCGCGCGAGGACGTAACCGCATTCGCGCGAATCAAGCTGCCGCTACGACCGGTGCCACTACCGACTATCGTGGTCGTTGACAGCCTGCCGTCATACCGCGGTGCTGATGTCGAGATGCTCCACCGCAAGGACATCGTGGCGGCCAATCCTCGGGACATCGGGGATCTCCTTCAGACCGTGTCGGGCGTCACGGTTGAGCGCAGCGGTGGATCGGGCAGCAGCTCGCGCATTCGAATTCGTGGCTGCGATCCGGAGCACGTTCTCGTTCTTCTGGATGGCCAGCGCCTCAACGCTCCGGGGACCGGTACGGTCGATATCAGTAGTGTGCCACTGGACAACGTCGAGTCGATAGAGATCCATCGCAGTGGCGCCTCGGCTCGCTTCGGACCCGATGCTCTCGGCGGCGCCATCAGCATATCCACCCGCCCCGCTCGGTTAAGCGAGCAAATGAAATTGTCGGCGAGGCAGGAGGCCGGCTCCTGGGGATCGCGCTCGACATCGCTGTCGCTCGAGACACCCCAATCGGTCGTTCATACGTTTGAGAACCTTCGAGCATCATACACCGAGAGTTCGTCATCCGGCGCTTATGACTATCAATACCATGTGTCGCCGGGCGATTCTGTATTTTCCGGAACCAGACTCAACAACAGACATCACGCCAACTATCTCCATCTGGCCGGTTTGGCGCAGATCACACCCGTCACGACGCTGTCGTTTTCGGTCCACCGCCACCAGCGCACCAACGGACTACCCGGCCCGCCACCGAGCAAAACGCCGATGCTGTGACCGAAGATCGCCGGCATTTGGCTTCACTAACTCTGACCCGCCGAGTAAGAGACAGAGGGCGTCTGCAATGGTACGTCGGGTATGCCGACTATGACCAAACCTTTCGTGACCTTCAGGCGACGCCGTCCCGGCAATACCACAATACCTATGTCGATCGCACCCTGACGTCACGACTTGATCTTGAACTGTTTGACATGACCGGCGCCACGGGTACTATCGGTGGCGAAATACAACTGGAACGGCTGCGCCACTCCGATCATCTCCGTCCCCAGATCGCCAGCGGTCTCACCCGGCGTACGACAACCTCCCTCTATGGCCTGTTACATCACGGTGCCGAGTTGAAGGGAGGCCACGTCGACTGGCAGTGGGATATGCAGGCCGGATTACGGTATGATCGATCGCTGTCGCAACCCGAAGACGAGACCCCGACCTACCCCTGGCTGCCGCCGCGTCACAGCACTCAAACGGAACGCTATTCGCCGCAAATCAGTGTGTCGATCACAGCCGCCGGTCCTGCCCGGCTGACCCTGCGGGCCGATCACGGGCAGTCATTCCGCCTGCCGTCGCTGAACGCGCTTTTCTGGAAGGGAAACGTGCAGGCCGCCGGAAATCCTGATTTGAGGCCTGAGAATTCGGTGCACTCTGGGCTGGCTGCCGAGCTGCACCTGCAGTTTGGTGTCGCTGAGATCGAAGCCGGAGTGACCTATCATTACAGCCATGTGAGCGATTTGATCACATGGGTACAGTCCGGGCCGCAAGGGGTGTGGAAACCGGTTAACATCGGGCGCGCCCGTATCCGCGGACGCGAGGATTTCATAGCTGTGAGGCTATGGCGCGGTAAACTCACGCTCAGTTATCAGAATAGTCTGCTTGATGCCCGCAATCACCAGACCGGGCACAACAGCTATGACAAGTGGCTGACCTACCGGCCACACGCTACTACCAAGTTAACGGCGGACCTAAGGGCGAGTGGCTTTTTTGCCGGATACCGAGTCCGTCTGGTCGGACGGCGCTATGCCAACGAGGCCAATACCAAGTGGTACGAGGGTTACCGAGTGGACGATTTCAACATCGGGTGTGAGTGGTCCTGGCTGGATTGCTGGCAGGTGCGACTGGAGTACCGTGCGGAAAATGTCCTGGGTGAGGAGTATGTTCTCATCAGCCAACACCCCATGCCCGGCGTCGAACACAATGTGAGCTTGCAAGTAAAATACGGCCTGTAACAGCCGGGTCGACAATGTTTGTAGACCGATTAGCTTAGGAGATATCCTGATGACCAGATTCATAATTGCTTTCGTTTTGATAGCCGTTGCGACCGGCAGTGTCTCGGCCGACCCGATCGCCTATGTCATCAACACCAGCGGCGAATCGTTGTCGAAAATCAACCTGGCCACGGGGCAGGTCGATAACGATATCCTCACCCTGGGCAGCGATGTGTTTAGTTACCCTAATCAGATAATCGTATGGGATACGCTGGCCTACGTGGTTGCCTCAGGCACCGATGAAATCCAGATAATCGATCTGGGCTCGGAGACCACGGCCGGCTTCATAAGTACCGGCTCCGGCTCCAACCCCTACTGGATGGCGATTTATGATCAGCAGACCGCCTATGTGACGCTCTGGGTCAGTGGCGAGTTGGTCAAGGTGGACCTCGCCGGCAGGAGCATCCTTGATGCCTGGCCGATTGGCGACTCCCCCGAAGGTGTCATGATCCACGATCACAAAGTCTACGTGGCCGTGACCGCCTTCAATCAGTCGACTTACCTGTTCGGCCAGGGCAAGCTGGTCGTGTTCGACGCCTTGAGCGACAGCGTTATCGCCGAGATCCCGGTCGGGAAAAATCCGCAGTACCTGGCTCGCGACAGCTTTGGTCGCATTCATGTGGTCTGCACCGGTGACTATTTCTCGACCTTCGGCATCATCTATGTGATTGATCCCGACCAGGAGGCGGTGATCGACAGTATGCCCATCGGTGGTTCGCCGGGCAATATCTCGATCGGTCCCGATGATATGGCCTATATCGCCGCCGGCGGATGGGTGGGCGATGGTAATGTCTACACCTACGATGCCGCCGGTTTGACCCCACTGCACAATTCACAAAACCCGTTGGTGGTGGATTCCGGCTGCATGATGGTCGTGACCTACCAGGACTCATCCTGCTTTGTGGGATCGTTTGAGGACTTCGTCAAGCCGACCGACTCATCGGGCGCCGTGCTGGATGCCTTTGCTGTCGGCGACGGCCCGGTCCATGTCGATTTCAATTACCGCCCGGCCGACATAAACGGCGACTTCATCGGGCCGGATATTGGCGATCTCGTTTACCTCGTCAACTACATGTTCAACGGCGGTGCACCTCCACCGTGGCCGTCCTGGCGGGCCGATGTCAATGGAGACTCCTCCGGCCCGGATATCGCCGACCTGGTCTATCTGGTCAACTACATGTTTAACGGTGGTCCGCCCCCCCGGAGGTCTCCATCCTGATTTTCCCTATAGACGGTGTCGGCTGGGAGAGGTCACGGCCAGAGTCAGAAGGGACTGCGGGCCGCCGCGTGGGTCTGCGATTGGGTCGGGCGAAAGGGTGGCTGCCGTCTCCTTAATGGCACACAGCCACCTGGCTGTTACCAAGAGCCTGCTTCACCGCTCGGCCGATCACATTGCGCGTGTAGGGTTTCCTTACATACGAGTCAGCACCGAGCTTTCGCATTTCGGCGACTCGATCGGTTTCCGAATAGCCGCTGGCGATCACTACCTTCTGCCGCAAGCCAAGGCGCAACATTTCCCTGTAAGTGTCATAACCGTCAAAACCAGCCTCCATGATCATGTCCAGTATGACCACGTCCACGGGGTGGTCCTGCAAGTATCTGATCGCCTCTCGGCCGCCATTGACAGAGCTGACCTTGTAGCCAAGATCGCTCAGAAGGGCCGTGGCTACATCCCTTTGATCCTCAATGTCGTCCACTACCAGTACTTTTCCAATGCCGCGATAATCGCCCTCCTGAGGGACTTTTTGTGCGACCGCCTCTTTTGAGACAGGGAGATAGAGCACGAAATCTGTGCCTTGGCCGGGTGCTGAGAATACATCGTAGTAGCCCTTGTGGTCCTTTACTATTCCGTACACAACGGACAGTCCGAGACCGGTGCCGCTAGGTCCCACTTTTTTATTGCTGTAGTAGGGCTCGAACAGTTTGTCCAAAGCGTCTTTCTTCAGGCCATGACCGGAATCACGAATCTTGAGAATTACGTAGTCGCCCTCTTCGATCTTGGCGTATCCACTAACCAGCTCCTCCAGCCAGGCATAGGTTGTCTCAATAGTCAACTTTCCGCCGTCAGGCATAGCTTCGAAAGAGTTGATCACAAGGTTCATGATCACTTTGGACAGATGCGTAGGTGAGCCGGAGACTCTCGGGGCAGTCTGATCCAGAGCGGTCTGGACCACCACGTCGGGATTCTCGTTGCTTATCTTGAGGAAGACCGGGGAATCGAGAAACTCCCGTACAAGATCGGCGAGATCTGTCGGAGTCATCTCATAGCGGCCCCGCCTGGCCAACGTCAGCAGGTCCTGAATAACGTCGGCAGCCTGCCTGGCGCATTTGCCCATCTGTTGAATCTGCCTCCGCATTGGGCTGTCCGCTTCCAGTTTGGCCAATAGCAGGTCCGGGTATCCGACCAGCGGACCTAGCATGTTGTTGAGATCGTGAGCCACTCCGCCTGCCAACAGGCCGATCGACTCCATCCTCCGCGCACGTTCAAGCTCTTCCTGAAGCTTGAGTCTCTGCTCTCGAGCCAGCTTCTTCTCCGTAATGTCCTTGTCAATCCCCCGGTAGCCTAGCAATTCACCGTTATCACTCAAAGTCGGCACTCCGTTGGTCAGGAGGCAGACCCTTGTCCCGCGGGCTGAAATGTTCCAGTTTTCCAGATCAACAATCGGGCCTCTCTTACTGATTATGTCCTGGAACATCTCCCCAACTCGCATAGCCTCGTCCTCAGGCATCAGGTCGAAGGGGCTTTTCCCGATCAGATATTCAGGTTCATATCCAAGGATCTCCTTTACTCTCCCGGAGGCAAACGTGTAGATCCCATTGTGGTCAACTTCCCAAATCCAATCGGCTGAACTCAAAGCGATGTCGTGGAATTTCCGCTCTGATATCTGCAGGGCCGCCTGGGCTTTCCTATGTCGTGCGATTTCCGCCTCCAGGTCGGCGTTGATTCCCTTCAATTCAGCCGTGGCTTGCGCAATCCGTTGCTCGAGCTCAGCCCGCAGTTTTGTGCTGTGATCTTGGCGGTGACCGGCCAGACTGGCAAAAGCACCCAAAAACAGCGGCGCCGTATCAATTATCCAATGCAGGGGCTGCGTCGATTGAATCCAGAGAAGGCCGGAAATGCTCAAAGGCACCTGACGAACCCAGGCGTCCAGAAGCGTGGCTACCAGAGGGAAGAGGCCGCCGAAGGCCGCGCCATAAACAGAATAACGCAACCGAGCCGAGTTTTTGAAGATCGTCGACATGTTCAAGGTTGGTCTCCTCGGCAGCGGGCGCTATTATAGACGCTACATATATGAGATATGGATTGTCCGCCCGTCGCTGCCTGTCTCTGATGAGCGAATCGCTTTGCCTACCTTATCGGCAGATTAGTTCACTTTCTGCATCGCAACCACGGCTTGAAGCCTGCCCCGCAGGTGGAAGACGGCTTCAAAAACGACCCACCGGACCACTTAATCCGTCTTGACAGGTGCGGAATAATCGGAGGCGAACTTGCGTGAACAAATCGCCCCGTACGGCGGTAGAAGGGGCGAGCATTACTTCTCTTACCATCTGCCAAAACCGGTTTCTGAGTCGGCCGGTGCCGACCTCATAAGCACTGCTCTTGTGTTCGGCAGATCAGGACTTATTTGATCCACAATGGCCGGAGAAGAATATGGTAAGTTGAAGCGGCAGAGCAATGCCCCACCGGTTTTAAGGTCCTGAGTGGCTTAAAATTCGTCGCGGCCACAAATGTCGAATTTGTGAAAAAAGGTGCTTTTTTAGTTGACAGTACAGTGCCTCGCAGTATATTGGCTACGTAACAGGCTGGGAATACCGAGCACCAACCCATATACATTACAGAGTCCTACTCAGATCGTCTTGACTGGAGCGCAGCTATGGCTGGTTGGCACCTTGAATACACTGCAGACGTGGACGAAGATAACAGAATCGTCTACGAGAAGATCTTTGGCGTATGGAAACCAGAGACAGCCCGGAGTTATGCCGAGGACTTCAAAGAGACTACGGCCGACCTTGTCAAAAAGAAAGAACCGTGGGCCAAGCTCTGTGATCTCACCAACTGGAAGACTGCCTCACCCGAGGCCATCGAGATTATCGGCAAGCATCTGGTCTGGTGCCGGGCCAACAATATGGCTTTGTCGGTCAATATCATCGAGAACCCGGTCACTTTCCGGCAACTACACAAGATGTTTGATCGCGGGGGGACCAAGAGTATGTCGAAGACCTTTCGGACCCGCAGCGAAGGGGAGGCATATCTTCGCGAAAAAGGCTACAAGCTTGCATCCGATGGTCCCGGCAAAGGCAGCGCCTCGACTCTGTTTCGGAATTAGTCCTGGTCTTTACATCCTTCTCAAAGATGTCCCAATCAGAGCTTCTGCCTAGCCGGAGGTCACTGTCCCTATAGGTATTTCCCAAACCACTTGGCGATCCAGCGAAGCCGAGCCTGACGTCGGTCGGGCCGCCCGTGCCGCGACAGGCCATGGAACTCTTCCGGGAAACGCACCATCTCGACTTTCTTTTTCAGGACTTTCAACATTATGAACATCTGCTCCGCCTGCTCGATGTTGCAGCGCAGGTCGCCCTCGGAGTGGATAATCAGGAGCGGCGTTTTGACGTTCTTGAAATAGGTAATGGGCGAGCACTTGTCGTAGTTCTCCCGGTTGGTCCAGGGCCATCCATCAAATTCTCTGGCCAAGGCATAGCCGGAATCGCCGGAACCAACAAACGATTTGAGATCAACCACCGATCGCTGCGTCACGGCAGCGGCGAAGCGATCAGTGTGGCCGATGATCCAGTTGGTCATGTAGCCGCCGTATGAACCGCCGGTGACGCCCATACGTTTTGGGCTGACGTACTTCAGTTTCTCCAGATAATCCGCCGCCGCCATGCAGTCTTTATAATCGAGCTCACCCCAGCCTCCTCTGATTGCTTCGGCCCAGAGCTCACCGCGACCGGCGCCGCCACGAGGATTGGTGTAAAGCACCACATATCCCTGAGCCGCCAGCCACTGCATTTCGTGGAAGAATGTGAACCCATACTGGACCCTCGGGCCGCCATGTATCTCCAGTAGCGCCGGATATTTCTTTTTGCCGCTGAACCGTGGCGGCTGGACCAACCAGCCCTGGACCTCGGTTCCGTCAAATGACTTAAGCCAGACTTCCCGCGTGCGTGCCAATTCCACCTCGGACTGCAGAAAGCTGTTGAGTGTGGTCAATTGGCGAGCCTTTTTCTCAGCGCCATAGGAGGTCGGGCAGGTCATTATCTCACCCGGGCTATTCAAGTCAGAGTGAATCAGCGCCGCCGTCTGGGTACGGCTGCCCAGGGAGAAGCCTTTGGTGTGGCAATCACCATTGAAAACCCGTGTCGGTCGGCCGCCTTTGGCCGGGACATAAAAAAGATTGGTTCTGCCGTTTTCCGAACCCAGGAAGTAGATGCGCTTGCCGTCGTGGCTGAAGCGGATACCAAACGATCCGCCAACCTCACCGGTGTCGGAAATGGTCTGGTCGTAGGCGGATCGATCAAACGACGGCATGAGGTCTTTTGCCGCGGGTCGTCCCGACAGGCCCACCGACCAGACATGAATGTTGGCCACGCCCCAGTCGTCCTTGGGGCGGTCATTACCCAAATAAGCTATGCTTTTGCTATCGGGAGAGAATGTCGGCGCAAAGACCGGCCCCCGCGGGGTGGGCACCTTACGCTCTTTGCCTCCCGATAGGGGCATTACAAACAGGTCAAGGTAGAGCCAGTTGAGATGCCGATCGACATGGCGATTGGATATGAAGGCCAGCCATTTCCCATCGGGGGAAACGGCCGGCATCCAGGCGTCACGCTTACCCCTGGTAAGCTTGTGCAGCTCGGCTGTCTTAACGTCAAGTGTGTACACCTGGAAAGTGTCCTGGGGCAGATACCCGAATCCGTCCAGGCGATAGTGTATTTCGGTTATGTGGCGACAGACCGGCGGTTTCTTTTTCTCCTTTTCATCCTCGATGAAGTGCGAATCGTTGTACCGCAGCGTGAAAACCAAGCGCTCTTGATTGGGCGTCCATTGCAGGTTGTCTATTGCCCCGTCGATCTCGATCAACTGCCTTTCCGCTCCGCCCCCGGTTGGCATCAAGTATATGCCGGTCTTTTTGTCGCGTGTGGAAACAAAAGCGATGGTCTGGCCGTCAGGTGACCAAACCGGGGCGCCGTCATTGTGATTGCCGTGGGTAAACCGGGTCTCGATGTCGGAACCAAGATCATAGACGCGGATATTAGAAAAATACTTGTTTTCCTTGCTGTCCATTCGCTCCACGGTATAAGCCACCCGGGACTCATCGGGTGAGATAGCCACCGCTGTCGGCAAACGTAAATTAAAGAGATCATCGGTCTTGATTAATCTCTTCCGGGGTCGAATTGTGCTTGATTTTGCCATCAAAAGACCTTTCCTGGTAAGTGATAAGGCGATGCCGTTAAGCTAAGATTGGCCTGGAGGGGAAACAAGTACTTTGTAACAAGTTGATTGCGCCAGGTCGCGGCCGGATCAAGCATGGTAGCCAAAGAGAGAGAATCAACTTTCTGCGGAACTTGCGGGAGCTTTTTGACCTTGTCCTTGTTTATTATTCCAATGAAAAGCAGAAACACAACATATGCGAACTTACCCCGGTTGGCTGAGGAGTTGAGCAATTGGACATAGTCAAGATTATCGAAAAAGCCAAGAACTTCAAGGGCAAACCAAAGGCCAAGCCCAAAGCGAACGACAAGCTCAAGAAGTATTCAGGCAAGACACCGAAGCAACTGAGGAACATGCTGCAATCGATGTTGACCGCGCGGCGGATTGAGTTTGAAGAGAAGCTGCTTTTGCGCAAAGGCTACAACCGATTCTTTATTGGTTGCGGCGGCAAAGAGCTCGCCGATGTTTGCTTTGCCGACAATCTGAAACTGACCGACCCTATGGTCGGCTACTATCGCAACAAAGCTTTCGACATGCATCGCGGCGCCAGTATCTGGCAGAAGATGCTGGAGGCAATTGGCGATACCCGCGCTCAGGCTACCGGGGGGATGATGATCCCGGCCCACTCAGCCTATCCCGAACTCTCAATAACACCGCAGGCTTCGCCGACCGGATCGCACGCTCTGGAAGCGGCCGGACTTGCCGGAGCCATCATTCATCCCTCCAAGGTGTCGGGGCAGTCACTGTTCCCGGGCGGGGCCTACCCCGATGACGCCGTGACATTTTGTGCTATCGGCGAGGGTTCGACCTCATCGCCCGAGTTCGCCCGGGCCGTCTTTTATGCCGTCTTTGACAAGGCTCCCTGCATATTCGCCATTTACAATTGCGGCTGGGCCATTTCCGTCTCGGTCGACGAGCAATTTCCGGAGGGGGACCCGACCACGCCGTTTGAGGGTTTCCAGCGCTTCGGGCTAAAGATCTTCCAGGTTGACGGCACTGATATTGTCGACAGCCTGGCCAAGGCGGCCGAGGCCGTCGACTATGTACGCCGACGCCAGGGACCGGTCTTGCTCAACATTAGAGTGACACGCGAAGGATCGCATTCCGGCTCTGATGATCAGTCATTTTACATGGACCCCAAGGAAGTCCATTGGCACACTAACAACGATTGCATTCTCAAGACTCTCGATCTTTTCTTGAAAGAGGGCATTGTCACCTCAGGTGAGGTGGTCAAGATGTGGGAGAAGATTGATGCCGAGGTGACCGCCAGTTCCCAAAAGGCTGTGAGCGGTTTCGAGCCCAAGACCGCGGAGTTTGTGAAGAGCAAAGTCTACGCCTACGATTTTGCCAAAGCCGAGGAAACCTGGCAACGATATCGTCAAGCGAGCAAAGTCGACCGAGCCAAACGATGGCAGGAATTCCACGAGAAGAAGTACTTCACGACAGGCGAGCTGCCCGAAAACGCCGGCCCGATGACTATGCGCTTTGCCATCAACCGGACCCTCTTTGATCTATTCCTGCTCACCGACGACGTCCTTTTGTTTGGTGAGGATGTTGCCGATTTTTCCGGCCACATGGTCAACGAGTTGGAAAAGCAGGCCGACCTGAAAGGCAAGGGTGGGGTTTTCCTGGTGTCCAAGAATCTCATGCGCGAGTTTGGCCATGATCGATGTTTCAATACGCCGCTGGATGAGGCCGGCATCCTGGGTCGCGCCACCGGTCATTGCTATCAGGGGAGACGGCCCCTTCCGGAGATTCAGTTTCTGGACTATGTCTCGCCCGCTTATCAAATCCTCAAGGACCGCATTGCCACCACTTACCAGCGCAGCAACGGCCAATGGTCCATGCCCATGGTTCTCCGCACCACTTACGGCGGCTACAAACAGGGCGCCGGTTCGTTCTGGCACTCAGAGGGGAATCTGGGGACCTGGATGAACATTCCGGGACTGATTATTGTTGTGCCCTCCACGCCGTGGGATGCGGCCGGACTTCTGAAAACAGCCTGGGCCACCGACGACCCGGTCCTGTTCTGCGAATCGGTGGCGCTGTACAATCGCCGCGACTGGGAAGGTGTGCCGCTGGAGACGCCCGTTCCGGATATCGACGAACTTATTCCCTTCGGCCTGGCTCGCATCTACAACGAAGAGGCGACCGACGTGGCGATAATCACCTATGGGGCTACGGTGGCTATGTGCCGGAAGGCGTCCGAAGTGGTCAACTCCAAAGGCATCGGTGTCCGCATCGTTGACTTACGGACGGTCAAGCCGATGGACGAAGAGGCCATTTTGAAGGCGGCCAAGGAATGTGGCAAGGTTATAGTGGTCACGGAAGATCGCTACCACGGTGGCGCCGCAGCCACTATCGCCGGGATCATAACCGGCAGCGATGGTTTGTTCCACTTGGAGGCTCCGATCAAAATGGTCACCGCCATTGACTCCCGGGTAGCCTATGGCGTCGATGGCGATAATGCCTGTTTGCCGACGGTAGACAAGATTGTCGCCGGTATTGAGGAGATCCATTCCAACTATTAGCCCGACCAGCGACAGGTTTCCGTTGACAGGCACAAGGGTGGTGCCAAGGCATCACCCTTTTTTATGGCTTTTTGGCCTATGGCGTCCGCCCGATAGAAAGCGGAGGCGGTCTTCTTCAGCCAGCACCCAGCGCCAGCCCACCGCCAGACCAACCACCCCGGCCAAAGAAACACCCACTATCAATCGCCACCAGTTGTCCGGCGGCATGATCCGGATGACAGGGGTGAGCACTCCTGCCGCCAAAGCGCCTCCCAGGGCAGCCGGGACAATCGCCTGTACCACTATGCGGTACCACGGTAGTCCTGAGACCTCTTGCATGAGCCAGGGATACAGAACCAAATACAAAACCACCTGTGGTCCCGCACCGGCCCAAGCCATTCCCAAAACGCCGTAGACCGGTACCAACCAGAGTGTCAGGCCGATTTTGCAGGCCACTTCGACGACCAGAAACTTAAGTAATTGCGAGTGGCGCCCGGTCCCATAGCAGAGAGCCTCGCCGATTGTCTGCGGCAATGAAAACATCGCGCCGACGGCCAGGATCGACATCACCACCCCCGCCTGAGCAAACTCAGTCGGCAGCCAGAGTCGCGTAAACCAGCCGGACAACAAAATGATTGAAGTGCCCGCCCAGCCCATCAGATAGGCCAGGTATTTGAGTCCTCGCAGGTACAGTGCCGCCGGTTGCCGGCTGCCCTGTTGACTTTCGACATGAGCCAGGACCGGGATTAGCGGCGCCCCGACGGCATTGAGAAACAGGCGCATTTGGTTGATTATCTGGGCTCCGGCGAAGTAGATGCCGGCGGCCGCAGTTGAGTATAGCGCGCCCAGCAGGATCGCCTCCGATTGCAGGAGCAGCATCGTGCAAACGGCGATGGCCAGCGATATGCTCGAATACTCAAAGAGCGACCCGGCCGTGGCTCTGTCTACGGCCTTCAACGAGAACCTGAGCGCCGGCTGGATCTTGTGCAGAACAACCATTCCGACCAGATGTCGCAACAGCGACATCACGACCACACTTGCCGCCAGCGGTACCAAGCCATAACCCCACCACAACAGGCCTGCCATTACCAAAGTGCGCAACAGTAACTCGGCTGCCTCCAGAAGCTGTCCCAGGTCGGAGCGTTGAAAAGCGGCCAGGCTGTTGCCGTAGGGGAGAAGCCAGAATCTCAACATCAGATAGACCGCCAGAATCGTCAGGGCCTGCCGACCCTCGGCCAGTATTTGCAGGTCCGGTATCTCAAACAAGCCCATGCCAAAATTCGCAAACCCCCAGACCCCGGCCAGGGCTAACAGGCCGGTGGCCAGATAAAGGAGGTTGGCGGTGCTCAGAATTTGATTCACCCGTCGGACATCGCCTCCGGCCAACGCCTTGGGCACGAAGCGCAGAAGCGCCGAAGCAAGACCGCCGTCCAGAAGCGAGAAGTAGTTCACGATCTGGAAGAGGATAACCCACAGCCCGTAACGACTGCCACCCAGCAGATGGGCGGCAAAGGGTACAAAGAAAAACGCCGTGGCGGCTCGGGCGACCACCTGGATCCAGGAGAAGTAAACATTCCTGGCATACTGATGTCCCAGGTCAGGCAAGGCTGCCTCCGGGTTGCACCGATTTATGATCGATAGGCATGGTCCAAGCTAAGTACCCTGGCCGGCGATACCAACGAAAAGTTCTGCCCCGGTGGCCTGTCGGGAGTCTCCCGGTTTTTGGTTGTTGTTGTTGGGCCGGAACCTTATCGTAATTCCGATTGGCTTGGGACGGTCAGGATCGCTTCGGCCGCGGCATTGTAAAAGGGATCAAGATGAATTTCCAGAGCACGGTGATAGTCAGAATCGCTGCCTTTTTGTTATTCCTGAGCGCGTCCATTCCGGCCCAGCCGCTACGCCCGGCGGCCTACGGTTTTGCACCGGCCATTCCCTTACAACATGTCTCGGACACCATCAGGCCCAGACTACCCGTGATTGGCGGCATCCAGGACATATCGCTGGATCTGGAAATATCCGCCTCGGGCGTCCTTGACACCATGACATGTGATTCATCGGGTGAGCGTTTTTTTGACCTCGCCGCACAGTACCTGGCCAGCATGACGTTTGCCCCGGCCGAGCTGGACGGCCTGGCCCGGCCCAGCCGTTTGCCGGTGGTTATGCAAATCGAACCGCGTATGCGAGCCCCGGAATTCCGTTTTCCGGTCACTTCCGATGGAGCAATCAATTACGAGTTGATGATGCGCTCGCTGACCCTAAACTCGGTGCGCCCGCCGACTATCGATTCCTTCCCCTCGTACTATTACGCCGTGGCGGATGGGGCCGACTCGATCGTGCCGCCCAGTATTCTGTTCCGGCTCGATCTTGACGCTACGGGAGAGGTAGGCCCGATCATTTTGGTGCGGGCCTCGGGTACCGGCTTTGACGACCAGCTCCGGTCGGCTATCCGCTGGGCCCGTTTCTCGCCGCTGAGCGTTGGTGGCTGTCCCCGCTCGACTACCGCCTGGCTGGCTGCCACCCTTTATCCCGGCGCCACCTATCCGTCGTTTGTCTACCCCTCCGACGCCGACGCGCCCTGGGAGCGATTCCGCCTGCAGTTGCTACCCGATACTATCGGCTTGATGCAGAGGCCGGTCCCGAAACTACCCCACTTCGACCGCTATTCGCGCCAGGGAGACCATCAGTACTTCCGCGATACGGTGAGTGCGCTGGTAGTGATCGACTCCCTCGGCCATGCTCGCCTCAAACGAGGGTCCCCGGCCAAGCCGGAAGTGCTTTCAGTAATATCTTTGGCGGTGGCGAAAACGCCGTTCTTCCCTGCCCTGGGCTTTGACGGGCGGCCAAGGTCCTTCACCGGCCGGGCTCTGTTTATTCTCAATGGTAGTACCACTATACGAATTGACTATTCCTGGCTGCGCTAGCGTGCGTCGCCGCCGTAACCCTCATAACTCTCTGTCCGATAACTAAATATGCCTCAATTTGAGTCCCGTGACGTGCATCGCAGGCGGCGCACTTCTTGCGCCTGAGTGAAAGTCACTGTCTGGCAGCAGTTTGTGGACGCTCTCAACTGTCTGAATGACATGAGCTAAGGAATGCGAAGGCCAGGAAGGTCTATTTTCGGCACGCAGGTTGTGTTATGTAGGGCCATGACACCGCTATCGTCATTGTTTAGGAAGAATCTTCGACGCTGTTGGTATAAGGAAAGGAGCCGCTGATGCTGAAAGCGACCCAATGTGTAAACGCTGCGACAGCGATAATCTTGCTGGCGGCGGTGGTGTATGTACAAGTTTCTCTTGCGGAGGTTCTGTCTGTGACCGCGCGCCTTGAGATTGGAATGGCCGGCACAATTCTGATGCTCGGACATTTACTTGGCTGGCTGAAGATAGCCCGCGATTTTCGCTCGACGCCAACCGGTCCCAGGCCATGAGAAACGGATCACTTAATCGCTTGACATGGTGGGCAAAGTTTGTTTAATAGGAATTCGGTTTTGGCAAATGGTGTGAGGAAAGTTGCTTTGAGAGTACAAGTTACAGGTCGCGTCGGATTAGTCTTTCTGCTGGGCGGATGGCTGCTGATTTCAGCCGCTGTTTCGGCCAGCGATGATCTAAAACCCGAGATTATGAACGCTTTCGAGCGGGCCGATACCGCCAAAGCGATTAATCTTCTTAACGCTGAAATCCAGGTCGACAAGAGTTACCATGCCAACTACTTCACCCTCGGCATGATCTATTTCCAACGCCAGCAATATGAAAAGGCGGCCGGGCAGTTTGAAACGGCTCTGGAGAAAAAGAGCAGGCACTTCCCCTCGTTGTACCATCTAGGCCTGTGCCAGTTGAAGTTGGGGCAGGTTGACAAAGCCGAAGAGACCTTTTCCCAGGGTAAGAAAAAAGCCAGAGACACTGAGAAAGGCTGGTTTGAGAACGGCATCGGCTTGGTCATGATGGCCCGCCAGCAGTACCAGGAAGCCGACCGCGCCTTTCGCGCGGCCCTGGTGTTGGATCCCGACGACGCCGAGTACCATATCAATCTCGGCGATGCCAACTTCTATCAGGGGATTCCGTCGCTGGCCATCATGGAATTCGAGAAGGCCCTGGAAATAGACACGGCCTCGACCGAGGTTTACTTCCACTGGGCCGAGGCTTGCTTGGAGATGAAGGACTATCCTTGCGCTATCGAAAAATTGCAGGTTGTTCTCGGGAAAGACTCGACCTACGCTCCGGCTTGGATGCGAGCCGGCGGCATATATTTCCGGGCCGCCCAATCGACCGGAGCTCGCGAAGAACGTAAGGCCCGGTTCATGGACGCCATTGGGTCGTATCAGAAATACCTGGCGCTTTCCGGGGCGAAGCCGGATTCGGCCAATGTCAGAGTCTATTTCGAGCTGGCTATGTCGTTTGTGAACGTGGGCGGATCCGAGCAAGCCGTGGGGTATTTTAACGACGTTCTTTCGATTCCGTACGAAGCCCGCGACATATATTTCCAATACGCCAAGGCGTTATGGGGTATCCAGGACTTCGTCAAGAGTGGGGAAATGCTCCAGAAGCATCTGGAGTGGGCCGCGGCTCAGGGGGACGACATCAACACTCGAGTTGATGACGACGAACTCTATATGTATCTCGGCGACGCGTACTTTTATCGTGAAGACAAAAACTATCGCAAGGCGGCCGAGTACTACCAAAAGTCAATCGACCTCAAGCCGGATCAGAAGCGCCTGGTCTACAACCTGGCCGTGTCCTACCACCGTCTGGAGGATTTCGGGCGCGCCCTCAATGCCTACCAGAAACGGATAGATTTGGGAATCGACACCACCGACGCTGCCAAGGTGTCGATCTACAAGAACGCCGGCTACTGCGCTCTTAACCTCGGCAATGCGGCCAGTGGCGATGCCGAAGAAGATATGGAGATGCTCGAAGAGGACGAGGAGAGCGTCGAGGTTGCCAATCCGTATGTTGATCCCAGCGTGAATTATTATGAGGTTGCCGCTGCCTATATGGAGCAGTACTTGCAGTATCAACCGGATGACAGTCGCGCTCTGCTGCTGCTGGCCGATACCTACTTGCGCCGGCTGTCTGATTGTGCCAAGGGTGTCAAATGGTACGAGGCGCTGCTGGCCATCGAACCGAATAACTGCGATGCTAAGAAAGCCCTGGGGTTTGCCTATCTGGGTGGCTTGTGCACCAAGAACTACTCCAAGGCGCTGGATTATTTTATCAGCGCTTATAACTGCATCACCGCCGAGAAGGGCGCCTGTGCTGATGTCGACGTGATTCAGTATATAGCCTCCTGCTATCATTTGCGGGCAGTAGACAAAAAGTCAGGTGGTTCGGAAGATTTCAAGAAAGCCAACGAATGGTATGGTAAGTGTCTGAAGTGCGATCCCGGCAATGCCGACTGCAAAAAGGGCAGCGACGATACCAGTTACGAGTTCTAACGTTTGGTTCTTTTATAGTTTGGGAGTTTAGATGGCTGATTCGGAGAAAAAAAAGGCCGCTCAGTCTCGCATCGCTTCAGACCAGAGATTCCGATACATCGGGTTCGAGGTCTACCCAGGCAAACCGAAGGATCTGTTTAAGTCAGAGGCCGAGAAAAATAAGCTTGTCGAGTCGGTCAAGGCCAAGCGCGAAAGCGGCGAGGTCGTCCGCGACGAATGCAAGCTCATGGAGGAGCGGGTCTCCGGCATGGACAAGATCGTTATGAGTTTGGCCTGCTTGGTGATGCTGTTCTCGCTCTTTTTGCCCTGGTTCTCAGTGTACAACGAGGTCGAGGCGAAGGTGGCGGCCAAACCGGAGCCGCTTGCGGCCGTGGCCGATTCCGGTTCTCAGTTCACTGACAGCGTGGCAGCCCTGACGGCCGACAGCCTGACTATGGTTGCCGCCACCGAGAGTGAGCCGGTGACGGCGGAAGCGGGGCAGGATACGACACAAGCGGGTGGCGGGGCGACAGTAGCCGGAGAATCACGGGCAGAGGAAGTTCTGCACGGCTATGTGGCCAAAAAGAAGTTCACCAAGACCTATGAGCGTCTGAGCGGACCCGGATCTTTGATCTCGCTCGGCTCGGTCGGGTCGTACGTCTTTTCATCCGGGATCGTAGTAATCCTGACGGCGCTTCTGCTTTTGCTTATGGTTCTCATGACTCTGCTGCTGCCTCTGTACACTCTTTACGGACTGTACGGCCTTAAGGGTGACTCCGACAAGAAGGCCCTGGAACTCAAGAGAATAGTCCGGCTAAACTGGCTGCCGCTGGTCACCTTTACGGCGGCCTTGATCCTGTCGTTCCTGGGTGCCAACTATGGCTTTGATAGCCAGGCAATCTTCACTAGCCTGGGTGACAGTTACAGTGTCGGCGCCTTCATGAACATGCTGTCCTGGGGTGTTTTTGTATCGATCGCCATGTCGATTCTCCTGGCGGCCAAAGGAAGTGAAATTTAAGTAGTATTTTTGGAAGGATATTGACAAGTGGTTAAACAGACGATTTTCGTAACCCTGAACGCCATTGTGGCGTTTGCGATCGGATTCGGGCTGTGGTATGGCGTTTTTCGTACTGCCGAGAATCCGATTGTCCATTCCATTTACCAGGGCGGTCCCCTGGTAGTGCTGTTGATCATGATTCTGATCATGTTGTTGGTCTTTGTGATCGAGCGCTATTTCTCGCTTTACAAAGTCGCCAAGGGCAAGAGTTCGGTACAAGTCTTCTTCAAGAAGCTTATCACCTTGCTCCAGAGCGATGACTACGACGGCGCCCTGGCTGCCTGCGACAAACAGCGCGGCACCACCGCCAACGTCCTCCGCGCCGGCATCGACCGTTACCGTGAGATCAAAGACGTGTCCAGCATGGAGAAGGAACATCGCATCGAGCTGACCAAGAATGCTATCGAGGAAGCCAATGCTCTGGAAGGGCCGCTGCTCGAGCGCAACCTGATCGCCCTGTCGACCATCGCCTCGATCGCCACGATGGTTGGTCTTTTGGGTACTACTATCGGTATGATCCGCGCCTTCGCTGCTACCGGTAACGTCGAGGGTGGTGTGATCGACGCCACGCAGTTGGCGGTCGGTATTTCCGAGGCACTGGTAAACACCGCCGGTGGTTTGCTCTCCGGTATTCTGGGCATTTTCTTCTACAACTTCTTTGTTAACAAAGTGGACGCCTTCAATTACACTACCGATGAAGCCACTTTTGAAGTTGTCCAGATCCTCAAGGAGAAGGAAGGAATCTAACCCATGTCGGGCAAAAAGCGCAGAGTCTCCATTCGGATCGATATGACCCCGATGGTGGATATCGCCTTTCTGCTGCTGATCTTCTATATGGCGACGACTACGTTCAAACCGCCGGAAGCCCGCGCGGTTGAACTGCCGACATCGCACTCGCAGATCGAGCTGCCGGACAAGGGTGTCATCAATATCACCGTCACCAAGGATGATTCCATCTACGTTGACTTCACCGAGGTAGGCGAGGTTGAAATCGACGGCGAGATGGTCACCACGACTATTCGTCGCGTGCGCAAGACCGACAGCTACCAGGTGGCGGAGGAAATCAACCGAGCTCGTGGCCGGAACCTCGGCGCTCTCAAGGCCCTGATCGTGATCAAAGCCGATCGCGGGGCCAGTTTCGGCGTGATGCAGGATGTGATGAAAGAGATGCAGGAAAATCACCTCGAGCGGTTCCTGATTATTACGGATCCGGAAACCGATGCTTAGGTGTATAAGTAGTAGCGGCGACGCCATCCGAAAGGAGTTTTTATAGATGGGCGGCGAAGTAGCAGAACGGGCACCAAAGGGTGGGAAGAAAGGACTAAGGCGACCAAAGCGACGTATTTCGATTCGTATCGATATGACGCCGATGGTCGACATCGCCTTTCTCTTGCTCATTTTCTATATGGTGACTACGGTTTTCGCAATGCCCCAGGCAATGGAGATTAACCTGCCGCCGGTCGAAGATGATACGACTCAGATTGAAGTGAAAGAGTCCAACCTCTTGACCATTCGCGTGGACAGCGAGAGCAGGTATTGGTGGAATTTGAAGCGGGTGTCCCCGGACAACCTTCCTCAGCTCTTACCCAGCCGACCGGACAAACCAGATTCGGTCGCCTATGTCTTCAACTCGGACACTCTCCAGAATCTCCTGGTGGCGGAAAACCAGAAGAACAACAAGCTCAATACTCTGATATTGATTCACGGCGACGCGGCTTACGCTGATATGGTCAATATTCTCGACGAGATCGACGTTATCGAGCGCTCATGGAATGCCTTCAAGGCTGAGCAGCTGGGCAAGAAGGTCGAGGATCTGACCAAGGAAGAAAAATTCTCCTATCGCTATGCCATCGGCGACTGGGAGGACCGCGACAATCGCATTATGGAAGAGGCTGTCAAACAGCTAGGCGTTACCGCCGAAACAGGAGGAGGTGAATAATGTCCTCCAATGCTCTATATTCAGCCTATGGAGCCCATGAGCTCAAAGCCAAGTACCAGATGAATTTCTTGTTTGGTACGGGGATTACCTTTGGGACGGTGCTCATGATACTAGCAATATCGTGGATCGTCGCCAATATCGGCAGCGAGGAAGTAATTGTCGGCGGTCATATGGTCAAGACAATTGAGACCGTTGCCGACTTGGGCCCGCCGCCGAGTATCGCCAAGAAACCGCCGCAAGTGAAGGTGGAGAATCCTAACGTAGCGGCTCCTAAAGTAGGTATTCCGAAGCCAGTGGCCGATGACGAAGTTCTCGATGAGGACGTTGTCCTGGCTACCAGAGACGAATTGGCCGACATTGTGGCGCCGGATATTGTCAGCGACGCCGGTGCCGGTGATATCGTCATCGATATCAGTGACGATGACTACCTGCCGGCTGCGGATGAATTCGTGCCGGTCGAGATCTACCCGGAGATGATCTACCAGCACACGCCGGAATACCCGCGTTTTGCCAAGACGGCCGGTATTGAGGGTGTCGTCTGGGTTCAGGCTCTGGTGAACAAGGACGGATCCGTCCTGAAGGCTCAGGTAGGTAAGACGTCCGGTACCGCTGCTCTCGATGAGGCAGCCGTCGAGGCGGCCAAATTCAACAAGTTCAAGCCCGGTATTCAGAATGGTCGACCGGTTGCCTGCTGGGTGACCTACAAGGTCGACTTCCTGTTGACCGGTCAGTAAGAAATCTCATAAGTCTGCGGGTTGCGGGCATCGCCTTGAAACAGGAGGTGCCCCATGACCAGAGAACATAACATCGCCGAACGCGGGCGCGAGCCTGCTTGCATCCCCTCGACATTCGAAATGAAGGCATGCTACCAGCGGCATATGCTGTATGGTACCCTGATCTCGTGCCTGCTAATCGTCTTACCCACGCTGGTCTGGGCCTACTGGCCGGATGGCGGCACGGGAGATCGTTTGGTGCCGCCTGAACCTCCTGATTCGACCAAGGTGGATACCGTCTTCATCAGTGCGACCTTGTTTGATGAATTTGAGGTTGTGAAGGAGCAGCCGATTGTAGGACCGCCTCCCGGTGGTGCTCAGCTTCCACCAGAGCCGGGCGATAACACCGGCGGTGAGATCGTTGTTATCGATGATTCAACGTTCCTGACCGACGAAGGCCAATTAGGCGGCTGGGGGAGTGAAGTCATCGGCCCCGATGGTGACGACGACTGGAATATCTTCGACGGACCGGGCGGCGGCGTTGTCTTCGTGCCGGATACTACCTCCGAATTCCATTTGCTTGACGAAGTCGACCGCCGTCCCGACATGATCGACATGCCCAAACCCCAGTATCCGAGCCTGGCTCAGAAAGCCGGCATAGAGGGCTTGGTGGTTCTTCACGTATTGGTCGACATCGACGGTAGTGCCCGAAAGGTGATGGTCTATGGCGAGCGCCCGGAGGGGTTTCGTTTTGGCGAATTTGCGGCCCGCGCTGCCAACGAGGCTGTCTTCGCGCCGGCCATCAATGGCCGGCAGCCGGTACGCTGCTGGGTGTCGTTCACAGTGAAGTTTGAGCTGGAGTGACGGGAGGGGGGAAGGGCACGGTAGGTCAGGTTCCGGAGTGACCGCGGCGAACGCAGACACCGGACGCATACAAAGCGCGACTCCGTGGCCGGCAGTCGTCCTCGTCTATCGGTGCTCTGCAGCCCCTCTGGCGATGCGGGATGCTGTGTCCCGGTTGATTTTTAGGGTTGCAATTGCAATTCGGCTTACCTTCATTGGGGCATAAGGTCAGAACCCGAATGAGGGCCTCTGTCAATGACGGCAGATAATCCACAAGACGACCCGACGCACTCTTTTGTCGCCCTATCCGCCGGCACCACGGTCTCGCATTATAAGATTGTCAAGAAAATTGGGTTCGGTGGCATGGGGGAGGTGTACCTGGCGGTTGACAGCAAACTCAATCGCAAGGTCGCTCTCAAGTTCCTTCCTCCGCACCTCTGCCAGGATGAAGACTGCCGGAAGCGTTT
This sequence comes from bacterium, assembly GCA_043819515.1. Lineage (GTDB taxonomy): Bacteria > Zixibacteria > MSB-5A5 > GN15 > FEB-12 > DAOSXA01. The sequence goes on from JBDRES010000008.1 coordinate 38,668, forward strand.
CATGCGAGAGGCTCAAGCTGCAGCCGGGCTGGATCATCCCAACGTCGCCGGAATCTATGAAGTCGGTGAGCACAATGGCCGTCCGTTCTTCTCTATGCAGGTTGTTGAGGGGCAGTCGCTAAGGGATGTGATTGCAGGGGGAGACCTGCCGATCGAGCGGAATCTTGAAATCGCCATACAGGTTTGTGAAGGGCTTCAGGCAGCCCATGAAAAAGGAATCATCCACCGCGACATCAAGCCCTCCAATATTCTGATTGATGGTCATGGCCGGGTGCGCATTGTCGATTTCGGTCTCGCCACAATTCGTGGAGGGGAGCAACTGACGAAAACTGGTTCGACGCTCGGGACTGTCGGCTACATGTCACCGGAGCAGGTTCACGGGAAAGAAGTTGACCGCCGGAGCGACCTGTTTTCCGTCGGAGTGGTGGTTTACGAGCTGATCACCAAGCAAAGTCCATTTAAGCGTGATTCCGAGGCGGCCACGCTGAGGGCGGTGATCGAAAATGTGCCTGAGCCTCTGGCTCGTTTCAAATCAGGGCTGCCCGATGGTCTCCAGGCCATTGTCGACAAGGCGTTGGAGAAGGATGTCAAGACGCGGTATCAGCACGCTGATGGCATGCTTTCGGATTTGATGCGTGTGAAACGATCGCTCGAATCCGATCGGTCCACCGTATCCGGGCAGTCGGTCACGAGTCGGTCTGGGTGGAAATCGTGGGTCGCTGCGGCCGTTGGTGCGGCCATAATCGCCGCGATCCTGATTACCAGGCCGTGGGCGCCCGACGCTAATCCCGGGCAGTCTGATAAGATCATGCTGGCGGTTTTGCCGTTTGATAATCTGGGCGATCCCGAGGATGAGTATTTCGCGGACGGTATCACTGAAGAGATCACTACCAGCCTGGCGCGCCTGTCCGGCCTGGGGGTCATCTCGCGTCCCAGCTCCATGCAGTACAAAGATACTGACAAGGGCCTGCGGCAGATCGGGAAGGAACTCAGGGTTGATTGCGTTCTTGTGGGGACAATCCGCTGGGACAAATCGGGAGAGAATAGCAGGGTACGCATTAACCCGCAGTTGATCCGAGTTTCTGACGACATGAACATGTGGGCCGATCGATACGATGCTGTGCTGACGGATGTCTTTGCGGTCCAGGCGACAATAGCCAGCGAAGTGGCCGCCGCGCTTGACGTGGCGCTGCTGCAATCGGAACGGGACGCACTCACCGACCGGCCCGACATTGATCCCGAGGCTTATGATTATTTCCTCCGGGGCAAGCAGTACTTCTCAATAGCCCGCTACCGGCAGCCCGAACTGCGAACCGCAGAGAGAATGCATCTCAAGGTCATAGAACTGGCACCCGGCTTTGCACCCGCTTACGCCGAACTCGGTGCTCTTTACACGGACATGCATTGGGATGGCATTGACACTACCAAGGTCATATTAGACAGTGCCAAGGCCTTGATCGATATTGCTCTTGAACTGGCGCCCAAATCCTCCGAGTCCTATCAAGCGCTAGGTTGGTACTATTACCATGGTCTTCTTGACTTTGAAAGCGCTCTGGACGCTTTTTCCAAGGTCCTTCAGTTGCAGCCGAACAATAGCCTCGCGATGGCTAGTATTGCTTTTGTTCATCGCCGCCAGGGTAAGTGGGACCAAGCGATCGACGGTCTGCAGCGTGCAGTGCAGCTTTCACCCCGAGAACCTTGGTACTATTATGAACTGGGGAACGCCTATGTTGGCAGTCATCGCCTCAAACAAGCAATAGCCAGTTATGATCAGGTCATTGATCTAAGCCCCACCAATGAATGGGCATTCCTTAATAAATCGTGGGCGGTGCTGAATGCCGGCGGCGACCCGGAGGCAGCACTACGGGTGCTTGATGACGGCTTCGTATTCAGCCCACATTCTCCCTCGCTCACCTTCATAGCGGCGTACTACAATCTCTGCGCAGGCAACTACGAACGTGCGCTCAATCTGATGACCGATCCACGGGATATTTTTCTGTGGCAATACAACGACGGTGCCGACTACTACGACCTGAAGGGTATTACATACGGGTTGATGCAACAACCGGATATGGCCGGTTTGTATCTCGATTCAGCTCGGATCGTTATGGAGAACTTAGTTGCCAAAGATCCTAGTGTGGCGGCCAATCAGAGCTACTTAGGTAAGATCTATGCTGCCCTCGGTAAGAAAGACGATGCCATCGCCGCCGCACGACTTGGTGTTGAGCTCTTGCCGGTAAGTGTCGATGCCCTTGACGGTCCGGATCGAATTTGGGACTTGGCGGCAGTGTACGCCCGTCTGGGTGATTACGACCTGGCTTTTGATTGCCTGGACACTCTTCTAGCTATGCCGAGCAAAGTATCCGCAAAGTGGTTGAGGATAGCACCCGAGTTCCTCCCTCTCCGCGATCACCCACGCTTCCGGGCGCTGATTGAGAAGCACGAATAGACTAGTGGAAACTTGCTGCTGATGTTCCGGCGGGAGGCGATCGCCGGTAGCCGGAAATGCGTCGGCTCTTTAATCTGGTACAATTCCACTGCGTGCGATCAGGGCCGTTTTCGGATCTTTTGACAGCCCTCAGGGGCTGTTTGACATGCTACCCGCATTCGTAACATATTGACAAGCACCGGCTTATGCATCCGCTGCGAGTTTTTTGTAGCGCTTGTTCTTTTTCCGCTTGACAGGTGCACAAATGTGCAGTATCGTAGGTCATGCGGAAAAATCGCCAAAAGCAGCTTACAGGAGGTAACAATGCCCCACACCGATGCCAATGATTTTGCAAACAATGAGAACTCGAGGCAGTCTTTCCAGGCACCAATTGGAGGCGGTATCTGGGAACAAGTTCCGTCCGAGGGTTACAGCTATCCCAACGCGGCTACCTGCCCCGATTGTGGCGGCGGCATGATCAGGCTGGGCTTGTGTTGTAGTTGTCCGCTTTGCGGGTTTGGTTGTTGCAGTGGCTAGGGGTGATGTGGGGTAAAGTATACGAAGGCGGCCTTTCACAAGATGGCAATGCGTGGATGTCATGATGGAGGCCGTAGGCGTACAACGCGATGCACCAGGAGCCGCTGGGTATCAAGGTTCGAACAGGGGACAGTCGTGGCTGATACCGTCAGGCTCAGAAGGAACTTGAACTGGTTCGGAAAGGAGGATCTCTAAGGTGCAATTGGACGATTTGGGAAAATGGGGGCTCTCACCGAGGATTATCGATGTCTGGCGTCGGCGGCAGGGAGATGGGCTACTTCCTGTCCAGAGTCGGGCCGTTCGCAGCGGTCTGTTGGGTCCGACCGGCAGCGCTACAAGCCGACTCCCGGTCAGGATGATTATCGCCGCTCCGACCTCAGCGGGGAAATCGTTTTGTGCCGAGATGGCGGCGGCCAGGGAACTCATGGCTCGGCGCAAGACGGTGATGCTATTTCCACTGAAGGCTCTGGCCGAACAGAAGTATGAGCATTTCAAAAAAACTCTGGGGCGGTTAGGAGTGCGCGGGTTGATATGCAGCGGCGACTATCCAGAAAATGACCGTCGCTTCTATGATGGCGACTATCAGATGGCCTATGCCATTTACGAAAAATTCGACAAGCTGCTCACCCGCAATCTTGATATCCTGAGCAATATCGGGCTGGTGGTGGTAGACGAACTCCAAATGATCGGCGACGCCTCTCGGGGAGCTGTTTTGGAGCGTCTGCTAACCAAAATCCTGGCGTCGGTGTATGAGCCGTCGTTGATCGCTCTGTCGGCTGTAATCGGTGACAATAGTGCTTCCGCCCGGCAACTGGCTCAATGGCTGGGGGCCACGTTGGTCGAGGAATCACACCGTCCGGTCGATCTGCTGCGCGGCGTAGCCGCCGAAGGCTCTTTTCGTTACCGATCATACAACAGTGGTCTGGATGGCCAAGAGCCGTTTGCGCTTGATAGATCTTCGCCGGAGCCCTTCGATAGTCTGATTGAACATATCAAAGGGGGAGAGAGCGGTTCGATTGTCTTTTTGAAATCTCGACACGATACGATTCAGGCGGCGCTACGGTTGGCCCAGGCGGTCTCTTGGCCGCCGGCTAAGACCACCTTGACTCAATTGGCTGACGAAGAACCGTCGATGTTGTTGCGTTCGTTACGCCAGGTACTGAAGCGTGGAGTGGCTTTTCACAACTCCGACCTGCCGCCATCGCAAAGGAAAGCAATCGAAAACGGCTTTGCACAGGAAGAGATTAAGGTCATAGTCTCTACTACTACTTTATCTATGGGGGTCGACCTGCCGGCTAGTCATGTATATCTGGAAACGGTCAAATATGTTGGTGGCGAATACGGCGGGCGACCGTCATTGACCCCGGTCACGCGGGCCGAGTTCGATAATATGACCGGTCGCGCCGGCCGCTTACGTCCGGGGAGGGAGATTCCGGTGGGTCGGGCGGTGGTTGTGGCAGAGACGGAATTCGATCGCGATGTATTGTGGAACAGCTACATCGGTCCGGATCAGCCGGAGCCGATCACGTCGGCGCTGACGGCGGAGTCCTTCGAAGATTGGCTGCTCGATGTAATCGTAGCCGGATTGGTGCGCGGCCCCGATGAGATCGCCACGCTAATGGGGCGGACATTCCTGAGCCGGTCGCAGCCCGAGTTGACGCGGCTGGATTTTGATAAAACGCTGGGGCTGCTGGTCGATGAGCAGTTGGTGCGCATTTCCGATGAGGGGGTGATCGCGCCCGGCGAACTGGGTCGACAGGCCGCTTTGAGTGGCTTGAGTCTGCGGCAGGTGAGTCATTGCCGGCGGATGCTGAGGCGTAAGTCGCCACGAACACTGACCGGTTGGTTAGGGTTGGTTCTGTCCGGCCCCCAATGGACGCCGCCCAGTGGGTTGCTCACGGCTATGGAGTTCGCCGACGGCAATCTGAGCAGCCTCATACCGGAGCAGATATGGCTGGATCTAGAGGAGATCGACTTTCTGATCTGTCCGGATAAGTTGCCGGGGCGTTTGTCCTGGAAGACGGCTGCGGCGTTCAAGGCCCTGCTGATCTTGCAGCAGTGGTCCCAACTCCATCCGGTGAGTCGTCTTGAGGAGCGTTTCAGAATTCACTTGGGTCAGATTCTGTCCTTAGGAGAGGCGGCCGGCCATTTTCTTGGTGGCCTGTCATTGCTCATTGCGGCGACCGATCGTAAGTCGGAGCACATCGCTAGATTGCAGGAGTTGGCATTTACTGTTCATCATGGTTTGCCGGCTCGTTTTCGTCAGGTTCACTCGTATTTTGGGTCTCATTTGACCCGCCAGGACTTTCAGCGCTTTGAGGCCATGGGGTTGGACAGTCTGCAAGCTCTCGCTGCGGCTTCTGATTCAGACATACAAGCGGCATTGCAAAGCAACGATAAGATAGAGGTGTTCAATGATATACTATCTCAAGTTAAAGAGGAGGTTGATATGAGGACCAAATCGACCATTGGCTGTGGCAAGGCGGCTGTACCGTTGCATGGGGAGCCGCGACTGATTGAAATCGATGGCGGCTATGAGGGAGAACGCTATCTGATTCGAATTGACGGCTTTCCCGTCCGCCTTACCGGGAAATCTTTTAAGTACTTCGTCCGCTTGGCCTGGTCTCGGTTGCATAGCGAAGGCGGATGGATTTACAAGGAGGATCTTGAGGTTGGTCTGAATCAGGCTCGCTACGTCTACCGAATGAAGAACGAGATTAACGCCGAGTTCCAGTCGACCTGGTCTATCGTGGGAAACAACCGATTGGGTTTTTATCGTCTGGATATCGATCCCTCGCGAATCAAAATCAATCAGGAGCGTCTCAAAGAACATCCTGACTACGAAGTCAGTTGTTTGGTGGCCAGCGGTCAATCCCGGCCCGAACATCGGCCGGCTGTTTGAGCTACCCATGTCCGCCTGAGTCTGTCGGTGCGCTCTCACTTCTCATGGCGAGAGCGCGCCGGGACCGGAAAACACTTGTGACGATTGTGAACGGCAAGTACCTTCCGCTCGTTGAATATGTAGAAGCCATCAAAGTCGACTGTCGTGACTTGACTACAGCCGACTGTAATTCGGTCGATAACCTAGCCAATGAGCCCAACAACGATTCTCAGATGCAAGACGCGCCTCCCGATGGTGGCCACCGACCGCAAGGGCAAATACCCGATACTGGCCCTGCAGACAGCCATTTTGTTCCCCGGCAACGTCTTGACTATCCGGGTACGGCGGCAGGACAGCCAACGACTGACCAAAGACTGCGGCGACGGCAAGCGCCGCCTCATCGCTACCTATTCGCCGGTAGAGTCGGAACAGGCTGAGGTCCGCCGCATTTGCCAGGTGGGTGTTATTGCGACCATTAGGGACAGCCGCGAGGCCGAAGCCGGGGAACGTCTGGTGACCCTGGAAGGGTTGGGCCGGGCCGCTATCGATACGGTCGTGGCGACCGAACCATACATAGTGGCGACGGCGATCGAAATACAACCGCCGGGGCCGGCTCCCAATTCGGTCAAGGGCCAGCTTGAGTCAGTGATCTCGATGGTAGCCGAGATTACGCGACTCGACCCGACCTACTCGCTGGAGCTCCTCAACGTCCTGAAGATGTATCGCGAGAATCCGTCGCATTTGGCCGATCAAGTAGCCGCTACGTTCCATTTCCCGCTGGATGCCAAGCAAGCCCTTCTCGAAGCGGTTGGTTTGCGTCAGCGATATGCCAAGATCCTCGAGCTTCTAAGTGATGAGCTTCATCGACTGATAGATGTACCGGTTCTTGATGACGATTCCTCGGCTGCAAACAAGCCAACCGGCTCAGCCTCGGCCGGCCCGATCCTGGCTTCAAGAAGGATGTCGGTGGCCGACGAACCGGCCAGGATTCAGCGTTTGGTCCGCAATGCCCGTCATTTGCCGCCGGAAGTTGTGGCGCGGGCCACTCTGGAAGCTGATCGATTGGGCCAGTTGCCGTCGGCGTCGGCTGAGTATGGCGCCACAAAGCTATATTTGGATCGGATACTCAATCTGCCCTGGGGTCGCTATTCACCCGACACCTACGACATCGACCAGGCGGAACGCATCATCGACTCCGAGTATTACGGTACAAAAAACGTCAAAGAGCAAATCCTGCAGCGGCTGGCGGTGCGCAAACTTCAGGGCGGTCATTATGACGGCCCAACGCTGTGTTTGGTGGGTGCGCCCGGGACCGGCAAAGCCTCGCTGGCCAAAGCGATTGCACGGGCGCTGGGCAAGGAGTTCCTTCGTATTTCCGTGGGTGGGATTTCCGAGGTAGACGATCTCAAGGGGTCGCCCCGAACTTTCGTTGGGGCCATGCCGGGCAAGATCATCCGGGCCCTGCGGGGAGCCGGCTCAAGCGATCCGGTGGTTCTGATCGAGGACATTGATTACTTCAATATCGACAACGACTCCGGTGTCAATGCCGCCCTGTTGGAGGCGCTTGATACTCGCTACAATACTACTTTCCTGGATGAATACCTGGGTGTTCCCTTTGATCTGAGTCGGGTGCTCTTCGTCTGCTCCGTGCGGTCGCATGAAGAGATACCGGAGCAGTTTATTCCTCGTTTTGAACTGCTTGAAATACCGGGTTATATCGAGAAGGAAAAAATCGCCATCGCCAAGAGGTTCATCATTCCCAACATGCTCAAGAGGCATGGAATCCTGAAGTCGGAATTCAAAATCAACGACAGGGCCCTGTTGACCATACTGGCCGGCTACACTATGGAGGCCGGGCTACTCGGTTTTTCCCAACAGATCGAGAAAGTCTGCCGCAAGGTGGCCCTCGAAAAGACCCAGCAAAAAAAGACCTCGTGGACGATCACCGAAAAGAGTGTCGGCTACTATCTGGGTCCGACTATCTTCATCCCCGAGAAGGCCGAAAACCTACCGGAAATCGGTATCGCCGCCGGCCTGGCCTGGACCGGAGCCGGCGGAGATCTGATGTTCATCGAAGGACTCAAGATGAAGGGTGACGGCCAGATCATGACGACCGGTTCGCTGGGCGAAGTTATGCGGGAGTCGATCCAGGCAGCCCATTCATATGTGAGGACCAAAGCCGATGTCCTCGGTATTGACAACAACGACTTCAAAGAGTTCGATATTCACATCCACTTCCCCTCAGGGGCGATTCCCAAGGACGGCCCGTCGGCCGGCGTTACCGTGTGCCTGGTGATAGCCTCGGTTCTGGCCGAACGACCGATCCGCAACGACCTGGCCATGACCGGTGAACTGACATTGCGTGGTAAGGTCCTGCCGGTGGGGGGGATCAAGGAGAAAGTCTCGGCGGCCTATCGGACGGGGATCTATCACGTGGCCATCCCCAAGGCCAATGAAAAGGACATCAAGGATCTGCCCAAAGAGATCCTGCGCAAAGTCAAGTTCAGTTTTCTGGAACGTGTGGATGAGCTGTTTGAACTCTGCCTGATGGACTTCACACCCTCGGCGTTCACGCTCGAGAAGGTCTTCGCCGACGAAATCGCGAAAGCCAAAAAGAAGGCCGAGAAATCGCGCGCCTCAAAGCCCAAACCCAGGGTCAAACCCAAGGCCGCCCGTTCCCCCAAGAAGAAGTAAGAACGAGGCCGCCGCGCGTCCGCGGCTGTATGAGAGCAAATCAGCCGCGGCACCCGGCCTGCGGGCTGACGTCCCGATTACACCTGCAGTCCCACCAGCGCTAGCAGTTTGTACCAGTTCTCGCCCAACCACGAGGCGGCGCCGGCCACATGGGGCCCCAGTTGCCTGCAGACGTCTACGAAGTCGCCAGCCAGCCTGGCAATGCTCAATGCCTTCTCGACATGATCGCCGATTGACTGCTTGTTGGGGTTATCTGACTTCGCTTCTTGTTCGGCCGCTTCCATTGACTTGGTGATCTGTCGGCGCTCACCGCCGGCCAGACGCAGATCGTCAAGCGCTAGGCGAAGGTCTGACAGGGTTTGGCCGATATCGACTGAATCCGGGGCAGGCAGGGTGACTTTCTGGTAGCTGTTGGATACGACCTTTTCCGTCACCGGTAACGTTGGTCGATCCGATGGAATCGCGGCCAATGTTGATGTCGCCCTCTGACAATGAAGACCTCGCCCTTTACCATACAGGTATGGATAAAGATAGGTGCATCCTTGCATGCGGTCTACTGGTTCGTGACGCTACCGCTCCCTTGCCGGTTTGGGCGACACCTGCGCCCGGTAGTCCCGGAAATCACTTGACAGAAGTGTATGGGAGAGCCTATCTTGCGAATGTGAAGGGCAAACTGGCATCTGCCTTTGTCAGGCCGTGAGTACTTCGTGATAGTAAGTCAGATACTGAGCCCGATTAGCATGATCTGGACAATTCAAACGCCCCGAAGATAGGTCTTTAGCGGACCGGTATCTGCTGGTGGCGTGTTTTTTGTACCAAGTAGGGAGGAAGAACCCTTCAGTATCTGGACCTGGCAGGCGAACAAGGCGCGTATCAATAGACACGTTGGGAAAACTGAAGCGATTCTGTGGGGAATCGACTGCAGCTTCCATGAGTCGGCTCCGGGAATAGACCACGACTATCGCATCGGCGGTATCAATAATAATGAAGACACGAAACTGTTCTTTTGTGCAAGGAGGCTTATAGGATGAAGCTTTTTCTTACTCTGGCCGCGGTAGCCCTGATATTCACGGCGGCCTCGCCGGCCATTGCCCAGGATGAGGGAGTGCCGGACACGGTTGCTCTGGAGTTCTCGGTAGTTCCAGATTTCACTACCAACCAGCTGTTGGTGCAGGCTGATCTCTGGGTGTTTAACGACGGCAACAATGTTCAGGGTGCCGGGATGGGATTTTCCTGGGACAATCCAAACATGCAGATGGATAGTGCTGTTGCCAGCCCGGTTGTGACCGGAGGCTTTGAAATCGGTCCGTTCTTTTATGAGAACAGCGACATCAATGTCACCAACGCCAACCTCCGGTTTCTCTTCGGCGGAGCGGTGATGTTCGGCGCCGGCATACCGCCCGATCCCAATCGGCGCTTGTGGGCCAGCTACTATTTTACTATGTCGGGATGGAATTTGGGTGACGAGATCAACATTGATACGCTGCAGTTCAGCACCTCAACTACCTACAAATTCGTAGGCCCGGGAGGGGACTATTTCCCGGTCTGGGCTGGTCCGCTGCACCATCACGATACGGCTGAGGTGATACCCGTCAACTTGATAATCATCCCGGACTCAATGCATTTTGATGCCACCGAGGGAGCCGGCAACCCGGCCTCACAGAATATCGAGTTCACCACTGATGGTGATCCGGTTGATTTTACGGTCGGCGAGAGCATCCCCTGGGCTCAAGTGAATCCCGTGTTGGGGACGACGCCCCAGACCGGTTTGGTATCGGTCAATATCGGTGGGTTGACGGCCGGCAGCTACATCGACTCATTCAGTGTGACTGCTCCCGACGCCGACAATTCTCCTCAGTGGGTGGTTCTGACTCTGGACCTGGTTGAACCTCCGCCGGAGATAGCGGTCAATCCCGACGAGCTTTTTTTCAATGCCGTCGCCGGCGAAGCGAATCCGGATCCCAAAATGCTCACGATCACCAACGCCGGCGGTATGGTACTCAACTGGTCGGTCAGTCATAGCCAGTCCTGGCTCTCGCCGGCGCCGATGAGCGGAACCGATTCAGGCGCTGTCACGGTCAGCGTTGACATCACCGGCCTGTCGATGGGTGACTACTACGACACCATCGTAGTCAGCGATCCGGCGGCCTCGAACGATCCCCTGCTAGTGCCTGTGAACCTATCGATCGGCTCCGACTTGCCTATCATCGAAGTGACACCTGGTTTTGTGCCGGTCATTGTGCAGACGCCGGCGACTACCATTGACCCTCAGACAATCAGCCTGACCAACGGCGGCGCCGGAGTTTTTTCCTTCTGGTTTGAAGAGAACTCACCGCGCATCGTTGGATTCAATCCGGCGACCGGCAGCTCGCCTCAGGATGTCGAGGTCTTGTTTGATCCGGCCGGTGGCGTCTACCCCCAGAATTTCTATGATACGGTCTGGGTCCACTCCAACGAGGCTATCAATTCTCCGGTTCCGGTGGTTTTCTGGTTCCACTTCACCAACGATCCGGCCATCCTGACCATCATTCAGGACACTCTCCGACTCAAGGTCTATGAGTGCGGTATGGGCTACGGACACGAGTTGCCTTCAGCAACGTTCTTTGCCTACAATCTGGGGGGTGACAATCCGGTCAATCTTCAGCTCTATTTCGACTCGACTCAGGAGTTCTTTACACTGAGCAACGACATCGGCGTCTTGCCCGAAGAATTCACCGTCTATGCCCAGTGGACTGATGTCCCGGTCGGGCACTACTACGACACCATCTGGGTCTACGCTCCGAAAGCGCTGAACTCACCACACATGCTGATCGTCGACTATTTCAAGAGCGAAGCCGATCAGGCTCCGGTCATCTACCTGCCCAAGAACGAGACTGTGGCAATAACACAGGAAAACTCGGGCCCATCGCCGGAGTCCAATTTCGAAATCTGGAACTCCCGTGGCGGGTGTATGGATTTTGTTGTCGTGGAGGATATTCCCTGGCTTTTCCTAAATGACCAGGAAGGCACCGCTCCGGAAGCCATCAAATATCGGGTCAATTCCTCCGGTTTTCCGCTGGGAACTTACATTGACACGTTCTTTATCTACGCCGATGGAGCTACCAATTCGCCGCGCCCGGTAAAGGCGACAATGCATGTCTTCCGCTATTACGGTGATTGCGACTGGAATGGCGAAATCAACATTGTTGATTTGGTTTATCTGGTCAATTATATGTTCAATGAGGGACCGGCGCCGATGCCGTGGTATACTATCGGCTCGATGGATTGCAATCCGGTGGTGACAATTGTCGATCTGATCTGGCTCGTCGATTGGATGTTTAACGGCGGCCCCAAGCCTTGCGGGAACCCGTAAGCCGATAGTATTGTTCTGATTACAATGGGGCGCTGCCGTTATTCCGGCAGCGCCTTTGTTTTGGCCGGAACCGGCGGTGTGTACCCCCGGACCGGGCATTATGGCGACGTGGGTACTGGCCGTAGTTCAGGAGTCCAAGACTATGCCGATTCCTTCTAATAATGATCTGAATCTCTGGGCTGCCGGAAGTGATCGGCCGGAAGAGCAGGCCCTGCGTCGGCAGCGGATCGCCTTGACAAATGGCCAATAGACAATAGATTGGGAACAAACAACTGACTGTAAGCGCTCCCTCTTATTTCTGCTTGAGAAGAGATGCTTGCAGCCTTGCAACGGAGAGTCCTTACATGAACCGATACCGGGCCAGTCTCCTTATGTGCCTGCTGCCGGCCGTAGTGCTTGCTGCAGCGGTCTTTGCCGATACCACTCCCTCTGATTATGACTGGGACACGGCTCCCCCATCGAGGATTCACCAGAAGCTGGCTGACGACAAAGCCGCCGCCCTTGCCGAAAAAGATGTCATCAGAAGGATGGCCGCCGGTAGCAGCGAGGCTATGAATCAGACCGACTATGACGTGGGTTATTACGATGTCTTTATCCGCGTCAATGACACCACTGAATTCATCTACGGGGTGGTTACAATGGTGGCTGAGCCGACGCTTGACGGTGTCAGCTCTATCGAGGTCGATTTCCAGGCCGACATGACGCTGGACTCTATCACTTCGCCACAGGGCGTACGCCTGTTTACGCGGGCTGGTGATGTCGTTACGGTCACCCTTAATCCGCCTTATAATGCCGGCGAGCCGTTTGAGTGCACTTTCTATTATCATGGACACCCGACCGAGGGGGGCTTCCAGGGTTTTTCGTTTGACGTGCGAAACGGCACCGATGTGGTGATTTCATCACTATCCGAGCCGTATTTCGCACGCAGTTGGTGGCCCTGTAAGGATCGCATGGATGACAAGGCCGATTCCTTTGACATCGCGATCGAGGTTGACACCTTGTTTTATGTGGGATCGAACGGTACCCTGGATTCGACCGTCTACAACGGCTCCAACACCCACACCTTTTTCTACACGGTCCGTTATCCGCTGGTAACCTACCTGTTCTCGGTGGCTATATCGGATTACACCGTTTGGTATGACGAGTGGGTGTACAACGGCGGCCAGGATACGATGCCCATTGTCAATGCCGTCTATCCCGACATGTATTCCTACTCCTTGTCGCATCTGGACGTCACTCCTTATGCCCTTGAAGTTGGATCGGGCCTGTTTGGTGAGTACCCCTTTGCCAATGAGAAGTATGGACATTCCAACTTCGAATGGGGCGGTGCTATGGAGCACCAAACCATGACCTCGACGGCGGGTAGTTCTTTCGGGTTTTCGGAACCGGTGATCGTGCATGAAATGGGGCATCAGTGGTGGGGGGACATGATTACCTGCGAAAGCTGGGGTCATATCTGGTTGAACGAAGGTTGGGCCAGCTACACCGAGGCCCTGTACTACGAAGTAAAAGACGGTTTTCAGGCCTACAAAAACTACATGGCCGGCATGGCTTACTCCGGCGGCGGCACCATTTATGTCTACGACACCACCTCTGTCTGGAATATCTTCCACGGTGGCCTGTCCTATGACAAGGGTGCCTGGGTGTGCCACATGCTACGTGGGGTGCTGGGCGACGAGGCCTTTTTTGACGGCATCACCGCCTACTACAATTCGGAGCACCAGTGGGGATCCGCGACCACCGAGGAGTTCAGGGATGTTTTTGAGGCCAGTTCTGGTGTTGAGCTCGATTGGTTCTTTGAGGACTGGATCTACGGCACTTACCGACCCAATTATCGCTATTCATATTATCAGGAGAGCTCCGGTTCGTCCGGCTATGACCTGTACTTGCGTGTTGAGTAGACTCAGACAACCTATCCGGAAGTGTTTCGGATGCCGGTGGGCTTTGTTTTCCAGTTCGCGACGGAGCCGGACACGACCATCAAGCTGTCCTGCGATCAACGGGCGAAGCTATTCAAGTTTAGTTTCCCCGAGGCGCTGGACGGACTTCAGTGCGATCCGGACGCCTGGGTTCTCAAGTACAGTAGTTCGCAGAGTTGGCGTTTGTGGTTCATCACCTTGCCGGATGAACTCCCGGGTGGTGTGGCCTTCGGCTACTACGAGGATAGCCTTCGGGCCCGCGGCGGATCAGGCGCCTATACATATTCGCTGATTGGTGGTAATCTGCCGTCCGGTGTGACCCTGGATGGTGCCGGCGTTTTGAAAGGTACTCCGACTCAGATTGGTGATTTTGCTTTTTCTGTCAAAGTTGACGACGACTATTCGAACTACTATGACGAGGGCGAATTTACTCTTCACATCGACGAGGTCATGCTCATTCCCGGAGATGTTGACATGAGTCTTGAGGAAGTTAACGTGGCCGACCTGGTTTACCTGGTTGCCTATATGTTTCAGGGCGGCCCGCCACCCCCGGCGCTCAATCTGGCCGATGTCAACGGTACCTGTCGGATCGACATTGCCGACCTGGTCTACCTGGTGATCTACATGTTCCAATCAGGCCCGCCACCGGTCATGGGTTGCGTCGAGTAGTTGTCCGTCTCACACCGAATTTGACCACCCCCGCCTCGTTGGCGGGGGTTTTTGTTGGAGGGCGAATCGCTGCCGGTCAAAGTTTTGGTTGCTATGACCGTCGCTTGGACTTTCTTTGTCAGCGCCCGTTCTAAGAGAGCATGTACATATCGATAGAGGCCCATCGTGACCGGGAAGCGCCAAATCAGTACTTTTCATATTACCACTTTCGGGTGCCAGATGAACCTGGCCGATTCCTCCACGTTGGTGGCCGGTCTTAGCTCTCGTGGTTACCGACGCGTTGCCCACGAGCAAGAGGCCGACCTGGTGATTTTGAATACCTGCTCGGTCAGAGATAAGGCGGAGCAACGGGTGATCGGTCGTCTCTGGGAGATGCAGCGGCTCAAGAAAGAACGTCCGTCGATGAAGATAGCCGTCGTCGGATGCATGGCCCAGCGCTTGGGAGAGCAGCTAGCCTCCGAAATTCCGCATGTGGACTATGTTCTGGGTACCGACCGGGAGTTTGAGTTGCCCGATATTATCGAAGGCGGCGAGGGTGCCTCGGTCGTGATGACCGCTTTCGGCCATGAGAACATCGACCGGATTGCACCGGTCAAAGAATCCGACTACTCTGCTTTTGTGACAATCTCACGTGGCTGCGACAACTACTGCAGCTATTGTATCGTGCCCTTTGTAAGGGGCCGCGAACGGGCTCATAGTGCCGACACCATTGTCAACTCGGTGTCGGAATTGGTGTCGCAGGGAGTGGTTGAGATTACTCTCCTGGGGCAGAATGTCAACAGCTACCGGTTTGAGGATGTTGATTTCCCGCAGCTACTCAAGCGTGTGGCCGATGAGACGGAAGTTCGGCGGATCCGTTTCATGACATCCCATCCCAAGGATCTGTCACCGCACCTGATTGAGGTCATTGCCGGCCGGCCGAAGATAATGCCGCACATACATCTGCCCCTGCAGTCCGGCAGCAATCGGATACTTAAGGAAATGGGACGAGTTTATACTGTCGAGCATTACCGTTCGATAGTGGGGCAGATAAGGGACGCTCTCGATTATGTCGCCCTGACGACCGACCTGATTGTCGGCTTTCCGTCGGAGACCGACCAGGAGTATCGGCAGACCCTTGATCTGGTCAACGAGATTGGATTTGACGCCGCCTTCATGTTTCGCTATTCGGTCCGTCCGGGGACGGCGGCGGCGCAACTCGTCGACGATGTGCCCGAGGAGGTCAAAATCGAACGGCTGTCGCGACTGATTGACCATCAGCAGAAAATCAGCTTCCAGCGCAATCAGCGCGAGGTAGGCGCCGTCCGTCAAGGTCTGGTCGAGGGATATTCCCGGCGTTCCAAGGACTTGTATCGGGCTCGAACCGAAGGAAACAAGATTATTTTGTTTGCAGCCGACAAGGTGGCGGCCGGTACCATTCGCCCGCTCAGAGTAGTGTCGGCTGATGCGTTTACATTGCACGGTGAAATTATTGAGTCATAATCATGTTTGAGCTGATCGCAGGTTTTGTTGCTCCCCTGGGTGCCATATTGGCGCTGGTGTTCTTGGCTGTTAGACTGGGCTTTATGAGCGGCCGGTCGATTGGCGGGCGCACACCGTTTCTGTTCGGTAGCATCATCCTGATGATGGTGTTGGTTTGGAAAACGATCACGCTACTGCCCGAGTACGACCAGTGGTTTGTGACCGGAGCCTACGCGATTCTCGCAAACCTCCACATCAGTTTGGCCGTCGTCGGGGTCTTACTGGTCGTTATCGGGTTTTCGCTGTATGCCGATTTTTGGCAAATGCGGTCCGAGGATATCGAGTCGCGGGAGCGACGGTCGTCCTTGCTGAGTGATCTTCAGGTCGCGGCCAGGGAACCCTACCAGGTTCTGCAATTGCTGGATATTGCTCTCAAAGAGATGCTCTCCCAGGTCACCGAATGTGCCGGGGCTACATTTTTGGTAAATCGTCAGCGTCGGCAGCTGGTTTTCACCGGCGGTCTTGGCCTCAGCAAGAAAGAGACGGCCGCATTCGAGCACCTGGGTTATGATCGCAATCCGATTGTCCAGGCCATCGACCTGGCCGAGCCTCTCCTGTTCGGTCGCTTTGAGGCAGCTTCGGACGATGGCAAGACCGGGCCGACCCGATTTGAAAGCTGTCTGGTTTTGCCTATGGTTTCCGGAGCCGACGCGGTTGGGGCCGTCGTTCTCATGTCGACCCAGACGCAGCGCTTTGCTCGCGGAGACGTGTCTTTGCTGGCGCCGGTGGCCGGGTGGCTGGCCGAAAAAATCAGATCGGCGCGCTTGGTTCGGCAGAACACCACTCTCGCCGATCGCCTGGCCGGGCTGCAACAAATCCGCTCCGACCTGTTGAAACGCTTATCGGCCATTTCGAGAGCATTTGCCGACGACGACCCGGTCGAGGCCTTCTGTCAATCTCTGGTCGGCCTTCTGGGTGCCCAGGAGGTGTTCCTGGTCAGTTTGTCCGAGGGAGCCATCGGGTTTTACGGCGGCAGCCTGCCGGCACCGCCATTGACGGAGGCTTATCGGACGGCCTTGTCGGAGGCCATCGGTCGCAACAAACCGCTGGTCATCAACCAGGAAGCCACGACCGAGGACGGGCGTGTCCATATTTCCCAATCCACGCTTGTATATCCCTTGAGCAATCAGATGCGCATGGGGGCTTTGCTCCTGAGGAAGGATAACAGCACCTTTGACGTTCAGGAGGATCTGCTGAAACTAATGGCAACTTTGGTCCGATTGGCCGAGGTCGCTTTGGAACAAGCCGATTCCACCCGCCTGGACCTGACTCGGCGCAAAGGTCTCGGCAAGATCCTTGAACTGCTGCAATTCGATTTCGAACTTCCCACCGACCTGCAGCCCAAAGATCTGGTTGGTCTTTTGGACGATATCTTGCCCGCGGGGACCATCACCATCGGATTTATACGCCAGGATAACGGCAGTTTCCTGGCCGAGTGCGGACAGGGGCTAAATCGGTCCGTCCTGCCCGACTTTGACCTTATGCCGGGAGAAGGCTTTGTCGGTCAGACGGCGCGGCTGAGGGAGACCCTGACCTACTCTGATCGAACTCAAATAGACCGGGAATTGCAGCGGCTCGAGGTTGGTAATCGGGAGGCATTCTATCGCGTCTTTGGCGAGCGCGGAACGCCGGTGTTTATGTTGGCCACGCCGGTTATCGAAGCGAATGAGGTCGCCGGCATTGTGGTGGTCTTTATGTCCGAATTGTCCGAATCGGATCGGCCCGAATGGGAACGAATGCTCACTTTGGCTGTGGGGCTTTTCTCGTTCAGACGCACCATCGCTGAGCTTTACAAAAACCTGGTTCCGCTGCAATCAGGGGGCGGCAGTCCGGTGATGGGCACCGCCGTCAACCGCCTGAACAACTATCTGTCTGGCATAGTTGGTAATGCCGAGCTGGCTCAGTCCCGGGCCGACATATCGGGTGATGTCAAGGCGCACCTGGAGAGCATTATCAGCGGGGCCGAGCAGGCCGGTCAGTATTTGCGAACGATTGCCGCCGAAACCGTACCGCCAGCACCAGGTTCCGACCTACCTCCCGGCCCGGATAATATTGTCGACATCAATGTCCTCCTGGAGATTACTCTTTCAAAGGCCGAGGTGGCCGACAGAGTCTACATGGTGGCCGGACACGCCGTCGAGATCGACCTGAAGCTCCGACCCGGAGCGGCAATAATAGGCGGCCAAGAGAGTCTGAGCCACTTGTTCTTCAAGGTGTTGGGCCACTTTGCTCGTCTGGCTGATGACGACGAGATGGTGACCGTCTCGACCTATCGCCTCGGTGACAGTGTCTATCTGGACGTATCCCGTCATGGCAAGAGCCTGCCCCCGCTGGAACGCCTGGCCGGCGTCGTTAGCTATGTATCAGGACGTCAAGACGGAACGGCCGAGGCCTCGTTCTTGGGCGAGACGGTGACCGGACCCGGCCAGTTGTCTCTGGATCAGTCGTCGCCGGTTCCCACCTATATTTCCTTCAAGTTTCCCGCGGCGACGGCGGCATCTGCGGTCGAGTCATCCGACCAGAGCCGAATCAAGGTCCTGGTGGCCGACGACCAGAAGGTGATCCTGGATCTGGTATCGGCCATGTGCTTGTCTTTGGGGTATGCCGTCAAGACTGTTTCCGAACCTCAAGCAGGGATCCGTCTGGCTGCGTCCGAGCACTTTGATGTTATCCTGATCGATCTGGCCATGCCGGGCATGTCGGGATTGGACATGGCTGCGAGGATCAGAGACCGCCAATCCCAGGTGCCTATCATCCTGCTCACCGGGTGGGAGGTTGGCGTTGATCAGGATCGACTGCGGCGCGTTGGTATCTCCAAAGTACTCCACAAGCCATTTCGTATGGAACAACTGACCGATGCGCTCTCCGGTGCCGTTGGATCCAAGTCACTAAAGTGACTTGACTTACATCGGGCGGTTAACTGTCTCGAATTCCTGCCGATATTCTCAGTATTGGCCCCAAAAAACGATCCTAACGGCAGGAAGTATGGAAAAGATATCTATTGTCGATCAGATTCGAGCAAATGACAAGCTCTTGTCCCTACCCCAGGTTCTCTCGGAGATTCTGAAAGAGGTCTCCAAGGAAAATTTCTCCGCCGACAAACTGGCTAAGATCATCCTGAGGGATCCTTCGCTTACGGCTCAAATCCTCAAGATGGCCAATTCGCCTTTCTATCACCGCATGAGTGAAATCAAGACGGTCCACCAGGCCGTCTCGATTATGGGTGTGACTACCGTCAAATGCCTGGCCTTGTCTACCTCCGTTCTGAATCCTGAGCGTATAGCTCGGGCTTCAGGGATAGATCCCAAGACGTTTTTCTCGCATGTTCTCTCCACCGCCGCCGCCGCCGAGTCGATTGCCTCGGCCGTCGAATTCAAGCCCATCGAGGAGGCGTTTATTGCCGGTCTATTACAGGATGTGGGTGTTTTGTTTTTCCTGCATCACTTTCCGCGGGACTATGCCAGGATAATCTCCAGGCAGGTGAAGGCGCGCGATCTGATCCAGGCCGAAGAAAAGGTCTTTGGGGTCAACCATGCCGAAGTCGGCTATCATCTGGCCGATATGTGGAACCTGCCCTCGTATATGTCCAAAGCCATCGGCACTCATCACAGCGCGACACAACCAAACGAAACCGGCCCACTCTCGGACATTGTGGCCCTTGCCGCTGCCTTGACCGGCGACAGATTTTCCGGATACGAAATGCACCTGGAACATCGGCTGCGAACCATTGGTGTCATCTCCAAACGGCTGGGTTTGTCCAAGTCACAGGTGGACGAGATCTCTTCGTCGTTGCTCAGTCGCACGGTTGGTGTGGCCGAGTATTTGGGCATCGACATCGGCAATATCGAGGAAATGCTGGTCAGGGCCAATCAGGAAATCTGGAAGTCGTATCTGACCATGGAGAATCTCTTCAAGGAACGGCAGGAACTCACTGCCAGTCTGCTCAGGGAGGAGCGGGCCAAGGGTGCTGCTGAAGCCAAGACGATTGCCATGG
Organism: bacterium; assembly: GCA_043819515.1. Taxonomy (GTDB): domain Bacteria; phylum Zixibacteria; class MSB-5A5; order GN15; family FEB-12; genus DAOSXA01. The sequence continues at coordinate 58,663 of JBDRES010000008.1, forward strand.
CGACGCTTTCCCACTACCTCAATAACGCGACTATGGCGATTTATGGCCGCTCGCAGCTGATACGGATGATGCTCAACAAGGGCCAGGTCGACCGTGTTGTGGAGAAATTGCCCGAGGATCTGGAGATTGTCGACCAATCGATAGCCAAGATTGTGGCCGTGCTGGAAGAAATGCGCGACATTTCTCCCATCGACGAGGATCAATTCCACAACTTGTCTCGTGGATTGAATATCGACGACCGCCTGCAGAAACGCCTGGACAATATGTACGAAGAGGGCGCTTGGGCCATTTCCGTGGAAACGGCCCCGGTGGGCAAATAATCTTAGATTGCAGCCCGGCCCCGGATATCATACCTTTTAGTCATGCTGAGCTATCTGACTGCCGGTGAATCACACGGGCCACGGCTGACCGCTATCGTCGACGGCCTGCCGGCTGGGTTGCGCGTGGATCCTGCCGACATCGACTACCAACTCATGCGCCGCCAGAAGGGGTATGGTCGCGGCGGTCGCATGAAAATAGAAACCGACCGGGTTCGCATCGTGGGCGGCGTACGCCACGGTTTGACCCTGGGCGGACCGGTCAGCCTTGAGATCGAAAACAAAGACTGGGTCAACTGGACCCAGATAATGGATCCCATCTGTCCTACTTCGGGCGAACTCGATGAGCGTCGGCGGAAACTGGCCTTCGACACAACCCGTCCGCGCCCGGGGCATGCCGACCTGGCCGGCGGCATCAAGTACAATCACCACGACTTGCGTAACGTTCTGGAGCGTGCCTCGGCCCGCGAAACTGCCGCCAAGGTGGCCGTCGGGTCGCTGGTCAGACAACTGCTAGAACATTTCGGGATGGTTTTCGCCTCCCACGTGATCCGCATCGGACCGGCCTGCTTGCCCGGAGACTTTCAGCGGCCCGATCTGGAAACGATTAATCGTATCGCCGAGGATTCGCGAGTCAGGTGCCTCGATCCTTACACCGAAGGGGAGATGATCAAGGCCATAAAGGCAGCCGGATCAGACCGGGACTCTCTGGGAGGAGTGGCCGAGGTGATCATTTCCGGCGTACCGGTGGGGCTGGGAAGCTACGCGCAGTCGGCGCACCGCCTGGACGGCAAACTGGCCGGGGCTCTCATGGCCATACCATCGGTCAAGGGTGTGGAGATCGGTCTTGGATTCGCCTACACCTCCCAGCGGGGATCGACCGTGCATGATCAGATCTTCTATGAGACCGGCGGTCCGTCGTCCAAGAAAGGGTTCATGCGACCGACCCACAACGCCGGTGGCATTGAGGGCGGCATTAGCAATGGTGAACCGATCGTCGCTCGCGTGGCCGGCAAGCCAATCTCTACCCTGAACCGGCCTCTAAAGACGGTTGATGTGAAGACCAAAGAACCGGCCGAGGCGATGGTTGAGCGCACGGACGTTTGCGTGACCGCCCCCCTGGCCGTAGTCTGTGAGGCGGTGGCCGGTCTGGTCCTGGCCGAATCGTTCCTGGACAAGTTTGGCGGCGACAACATGGATGAGATTGATCGCAATTACCAGGCCTTCCTCGACCATCAGTACTAGTCGCCCTCCTCTGTCCATCTCCAAAAAAACTTACTAGGTCTGCAGTCTGGGGCCTCTTACAATGAACACTTGCCATCTGAGTACCCCCGGCATAGTTTTGGAGCAAGCAAAGGAGACCACGAATGAAATTCGAATACGTCATAGGCGCCGATCCCGCGTCATTGACCACCCCTTCATTGGTTGTGCTGACACCAGAACTCAAGCAGGCCGCCGCCGATATTCTGCGCAAGGTGGACGATGCCTGCCGTGGAGCCCTGACTCAAATGATCACCAGCGGCGAATTTTCGGGCAAGGAAGTGGAGATGGTGCGTCTGTTCCCATCGGACGCCTTCGCTTGCCGTCAGATTGTTGTCGCCGGACTCGGGGCGGCGGCAAAGGTTGACGCCGATTCGTATCGGCGTGCCGCAGGCTGCTTATCGCGCTTCAAGCCTGTTACCAGTCAGGACTCGCTGGTCCTTTGGCTGGAGAACGGTGAGGATGTGGCCGCCGCGCAAGCGATCGTGGAAGGTTTCTTGCTAGGCGGTTTCCGGCTCCTGGAATTCAAGGGCGAGGCTGACGATAAGGAAGCATCCGGACCAAACTCGGTGACTCTGGCGCTGAAGACTCGTCGCTATCTGGGCCGAGTGCAGAAGGCCGCCGCGCTGGGGCAAGTAGCGGCCGAGGGTCAATTGTTGGCGCGGCGTTTAGCGGCCACGCCGGCCAATTTCCTGACACCATCGGAGATGGCCCGCAGGGCGCAATCACTGGCCCGGGAAAACGGTATCGACGTTCGAGTTCTGGATATCAAGGGCATCGAAAAAGCCAACATGGGAGCTCTGCTATCAGTTGCGCGTGGCTCGGAGGAGCCGCCGCGCTTTGTGATCCTCCAGTACAATGGCGGACGGGCCAAACAGAAGCCGGTGGTCCTGGTGGGCAAGGGGATCACTTTCGACTCTGGGGGGCTGTCGCTCAAGGCGGCGGACCTGATGCCGGAGATGAAGGGGGACATGACCGGCGCGGCGATTGTCCTGGCGACAATCGTGGCAGCGGCCAAGCTCAAGCTCAAACAGAACTTGGTAGGTCTGGTGCCGCTGGCCGAAAACATGCCTTCAGCTCATGCTACCCGCCCCGGAGACATCATCACATCCCGCAAAGGACTGACCATTGAGATCCTTAATACCGACGCCGAAGGTCGTCTGATTCTGGCCGACGCCCTCGATTATGCCAACGAGTTTGATCCGCAGGCGGTGATTGACATCGCCACCCTCACCGGCGGTGCTCTCTATGTGTTGGGTTATTCGGGGGCACCTATTCTGGGCAATCACGCGGGGCTGATGGACCGCTTGCGGGCGGCCTCGGCCGCCACGGCGGAGCGCGTTTGGGAGATGCCGATCTGGGATGATTTCCGCGACGCTATGAAATCAGACATAGCCGACCTGGCCAATTCCGGCGGACGCCCCGCAGCTACCATGACCGCCGCCGCATTCCTGGAGAATTTCATCGGGGACTGGCCGTGGGCGCATATCGACATTGCCTACGTCGATGTCGAACCAAAGGGGAGACCGTATACCCCCAAGGGCCAGACCGGCATCGGCATGCGACTGCTGTTGCAGCTGGTGGTGGATTGGAAAAAGTTATAGCGCCCTTCCAGCCAACTGACAAAAAACGGGCGGCCTGATGGGGTCGCCCGTTTGCACTGGATCTGGTCCTATGTGAGATCTGTTCAGCGTGCCAGTCGACTCAGGCTCCGCTAAACTCGACATCCTGAAAGTACATACTCGGTGTCTGCCACGCCGAATACGTGTAGGGATCATTGCCCATCTCGACCAACCGTTTCCAGAGTTCCAGGGAGTTTCCGGAGATGTTCATTTCGCTGATGGGCCGGATGAGCTTTCCCTTTTCAACGTAGTGTCCCATGACGCCGTACGAAAAGTCACCGGTGGTGCTGTTGTTGTTGCCGCCTATGAAAGTTCTGATGAGGATCCCCCGCTCCATGCCGGCGACCATCTCGTCCAGGCTGCGCTCACCCAACTCAAAAACGATATTGGTGGTGGCACCGCTGTTGGGTTGCATATCCAGCTTGCGGCCGTAGTAGTTGTCGATATAGAATTGCTTGAAAACGCCCTTGTCGACTATTACTCGACGCCTGGTGGCAATGCCCTCACCATCGTACAGGCGTGAGCCCATGCCACTCTTGATAAAGGGGTCGTCGATCCAGGTGAGCTTGTCGGACGCAATCTGCTCGCCTAGTTTGCCGTCTAGGAATGAGCTCTTTTGCTGCAAAGCACTGGCCCGCATGGGTGCCTGGAGGGCGCCCAGCAAGCGGCCTCCGCTCCGGTTTTCAACGATCATGTCGTAGACACCGGAGGGGAGTTGTTCCTGTCCGATCTTGGCCAAGGTGCGATTGACAGCCGACCGGGCCAAAACATCCGGTTGGGGGATATCGCGGCTAAAGCGTACCGTTCTCCAGTCCCAATCCTCGGGACGACCGCCCTGACCGTCGTCGACGGTTACCTCCACGCCGCATGCATACGAAGTCACATGCCGCGTGCCCTCAAAGCCGTTGGAGTGCACTTTTACAGATTCCGAATAGGAGTCGGCAAAGCCGCTGGTGCACGATATGATCTTGTCGCTGTGGGAACGGGCCGCCTCTTCGAGTTGCATCGCGATCTTGACCCGCTGGTCCGAGGTGACACTATCGTACTCAGGATCAGCCAGACCCAGATCTATGTCCTTCCGCCCCTCGTACAGCTTGGGATCAGGCAATGCCCGATACTCGTCCTGACTCAGGTACCTGGTCATGGCCACTGCTTCCGCAATGAACCGCGACAGCGTTTCGCGCCGGAGATCGTTGGTCGAATGATTAGTGTAGCGTTGGTCGGCGTAAATGCTCAGATCGAGGGCACTCTGAGTTGATTCCTGTAAGTTCTCGAGCTTCGCCTCGCGGCAGGATATCTCGATATCACGACTGTTATAAACATCGACGGCCACATCGTCGGCGCCGACCTTCTTAGCCTCGGCCACCACCCAGCGGGCCAATTCCAGTTTCTTGCTATTATTCATAGTATGGTTCTTTCCTATGACCGTTGCCCGGGCCTCATGAGTTAACGCCACCAACAGTTATCGCCGACACTTTGACCGTCGGCAGGCCGAACGAAACCGGTGCCCACTGGCCGTTTTTGCCGCACGTACCGCCGCCTTCCATCAGCTCCATATCGTCACCAACCATAACAATCCGCCGTAGCACCTCGGGGCCGTTGCCGATGATGTTGACGTCTTTGATCGGTCGGCCAAGCTTGCCGTTTTCGATAATCCGACCGGTGCTGACGTAAAAAGTGAAATCTCCGGCGCCGATATGTACTTCGCCGTTGGCAAACGAATCGGCGTAGATGCCGTGCTTGACGCTCTGGATTATCTCGTCGTGTTTGTGTGGGCCGGGCAGCATGTAGGTGTTGCGCATGCGAGGCATCGGTGCGTGACGGAAGGATTGCCGGCGGCCGTTGCCTGTCGGATTGACGCCGTAGTGGTTGGCGCTGATGCGATCATGCAAGTAGCTCTCCAGAATACCGTCTCGCACCAGGAATGTCTTTTCAGTGTCGTTAGCTTCGTCGTCGATATTAATCGAACCGCGCAGATTTGTGTTGGTGCCGTCGTCAACAATGGACACAAACGGCTCAGCTACCGGCTTGCCGATCTTGTCTGCAAAGATCGAGGTCCCCTTGCGGTTGAAGTCAGCCTCCATGCCGTGACCGATCGCTTCGTGCAGGAGGATGCCGGAGTTTCCAGGCGCCAGAACGACCTCTTGCTCCCCGGCCTGCGGCTTGGTAGCTTCAAATAATTCAATCGTACGCTGTACGGCAATATCAGCCAGATTATGTAGCTTGGCATCGGTGTAGTACTCGATACCGTACTGCCCGCCGACATTATGTCCGCCGCTCTCGCGCTGACCATTCTGCTCCGCCGTGCAACTGGCAAACACTCTGGTCATCGGACGATAGTCACACACCAGTCGTCCGTCGGAAGTGGCCATCATTACGTACGAGTTGCTGTCGGTGAACCAGATCTGAGTTTTGACCACGCGGTTGTCCAGCGCAGCCATCCGATCATTGACCTTTTGCAGGGCCGGGATCTTGCGATCAATCGAGACATCCTCCCAGCGCGTCCTGATCGGGTGATAGTTCGGTATCTCATGTAGGGTCAACCGCTCGGGCGGGGCTTGTGCTCCTGAGGCCGCGATATTGGCGGCGGTTTTTGCCGCCAGCTTCATGGCTTCGGGGGTGATTTCTTCGGTGAATGAGTAGCCCGTCTGGTCGCCCTTCAACACCCGAATGCCGACGCCAAAATCAACCGACCCGGTGGCGCGGTTGACCGCGTCATCCTGGAGGCTGATGGTGTTTCCGATGGTGTGCTGGAAGTAAACGTCGCAATAGTCGCCGCCTTTGCTCAGGGCCGCCTCCATGACGCGCCGAATGATCGTTTCATCAACACCGAATCGCTCAAAATAACCGTTCACACCACCTCCGCTATCGGCCGGCGTTGCCAGCGCCGCCAATGGATTGAACTGGAACACCGCCGGTACCGAAAGCAAGGCCATACCTTTGGCGCTTGTGACCAGGAACTCCCTTCGTGATCGAAAGGTCATGATATGCTCCTCTGAGGGGATATTGTAGCTGAAATATGTTGGCTGGATTCACGCATAACTCCACTATGATAGACGTGACTTGACACCGGAAGTATTCACTTTTTTTGGTGGTCTTGGCAAGTTTGTTGGCCTCACCCCTGAAGGCAGATCAGGGCCAACAAAAAAGGCCGCTCACGCTGAGCGACCTTATCAGATCTAAAATGGGTCAAGGGCCTATTTTGGGCCAGGCGACCAGGCGGCACCGCGGTTGGTACCCGGGCCACACAGGCGGCGAGCCCCGTTGCCGGTGATATCGCAGATCCAAACCGACCCATCGTCGGTGGAGAAGGTTAACCACTTGGAATCGGGCGAGAATGAAGGGGCAATCAGATTGACATTGACAGGGACCGGCGGTTTGAAAACAAGATAACGCTGGCTAAAATCGGCGTTGGTCAGGTACAAGCCCGCTTCGTCCATGTTACTACTCACGTAGGCCAGCCACTTGCCGTCCGGCGACCAGCATGGTGCCATACACTGCACGTTTTTCGCAGCTCGTTCCTTGATGGTGGCCATGCCGAGCATGTACTCGTCTTTCCCCAGCACCACCAGACCGACCGGCTTAAGACTGGCGAAATAGATACAGGCCAAGTCCCCCTGGGCGTTCATGCTCGGCGAGATCAGAAATTCACCCCCGGGGTTGGCGTAGTCCTTACGCAGGATCTGCAAGTCACTCCCGTCGGGGGCCATCGTGCATATCTGGTAGTTGGGCATGTCGGCGTCGACTTTCTGAGCGTTTAGATCCTTGTAGAACAGCACTCTGGAGCCGTCAGGAGACCACTCCGGATCCCGGCTGCCCAGCGAGTTGGTCACCCGTTGCCAAAACAATCGATTGTTGGCATAGGCCGAGTCCAGCACCGCCAGGAACAGATCATACAGCCGGTGCTTTCCACCCTCGCCGGTCGTGGGTGATTCCATGCTGGCCAGCCCGCTGCGGGTGAACATTACCTGCCGTCCGTCCGGTGACCAGGCCAGGCGGCCGTCGGCATTGGTCACATCGCAAAGATGTTCTTGCGTGCCGTCCGTTATGTCGATCATCCACACCCCGCCGTCACGCATAAAGGCCACTTTGCCCTGCGGCGTCGAGATGGTGCCGGCTTGCGATGCTTCCAGCTTGGCAGTTGTTTGGGCTGTCGAAAGCGACACCATGAACAACATGGCGATCAGGAGAATTGAAATAGTTGCCTTAAGTCTCATTTTGGCTCCGAGTTTTGTAATCTCAAGTTAGCTTTGCTCCAGAAGATAGCTCCTGGCCGGCTCCTGTCAACGTCCAATAGGCCCTGCTCGGCTCTGTCCTGGCCTACCAACTGAAAAAGCGTTTAAGCTCTATCTTGGCGCGTATGCCGGACAAGTTCAGATCCACGCGTCCTTTCGGAGTGCCGTTGGAGGAGGCTACGATTTCCTGCTCTGAAGAATTATACCAGGCAATGTTGTCAAAGTTCAGATAGAGATAGCCAAACTCCGCCCCTACCGCCAAGCTCTTCCAACGCAGAGGATAATCGGCGCCTATCACCAGGGAGAACCCGGGGCCGGAATCCTGGAAGCTGATATTGTCTCCCTCGGGCAGCGAAGTAGTCAAGTTCAGGCTTTGGTACTCATTCCATACGTTCCAGCTGGCATGATAGTAGCCGACCGTCCCGCCAAACCGCAGCGAAAGTCGACCAGTGCCGCCGGACGAAGTGGGATGGGCGAAGGGATAGTACTGCAGACCGGTGGTGACACCCCAGACCGATATCTGCGATGCCGGATCGGTCACGGTGGTAACCAGTCCACTCGAATTGTACTCGAAATCGCCCGACAAATTGTCGCCGAGTTTCAGCCAGTACTCACCGCCAACCGACACAGCCAGACGGCGAGAGTAGACAATGCCCATGTCGATACCAAAGGACTTGGCCTGGCCCAGCCAGCTCAAGTTGGCATTGGTGAAGTTGGCCGACTCGTAGGTGGCGAAGCTGTTGTAGTCGTTGTGGCGATTGATTCGGTCCATCTGAAAGCTCACCGAAGCCCAACTCAGTTTCTGAGTACGCTTATCCTCTGTTCTTTTGACGAATTGGCTCACCAACTGATCTTCGGCGCTCTGGCTGAGGGCAGAAGCGGCGATCAGCAAGCAGCCAAGTATCGCTATAGTTTTGAGAGCAGTCATATGTCCTCCAAGAAACGTGATAAATGCATTTTGTCATAATATCGGGCCGTTTCTGCCTTTACTTGACGCTGACCTCAGCTCTTGCTCTGAGGGACCAAGTCCGTTAGCTTGTTGTCTGTGTACTGCCCGAGACGATTGCGTCGGCGCCTTTGATTGGAGGAGTTATGAGTGAGGACAAGTCCTGGTTCGAAAGTGATGAATTCTGGGAGGTAAGCGAGCCTGTTCTCTTCCCCCCGGAGCGGATTGAAGCTGCTCCGGACGAGGTCGCGCAAATCCTGAACCTGACCACGACAACACCCAAGTCGGCCGTGCTGGATCTCTGCTGTGGGGTGGGTCGCCACTCGGTGGCGCTGGCCGGCGCTGGAATGAATGTCACCGCGGTAGACCTCACCGACCGCCATCTGGCTAGAACAGAAGCGGCCGCTCGCGACAAGGGGCTGGCTATCGAGATCGTAAAATCTGACATGCGTCAGTTCTGTCGCCCGGAGGCATACGACCTGATCGTCAACCTGTTTACGTCCTTTGGTTACTTCGAACGTGAGGAAGATGATCGTTTGGTCGCGACCAACATGTTTAGATCTCTTAGGAGCGGGGGGAAGGCCGTTATCGATATTATCTCCAAAGAGCGCCTGGCTAAAATCTTCCTGCCCAACAATTGGTCGGAACTCGACGACGGCACTTTGTTGCTCGAGGAACGCCGGGCTACCCAGGATTGGGGATGGATGGAGAATCGTTGGATATTTATCAAAGGGACCCAGCGGCACGACCTTCGCTTTGGTCATCGCCTCTACTCAGCCGTGGAGCTGAAGAAACTGATGTTGGCGGCCGGGTTTTCTTCGGTCCAGGCCTTCGGCAGCCTGGAAGGCGCCCCTTTCGACCATGAATCCAAACGTCTGATCATAGTTGCCTGCAAGTAGAGCACTCGACTCGCCCGTCGATACGCCGGCAAACCGGATCGCTGCTTCTTGGAAACGTTCGCAAGCTCCTGTAACTCAGACGCAGGTCACAACAGGCCGGCTAATTGAAGATAAATCTCAATTAGCTGGAACCTTTTCTATGGCTTGTCGTGTTTAAGGCCTAAAGCAGATTAAATTGGTCGACAATTAGCATTATCGTCCGGCCTAGGAGGGCGGACTAAATGGGTAGAGCATGTCGAGAGATCATCAAGACCGCGGGATTGGATCATTACGGCACACGCGATGATCACAAGCCCGCCTCGCTTTGGCCCGTTCTGCCCGAAGTAGCCTAAAGACACGCGAATAGGCTTTGTTTCAAAGCCTACTCCTTGGCTCCTCCTCTCACGCAAAAAGGGCGGGTCCATTCGTGGACCCGCCTGATTTGTAGCGCACTGTGTTTGGTTCTATAGAAAAAGCGGTAAGGCGCCGGCCTCACCGCTTTTTTTTATTGAGTCACAAGAGTCAACCGTCAGCCATCAACCCTCTTTGGCAAATGAGAAATCCATCTTAGCCATCTGGGAATAAAGCTGCCAGCGACGGTCGCAATCGCGCTGACCAAGCTTAGACAACATGGCCGCCCGTTCGGGGTCCGTGGCTTTCAGCGTCCGGAAACGGGTTTCGGCGTAGGCGTATTCCTCAAAGGGTATCGACGGCTCTTTGCTGTCGAGCTGCAGCGGGTTTTTGCCCTGAGCGATCAAATCAGGATTATACCGGTATAGCAACCAGTGCCCGGACTTGACCGCCTTGTCCTCGGCTTCAAGGCCGTGGGCCATATTGATGCCGTGGGCGATGCAGTGCGAGTAGCATATCACGAGAGAGGGGCCGTTATAGCGTTCGGCTTCGACCATCGCCTTGACGGTCTGGTTATGGCTGGCGCCGAGCGCCACCTGAGCCACGTAAACCGATCCGTAGGATTGTATGATCAATCCCAGATCTTTCTTGCCGAGCGGCTTGCCGGCGGCGGCAAACTTAGCTGTGGAACCCCGGGGAGTAGACTTGGACATCTGGCCACCGGTATTGGAGTAAACCTCGGTGTCCAGCACCATCAGGTTGACGTTCTTTCCGGAGGCCATGACATGATCAAGTCCCCCAAAACCGATATCGTAGGCCCAGCCGTCGCCGCCGATTCCCCAGATGGATTTTTTGACCAAGAAGTCGGCCACACCCAGAAGGGCCTTGGCCTTGTCGTCGGTTCGTTCACGCAGACTGTCCACCAGAGCCGCTACGCGGGCGCGCTGCTGTTCAATTCCGGCCTGGGCCGATTGATCGGCGTTAAGCAGCCCGTCGTACATCTCCGGGGCCAGGTCGCGCACCAATTCCAGCGCGTACTCCCTGAGGCGATCAGCGGTCAGGCGCATGCCCATTGCAAACTCAGCACAATCCTCAAACAACGAGTTCGACCAGGTCGGTCCCCGACCGTCGGCCCTGACTGTGTAGGGCGTCGTGGGCAAGTTGCCGCCATAAATAGAGCTGCACCCGGTGGCGTTACCGCAGATGGCTCGATCACCAAACAACTGCGTCATGAGCTTCACGTATGGGGTCTCGCCACACCCGGAACAGGCACCCGAGAACTCAAAGAGGGGCTTCATGAACTGGCTGCCCTTGGTGGTTTCAACATTGAACAGGCTGGGGTCGGTGTCCGGCAGCTCGTTGACGAAGAAATCCCAGTTGCGAGCTTCCTGCTCACGCAGGGGTGCCTGCGGGGCCAAATTGATCGCCTTGCGTTCGGTCTTGTTGCCTTCGGCATCCTTGATATAGGCCGGGCAAGCATTGACGCACATTTCGCACCCGGTGCAATCCTCGGGGGCTACCTGCAAAGCATAGTATTTGCCCTTGTAAGGCTTCATGGCTTCGACGTAACCAAACCCCTCGGGAGCTTTGTCGATCCACTCGGCCTCGAAGAGCTTGGGCCTGATGGCGGCATGGGGGCAGACTATCGAACAGATATTGCACTGAATGCAGGCCTGCGTATCCCAAACCGGGATATCCACCGCGATGTTGCGCTTCTCATACTGAGTCGTTCCCGTCGGATAAGTGCCGTCGACCGGGAAACTCGAAACCGGTAGCAAATGACCTCGTCCGGCAATGATCTCGGCGGTAACCGTCTTCACAAAAGCCGGTGAATGATCCGGAACGATAGGGGGCATCGCCAGCGAACTGGTCGCCTGGTCGGGATACTTGACCTGGTAAAGAGCCGCAACCGCACCATCAACAGCGGAATAGTTCATGTTGACGATTTTCTCGCCCTTGCTGCCATAGGTCTTTTTGATCGCAGTCTTGATGGCTGCGATGGCTTTGTCTTTGGGCAGGATTTCCGAAATCAGGAAAAAGGCCGTTTGCATGATCATGTTGATGCGGGCGCCCAGTCCCAGCTCTTTGCCCAGGGCAATAGCATCGATCACATAGAATTTGGCCTTCTTTTCAATGAGTTGCCGCTGGACCTCGATCGGCATATGATCCCAGACTTCATCGGCGCCGAAAGGTGAGTTCAGCAGGAAAGTGCCGCCCTCAACCAACGCCGAAAGCATGTCGTACTTCTCCAGGAATGAGAAGTTATGGCAGGCCACGAACTGAGCCGATGTGATCAGATACGGTTTGCGTATGTAGTCTTTGCCGAAGCGGACATGACTAACGGTAACGGCACCGGCCTTCTTCGAGTCATAGACAAAATAGCCCTGCGCCCAAAAATCGGTATTCTCGCCGAGAATCTTGATCGAATTCTTGTTGGCTCCAACCGTTCCATCCGAACCCAAGCCGTAGAACAATCCCCGGAAACTGTCACCCTCCAAGTCAAATGAGTTGTCAAGTTCCAGGGACGTGTTGGTGACGTCATCAATGATGCCGACTGTGAAGTGACTGTGCGGTTGCTCCTGTTTAAGATTGTCAAACACCGCCTTGGCCATAGGGGCGTTGAACTCGGCCGAACCCAATCCGTATCGGCCGCCGACGACCAACGGCCGCTGGGTGGGGCGGTCCCACCCCCGGTCATAAACTTCATCAAGAGCCGCCTGAACGTCGGTATACATCGGTTCCCCAACGCCACCCGGTTCCTTCGTGCGATCCAGGACCGAAATCTTCTTGACCGTTTTGGGCAAGGCTGCGGCAAACGCCCGAGAGTCAAAGGGACGATACAGTCGAACTTTGATGACGCCTATCTTCTCGCCCTTCTTGATCAGGGCCTCAACGGTCTCGTGGACAACCTCAGCGCCGGTGCCCATAACCACGACCACGCGCTCGGCCTCGGGATGACCGACATAGTCAAACAGATTGTACTGGCGGCCGACGATGTCGGCAAACCTGTTCATCTGTTGTTGCACGATGCCGGGCGCGGCATTGTAGAAGCGATTGATGGTCTCGCGCGAGGCAAAAAACACATCAGGGTTCTGGGAGGTTCCCTTGATAGTCGGGCGATCAGGGGACAGGGCGCGTTGACGATGCGAGTTGATCAAATCCTGGGGCAGCATGTCCCGCATATCGTCGGTGGTTATCTCTTGGGCCTTCTGGACTTCGTGAGAAGTGCGGAAACCATCAAAGAAGTGAACCAGCGGAATTCTGCTTTCCAGAGCGGCTGCCTGTGAGATGAGGGCCAGATCCATCACCTCCTGAACCGATCCCGAGGCCAACAGCCCAAAGCCGGTAGTCCGGCAGGCCATAACATCGGAGTGATCGCCAAAGATCGAAAGAGCATGACTGGCCACCGCGCGGGCAGTGACGTGGAATACGGTCGGCGTCAACTCTCCGGCAATCTTGAACATGTTCGGAATCATCAGGAGCAAGCCCTGACTGGCCGTAAAAGTAGTGGTCAGGGCGCCCGTGGTGAGGGCCCCATGGACGGCGCCGGCGGCACCGGCCTCTGATTGCATCTCGACTACCGACGGAATCGAACCCCATATATTGGTCTGGCCGGCGGCCGATAGTTCATCCGAGATTTCACCCATACCCGAGGATGGCGTGATGGGATAGATTGCGATTACTTCGTTGGTGGCGTGGGCCACGTAGGCTGCGGCCGAGTTGCCGTCGATTGTCACCATGCGACGCTTACGATTCTTGGGATCGTCGGTCCCCATGGTCGGCCTGGTGGCCGTCTTTTCGCTGCTCATTACAAAACTCCTGATATGTTAAAGCAAAACATTTTCGTGTTAGACGACATTTCCATCCTAGTCGGATTTCGAAACGGTGATTTCCTTTTGGGCCTGATACTTGCCCTTTTTGTCACGATAGGACGACCGGCATGTTTCCCTGGCCTGGAGAAACAGCAATTGGGCAATCCCCTCGTGGGCGTAGATTCTGACAGGGACCGGGGCCGTATTCGAGATTGATATGGTCGCGAAACCTTCCCACTCCGGCTCGAAAGGAGTGACGTTCACAACCACGCCGTTGCGGGCATAGGTCGATTTGCCAAAGCAGACGGTGATGATATCGCGCGGAATTCGGAAGTACTCTGCCGAACGCGCCAAGACAAACGACCCGGCCGGGATCACAATCGACTCCGCCTGTACATTCTCAAAGCGATCGGTATTGTTCTCTTTGGGGTCCAGAAGGGCCGAGTCAGACGCCCGGAATTGTTTGAATTCGTCGGCCAGGCTGATGTCATATCCATAAGACGATGTGCCGAAACTAATGCCACGACGAACCTGGTCGGGCGAAAAAGGTTCGATCATCTGGTGTTTGGTGGCCATGGAGATGATCCAATTGTCAGACATAACAGGCACTATCTACTTACCTCAAGAATCCGGTCAAAAAGACAGGCCGGAAGATAAGGACCGTCCAGCCCGATGTAAACTGAAATTAGGTCGACCTACAGCGAGCGTAGCTGTTGTGCCGGACTCAGTTGTCCTGCTTCCCAGCCGATCAGATCCGCCAAAGTGTGCGTATCAAAAACCTGCCAGAGTTGAGCTTCGGCCAGGATCAACAAATTGCGCACGGAGCAACCGTCGGATTTATCGCACAGGTGCGAATCCTGGACACACTTCAGGAGATGGTAAGGTCCCTGAATCGACTCCAGGACCTCTCGGATTGTGACTTGCTCAGGATCACGGGTCAGAGTGAAGCCGCCTCTGACACCGCGATGCGACCGGACTATGCCGGACCGTGATAGAGATTGGAAAATCTTGGCCAGGAATTTCTCGGGAATATCCTTAGCTTCTGAGACCTCCGAGAGGGGGGTGACGCTGGTACGATCCTTAGCCGCCAAGTGAAGAACGCCCAGCAAACCGTACTCCTCCGCCTTGGTAAACTGCATCTTACTTATCCTTCATCAATGACGGTTAAGCTCTTCCATACCTCTGGCGCCAAGTATCGCAACTGAGGTTGAACAATTGGCCGGAAGGTAGCGGGATTTGGCCCCGAAGTCAAATACTTCTGGTGACTTTTTTCACAAAAATAACATAATCCATAATCTCGCGCTTCGCCCGTAACTTGTTGATATGGCACATAAAATGGTCTGTGCCTGCGGTCTCTTTCATAAACCAAAATAGTAAAGATATTGCTAATCACTACCTTTCTCGCGTCGTCGAAGACTCCTTCACGGGGAACAGCCATTGACTTCGGATCCGTCAGACGTTTTTTACATTACATGACTTCATGGGACCGGAGGTGACATAGTGAATGAGAAGACTGACAAATCAAAGGGCCTGGTAATCGTCTACACCGGTGACGGCAAGGGTAAGACCACCGCGGCCCTGGGCATGTGCGTCAGGGCGGTAGGTTATGACTGGTCGATCTGTCTGATCCAGTTTGTCAAAGGAAGCTGGAAATATGGCGAGCTCAAGGGGGTTAAGAGGCTGGCGCCGAATTTAGAGATCCATGTAATCGGAGAAGGCTTTGTAGGCATTGTCGACGACACCAAGGACTTCGAAGTACATCGTCAGGCCGCCCGCAAGGGGATAGAGTTGGCGCTAACTAAGATCCAATCAAGCGAATTCCCACTGGTCATACTCGATGAACTGAATGTCGCCCTGGATCTTGGTCTGGTGACGGATGAAGAGGTCGAACGTCTGTTGGCCGCCCGCACGCCGGATCAGCATTTGGTGATTACCGGTCGCGGGGCGCCGGACTGGCTCAAAGACAAGGCTGACCTGGTCACTGAGATGACCGAGATCAAGCACCCCTATCAGAAGGGAATTCTGGCTCAAAAGGGCATCGACTGGTGAAGGTCGCCATCACCGGTGCCTCCGGGTTTTTGGGGCGGCACCTGGTCGCATGCCTCGGCCGTGAAGGTCATGATGTTATCGCCCTTCGGCACCGTCGGTCGGCGTCGTCCTGGGGTGACATATCCGTGCGAGAGCTGCCGGCCGATGTCGATGACGTACTGTCTCTGCGACAGGCGCTGGTGGGAGTTGAGGCTGTGGTTCACCTGGTGGGAATCCTGACGCCGACCAAAACCAAAACATTTGAAGGCACTGTTGTCCAGGGCACTCGCAATCTGGTAGCCGCAGCGACCGATGCCGGTGTCTCGCGGCTGGTATACATCTCCGCCATGGGCACCGGACCCAAGGCTCAATCGGGTTATCATCAAGCCAAATATCTCGCCGAGCTGGCTATCGCCGCCTCGGGGATCGACTACGTGATCTTGCGGCCGTCGGTGATCTACGGCGATGGCGACGGCTTTGTGTCGCTTCTGTCGCGGATGATCAAGCGCAGTCCGGTCCTGCCGTACTTCGGCTCCGGCCGTTACCAAATGCAGCCGGTCTTCATCGACGATGTTACTCGCTCAATCGCGCGTTGCCTGACCGACAACCGCACCATCCGGCAAATCATCGATATCGGCGGACCGGAAAAGCTTGAATATCTGCAGATACTCGATATAATTACGGGGATACTGAAGCGCCGCCGCCTGAAGCTCCGGCTGCCGCTCGTAGTGGGGCGGGCCATGGCAGCGGTTCTGGAGATGTTTTTGAAACCGGCGCCGCTGACGCGTGATCAGTTGATTATGATGCAGGCGGGTAACACCGGCAATATTGAGAAAATGAGAAACATTTTGGGTGTCGATCCGGTTGGATTCCAAGACGGATTGGCCAGATATCTGAGGTAGAACCAATGGTCCAAGAGAAACAGTATGACATAGTTATCGTTGGTGGTGGTCCGGGCGGTCTCACGGCCGGTCTCTACGGCGCCCGCGCCGAGCGCAAGACTATCTCGTTGGAAAAGTTCATGATCGGGGGACAGATTGCCAATACCGCCGAGATAGAAGACTACCCCGGATTCGAATTGATTTCCGGGGCCGAGCTGGCTCAGAAGATGGCCGACCATGCCCAAAAATTCGGCCTCGAGATTGCGAGCGAGGAAGTCCAGGAGATTTACGTTGAAGGCGATGACCGGATGGTCAAGTGTGTCTCCGGCAATATTTATCGCGCCAAGGCGGTGATTCTCTCCACCGGCGGCTCACCCACCAAGCTGGGCGTTCCCGGCGAGGAAGAGTACACCGGCCGCGGCGTATCATATTGCGCCATCTGCGACGGTGCCTTTTTCCGCGATCAGGTAATTGCAGTTGTCGGTGGGGGAGATGCTGCCGTCGAGGAGGGGATGTTCTTGACCAAGTTCGGCAGCAAAGTACATATCATTCATCGCCGCGATGAACTCCGGGCGGCCAAGATCATACAGAATCGGGCATTCAAGAATGAGAAAGTGGAGTTCATCTGGGATACGGTAGTCGAGTCGGTCAATGGCAACGGTACGCGTGTCACCGACCTCTCGCTCAAAAACGTCAAGACCGGTGAAACTTCAAAACTGGAAGTCGGCGCGGTATTTCCATTCCTTGGTTTCCGCCCCAACTCGAACCTGACCCGCGAGGCACTGCGCAAAGATCAGGGCGGTTATATTCTCACCGACGAAAAAATGGAAACGTCGATCAAGGGCATTTTTGCCGTCGGCGATGTCAGACATCAGTTGGTGCGTCAAATCACCAACGCCGTCGGCGACGGGACCACAGCCGCAATGGCGGCTGAAAAGTACATTGAGGATCTTGAAGACAAATAAGAGCTCTTGTCAGTGCCCGATTTGCCCCGGTCGTTTTGGCCGGGGCTTTTTTTTGTGTCCCCACCCGACTCAGCCGGTGTCGGCACAGATTTGCGCATTAATCGCACACAGCCGCGACGAGCTTTGACCAGCATCTATAAGGCGCCTGAAGCGCCAAGGTATCTGGAGGTCCTGCAATAACTTACGGAGGGCTTGGCGGAGTCGTCCGGGCGACCGATGTGGCATGGTACTTGCGGTGCTATTTATCCAGAGACCGTTCTCTACTCGACAAAGAAAATCGGGAGTGGTGTGGTCGCTCGTCGACCGCCTGACGACAGAGTCGGGTTCCCCCTCCACCGCTCCCGAGTTTAATTCCCTCCATTGGGCCGGCTATGGTTCGCTGCCGATCTGCCGATACTATATCAGTACAGCGAAAGGACTTAAACAGTGATCAATAAGCAACCTGCCAGACATCGGCCGGACCTATTGTTGCGCCTGGGTTACATCATTGTCATTCAGGTCGTATTCGCCTTTGCAGCTCTTGCTCTCTTTATCAATAATTACGCTGAGGACTCTGTCCAAGGCAGTTATGATGAGGCCGGACAGAAGTTACACTCACTGGCGCTGGAACTTGCACGGTCGGCTCGGGCGGACCAGTTGACAGAGCAATCACAAGTCAGCGGCTCCGAGGTATCCGCTTCTATCGACAGCCTCCTGGCCTCGCGCGAAGCTCTGGACGCGGCGTCGGTGTTTGTGGCCGCCGAGGGCGAATCGCCTCAGGCTTTGATGTGGTGGTCCCGCACTCAGGTTAACGATCCTGCCGGCGTGCTTCCGGTACGTGATCTCATCGATGCCGGCACTCTCCGCTTCGCTCTGCAGCAGCCATCCGGCAGCACCATTCCGCATAGTCTGAACCAAGGTCGAGTGATTTACTACTATCCGTTCGAAATTTCTTCGGAGCAGCCGGCCGTACTGGTTGCGGTCACCGATGACGACTTCCTGGTATCCAGCCGAGCGCAGGTCATGTATGGTTTGTTTGTTCTCTTTCTGTGCTCGTTCCTGGTTTCGCTGTTGACGGTCTACCTGGTTTATCGCCATGTCAGGGACCCCTTGCGGCGGCTTCGTCAGGGTTTGCAGAAGACAACCGAGGGAGATTTATATTATCAGATTGAACCGACCGGACAAGACGATGTCACCGATATTGCGCAGTCGTTTAATCAGATCTCCCGGCGCCTGTGGGACAATCACACTAAGCTCAAACAATACAACAGCCTCATTCAGGAGGCCTATCTCTCGAATCTCGAGTCCCAGGCCTTCCTGGCTACGTTGATCGATTGCTCCCCCTGCTGTATCGTGGCCACCACTCCCAAGGGTGAAATCATGATCTTCAATCGCATGGCGGGCAAAGCCTTCGGGTACGATGATGACCCACCTCTGGGAAGCAATGTCAACGAGCTATTTATGCAGGCCGTAGTCTCTGCAACCACCCCCGTAATGGTAAACGAAGAGCAAACCGGCCATGAAGTGGTCTGCAAACGCAAGGATGGCGGCCAGTTTTCTGCTTATCTGGTAGTCTCGCCGATCATCAACGGTGAAGCGCAGGTGTCGGCTATGCTCTACATCCTGCTGGATATCTCTGAGTCCAAGAATTTCCAGGAGATGATGGTCAGGGTCGATCGTCATCGGACGCGAGGTGAGATGGCTGGCGACATCGCCCATGAGATTAACAACTACTTAGCCGTGCTGTCTGGTAATATTGAACTGATGCCGCTCTTCTTGAAAAGGGGCGACACCGAGAAGATCGCCAGTAAGTTGGACCTGATGAAAAAGACGGTCGACCGCATTTCACACTTCACCGACGGCCTGATGGACGTAAATCATGGCGAGGCCAAATTTGAGCACGTTGATATCAATCAGCTGATTCAGAATCTGCTGACCTTCCTCAAGCCGCAAAATCGCTTCGACGCGATTGACTTTGTTACCGAGCTCGGTTCTGACTTGCCGTTATGCGAAGCGGATATGGGGCAAGTGCAACAGCTTCTGGTCAACTTTATACACAACGCCGGCGATGCCCTGGCTGAGCAGCCGATCCGCCGCATTAGGATTATCTCCAGGCTTCAGAATCAGGCTGGCTGGCGCACGGTTCGGATCGAGGTTCGCGATAGCGGCCCCGGCGTACCCGAAGACAAGCGTGAGACCCTCTTCAAGGGGCGCTTCACCACCAAGCGCAAGGGGCACGGCTACGGGTTGGTGACCTGCCGCAAAATCGTGGACACGCATTCAGGTCGGATCGGCTATGAGCACGATGGCGAATCGGTGTTTTATATTGAGCTCCCGTTAGAGAGACAGCAGCCCGGCGGTGTTGACACTACCAAAGCAATCTCCGCTACGGCAGCGGCGCCGGTCTGATTTTAGTTGCTGCGTCGTCGGATCTGCCGGAACTTGAGTCATGCCTAGGTCATCGCACAAGGTGACCACAGCCCTTGATCGTCATGCCGGCGCCATCGTGACCGGCCTGGTGGCGGTGGCCGTGATCATTGTCACCTGGATCGGGATCGATTCAAGCCGCAGCCACAGCCTCCGTTTACTTCAGCAGCAGGGACGGGCGCTGGTCGAATCCCTGGCACAATCGGCCCAAGGAGCCATCGCCGCCGAAATCAGTATCGACTACCTGGTCGGGCTGCGCTACAGCGACATCCTTCGACAGTTGACCCGTACCGAGAGCGATCGTATCGATGAGCAACTGCTGATGCAGCTGATTATGGATCATGATCTTGATGCGCTCCATATTCTGGACAGAGATGGGGAGGTGCTCGCCACGTCCGCCCTGCGGACTTCGTTCAGCGACCCGCCCGACTTCGTGCAGACCGAGGCGACGGCGTTGCTTGCAAACCCGGAGCAGCGCTACACTTTGCTGCTTGATGATGATCGGCCGACCGATGGAGCCGTGCACTACTATCTCGAAATCTCCAATGATCTGAATTTTGTGGTGGTCCTGGTTGCCGAGGCCAACTACTATGTCGAAGCTCTGACCCGGTCGCAGATCGGTTACCTGGCGCAGAAGATCTCCGGTCAGGCGGGCGTCGAGTATCTTCTCTACCAGAGTACCGACGGAATCATCTTCGCCTCGCGCCAGGTCGACAATACCCCTGCCATCGAGTCCGATGCTTTTTTGAGCACAGCCATAGAATCGGATACGGTTGCTTTCCGCACCTACATTTTTCAGGATCGCGAGGTTCTGGAGGTTGTCAGGCCGTTTTCCTCGGCCGATTATCCCTTTGGAATCTTGCGGCTAGGGCTGGCCCTGGATGGATATCATCAAGTCGTTCGCGGTTTCGACCGTCTCCTGATCGGGTTGTCGGCGGCTCTGTTTGCTATGGTGCTGGCCGTCATACTATACCTCAATACCCGTCGTCGCCGCCGCGAGATATCTCATCGCTATGACCAGATAAAAAGTGTCACCGACACCGTTTTTGAACAAATGCGTACGGGTGTCGCGGTGGTAAGCCGTGACGGCAGCATCACCTTGGCCAACCCGGCCTTCGAACGAGCTTTCGGTATGACAGCTCTGGTCGGCAGTCATTGGGACCAGGTCGTGGGGCAACCTGACTTTGGATCGCTGGCCGATCCCCATGCGCCGTCATCGGAGATGGAAATCAACGCCGTCGTGGCCGGAGAGCAGCGCGTCGTTCTGCTGGCCGTATCCCGGCTCGGCGAAGACAGCCCCGGGTCGCCGCTGGTGGCCGTTGTGAGTGACGTCACTCGATTGCGTCGCTATGAGCAGGAAGTGGCCAGGAAGCAACGGTTGTCCGAGATGGGGAATCTGGCCGCAGGTGTGGCGCACGAGATCCGCAATCCGCTCAATGCCATATCCATCGCGGCTCAGCGGTTAGCTGCTGAATTTGAGCCTAAATCCGACCGGCAGCAGTATCAAACGATTACTCATCAGGTCAGAGAAGAAACCCGGCGCCTGAATGTCATTATCACGCGATTTCTGGCTCTGGCCCGTGATCAAAAACAGCCTCATCAGAAGGTCCCGGTCGATGAAACCCTGGCCGACCTGATAGAACTCCTGAGGGCCGAAGCCAACCAACTCGGCATCAGTCTGGAATATGAATGCCGGCCCGGGCTGGCGGTAGCGTCCGATGCCGACTCCCTGCGGCGTATCGTGATCAATCTGTTCAATAACTCCAAGGAAGCGATGGCCGGCCGGCCGGGGTGCATCCGGATCGGAATCTCGTCGGAGGCCGGCGCTGTTCATATGGTCTTTTCAGATGACGGTCCCGGAATCCCCGAGGCGGTCAGAGAGGAAGTCTTCAAGCCGTTTTATACTACCAAAGAATCCGGTACGGGCTTGGGGTTGTCGACCGTACATCGCGCGGTCGTCGACATGGGCGGCACCGTTGAAGTCGGAGCTTCTGATACGGGTGGAGCCGAGTTCCGTATCAGTATTCCCATGGTTGTCTGATTCCGGTCGGTCTAGCCACAGCCGTAAGCCTGCTGATCTGTCAGGTGTTATCAGTGTACAGGCGTTGCTCGATGCCTTTTGTGTCGGGGAGAGATCTGGTACTGCTGCAATACGCGCCTGATAGTATATATCAGTTCCATGTTCTTGAACGGCTTGGCGAAGTATCCGTCGGCGCCGTACTCGACCGCCTTCTGTGGCGATATCGCTCCACCGTATCCCGTAATCAGTATCACCGGGATATTGGGGTAGCGTTCCTTTATTTCAACCAGCAACTGGCTGCCCGTCATCCCCGGCATTATTATGTCTGAGACCACGAGATGCACCGGCTCTTTCTCCAATATCTCCAGTGCCATTTCCCCGGAGGAAGCCTGGATAGCTCTAAAACGCTGTAGGTGGAGAAATTCCGAAACCAGTCCCCGGATGGCTGCCTCGTCGTCAACAACCAGGACGGTCCGCTTGCCGCACTTTTCGGCCGAGGCCAGTTTCCCGGCTAGGGTGTTGTCATCTACCGGCAACATCACTATATCCTGGGCGTCAAGCTTGGCGTACTCGGCAATGTTTTGTGCCAGGAAGGAGGTCCCCACGATCAGGATCGGAATCCAGGCCAGATTCGGATCACTCTTTATCGTGCGCAGCAGCTTCAGACCACACTGTTCGGCATGGTCCGCATTGACCACTACCATGTCCCAGGAGGGATCGGCAGCTAGTTTTTTGTATGCCTGTTTGCACGACCCGTACGTTGTGAGTTGAACGTCTTGCTTCTGCAGTTGCTGAGTGAATTCCGTCCAGGACGGATCATCACCTGATACGCCGAGAATGTTCATGTTTCTATGTCCCAATGCAGCAGGTCTCGTGTCTTCATGCTATCATGTATTATCGGGTGGTATCGTGTCCGGCTTAACAACTTGACATGCAGTGAGACGGTCAGGACGGCTGGTTGGCCATGCCGTGCTTCTGCCACAATTCACTGGATCACAAAAAAAAGACCCGCCGGAGGCGGGTCTTCTTGATTTCGATACAACGAAAGGCGGCCGGCTTACTTCTTCTTGCCGCCGCGGACTTCCTTCTGGAGCCACTTGGTGCTGACCGACTTGGGCCGTGTAATGGGCGTGCCCAGGGCGCGGTTAAGGACCAACTGCGAGAGCATTCCCATGGCACGCGAGACGCTGAAGAGCACTGTGTAGTACTCGAATTCCTTGAGGCCATAGTAGTACAGCAGCGCACCGGAACCGGCGTCGACGTTCGGCCACGGATTGGCGGCCTTGCCCTGCGCCTTGAGGACCTTCGGTACGATCTTGAAGACGCGATCGACGGTCAGGAAGACGGGATCGTTCTTCATGTACTTTTTGCCGAACTGGTTGAAGGCGGTGAAGCGCGGATCGGTTACGCGCAGAACCGCATGACCGTAACCAGGGATGACTTTGCCGCTATTGAGCGTCTCCCAGGCGTATTCTTCAATCTGCTTGGCCGTCGGGGCGCCGCCAAACTTGTCCATGGTCTCCAGGACCCACTTGAGGCATTCCTGGTTGGCCAGACCGTGCAGAGGACCGGCCAGGCCGTTCAAACCGGCGCTGACGGCATAGAAGGCATCAGACAGAGCCGATCCGACAGTGTGGCAGGTGTTGGCCGAAACATTGCCACCCTCGTGATCGCAGTGGAGCGTGAGGTATAGGCGGCACATGTTTGCGAACTGACCCTTGGCCGGCGGCAGCCCGAGCATGCGGGCGAAGTTACCGGCCCAATCCAGACGTGGCGACGGCTTGATCAGCGGACCCTTATTGTAGCGGATGCGATAAACGCCGGCTGCGATGGTATGAATCGTGCCCATGACGCGCATGGCGTCTTCGAGGGTCGGCTCCCAGTAATCCATCTTGTGGATACCCTTGGCGTAAGCCTGGCGGAAGGCCGATTCATTCTCCATTGCCAGGATGGCCGTATCGAGCATAGCCATCGGGTGTGAGGTCTTGGGCATCGCCCGGAGAACCTTCCAGACATAATCCGGTACCTTACCGTATTTGCGCAATTCTGTTTGGAAACCGAGCAATTCACCCTTGGTGGGCAGCTTGCCCGTGAGCAGCATCCAGAAAATTTCTTCGGGGATCTTCTTGAACAGCTTGTTCAGGGGAACTTCACGGATGATCAGACCACTGTCAGGTTCGACGACCGAAGTATCGCAGACCATTCCTTTGACACCGCGCATGCCGCCGATAGCTTGAGCTACGGTGCACTGTGAAATCACATGGGCACCATGGTTCTTGATCAGGTCGACACGCTCCTTGCGAAGCTGCGGAATCTGAGCCGCCAGGGTTTCTTTTAGTGTTTTGGCCTTGGCCATTGTGGGCTCCTTTGCCTTGTAATTAGTATGCTCTAAACTGTGACAGTATTATTGATTGTTGAGTCAGTGTTATTGTGAAATAACTCACATGTATGTTCTCGCCGTTCATTGGAAAGCCAAATTATGTGCTGTTTGAGAAGTTGTCAAGTGCCTAAGAGGCAGAAAGATCGGACCGGCATCTCACTCGGGAAAAATTTTGCCGGGATTCAGTTCACAGCGGGGATCGAAGACTTCCTTTATGCTCTTCATGAACCCCAGGGTGGCCTGGTCGAATTCCCAGGGAAGGTAGCGGCCCTTGTGCAGGCCGATTCCGTGCTCCCCGGAAAGGGTGCCACGAAGGGCGATTGTGCGGCGATATAGCTTGTCAACGCCATCTCCGATCA
This sequence comes from bacterium, assembly GCA_043819515.1. Taxonomy (GTDB): domain Bacteria; phylum Zixibacteria; class MSB-5A5; order GN15; family FEB-12; genus DAOSXA01. The sequence continues at coordinate 83,123 of JBDRES010000008.1, forward strand.
CAGCCAGTTCTTCGTCGCTTCCTGTCATAGCAAGAAAGCTCACATGCAGGTTGCCGTCACCGGCATGACCGAAGGCGTTGATCCGAATGGGCCCGCCACCATTGAGTTCGCTGACATAAGCGATCAGGGTGCTGAACTGCGACACAGGCACCGCCACATCTTCATTGTACCGGAACTTGGCCACGTCGCGAATGGCCTTCGACAGATTGCGTCGTACCCGCCAGAGTTCGGCGGCGGCTTTGGAATCGGCGGCCGAACGCAAGTACGAGCAATGATGAGTGCGACAAATATCGGAAATGGATCTCAATTGCCCACCATCGGGGTCGCCGGTCGTTTCAATAAGCACAATGGCGGCTGCCCGGTCGAGTCCATCGAGCTTCTCATATTTGTTGGAGCAGGCGGCGGCATCGCCATCGAGGTACTCCATGACATTCGGGATAATCCCGGCGGCGGTAATACCGGCGATAGCCCGGGCCGCGTCCTGTGGTCGATCAAACGCCACCAGCACCGTGTGGCCGACATCGGGAATCGGGATCAGTCGCAAAGTCATTTGAGTAATGACCGCCAGCGTGCCCTCTGATCCGATCAGCAGGTCTCCCATCGCTAGTGCTTCCTCTTTGTTGCAACACCCGGTGGTCAGAACCCCGCCATCGATAATCACCGCCCGCAACCCGAGGACATAATCGCGCGTCACCCCGAATCGTTTGCAGCGCAGGCCACCGGCGTTTTCGGCGACATTGCCGCCCAGCGAACACTCCTCATAACTGGCCGGGTCCGGGGGATAAGTGAGATCATGCTTGGCGGCCGCATCCATCAACTCCTTGGTAATCACGCCGGGGCCACAAATCGCCAGTCGATGTTGAGCGTCGATCTCCAGTGTGCGCATTCGTTCCAGCGACAAAAGCAGGCAGCCCTCGCTCGGCACCGCGCCACCTGACAGACCGGTGCCGGTACCACGCGGAACGACCGGGATATGATGCCGGTGGGCAAAACGCATGGTAGCGACAACATCGCCTTCGGTCTCGGCCAAAACCAAAGCCAGGGGCGATCCAGTCTCTTCGGTCGCGTCATGGCAGTACTTTTCGTAGCCGGCCAAATCGGTTATTAGGGCCTCGGCGGTAGTGAGGTCCCGGGCAAGTTCTTGAAGCGCCTTGTGTCCCATAGCTCCCAATCTGCTCTTGCCGAACGCCGGTGTCAAGGTAGTACAATTGCTATCATCGCCCCAAAACGCCATCACCCGCTAAACACTTGACTGAAAATAGGCGTCTGTTTATAGTGAATCAGGCGCGGGCTTGGTGGGGTTCCGCGCGGGACGGGCTATATATGCTCGAACAGTGATATTTGAGATACCGGTGGAGGACCGATGAAGAGATTTCTGGTCGGTGCCGTGGCGGTGGTTGTGACTGCGGTCGTAGCTGCCGGCCTGGGTGTGGTGGGTGCTAAGGCCTGGAGATCGTATCGTTTTGATGCGGTGCGAGCCGAGCAAACGCAAAAGACCCTCGATCACATGGGGACAATCGAAATCGGCGGCAGGCTGCCGGACAATGACTTTGAGGATCTGGAGGGCAACCGGGTCAGGTTGTCGACTCTGGTGCGGGAGGGGGCGGTGCTCAGCTTCTTTCGCTCCAACTGCGGCCACTGTCTGGACGAATTGGACTCACTCCGCTCAATCACCCGAGACAGCGCTGACTTTAGTCGTGTTATCCTGATTTCCCATGAGGACCGGCTGGATCTGAAGCAGGCGGCCGCCGATCTGGATATTCGTTGTCCGATTCTGTGGGATCGGGACAACGCCTACGCCGGCAAGCTTCGGGTTACCACGCAACCGTTTAACGTGGTTGTGGACAGCTCGTTGACCATCATCGAAGTCCTTGCCGGGGCGATGATGCCCAAGGATTTTGAAAGGCTGTTGCATGAAAGCGAGTGAGAGGTGTAGGTCCGGTTCCGACCGCAGGGAGAACCCCGACACCCCCAAATGGTGTCTCATGAGCTGTTGCAAGGCCACTACGGTTCGGTCAGGTCTTGAGTTGCCGCAGGCAGCTTGTGACCTGACCGGCAGGCGCCCGTTACCATGCGGCGTCAGGTCACACAAAATCGCTGGTGCGATTTCGCAAGACCTGCCGCAACATCGATGAGGATGAAAACTGATTGCCAAAAGAGCATCACTGGGTCCGGGGGCGATATACAATACCGCGCCGAAGCGAAAGCTCCGACGCGGCCGTTTCCACGATGGGTGGCCGGCCGGCGACGGCCGGTTCACCCCCAACAATTTACATTTTTTCTCCGAAGGAGGAAAGAGTCTGTTAAAGAAACTTAGGTTCCCATTGTTGATCCTGTTTTCAGGGATTCTGTTCTTTACCGGGGCGTTTGTTGTGACGAGCGAAACCGCGCTCGCCGACCCAGAGGACCCGGGGCAGACCTGCTGCTTCGTTGAACTTGAGGGGAATGAGTACTTGAGCGGCTGGTGGGATTTCGATGCTCATCGATGCATTTGTGTTCCGCCGACAGCGCCGTGGACCACTACGTGTATCCTGCACTGTCCTGGTATTGAGTAAGTGATCTCGCCCCCGGATTCTGGTGATGGCCTTCAGCGCGTGTTGGGGGCTAAGGATGGTGTGGATGTGTAAGGGTAGAACTGGCTTGCAGCCGGTCGCGCGGTGCGCATGACCGCAATAATGAGATGAGAGATCAATTGAATGGACGAGATTGCGGAAGCCGAGGAGGACGTCAGGTGCAGTATCCAAGAAAGATCAGCCGCTTGCTAGAGCCGATCACGGCGTCTCGACATCTGAGAAGCCATAGCCTGCTGATTGTCATGTGCGGCTTGCTGATCGGCAGCAATGTGCCAGCCCGCGAGGTCGCCTCAGACCTGCCGGCCTACTGCACGGTAGTACACAACGTCGGCAAGATGAAGCTAGGCGTCACCAATTTCGGTCAGCTTGGGGCCGGTTCAGACCACGACTGCTTGACCAATGAGAGAATCTACGCCTCCTGTGAATACCCTAAAGATTCGCGGCTTGAGTATTGGGGCCTAAGCGCCCTCTGGGTTGGAGCAGTTGTCGGGCGCGACACGCTGGTTTCGACCGGAACAAGTGGCTGGGGGCCGATGGGTTTTGAGATGTCCCCCGATGTTTCTCCATTTGGAGATTTTGAGGTCCGCTCCATAAACGATCCTGATCCCGAGAAATCGCGAATCGCTGTATCTGAGCAGGATTTCATCTGTACCTACACGGATACCCAGGATGCCTTGACGTATCCAAGCTGGGATGTACTCGATCATCGCTATCACAAACCACTTATGGTTGAGATCACCCAGCACAGCTACGCTTGGTCGTACGCCTATGCTGAGGACTTTGTCCTTTTTGATTTCAAGCTCACGAATTTCAGTGAGAACACCTGGGAGGACATGTACCTGGCTCTGTTTGCTTCACCTTTATGCGGCTTCGGCGGCGGCGAGGTCGTTGGCTTTCGGCGCACGGCACCATCCTGGTTGGGTTGCGGATATGAGGATACGCTGAACCTCGCCTGGGCGGCCGACAATGACGGGGACCCCATCGACGGCGAGTGGGTGGAGCCGGTCAGAAGACTGCCGCCACCCGCTATTGGGTATGAAGGCTCGGCTCGCTCGATCGTCGGCGTGCGAATTCTGGAACCGCCCTCCGAGTTTCTAGAGATGTCTTACAACTGGTGGCTGAGTCATGGGCTTGACAAGACTCGCGATTGGGGACCACGGCACAAGAGCGATACCCGGGGCATTTTGTACGGCGGCAACGGGACGCCACTGGGTGATCGCATGTTATATCACTTCATGCGCAATCATGAGTTCGACCCACCCCAGACGGAGATGGTGTATATTCTCCCCTCCGATACGCTTTGGCAGGCGCCGCGAATGGATCTGGCGCCGGAGTTTGCCAAAGGGGGTAAGGCCTCGTTCCTTCTATCCTATGGCGCTTTCAGTCGGATGGAGCCGGGCGAGGGGACCAGTATCGCCTTTGCCTTCATCTGCGGCGAGCACTTCCACAACGACCCCACCAACGGCGACAACCTGCCCTATCGTCCCGATCAGTGGATGTCGGGCGTCGACTTCTCCGACCTGGACAAAAACGCTCTCTGGGCCGGGTGGATCTACGATAACCCGGGCGTCGACACCGACGGCGACGGCTACTTCGGCGAGTACCGTGCCTGCGACTATGACTCGATAGAGACCGACTCCGGCTGGGTGATAACCGCCGCCGATACAACCTGGTATCGCGGTGACGGCGTTCCTGACTGGCGCGGCGCCGGCCCCCCGCCGGCCCCGTACATCTATGTCGAACCGGTCTACCAGGGCCTGCGGGTGCGTTTCAATGGCGAACGCTCCGAGACCGAAAAAGACATCTTCTCGCACATGGTCGATTTTGAAGGCTACCGCATTTACCTCGGCCGCGACGAACGCTATGCTAGCCTGGCGATGATCGCCTCCTATGACCACCACAACTACGACAAGTATGTCTGGAACAACAAGGGTGTACCCAGTCCGGGATGGGAACTGCGCGAGGTGCCCTACACGCTGCGTGAACTGCGTTGTCTGTATGGCAGTGGTGACGACCCTTGCTCCGACGACGAGTTTGATCCGCTTGATTATGACCGCAATCACTGGTTCACCCACCCGGACTTCCCGGACACGGTGATGTTTTTTACGGCGCATGATTTCAACGCCAGTGAGTTCGGCACGACCACTCCGGTACGCAAAGTCTATCCGGAAGCTCGCGATCCGCGAACGGTTTCACCGGAACAACTGACCGACGACGACTACACCGCCGAAGGCCATTTCAAGTTCTTTGAGTATGAGTTTGTCGTCAACGACCTGCTTTCCACCGTGCCGTACAGCATCAACGTGACCGCCTTCGACTTCGGTTCCCCCAACTCCGGTCTGGATGCATTGGAGACTTCCAGGGTTAATGGTATCATTACCTCTTACCCGGCTGGATCGGAGGCCATTGCGTCCGGCGCCGACGACAAAGTCTATGTCTACCCGAATCCGTATCGGATTGACGGAGACTATCGTGACCAGGGCTTTGAGGGGAGAGATCGCCCTGATCTGCCTGATTTCCGCACGCGGCTGGTGCATTTTGCCAACGTGCCGCCCAAGTGCACTATTCGCATTCACACCCTTGATGGCGACTTGGTGCGCCGGATCGACCACAACCTGTCCGACGCCGACCCGCTGAGCAACCATGCCACCTGGAATCTGATCAGCCGCAATCATCAGTTGGTCGTGACCGGTCTGTATTATTGGACCGTCGAATCCCCCGGCCGCCCCACCCAAATCGGCAAACTGGTGATTATCAAATAACGATGTGGCGGGAATTATGGCGGGGGAGTGTTACCGCGGGGACTGACTCACGGTTTTTAGTCGGCTGACTTCTTGGAGTCGGTCTTGGAGCTTGACGATGAGGAAGAGGAAGAGGAAGAGGAAGAGGAAGAGGAAGAGACCGCATCGGTGCGATCCTTGGCTGCGGCCGCTTTGTATTTGTCACTGCGATAATCGGTGATGTAGAAGCCGCTCCCCTTGAAGAGAAACCCGGCACCGCCGGTAATTACCCGCTGGGGCTCACCCTGACACTTGGGACAAACCTCGATTGGCTTGTCGGTCATCAACTGGTATTCTTCAAATTCGTATTCGCAGTTACTGCACCGGTAAATGTAGGTCGGCATATCGAACAGTCTCCTCTATCTTCTGAGCATCCGGAACCACGCTGGGCCCCTGACAGTTCCCCGACAGGCACTCATCTGGCATGCGGAAATGTCCGTGCCGCCGGATGGCTTCACCCGACGGCACATTCAATCAATTGCATTTCTCCCGGACAGACCTCTATTCTACCGGTTCGACGTCAAAATCCCGCTTGACCGGGCCGGCATCAATAACGTCCTGAGTGCAGCCGTCGGCGTACTTCTTGAAGTTCTCGATGAAGAGGGCGGCCAACTGCAAGTACTTCTGCTTATAGGCAGCCGGATCCTCCCAAGTGTGGGCGGGGTTGAGGACCTTGGTCGGGACGTCGTCACACTGGCTCGGTACCGCAAAGCCAAAAACGGGATCGGTACGATACGGTACGTCCAGCAGGCTTCCGTCCAGGGCGGCATTAAGCAGTGCTCTGGTATGGTGGATGCTCATACGCTTACCAACACCATATTGCCCGCCGGTCCAGCCGGTATTGACCAGCCAGCAGTTGACATCGTGTTTCTTGATCTTGTTGCGGAGCAACTCGGCATAGTAGTAGGGATGGTGTACCATAAACGGCGCCCCAAAACAAGCACTGAAAGTGATTTCCGGCTCCTTACCCAGATCAAGTTCCGTCCCGGCTACTTTAGAGGTGTAACCAGAGATGAAATGATACATAGCCTGTTCCGGCGTCAGTTTTGATATCGGGGGCATGACACCGGAAGCGTCACAGGTCAGCATGACAATGTCCTTAGGATGCCCGGCTCGCGCGCCAGCCACGGCATTGTCGATATAATGCAGGGGATAGGCGGCGCGGGTGTTTTCCGTGTACTCGTTGTCTTCAAGGTCGAGCTGCCGGGTAGTCCGGTCATAGATTACATTTTCAAGAATGGTGCCGTACCTGCGAGTGCAGGCGTGAATTTGCGGTTCGGCAGTAGGTGAGAGGGCGATGACCTTGGCATAGCAGCCGCCCTCAAAATTGAAAATACCGTCGTCGCTCCAACCGTGCTCATCGTCACCAATCAGGCCCCGATTGGGATCGGCCGACAGCGTCGTTTTGCCGGTCCCCGATAGGCCAAAGAACAGGGCCGAGTTGCCATCCTTGCCGACGTTGGCCGAGCAATGCATGGAGAGCACCCCCCGCAACGGCAATAGATAATTCAATACCGTGAACACCGCCTTCTTGATCTCGCCGCCATATCCGGAACTGCCGATTATGCACGTTTTTTGGTCGAAGTTGAGCAGGATGAAAGTGGGTGAGTTGGTGGCGTCGGTCTGCGGAAGGGCTTTGAACGACGGCACTGCTATGACTGTGAATTCCGGGATAAATTGGCGCAGCTCCTCATTGGTCTTGGCCGGGATGAGCATGTTGCGAGCAAACAGGGAATGCCAGGCGTACTCGGTGATGATCCTCACCGGCAGCCGGTAATTGGGATCGGCACCGCCATAACAATCCTGTACGAACACATCACGGCCCTGCATAAAGCCCTGTAGCCGTTGCAGGACGCTGTTGAATTTGTCTTCGGCAAAGGGTCGATTGTATTGTCCCCACCAAATCTTGTCTTCGGTGGTTGATTCCCTGACGACGAACTTATCGTTGGCTGCGCGGGCGGTATGCTTGCCGGTGTTGACCACGATGGGACCCTGAAAACTCAATGAGCCCTCACGGCGGAAGATGACTTCCTCATAAATGGCCTCGGTCGGCAGGTTCCAGTAGACATTGTTCAGGTTGGTCAGGCCATGGTTTTCGAGACCGTAGACGCTGGCGGTATTTTTGGCATGATCCAGCGCGGGAGTCTTGACATCAATAATGTACTGACTCATTTCCAGTCCCTCCTGAGCTTGCGGTCGCCAACATAAATCTCGTTGGGTGATTCCGGATCCAGTGCCCACTTGATGCGGGCGACACCTTGCATGATGTCCTTGATGGTGCCGCAGTAACTCAGACGCAGGTGACCCTCCATCCCGAACTCGACTCCGGGAACCGTCACTACCAGTGCTTTCTCCAGCAAAAACTTCGAGAGTGCGCCCGAGTCATTCGAATAGGCTCGGAAGTCCGGCAGGCAGTAGAAAGTGCCCTGGGGTTTGGTGCAGCGAATGCCGTTGAAGGCATTCAGTTCCGACATCATGACGTCACGGTTGTTTTGCAGGGTGAGCCTCAACGCCTCGACACCGCTCTGAATCCCGGTTAGTGCCGCCGCCGCCGCCGCTTGTTGGACGACCGACGGACAGGACGTATTCTGGGCGGCAACGTTGATCATGATTGACGTGATCTTTTTGTTGGCGATAGTCCACCCGATCCGAAAACCGGTCATGGCATACGCCTTAGAGACGCCGTTGACAACGATCACGGGTGAGTTGTCGCTCTGATCCTTGGCAAAGTCATAGACCGACGGCGCTTTGACGCCATCAAACACCAACTTGTGGTAGATGTCGTCCATGATCAGGTAGATGTTCTTTTTTTCGCAGAACTCGACCAGCTCGGCAATCAATTCGGACGAGTACACAGCACCGGAAGGATTATTGGGGCTGTTGACCACGATGACTTTGGTGTACGATCCGACCTGCCTGATGATATCTTCCATGCGGGGTTCAAAACGGCCGTCTTCCGGGGTCACTATTACCGGGACGCCGTACAGCATCTTGACAATTTCCGGATAGCTGACCCAATACGGGGCCAAAATCAGGACTTCGTCCTGCGGGTTGAGCAGGGTCATCATCAGGTTGTAAATGGCCTGCTTGGCTCCGGCGTGGATCACCACATTTTCCGGCCCCACCGACTTGTTGTAATTGTCTTCAGTATAGCGAATCACCGCCTTGACCAGCTTGGGGATACCTTCGGTCGGCGTATAGCGGATTTCACCGGTAGTTAGCTTGGCGGCGGCGCCGAGAATTGCGTCGATAGGTACTTTGCTTTTCGGTTCGCCGGCGCCCAAGTGAATGACCGCCTCACCTTTCTCGCGAAGGATGCGGGCCTTCTCGTTGAGGGCCAGCGTTGGAGACTCTTTGATCTCCCTGGCCAACTGGCTCAAACTCATCTGACTATCCTTTCATCAACGTTGCAATCGCCGTCACGTCGACGATATCGTCGGCGGAGCAGCCACGTGAGAGATCATTGGCCGGCTTGGCCAAACCTTGTATGATGGGACCCGTAGCGGTGGCATTGGCCAGGCGCTGAGTCAGTTTATAAGCGATATTGCCGGCATCAAGATCAGGGAAGATCAGTATATTGGCATCACCCTGTATCTCCGATCCGGGTGCCTTCCGCGCAGCGATCTCCGGCACGATAGCGGCATCAACCTGGAACTCGCCGTCGGCCTTGATGTCCGGGTAGTCCTTTTTGAATATCTCCAGGGCTCGGACAACTTTGTCGACATCGGCGTGTTTGGCCGAGCCTTTGGTGGAGAATGACAAAAAGGCCACCTTCGGATCCAGGCCCAACAGGTTCTTCATGGTCTGGGCTGTGGCGGCGGCGATCGAGGCTAACTGGGGCGCGTCCGGATTCGGCACAACGGCACCATCAGCATACAAAAACACCTTGTCATGCTCGTCGCGGTACTTTGGCACCGTCATCATGAAGTTGCTGGAGACGATGTTGATCCCCGGCTTCAAGCCCAGAACCTGGATGGCGGCACGCAGTACATCACCGGTGGTATTGATCGATCCGGCCACGGAAGCGTCGGCGCGATCATGGCGAACCAGCATGGCCCCGAAAAACAGCGTATTGTGCATGGCCGTCTGCGCCTGCTCCTCGGTGATCCCTTTGGTTTTGCGCATTTCCATAAACTCCTGCACAAAACCGTTAAACTCGGCCGAATGAGCCGGATTGATCACTTCGACCTTGTCCAAATTGAGGCCATTCTCCTTGGCTAGTGACTCGATCTGCTTCTCGTCACCCAGGAGTGTCACGGCGGCGATTTCCTCCGAAAGAATTTTCTTGGCTGCCTGGATTACGCGTGGCTCCGTCCCTTCGGGCAAGACCACCCTTCGTTTCTTGGCTCGCGCCCGATCTTTAATTCTCGACAACGCATTCATGGTTGTCACCTGTATCTATTGTTGGTTTTCGTGCGTTTCTTTTACTGCCGGTTCTTCCCGGAACTGCGGGTCGGACAGGTAACCCTCGATAAACTGATCGATATCGCCGTCCATGACGGCGCCGACATTGCCTGTCTCCACCGAAGTGCGATGGTCTTTGACCATATTGTATGGATGAAATACATACGACCTGATTTGGGAGCCCCACTCGATTTTCTTCTTAGACTCGTCGTACTTGGCCATCTTGGCCTGTTCTTCTTCGCGCTGGAGTTGGTACAGGCGGGCCTTTAAAACCCGGAAAGCCGAGTCCTTATTCTTGTGCTGAGATCGCTCTGTCTGGCAGGTGACCACTATGCCGGTCGGTTCGTGGGTCAGTCTGATGGCCGATGAGGTCTTGTTTACATGTTGCCCGCCGGCGCCGGAGGCGCGGTAGGTGTCGACTCGGACGTCCTCATCTTTGATTTCGATTTCGACGTTGTCATCGATAACAGGGAAGACGTGGACCGAAACAAACGACGTATGCCGCCGATTGGAGGCGTCAAAAGGTGATATACGGACCAGCCGATGAACCCCGGATTCCGCCTTGAGGTGACCGTAGACATACTCACCCTTGATTTCTATAGTGGCCGACTTCAGGCCGGCCTCTTCACCCGGCTGGTAGTCAATCAGGTTGGCCTGAAAGCCCTTGCGTTCGCACCAGCGATTGTACATACGAAAAAGCATGTCGGCCCAGTCCTGCGATTCGGTACCGCCGGCCCCGGGGTGAATGGTCAAGATGGCGCTGCGGTGATCGTCCTCACCGGACAGAAGAGCCTCAAACTCAGCCTTATCCAACCGAACTAGCAACTCCTCGACGCCGACAGCGAGCTCTTGGACATCCCCGGCTTCAGTGGTCATTTCCAGAAGTTCCCGAATATCGTTCAACTCGCCTTGAAGCCGATCGTGCAACTCCACCCACCGTTTGTGTACTGAGGTTTCTTTGAGGACTGCCTGCGCCGATTGATTGTCATCCCAGAAGCCGGGCTGGGCGGTGCGCTCTTCTAGCTCGGCAATCTTCGTTTTTCGTTCGGCGAGGTCAAAGGTACCTCGCAAGTTTGTTCATCCGTTCGCTGAAATCATCCAAATTATTTTTCAGCTCTGAAACTGTGACCGCCATAGCGGATCTCCTTGCTTTTGGAGGCCGCAAATATATGGCGTTGAGTCGTCTGGGTCAACGGTAAAATAGTGATTTTTTTCACAACGAGGGCGGGGGTCGGTCCACAGATCCGGCTTCGGTAGTGGAGTCACGCGACGGGTGTGACACAGGCTTGAAACCCTGATAGCCGTCAGGCGAGTCGCCTGACGGCAACGGCCACAGGCAAGAGTCAGGAATGTAGGGTGTTATGTCCTGGGAGGGCATCGGCCGGATGCAGGTCGTAGGGGCTTGTCGACGAGGGCCGGGACAACGACCGCCATCCCTGTCATTGTCTGCCGACCCGACCCACCACTTGACTTTCACCCCGCCAAGACTATTTTCCCCCCATGCAGATAAAGACTATTACTGTCGGACCGTTTGAGGTCAATTGCTACCTGTGTTGGGACCAAATCAGCCAGGACGGCGTTATCGTTGATCCTGGATTTGGCGGGGAGGAGATCATTCGGCAGATCGAGGCCGCCGGCATGAAGCCGCGGGCAATCTTGTTAACCCACGGCCACGGCGATCATATCGCGGCTGTTAAGTCGGTCAAGGATCACTTTGATCTTCCTCTCTATGTCGGTCGAGGAGACGAGAAGATGCTGGCCAGTCCCTCGGAAAATGTCTCGGCTCTTGTCGGAGAACCAATTGTCGCTCCAGAGCCGGACTATCTTTTGGATGACGAGCAGGTTGTCAGGCGGGGCACGATTTCATTTCAGGTGCTGCACACGCCCGGCCACACCCCGGGCGGAGTCTGCTATTTCAATGCCGAGGCCAATTTGGTTTTCACCGGTGACACCCTTTTCTGGGGCTCGGTAGGTCGGGTAGATCTGCCTGGCGGTGATGGTCCGACCCTGATTAACTCCATCCGTACCAAGTTAATGCCGCTTGGGGATGAAGTAGATTGTTACCCCGGCCACGGCCCAGCTACATCCATCGGCTTCGAGCGCAACAACAACCCCTTTGTGACGGGACAGTACCGTATCTGAGCATTCACTATGCCGCGATATAAAAAACTGCCTCGTTCGTTCTATAACCGTCCGACTCTCGAGGTCGCCCCGGAATTGCTCGGGAAGTTCCTGGTATATGACTCCCCGCGCGGCAGGATCGCGGCCCGCATAGTCGAGGTGGAAGCCTATATCGGGCAGGACGATCCGGCCTGTCATGCCTCGCGAGGAATGACCTCGCGCACCCGCGTCATGTTTGGCCCGCCGGGTCACACGTACATCTATTTGATCTACGGGATGTACCATTGTCTCAACTTTGTGACCGAACCGGAGGGTTCTCCGGCAGCGGTCCTGCTGCGGGCATGCGAGGCGGCCGAAGGTTCGGACCTGTTCATGGCCAATCCAGGAAGAAAATCGCCCGACCGGACGCCGCTGGGCGGCCCCGGCAAGATATGCCGAGCATTTGGTTTGACTGTGGACCAGAACAGTCTTGATCTGACCGGCCCAAGCATCTATCTTGAAGATCGCGCTGTGAAGGTAGATAATATCAGGCAGTCCCAGCGCATAGGTATTAAGGTAGGCACCGAGCGGCCCTGGCGTTTTTTTGACGGCAACTCCGCATCGGTGTCTGGCAAGACATAAGATTCCGCTGACACGGAGGTCCCATGGCCGGAGCACCAAAAGGGCAATCAGCTACTGAGCGCAAACATTCTCGTGGGGTTGTCTCGATCAAGAACCAGACAATCCCGATTTCAGTATTCGCCAATGTCATGAAACAGATTGACGCGGCCGCTAAAAAGCTCGATCTCGATCCTAACCTGCTGGAATTCATGAAGGTGCCTCGTCGCAGCACGATTGCGAAGCTGCCGGTCCAGATGGACGACGGTTCCTACCGGATGTTTACGGCCTACCGAGTTCAGCATTCCATCGCCCGAGGGCCTGCCAAGGGGGGCATCAGGTACCATCCGGGAGTCACGCTTGATGAAGTGCAGGCTCTGGCTTCCTGGATGACCTGGAAATGCGCCGTGGTCAATATCCCCTTCGGCGGCGGCAAAGGGGGGGTAGTCTGCGATCCGCACAGCATGTCCGACAGCGAGTTGGAACGCCTGACGCGACGCTATGTGGCGGACATGATCGATCTTTTTGGCCCCGACGTTGACATTCCGGCACCAGATGTTGGTACCGGTCCGCGCGTAATGGGCTGGTTTATGGATACCTATTCCATGAAAGGGAGTCGTTCCGAGCCGGCTGTGGTAACCGGCAAGCCGCTGATCTTGGGTGGCTCGCAGGGCCGTGTCGAGGCTACCGGCCGTGGCGTAATGTTGTGCACCCGCGAAGCGGCCAAGTACTGCAAGATTGACCTGAGTAAGGCGACCGCCTCGGTGCAGGGTTTTGGCAATGTCGGTTCGGTCTCGGCCCGCCTGCTGCATGATCTCGGTGTGAAAATTACCCATGTCTCGGACGTTTACGGTGCCATCCACAACTCGAAGGGGCTCGATATTCCCGAGTTGATCAAGTATGTCGAAGCAAACAAGAAGATTGTTGGCTTCCCCGGAGCCAAGAAAATACCGCCGTCCGAGGTCCTCTATGCCGACGTCGATATCCTGATCCCGGCTGCCCTGGAAAACCAAATCACCGCCGCCAATGCCGATCGCATACGATGCAAGATCCTCTCGGAGGGCGCCAACGGCCCGGTCACGCCCGAAGCCGACGCCATTCTCAAGCGCTCCAAGATCCTAGTGATCCCCGACATTCTCTGCAATGCGGGCGGCGTCACCGTTTCCTATTTTGAATGGGTTCAAAACCGTATTGGTTACTTCTGGAGCGAGGAAGAAGTCAATCGCCGGTTGGAGGAGAAGATGGTGGCGGCCTTTGATGATGTCCTTCAGGTGGCCGTCAAGCATCGCACGACGATGCGCATTGCGGCCTTCATGCTGGCCATTCAGCGAGTGGCCGATGTGATTAGATTGCGTGGAGTTTATTCCTGAGATTTCGGTGCGCCCGTGGCCTTTCAAGAGAAACAGTGTATAACCGGAGAAACCGCCTAGCCGAGTCAATCGAATGTTTGGTGAAGATTTTATCAGAAGAGCCATCATTGCCGCCCCGGCAATTCTTTTTGCGTTGACGGTGCATGAGTATTTCCATGCCTGGACGGCGCTAAGATTCGGCGACACTACGGCGCGCGATCAGGGCCGGCTGACTCTCAATCCCTTGGCTCACCTGGATCTGATGGGGACGGCGATGATGTTCCTGTCTCAGTTTCGATTTGGCTGGGCCAAGCCGGTTCCGGTCAATCCCTTTAATCTTCGAGGCAATGTCCGGGTGGCCGATTTCTGGATCTCGGCGGCCGGACCGCTTTCCAACCTGGGGCTGGGGTTTCTATTTGGCCTGGTTTTCCGTACGCTGGGGCAGTCGGGAGTTTTGCCGGAGCCGATCTACTTGATGGTCTTCATGTCGGTGATCATCAACGTATCTCTGGCCTTTTTCAATCTGATTCCGCTTTTCCCACTGGACGGCTCACATATTCTGCGCAGCGTTTTGCCCGAGCGTTACGGCCCCAGCCTGGAGCAGCTGAACCGCTTTGCGCCGTTTATTCTCATCGGCCTGATTATCATGGGCGGGTTCTGGATGATCCTGGGCCCGTTTGTTTCTCTGTTTGTCTATCTATTCTCCGGGGTTCGTATTGGCTGAGAATCTCGGCAGGTCCGGTCTGGCAATAGCCCTCAGCGCTTTTTTGGGTCTTCTCATGTGCGCCTCGCCGCCGAAGACTGACATCTTTGAGACTGATACTCTTGTGCCGAACTTCCTCCGAGTGGCCCCGGACGAGACGATCGTCGCCGATGCTTATCTGTTTCAGGCGCGGTTGTGGCGCGACGGTAAGCCGACCTCTATTCGTCTGCAGATCTTTGACGCCGACACCATCAGAGGCGTCAGCGGTCAGGGGTACCTGGGCAAGGGAGCCGTAAAGGGATTTTTACGCCGCGACTCACTGATTGTCTTTTTCCCGAGCACGAAGGAATACATCATCGACGACAATCTTGACTGGGTTTGGCAGGCTGCGTGCACTACAACTACCACACCGCCTGATATCTTCTCGCTGCTGGACCGCATCCCGACGGCGGAAGATTTTGAGGGGGTGGCCTTCAATGACGTCGGCCGGATTGGAAACAACCACGCTATCGTGGCCACTTGGATACGGTGTCCGTGGAAGTTGGAAATGTCCTACGATATGCGCGATGACTCGTGGCGCTTGCATGATTTCCGCTTTGATTTCGGCGACGGTAATCGCCTGAGTGCCGAGCGCAACGTCTACAAACACCAGACGGAAGTGTCGGTTAGCAAGTTCTATCCCGATATCCGCCCCGGCGCCACTCGCGTAATCCCTTGAAATTGTTAACCTTGACTCGTTTGACTTGGGCCGCGCGATGTGGCATATTAGTGCTTATGTTTTGCTTTGAAGGTGAGAAGTGAACCTCTATAGCCGCACCTTTGCGGTACTAAAACCATTTTGGAAACAGCTCGTGACGGCATCTGTCTCGGCGGCGTTGCATGCTGTCCTGGCCGGGCTGTTGGTATGGATGGCCGGCCCGCTCATGATGACGCTTTTCCAAATCGACAACATCGCCGGCGTCGATCCTACCGCAGTCGCGGCGCCGGCCCTTAGCCCCGGCGGTTCCGGAAGTGAGTTTGTCGAGGAGGTGGCGGGATCGATCGACCGACTACGTGATCGCATGAAAGGCGCCGTCAACGACCTGGTGACCACCGACAGCCGCAAGGGAACCCTGATTCGCTTCTGCTGGCTGATCATGCTGGTAGTCATCAGCAAGAATCTCTTCTATTATCTTCAGGGTTTCTTTATGGCCTTCGTTCAGCAGTCGGTGGTGCGGGACTTGCGGGACCGATTGTTTAAGAAATATCAAAGCCTGTCGTTGGCCTACTTTCATCGGCGGCGTACCGGGCAGGTCATGTCCAGAGTGACCAACGACGTCCTGGTCCTGAACGAATCCATCGATCTTAGTTTCAACTATTTCGTGTCCGACAGCATTCAGGCTCTCATGTTCCTGGCGTTCCTGATCATTCTAAGCTGGAAGCTAACGCTTCTGGCTATGGTCATAATGCCGGTCGTGTTTGCGTTTATCTGGTTCATCGGGAAGAAGATGCGCAAGTATTCCGAGAGAACGCAGGAGCGTATGGCCGATGTCAACTCGGTCCTGGAGGAGAATGTCTCCAACATTCGCATCGTCAAGGCCTTTGCTACCGAGGATTACGAGATTGGCAAATTCCTGACCAGTACCGGGGAGTTCTTTAGGTCGCTGGTGCGCATGACGCGCATACGCCATCTGTCCTCGCCCATTAACGACACTCTGATAAGCTTTGCCGGGGTGGTGATTCTTCTGTACGCCGGGTCGAAAATTGTTGCCGGTTCCGGCGAATTGGATGCCGGCGATTTTATGACGTTCGTAATCGCCATGTTCTCGATGATCAAACCGGTCAAGTCGCTGTCCCAGATTCATGTCCGAGTTCAGGAGGGCATGGCGGCGGCCAAGCGGATCTTCCAGGTGCTGGACACCTCCGATGATATCGTCACCACGCCGGGAGCCGTCAAGCTCAGTGGTTTCAAACGGGACATAGAATTCAAAGAGGTTTCCTTCCAGTATGACGCCGATGATGAGAAGGTCCTGGACAAGGTTTCGTTTCGCGTCGAGGTTGGGCAGATCGTGGCGGTGGTGGGGCCCTCGGGAGCGGGCAAGTCGACTTTGCTGGACCTGCTGGTGCGATTCTACGATCCGCAAGCAGGTGTTATCAGCATCGACGGCCATGACATCCGCGACATTGCGTTGCCGTCATTGCGCGGGATGATGGGGATCGTGACGCAGGAGACGCTGCTCTTCAATGACAGTGTGGCTATCAACATTGCCTACGGATTGCCGGATACTCCCCACGACAAGATAGTCCAGGCGGCGCGGATGGCCAACGCCCACGATTTTATCCGGGAGTTCGACCGCGGATACGAGACCTTGGTGGGCAATCGCGGCGTTCGGCTGTCGGGCGGACAACGGCAGCGGCTGGCTATCGCCCGAGCCCTTCTGCGCGATCCCCAGATACTCATTTTTGATGAAGCCACCTCGGCTCTTGATACCGAATCCGAGCAGCTGGTCCAGGAGGCGATTGGTCGCCTCATGCACGACCGCACGACCCTGGTTGTGGCCCATCGGTTGTCGACCATCATAAACGCCGATCATATTATCGTCCTCGAGCGCGGACGCATCGTCCAGCAGGGCCGCCATGACGAACTGTTGGGTCAACCAGGTGTCTATCAGAAGCTTTACAACCTGCAGTTTCAGAATGGCGCCGCCAGCCCGGACGAATCCGCCCGGCGGCATCGCGCTGACAAGACGGAGCACCGGTCCCATTAGGGTCGGGCGAGTATCATGGATACAATCTCAGCCGTCATAATCACTCGCGATGAGGCCCATAATCTCCCGCGCTGCTTATCCTCGGTAAAATGGTGCCGGGAAATTGTGGTTGTGGACACCGGTTCTACCGACGAGACGCGCGAAATTGCCTGGGAGGCCGGAGCCACCGTCTACGAGATTACCTGGGAGGGTTATGGCCCGGCCAAGAGGTTCGCCGTCGACAAGGCCACCTCCAGTTGGGTATTATCGCTGGATGCCGACGAAGAGTGCCCACCCGAATTGCGCGATGAGATCTGTGACATCCTAAACCATGAAACCAGTTACAACGGCTACTACGTACCCCGCCTGACCAGTTTTCTCGGCAGCCCGATTCGTCACTGCGGCTGGTATCCCAATCGAGTACTGCGGCTATTCAGGCGAGAGTGCGGAAACTTCACCGACGCGGCGGTGCATGAAAAAGCGGAGGTGACCCCTCCGATCGGGAATTTGAAGGCGGACCTGCATCATTACAGCTTTCCGACCCTGGAGCATTACCTGGAGAAATCCAACAAGTACACTACCCTGGGGGCCGAAGAGGCGTTCCGGTCCGGACGCCGGGCGACACTCTTGGACTTGATTATTCGACCGCCGTGGTCTTTCATTAGCCACTATTTGTTTCGACGGGGCTTTCTCGACGGTAGCGAAGGGTTTCTGGTGTCGTTGCTTTCGGCGACGGCTGTATTGACAAAGTATTCTAAACTAAGGTTCTTACAGAGGCAGAAGGAAAACAGGTAGGGTATGATCAGAGAATTGGAATTGGAACCCGGTGATCGAATACTCATCAGCCGCACCGACCGGCTGGGCGACCTAATCCTGGCTTTGCCATTTGTTGCTTCGATCAAAGCTCGCTATCCGGAGTGCCAGGTCGATGTTGTGGCTTCGCTGTATGCCTCGCCTATCCTGGAGAACAATAATCGTATCGATGGCATCCTGCGCGTTCTAAACAAACAGTTGATCACCGACCGCTTCTATCGCAAGGATTTCCTCAACAAAGTCAAAGCAGCCGAGTACAAGCTCGTCGTCGCCCTGTACCCGGAACGCCACATAAGCCGCGTTTTTTACAAGGCCGGGATTCCGATTCGCATCGGTACGGCCGGGCGTTTCCACTCCGTGTTTTACAACAAGCATCTGTTTCACAGCCGCAAGTCCAATGCGAAGCACGAAGCCGAATATAATTTGGATTTCCTGCGATTTTTCCGTGATGGTGCCACCGTGGATCGCCCCCGTGTATATCCGACCCAAAAGGAACTGGACAATGCGCGCCGAGTGCTTGACAGCAAGGGCATCCGCGATCGCTTCATTGTGCTCCATCCCGGCTCAGGCGGTTCGGCCGAGCGCTGGCCGCTGGGGCGCTTTCTCGAACTGCACGAAAGCTTGGTAGGGCGCCGATATCAGGTCGTCATCACCGGTTCCGAACCCGAGGGCGAAATGATCGGCACGGCCTGCCGGGAGCGAGGCATTGAACCCCGGAAGATATGTGGCGACACCGATCTGCGGACGCTGGCGGCGATGCTCTCCTTGGCCAATGTGGTGGTGGCTAATTCCACCGGACCGTTGCATCTGGCCGTTGCGGTCGGTACCAAGGTACTGGGTTTGTATCCCGGCAAGGCGGTCATGTCTCCCTCTCGGTGGGGGCCGCTCGGTCGGCACGATCGAGTGCTGGTCCCGGAGCTGCAGGAATGCCATTGTCCTCCGGGGCGATGTCGCTGCATGCTGACCATCAGCGCCGAGCGGGCGGCTGATGAAGTCGAGAAGCTGTTTGGTGAAGACGATTGATTGAAGTGTGGCTCGCATGAACCTGGCTGAATTTGTCATAAAGATCGAGTCGTTCAACTCCAACGTAAATATCCCTCTGATTCGCAAGGCTTACGAGTTCTCGGCCAATGCCCACGATGGACAGACTCGCATCTCGGGTGAACCGTACGTGGAGCATTGCCTGGAAGTGGCTTTCATCCTGGCCGAGCAGCACATGGATTCAACCACGATAGCAGCCGGACTGGTTCACGATGTGGTCGAAGACACCGATGTTACGGTCGAACAACTGCGTCAGGAATTTGGCGACGAAGTCTCTGAGTTGGTCAACGGCGTGACCAAGCTGGGTGCCGTCCACTTTTCTTCGCACGAGGAGCAGCAGGTCGACTACTTCCGCAAAATGCTCCTGACCATGGCCAGGGACATTCGAGTTATTATAATCAAGCTGGCCGACCGGGTCCACAACATGCGCACGCTGGAGCACCTGGCACCCGAAAAACAGCGGCGGATTGCGCGCGAGACAAAAGACGTTTATTGCCCGCTGGCCCATCGCTTTGGAATCAACAAGGTCAAAACGGAGCTCGAGGATCTCTCGCTCAAATACCTGGAGCCGGACATTTACGCCGATCTCTCGCGGCGCTTGAATGAGAGCCGGGAACAACGCCAGGCCTATGTTGACGAGGTGCTTGGGCCGATCCGAGAGGCTCTGGCTGAAGACGGCATAACCGGTACGGTCTACGGTCGCGCCAAACACCTCGACTCTATCTATCGCAAGATCAAGGTGCGCAGCGTACCGTTTGAGCAGATCTACGATCTGTTTGCCATCCGGGTGATTGTCAACACCGAGCGGGCGTGCTATCACGTTCTGGGGATTATTCACTCCCGCTGGAAGCCGGTCGGCGATCGCTTTCACGATTACATTGCCACCCCCAAACCGAACGGCTACCGTTCCCTGCACACCACTGTCTTCGGGCCGCGCAATCGCATGGTCGAGATCCAGATCCGTACTCAGCAGATGCACTACGTGGCTGAGAACGGTATTGCCGCGCACTGGCTCTACAAGGAAGGGCGTCAGCAGATGTCCCGCTCGGATCGACAAATGGTCTGGCTGCGTGATGTTCTGGAGTGGCAGAAGGACATGACCAATCCGTCGGATTTCCTGGAGTACCTGAAGATCGATCTATACTCCGAGGACATATTTGTCTTTACGCCCCATGCCAAACTGATTCACCTTCCGGTCGGATCCACGCCGCTGGATTTCGCCTTTCAGATTCACACGGAGGTCGGCATTCACTGTGCCGGATCCAAGATCAACGGTCGGCTACAGCCTCTTTCAAGCGAACTGAAGTCTGGCGACACGGTCGAAATCATCACCAACCCCAACCGCCGACCGTCGCATGACTGGCTTAAGCTGGTCAAGACCTCGTCGGCCCGGAGTAAGATTCGTCGATGGCTGAAGCAGGCCGGGTTCGATCAGGCGGTCCAGCTTGGGCGCGAGATCATCACCCGTAAGCTCAAGGCTCAGCGGCTCAAGATGCCTCCTGACGATGTTCTGCAGAACGCCGCCGAGAAGTCCGATAAGAAATCGGTAGAGGATCTGTTTGCGGCCATCGGCAACGGTTCGATGACGGCTCATCATCTGATGGCGCTGCTGACTCCCGAAGAACCCGAAACCGATCAGGCAGGGATTGTCGGCAAGGTCATTGATCGCCTGCGCGGCAAAAAGGGGATCAAGGTCCACGGCATGTCGGATATGATGTTCCGCTTTGCCGGTTGCTGTCAGCCGCTACCGGGGGAAGATATTGTCGGGTTTATCACGCGCGGCCGGGGAGTGACCGTGCACCGCGCCGGTTGCGATACGGCCGTGCTTCTGTACAATCAGACTCCGGAACGTCGCATCGACGTCAGCTGGGATGCCGGTAAAGGTCAGTCATTTATCGTTGAGTTGGAACTGGTAGTGGAAGATCGCAAGAACATGCTCCGTGATGTCACCGAAGCCATTGCCGACTCGGATACCAACGTCCGTGCTGCGGAAATGCGGGCTCAAGATTCGACCGCCTCCGGCAGATTTGTAATCGAAGTGTCGAGTCTGTCACACTTGAATCGGATCATGGAAAAAGTCCGCAAAGTGCGCGGCGTCATCTCGGTTGTGCGTTCGCAGAAACCGGATGCTCCCCCGGCCGGCTAGGTCCGGCCACAGGCCATACTATTCAAACGCCACCGGGAGCAGTAGCGTATCGAGTTCTCGTACGACCAGCACTGAGGTTGTGTCACCCTTGCGGAACTTGCCCAGCGTGGCCATGTAGTCGTAAATGTCGCCGATCGTCACGGCTCCCATGCGGACGATCACATCACCCATCAATATCCCGGCCCGGTCGGCCGGTTTGTCGGCGGTGACGGCCCCCACTTTGAGCCCATCTACTTCGGCGATGAAATCCGGCATGATCCCGAGCGTAACCGAAAAGCGCTGGCCGCTTCGCTGCTGACTTGAGTCGCTCTTGGTCCTTTGGTAGGTCAACAGCCCAGGTTGCAAGTCGTAATGGTCCACAATATCACTTACCAGGCCACATACCTGCGCGATTCCATCGGCGTCGATTTTGTCAACATCGTCGGTCGGCATGTGATAGTCCTCATGGGCGCCGGTAAAAAAGAAAAGGACCGGGGTCTGGCGCGAATAAAAGGCGGTATGATCAGAGGCTCCGATACCGGACTCCTTGCTGATGACGTTAAGTCCCTCAACCTCCAGCGAGTCGAAGTATGACGCAAACTCAGTCGCCGAACCGGTGCCAAACACTACCAGCCCGTCCTGGTCTTTGAGCCTACCGATCATGTCCATGTTAATCATCATCTTGACTGCCGCCGAGTCGACAGTCATGTTCCCGGCGTAGTAACTCGATCCCAGGATACCGGCCTCCTCGCCTGAAAAAGCAATAAACAGCAGTGAGTGATGCCGCTGATTTAGGTCGGACGCATAGTATCGGGCCAATTCCAAGAGAGCCGCCGTACCGGAAGCGTTGTCGTCGGCGCCGTTGTGGATGTGCGGTACCGCACCCTGATACCGAGAATTGTCGGCCCCCCAGCCGAGGTGATCGTAGTGCGCGCCCATGATGATTGTTGTGTCGCCGGCCCCCGGGAGCAAACCAACCACATTGTAACCAGTGTCCCGAACCTTGACCAACTCCGTGCGACCGGCAACGGTACGCAACTCGGGGTCGTCCAGATCCAACGCCAGCCTTTCAAGCGCCGTCCGTCGAAGGTAGATTATGGGGATCTCTTTAGCCATAGCCCGCACAGACCCGGCCGTGATCATGGTGTCGTCATCCGTGGTCGGCGTCATCATGAAGACCGCCGCCGCCTGATGCTCGATGGCATTGGAGATTTTCGAAGCCAGGTAGTCGTAGCGAGAGAAGTCCAAATCCGGGTAATCTTCCGCGCTGGGGGAGTAGCGTTTGATCAGAACCGCCCGCCCGGATACATCCTTGCCGGCAAAATCGTCATAATCCCCATCGGCCGTATCCATGGTGATTCCGTATCCTACCGAGATGACGGTGTCGAATGTAAACTCAGTACTGGCCGATTGGACCAGCGGCCGCCATTCCTCGTGCAATTTCAGACTCAGGTCGTTTACGACCAGACGATTCTCCGCGCCAAACTGGGTGGCCTTGGTGAATTCGAACGGTTGGTAGTATGTCCGCGCGCCATCGGCGTCAAGGCTGTCGCCGGCCGGTATCAGCCCAAAGGCACGGAATTGCTCGGTGATATATCGGGCTGCTTTCCATTCTCCCACCTCGCCCACCTGGCGCCCCTCCAGCGAGTCATGGGCCAGAACGGCGACATGAGTATGAATGGTCTCGGCCGAAAACTGCGGCTTGACTTGTCCCGGGTCGGCCGAAATTGTGGCTGTCGCCACCAGTGTCGCTATCAGCACACCAAGACGATATCTGACTTTCATTATGACCTCAATACCAAAGGCGGTTTTCTTCTCGCGCTAATTCACAGCACACTATTATATGTGCCGTGGCGTCTTGTGTCACCGTTTTGTCCCAAGATTTAATAATTGTGGGCAGGCTTTTTCATTGGTGTGAACTGATTGGGCTAGTAATTTGTTGGATACTTGTCGGTAATAACGCTCAGTCTAAGAAATGAGAGTATCATAGTGACGGCAAAAATTGGACAAGCGAACTCCACACTTATGCGCGACACGGCCATCCTCTTGTCGGTCGGTGCGCTGGTTGTGATCGGCTTTTGGGGCGCTCGGGCGATCACCTCCGAACCGGCCCCCCAGGAGACATTTCAACATCCGCCTTCCGGCGCCGGTGACATGGCCGACGCGATGGGTTCGATGGCGAACCTCCCTGAAGATTATGGCTCGCTGGTCGCCCTGGGCAATCAGAATATGGATAACGGCAATTACCCCGTGGCCGCCGAGTGCTATCGCCGGTCTCTTGAGATCAACGATGTACCTGATGTGCGGGTTGACTTCGGGGCCTGTCTACATGGCATGGGATTGCCCATGCGGGCTTTGGAAGAATTCAGGGCCGTCCTGCGCTCGCAGCCCGACCATGGCATTGCGCTGTTCAATATCGGCGTCGTCATGAGCAGTCAGCAGATGGTCGACTCGGCGCGAGTCTATTATCAGCGCTATTTGGAACTTGAGCCCAACGGTTTGGCTGCGGCTCAGGCACGCGCTCTTCTGGATCAACCGGGCAACTAGATTGAGTCAATTCCTTTTCAATTGGGCCGACGCTGTCTGGGCCATGCTATTGGACTCGTCCGTCCTGTTGCTGTTGGGTTTGGTTCTGGCCGGATTGCTCAGACTGGCACTAAGTGAGGCCCGTGTGGCCCGTATGCTGACCGGCGGCAAGATAGCGGCCGTATTTAAGGCGGCCGGGTTTGGGATACCTTTACCGCTGTGCTCCTGTTCAGTTCTCCCCGTCGCTTATCAACTCCGGCAATCGGGGGTGAGCCGCGGTGCCACTGTTTCCTTTCTGATCTCCACGCCGGAGTCAGGTATCGATTCCATTCTGCTGACGTGGACGATGATCAACCCCCTCATGACAATTGCTCGCCCAATCACAGCCTTCTTGACGGCGATAACAGCCGGTCTCCTGGAGGTCAACGGTGATAGACGAGAGGCGGTGCCGGATCCAATCAAGGCCGTCTGCGACTCCGGTTGCGGATGTGCGGCTGTGCCTTCCCGAACCAATGCCACGGTTGGTTGGTTTTCACGCCTGTATTCAGGTCTGCGCTATGCTTTCACCGATCTTGTTTCAGATCTTTCCCTTTACCTGCTTCTGGGCTATTTAATGGCCGGTCTGATCACCGTCTTTTGGGGACCGTCCGCCGGCGGTCTGCCCCCGGCGTTGAGTAGTGGATGGGCGGCCTATCTTGGCGCCGTACTTATCGGCGTACCGCTGTATATATGTGCTACTTCGTCGACCCCTCTGGCGGCAGCCCTGATGGCAGCCGGTTTCTCGCCAGGTGCGGCGCTGGTATTTCTTATGGTCGGCCCGGCCACCAATCTGGCCTCAATCGCCGTTGTCGGCCGGATCCTCAAAGGCTGGTCGGTCGTGCGCTACCTGGTGGTAATCGTGACCGTCTCCATCTTGTGCGGTCTGGCTTTGGATGCCATCGTCACCTGGCTGCCCTCGTGGTGGTCGGCAGGTGTTCATTCGGAAATGGCTGAGCATGATACCGGGCTAGTTCACTTTGGTGCGGCCTGCATCCTGGCCGGTTTGATCACGTGGTACAGCCTGGACCGCTTGCGACGATGGCTCCGGTGAATGATTTTTCTTGTTCTGTGGCGGTCGGTCTCACAGTTTAGAGTGTGACCTACGGCACAATAACAACTCCCTCAGTTTTCAAATCCGCCCTGGACTTTGTCTATCCACCATTGTGCCTCGGCTGCGGCGATTACCACTCGATGCCCGGGCTGATCTGCGAGCGCTGTCGTAAAGCGATAGATCGCGAACCGGCACCGTCATGTCTCCTGTGTATGCAGCCCTTGCAACATGATTTCACTTGTCAGTTGTGCCGGAGTCACGGATTGCCGCTTCTGACCCTGGGACGATATGCGTTTCCGACCGACCAAATCGTCGGGCAGATGAAGTACTACGGCATTCGCCGGGCGGCTGCCTTGTATGGCGACTACCTTGGCCGGGCGCACGCCAGTAGTCTGGCAGCGCTGCAGGTCGGAGGGTTGGTGCCGATTCCACTCCACCCCACCAGGTTTTTCAGCCGCGGCTTTAACCAAGCGGAGCTACTGGCCCGAGCCGTCTCGGAAATAACCGGCCTGCCGGTCCGGACCGATATTCTGCGGCGGGTCAAGTGGCGCCGCCCCCAGACTCAGGTCGGGTACAAGAAACGCTCCAAAAATGTCCGAGGAGTGTTTGTGGCCGATCCGGCCGGATCGGCGACGCGATTGGCTATCGTAGACGATGTCGTGACCACCGGCAGCACCGTTTTGCAGGCCCGGTCGGCGCTGGAAGACGCGGGGCAAACCGTGGTCGCTGTCCTGGCTATTGCCGGTGGGGGAGGATAGGCGGTATGGTAAAGCAGCACTTAAACGACTTCCTGGCCCACTTGAGACTGGAGCGCGGTCTTTCGGTTAATACGATCGAGGCCTACGGCCGGGATCTATGTCAGTTTCGAGAAATAAGTCATCTGACCGGTGTGGCGCAACTGAACCGAAAGAGCATCCAGCGGTACCTTGACTGGCTCTGTTCGGCGCGCTTCAAACCGGCCACGGTGGCGCGCAAGCTATCCTGCCTCCGACAGTTCACTGAGTACCTGGTCCAGAAGCGGGTCGTTGGTGACAAACCGACGGCGGCTCTCAATGCTCCGCGGATCGCTCGTTACCACCCGCACTATCTCTCGCCGGAGGAGATCAAGTCCATGATCGAATCGATTGATCTGACCGCTCGTAACGGCCGACGTGATCGGGCGGCCCTGGAGCTTATGTATGGTTGTGGCCTCAGAATAGCCGAAGTCGGCAGTTTGCGGTACTCGGATATCGAATTCGAGGCAGGTTTTATCAGGGTGACTGGCAAGGGGGATAAGCAGCGACTGGTTCCGCTGGGGGCGTATGCTGCCGAGGCCTTGGAGTCGCTAAAGGAGTCCCGAGACAGCTCCGGAAGCTCGTCGGATTACGTCTTCATGGGCCCCAGGGATCACCCGCTATCGCGGGTAAGTCTCTGGAAGATAGTAAAAAAGGCGGCTCTGGCAGCGGCCCTGGGCAAGCCGGTAACGCCCCACACGCTGCGCCATTCTTTTGCCACCCATTTACTTGCGGGCGGAGCCGACCTTAGAGTTGTGCAAGAAATGCTCGGACATGCCGATATATCTACAACACAGATATATACGACGATCGATCAGGACTATATTGTTGCCGAGCACAGAAAATACCATCCGCGAGAATTGGCTCGAACTCGCCAAAGCGAGTGAGCCTCGTAAGCCGCTATACCATTTTGCGTTGTGGCAACGAGGAACCAAACTCGATTTCTACCTCGAACGTTTCTTTCGCGGACTGGACCTCACCCTGCATTTTTTTGACGATTTTGAGTCGCTGATGACGACCTGCCAGCGTTATCCGGTCTCAGTCATAATAATCTCCGGCGGCGATCCCTTGATTTCGGAAATCGAGTTGATCCAATCCATCAAAGCCAACGTGTTCCTGTCCATTATCCCCGTTATTCTCTATCATCCCGCCCCTGATTACAATGATGTCGTGGCGGCCTATGAAAACGGCGTCGAAGACTTCATATATGGCGAATGGCGCGATCAACTGGTGAGGGTCCGAATTGGACGAGTGATGGAGCGCAACCGACGCGACCTGTCGATCAATCCCAGTTCGCACTTGCCGGGACCGGCCATCATTGAGAGGGAGATAGATCGCCTCCTCAAGCTCAAGGCCGAGTTTGCCGTAGCCTATGCCGACCTGGATAACTTCAAGGCCTATAACGATTACTACGGCTATTACCGTGGTGACAAGGTCATCCAGCTAAGTTCGCGCATTGTCAAGGATGTTGTCTTTGATCTGTGTCGCGAGGGCTTTGTGGGTCACATTGCCGGCGATGACTTTATCTTCGTTCTTCCCCATGATCTGGTGGAGAAGGCCTGCGTGGAGATTATTAGGGCGTTCGATACGCTGATCCCCTATCATTACGATTTGGAAGATCGCGAACGTGGATCGATCATGACCAAAAACCGCCGCGGCCAGGAAGAGATCTTTGAATTGCTCACAGTCTCCATTGCCGTCCTGATGAATCGTGATGGGGAGTTTGACCATGTCGGCGAAATGTCCAAGATGCTGGCCGATCTCAAAACAGCCGCCAAACAAAAGTCCGGCAGCAACTACCTTGTAGAACGTCGGAAAAAGTACTAACGCCGCAGGGTGTCCAACACCTTCAGAAGCTCGAGTGCCGGTGGATAGGCGCTGTCGGCGTCCAGGCATTTTTCCAGATACAATTGAACGCTATCTCTTGGGGCGCCTTCTTGTAAGTGAGCAGCCGCGATGCAATACCAGGCCTCGTACAGGCTCGGTTCAAGCTCGATCGCCCTAAGCATCAGGCCTCGACCGTGATGAGGTCGGCCGCCGGAGATCAGGGCTAGTCCCCAGTTGAACAAATCAACGCCGGTCATGTCGCCCAGGTCCATAGCCACCATGTACAGCGAGTCGGCGTGGCGATATCCCTGATGGCGCGCATAAAACGCGGCGGCAGAGGTGTAGGCCTTGGTCCATTCGGGAGCCACTTGCATCGCCATTTCATGAGCGGCGGCGGCACTATCAAGATTTCGGGACATATCCCACCATTGGGCCAGATTTAGCCGGAGCTGTCCCAACTTCTCGGGTTCCACCAGCTGACTCTCAGCCAGCCGCAGACTGTGCCGGAGTAAGGCCAGGGAGCTGTCCATTTGGCCTTGATCGCGCATCACCAGCGACAGATTGTTGTAGGCCCAGGCGTACTCGGGATCCAATTTAATGGCTCGCTCCAGATTGCGCTGGGCGAGCTCCAATTTACCAAGACGATATTGACACCAACCGAGGTTGTTGACCAGCGTCGCCGAATAAGGAAAGGCGGCATCAGCAGCCAGATACTCAACCTCCGCCTCAGAGAATTTGTCTTCCTTCTCGAATTGAATACCGTTGTTCAAGCAGGTCTGGAAAACGCCGCGCACCTTTTCCTGGCCAAACCAGGTCTGATTGAATATCCAGCCGGTAACGAGTATGACTACCAGCGGCGCTATTAGTCCGCTCGCCCCGGACACTCTCCATCGGCGCACGAGATAGACAGCCCCGGCCGAGGCCAGGATTATGAGAAACGGAACCAGGGGAAGACGGTGACGGGCGGTCACCAAAAACAGCACTATCGACGGGATATAGGCCAGCCCAAAGACATAGACGGGCATGAGGTCACGCCATCGGCGGCGGTGCAAAATGATCCCGCCCACCGCCAGGGGAAGCAGTACGCCGAACGGGAAATAGATCCACTTGTGCCACACCAGAGCCGAATACAACACCGAGCGGTCCCGTTGCCAATAGATGTCGCTATTGTCGCTGTTTTCAAATCCGCTGACCAGGTAGACACATTTGCGCCACACCAAAGAAGCAAAATGTCCCGGATGCTCCAAGACGAAATCAATGGCCTTGGAAGTCCAGAACGAAGACTGCTCGGCTTCGGACAACTCTCGCCCGGCCTCTCTCTTGGCGGCCGCCGTGGTTTCGACTCCAAACTGCCTCCAGCTCACCGACTCATCAAGATCCACCTCCGGCATCAACATCGTTAGGCCGTCGGCCTTCTCATTGTTGCCGAGGTAGAGGTTAATTCCTCCCTGGGATGAGATCAGAATGAAGTCACCGGTCACGATCAAATTGCGAACGGTGACCGGTATGATTATCAGTACGACACCGGCTGCCAACACCAGGGGTCGACGCAGGCGAACGGCAATCTTGCCGACGGAAGGTTGGGCAAGAAACCGCAGGGCCGCCAGAAAAGGCAACACCAGCAAGATGTTCGGTCTCGTGATGGCGGCCAGCCCAAACACCAGTCCGGTGCATAGCCAAGGTTGTAAGTCTTCAACCTCCCAATGGGCCACCAGACGGTCCATACCCCAGGTCAGAAGCAGCAGGAACAACACCGGGATCAAAAAGGCCTGTTCGTAAAATAGAAGGGTACCGTAAACGGCGTAGGCAAGCCCCGAGACTATCGCTTCCGCGGTTCCAAAAAGACGATGCGCCAGGCGGTATATGAAAACGGCCGTGCCGCCGCACAACAATACCTGAAGGAACTTGGACCAGAAGACCGAGCCGTTCGTGATCCAGGCCAGGAAGGCCAGCATGTACGGATAGAGTGGTGCCCGAAACCAGGCCCCTTCGCCCCAGAACGGTCCGCTGATTATCTCATGCGCCCACTCCCAGTGCCATTTCTCGTCGACCATAGGATAGTCGAAGCCGGGCTGACTCGAGAGCTCCAGCAGATAGATCAGCCGCACCAGGACAGCGATCACGGCCACCAGTATCGGCCACCGATAGGTTAGCCACCAATTCGACTCGCTTCGTATTTCTGCTTGGGCCATATCTCGTCTGTCGACAGCCATCGAGCCGGGATTACTTTTTCTTTATACTGCGGAAAGCAAAATTCGCCAGTGTCAGGGTCAAAAGGGAAAACGCGATCAGTGCCAACCAGGGACCAAAGCGCCCGGTCAGGACCTCGGTCATCCCTTCGTGCTCATTGTAAAAACGTTCATAGGCGCCCCACGAACCGATCATGAAGGCCACGGCCACGCCTATGAGAGCATCACCGGCAACTATCCCGGAGGCAAAAAGAGTTCCGGAGAGGTTCTTCTCCTTATACTCCTCCTTTTTGACGTATTTCTTGACCAGCAATGCCACCATGCCCCCGGTCATTATCGGCGTCGACAACGAAAGCGGCAGATAGAGCCCGATTGCGAACGGCAGCGAGGAAATGCCCAGCAGCTCGACGGCCAGTGCTATGAAGCCGCCGACGATTATCGGTTCCCAGGGCAGGTTGGCATTCATGATCCCCTGAACCACGGTCGCCATTACATTGGCCTGGGGCGCCAACAAAGGCTGTCGGGCTGTGGCCCCCTCGACAAAGCCAAAGGCCTCATTCAGATAATAGAGCGTGAAGCCCATGGCCAGAGCCGGGAAGACCAGGCCGATGAACTCAGTTAGCTGCTGCTTTATCGGCGTCGCGCCCAAAAGATAGCCGGTCTTGAGATCCTGGGCGATATCACCCGACATACACACGGCGATACAAACCACGGCGCCGACCGACATGGCCGTCACCATGCCCTGGGCGCCCTCAACGCCAAAGTAGATCAGGACCATGCAGGTAACTAACAGCGTGGCGATGGTCATTCCTGACACCGGCGATGACGACGAGCCGACAATGCCGACGATTCGGGCCGCCACCACTACAAAAAAGAATCCGAACAAAACCGCGAGGGCCGCTCCCACCAGATGAAGCTCCGTGCCGGGCAGCAACCAAATAGCGATGACGACAGCAACGACACCCAGCAGAACCCATTTCATCGACAGGTCTCGATCGGTTCGAGGGGTGTCGGCGGCCGAAACTACATTGCGCCCGATGAGCTGCCCAAAACCCTTGCTGAACGATGATATGATCACCGGGAATGATTTGATCAACGAAACAAAACCACCGACGGCAACAGCCCCCACACCCAGGTACTTGATATAGAAATTGCGCAATTGAGCCGGGTCCATCTCATTCAGAGGCATAGTGCCAGGAGAGACAATCACTCCCGGAATTTGATCGCCGATGAACGCCAGCAGAGGACCGATACCAAGATAACCCAGCACGGCGCCGGAGAGCATCAGGGCGGCGATGCGCGGGCCGATGATGTACCCCACGCCCAGCAGGGCCGGAGTGGCATCGATACCGATCGTGCCGCCTTTCAGGAATTTCTTGAAGTCATGGCTGGGAGTCTGTGACCACACGCGCAACATGTCGTACAGTACCTTGTACAAAGCCCCAAGAGCAATACCGCCAAAAACCAACTTGGCTTTGCCGCCCCCTTCGTCACCGGCCACTATGATCTCGGCGCAGGCCGTCCCCTCCGGAAAACGGAGGTTGTGGTGTTCCTTCTCAACCAGGTACTTGCGAAGCGGGATCATCAGGAGAATCCCCAGCGAGCCACCCAGCATCGACAGCCAGAAGATTTGCATCTTGGAGACTTCATGGAAGTACCCGGCTGCGGCCAACTCCTGGTTGGCCGACCAGATGAAGAAGGCCGGGATAGTGAAGATGATTCCCGCCGCCAGAGATTCACCGGCCGAGCCAATCGTCTGGACGATGTTGTTCTCCAGGATGGTGACGCCGCGCCCGAACATCAATCTCAGAACCGCCATCGAAATGACGGCCGCCGGGATCGAGGCCGAGACGGTCATTCCGAACTTGAGTCCCAGGTAGGCGTTGGCGACGCCGAACAGGACCGAGATAATCGATCCCAGGATGATCGCTTTCCAGGTGACTTCGGCTATGTTCTTGTCGGCGCCGATGACCGGCTGGAACTCTTGTTTTTGGTTGTCAGAATTTTCCAAAAGATCTCCTTTGGCCTGACTGATATTGCTTTAATGGCAATAAGTTAGACGGTGGCGCGCGCCAGTCAAGCGTAAACATTGGGGAGAGGGGGGGCCCAGATGTTCTGATGGGGCCTCATGTCGGGTTCCCATTGGAGGGAGAGACCCGACAGTAGGTTCGGCAGCCCACCCGCGGTCGAGCTTTGCGATACGTCGGGTCGGGGTTCGGCTCGCCATAACCCAACCATCGCCGCCCGGTGCCCCACGGCTTGCCGTGGGTTTAGATTCGAATCTCATCCCGCCCCAAGGGGCGGGGCACCCGTGCTCTGGGTATCTCTCCGTCAGGAGCGCCCTTCGTCTGCGCTCAGGACAGGCAGGGCTCCTGACCTACTTCTACTGGGTTTGAAGAGTGTCAGGAGGACGAACTTCCTGACAAGTTCGCAAGTCGCAACCCGCAAGGGGTTCCGACCTGGAACCCACAACACCATTGACAACCAAGACAGTCGCTACAGGACTACCGCAAGGGGTGGGGCACCCTCAGGTTTTCTCTTTGTCTTGTTTCCGGAGGTGCAGGGTAGCAAGGCTATCCGTTCCTACCTCGAAAAGCGGCACTAGAGATAGAACGGCGAAGACGCCTGATGAACAACCATCAGTTGTGAACTTCGAATCGATCTCATGCCTAGTGACCCGACCAGTGGTGAGTAATCTGTCCACAGCCCAGCGGAAAGGCTCGATGGGCATGAGGCTCGGTTCTGGTTTCTCGGAAGTAGTTCTCATTATTCCCTTCATACTAACAGATAGAATCTTATTCTCTTTTCCCCTGAAGGTCTTGATAGTCTCGCCAGACAGCCGAGCTACGTCTGTTGTCCATATTTCTTCGAAATCCATATGATCCCCTCATTATGTTATGAACGATTATGGGGACAGCCTTGTGCTTAATCAACTACAATATGGCTCACCAAGATGCACCCTTCGACTCCGCTCTGGGTGGGGTACTGATTTTCGCCCGGCGTCTACCTGGTGCCCTGATAGGTGTTGGAACCGGTGGCGCACACGGATGGGTGTTCGGCGCCACGTCCGGTGGGGACTCAGCTCTTGCGCCGCTCCTGCCACCAGCGGTATAACTTAGCCATGCCGGGGATGTAGTGGGCGAGCTGTTTGGCGCGTAGCGGCAGGAAGCCGGTCAACAGCGGAAGCGGACGGCGGTTGTAAAGCGCAAGGTGGTAGTTGGCCCGCGTCTGCATTTTCCAGAAAGCATGCCAGGGCATGTCGGTCAGGCAATTGACCAGGCGAATGGATGGATCCTCAAAGGCGCACTTCAAGACCCACTCAAAAAGCATATTGCCCGGCGAATAGTCGGCGAAGTCTTCACGAAAGGTCACCTTCTTGATAATCAGGTTGGCTCCCAGCCGGAATCCCATCTGAGCCGCGACGGTAGTGTCACCAAAATTCAGAAAAAAGAACTGGATCCGCCCCTGCCCCTGCATGCGTTCTATCATGGCCTGATGTGACTTCATCAGGGCCGGATGCGATCCGAGGTCCGAACCTGAATCCGCACGCCAGCTCCGCGCCTCGACCTCGACGAGCCGCTTCAGAGCCTCATTCAGGCGATCCTCCGACTGCACCAAAAAGCTGACATCGGCTACTTCGTCAAGTTTGCGATGGTTCCTTCGCAGAGTCCGCCGGAAGCTGCGGCTCAGGTTTGCCAGATAGGAGTCAAAAGGCCCCTCTACATTCAGGACCGATTCGGCATCGCACAACTCGTGAATCGCGCCCACCTGCCCCAGACCGTTCGGTATGAAAGCCAGCGCGGGCGAATCGGCCGCCAGGCGAATCATGCGCAGCTTGAACCATCCCGGACTCACCTGCGACAGCGCCTTCACAAAGGCCGGCACGACCATCTCGGCGCATTCCGGGGCGATGACCATGTCGACCGAATAGGTGTGCGAGTCATACGGGGTGAGGAGAATAGGAAGGGTCCATTTCCATTTCTTCCTGGTGAAAGCCACCAGCGGCAGTATGCCAACCAGTTGCCCGGCCAGTCTGGCGACCAGACAAACCCAGCGCTGTCCCGGCCGCATGCGGTATTCAAAGTAGGCAGACAGCCAGGCGTAGCTGGACATCGGCACCGGCCGCGTTTGCCTCAGAAGCAGGGCATCCCACTCGGATTCCAGCACCGCCAGGTCATCAAGATTGTCGACGATCTCGACCCACACCCGTGACACTGCCACCATGCCTGCTTTGGACTGCGGCGTCGGTTGTTTGTCGGATGGTTGGCCCAAAGGTGATCTGGTCATTGCAGCCCGGCGATTCCCGATGGTTCGGTCAGTTTTGATTCATTACCATAGTAAGTCGGCAAGTAAGCAACCTCCGTCGAGTGATCGGCTTATGACACCATGGATCCAGCCGATCGATGTTCCGCAACTGAATGCTGCAACATCTGTATGGTTATGGTCGGGATCAAGTTTTTTCAGCGTGGGGGAATGTCGTGGAGAACGTCCACTCAACTCTGTCGGGCCGAGACGCCCGACAGCACAGTTTGACTTGATTCTGTCGGGCCGAGACGCCCTACAGCACAACCTGTGCGTACGGTCAGGTTGCGCCTGTCAGACTCGTGCCGTCAGGTCTTGCCGGCAGATCGTGCCGTCAGGTCTTGTGCCTGACGGCTTTCTGGTAGGGCAGCCATGTAGGGCAGATCTCGACGAAGTGAGATCTGCCACGGTTTTCGGGGATCAGAACGGCGGGTCCGAAGACGGATCCGCCATTGAGACAGAGTGCAGTCGATCGCCTCCGATTGTGCGCCCTAACGCTCCGGTTTAGCAGCGGCGCACAGTGCCGCCCGCTGCAACCGGTTGTTGGGCGTCATTCGTCCGCTTTCCTGGACCAGAACTCTCGGACTTGCTCGAAGCGAGATACTCGTTCACCCATCTTCGCGATTTCCTTCGGATAGAATTCTAGCATCACATCGCAGAATTCGAGCATCCAACGCTTTCGCGCGTACCCCGGATTGACGGTCACGACATTCGAGTTGGCTATCTGAATCTGGCCCCAGCCCAACGCCCCAATCGTCAAGCAATCCCATCCGAGGAACTCGATCGGCACGAAGGTCACGTGTCTGACGCTCGCCTTGACACCTTCGACGCTGTAGCTGACGAGAAGAACCGTGAAGTAGTTCGCGTCGTCCTCGTAGAAGCGAGCAAGCCGCTCCACCGACGTCAGATTGGGCATGTTGAACTTCGTGTCAGTCCTGTGCGTCTTCACGTCGACGATGTAGTAGAGACCATCACGATCCTTGAACGCGAGATCAGCCATGGCGCGGCGAGCGAAGTGCGACGAGTACTCGCCGCAATGCTCGCCAAGAATCTTGTCGAAGGAAGCAGCCACGACGTTCTCGATGGCATCGCCTGCGGCCCGGGGGCTCTGTG
The DNA here is from genome assembly GCA_043819515.1 of bacterium. Classification (GTDB taxonomy): domain Bacteria; phylum Zixibacteria; class MSB-5A5; order GN15; family FEB-12; genus DAOSXA01. Next base: position 118,175 of record JBDRES010000008.1, read on the forward strand.
CAGTGTTCTTCGAAAGGAAGTCCGGACTGGCATTGACCAAGTCGCGCACCTTGTCTTGGACCAGTACGTAGTCCAATGTATGGAAGAGTCGGCTTTTCACGAGTGATCCTCGAACAGCTGCGGTTGTCCGGTTGTTGTAGCGCTTGGCTTCGCCTTCGTTGTTTCCTGGAACGCTAGCGTATTTCGATCCCAGAAGTGACCGCCGGAGTACCCCTGAATAGAAGGCTCGCGATGTGCCACTTCCAGGCGCTTCTCGGCGAGGAGGCAGTAGCTCTCCTCCAACTCAATACCGATGAACCGCCGACCCAGTTTTTTGGCGACGACGGATGTAGTCCCAGAGCCCAAGAATGGATCCAGCACAAGGTCCCCAGGCTTAGAACTGGCGAGGATGAGCTTGGCAACGAGTTTTTCTGGCTTTTGGGTCGGATGATCCGTGTTTTCTGGCATGGACCAGAATGGTACCGAGATGTCGGTCCAGAGGTTCGAGGGGTGTGTCACTCTGAAGCTGCCGTCGGCCTCCTTGTTCCAGTCCTTCGGATTCCCAGCCGCGTCTCGATACGGCGCGACCACGCGGCGCTTCTGCTTAACGGCCTCTACATCAAAGAAATAACCGTCTCCACGAGTGCAGAACCAGATGTCCTCCGAACAGTTCTTCCAATTGCGCAAGGCGCCGCGGCCCTTCTCGCGCTCCCACGTGATTCGGTTCTGAACCACAAAGTACCCTTCGAGGACGCGCTGGAGCGCCCCGGAAGAGCGCCATTCGCTGCACACGTAAATCGATGCCGATGGTTTAAGGAGCGGGGCGACCAGCGACACCCAGGAACGAAGCCAGGCTTCGTACTCAACGACCGATTGTCTCTTGAAGGTCGAGTCGCTGAACGTCTTGGTCAGGTTGTACGGTGGATCAGCGATTAGCAAATCCACCGACTCCCTGGGCAGTAGGGGCAAGACCAGCGAGACGTCGCCGAGGATCGTTCGGCCGACGCATTCGGGAACAGGCACCGGCTGATCTACAACCAACAGGCGCTGGCGCAGACGCTCAACGTCCTGTTCGGAAACTGCCAGCGTCCTGTTTCTTGGTGCTCGAGCTTTCAGTTCTTTCATGGCTCCCATCGCACGGTACGTTGCTTGAATGACGCCCAACAATGTTCATGTGGTTCCTTTCATAACACCTTTGGGTTGCGACAGCCACGCCCCTCTGGTGACGTGAGTTTCCCGGTTATCAAGCCACGTATCCGATTAACTGAAAGCAAAGTGCGGCATTTAAGAGCAAGAAGTCAATCACTTTCTGACCAACCGACGGGCGGAATCCCTCCAGCGCACAATATGCGCCGGGCGCGTGGCGCCTTTTGTGGGCCATGCGACCGCGGGAGCGGTCGACCAAGAAAGCCCGAACCAATGCGACTTCTGGGCGACTAAGGGGTTGAGATTACCAAAGACGTGTCAAATGCGAAAAGAATGCGAAAAAAGTCGGAAGTCGTTGAATGCGAAGCACTTTTTTTTCGCATTCGGTGGGAACTATGCGTATGGGTTGTGTGTATCAAAGGATGAAGAGGAGAGGCAGACCGGCAACCGAACAACGGGCATTCAATCTGAATTTCGCATTCAACACTCTTTTCTTTTGGTGTAAGTAACAGCTACAAAGTAGGATGCGTTGAGCTGACGAGTTAAACAGCTTGACAAAATGGCTCCGTGCGCTAACTTGAAGATAACGGAGGGACTGCTGCACGATACAGGTAATCCGAGTTAGGGTAGCCACTTCACCGAGAATATTAGGTCGTATTGCGTGATAACATCGACTGACGGAGTGTTTGAAAGGATCCAAGCCATCTTCAGTCGCAAAGCTAACTCAAAAGACTGGTAAGGAGGTTTACCTTGTCGAGACGAATCAACCTTTGGACGGTTGTTCTCGCTATCTTGGTGGTGCCGTCTTTGGCCTTTTCCGCAAGTCTGCACCAATTCACGGTGGCGCAGGCGACTACCAACGCCGAGAATCTGGTAACTGTCCCGCTGAACATCACCAATCAGGAAGGCCTGGCTGGGATCGATATTGCCCTTCAGTTCTCTGAGGGTGTGACACTGAATTCAGTTCAGTTCGAGGGCACTCGGGTTGAGTATTTTGATCTGAAAGTGGCCAACATTGACAACGAGAGCCGCACCGTGGTGATTGGTCTGCTGCCGCAGTTGACCTCTCAACACAAGCAGGATCTTGCTGCCGGTGAAGGCAATATCGCTAACCTGGTCTTCGAGATTGACGATCCGTCAGTCAGCGAAGTCACGGTTGAAGCAATCACTTTAGAGGATCCGCATCACTCGCTCGCCTTCGTGTATCACAATGCCGACAACACCATTCGCGTTGAACAACCGGAGTTTGAGAGTGTCACCGTAGCCCTGGCCAGCACCAGCCCGGCGGTGCCGCAGGAATTCTACGTGGCGCAGAACTATCCGAACCCGTTCAACCCGAGCACGACCTTTGAATTCGCTCTTCCGGTCGCCGGTCATGTTGACCTCACGGTCTTCAATGTCCTGGGCCAGAAGGTCGAATCGGTTATCAATGAAAACCTGAACGCAGGTATTCATCAGGTCGTTTGGGATGCTTCCAATGTTTCCAGCGGTGTCTATTTCTACCGCCTGACCACTGGCGACAACACCGAGACGCGGAAGATGATGCTGCTCAAATAAAAGGAGCAGCCTATCGGAACAAGTCGTTAAAAGCAATTGCCGAAAGGCCCTTCCCCAGGCGTGGGGAAGGGCCTTTTCTATATTATCAGGTCGGCTTGGTGCGCAGATTCGGCGCAATCGAGCCGACAACGTACTTCCTGCGCCAAGCCTCAGCAGTTCCTGCGGAATACTTGTCTCGACGGTCACACACTGGATTCGGTTCCAGGCGTAAGTTTGTTGTAGTCAACAAGATATGTGTTTGGTGAGAGTTCGCATCCCCTCTGGCACGGAATTTGTGCACAATTTGGTTGCCGGGGATACCAATCCACGGAAGAAGGCAAGCCCGCAATCTGCCGATTTATGGGATGGCTGTGGCGACGGAATTTGGCGGTGACGTCGCTTCAGGTTTTCCCCGGCTGGTGAGGAGAGAAAGGTCCCGATTGATCTCGGGGCCTTTTCATTTGGAACGAACAATAGTGGTATCATGCGACCCCGCGCGACGCCAATCCTGTAACTGAATGGATTTCAGGCGAGTCGCTTGAAATCACCTGGCCTCCGGCTCCGTTCCCACTCCAATCGCATGAAAACTCGTTTTCAGTGAAGAATCAGAAGATTGGCGACGCTCCAATTTCTTCCGCCTCCGCCGGCGCCACTGTGATTGTCCGCAGTTCGCCACTCTGGGTTACCGTCACCTCGACCTCGGAATCCGCCTTGGCAGCCGAGTAGCGCGCCGTAAGTTGAGCCGCCTTGCGAATGTTCTCGTCCGACAGATTGCCAACGAGGATAGTAATCGGAGAGCCAATATCGACAGCCTCCAACTTGACGTGGTGCGAGGCGACCTGGGCCGCAATCTGACGATTGTCGGCTTCGTTGCGTCCCACAATCACTTTGGTTTGGTCGTCCAGTCGGAAGTGGCGTCCTACGCGCAGCAGATTTAGGTCCTCGAACTTCGTCAGTTTTTCATGGCTCATCAAATCCTTGAGTCGCCGCGAATACCCGGGATCGGTCAAGAGGCAGCCTGAGGCGGGGGAGCGGTAGTCATCGACGCCGAACTGGGCGGCCAGTTCCATCTGTCGCTTGCGGCTTCTACCGGAGATACGCTCCAGCTTATCTCGATCGATAAGTCCGGAAAGCTCAGCCTCAGTCGCAGGCAACAGCTGTGCCGAGAGCGGCCTGAGGACTTTCCCTTGGAGCCCGGTCTGTTTCAGGGTGAGGTTCAGTTTGTCTTTGACCTGGGACATCGGTCGCTGTCCCATTACCTCGCCGGTGACGATGAAGTCCGCGCCCGACATCTCCATTAACTCCTTGGCCTCACTGAGCATCAGAATGCGACAGTCGGTGCAGGGATTCATATTCTTGCCGTGTCCAAAGCGTGGTTCGCGGACTATATCGACAAACTTCTGGCCCAGGTGCATGAGTTTGACATTAAATCCGAACCTCTCCGCCATAGGGTATGGGTTGGAGCCGCAGCCCGATCGGTCGCTCAGATCGCAACCAAAATGGGTCATAAAGGTGATCGCAGTCACTTCTATGTCCTGCTGCAAAACCAACAGTATGGCCAGGGTGGAGTCCAGCCCGCCTGAGAAAAGGGCGATGGCGTGGCCGCGCTTGTCGCCTTTTGGTGGATTGTCCTTCATCGTGTACTTCTATCTTCGGGGTCGGTTCCGGATCATTACCTGCGGGACACCTGTATAACACCAAATGGGCCCGGATTCGTGCCGCCGAATATACACAATTTTCGAGACCGTCGACAGGTCCAATTTGCCTTGACTTGACCGGATCGGGCCGATACGTTGAAGCCGATACGGAAAGGGAGCATAGGATATTACACGCGATCAATAAGTGGCTGAAAAGTCTGGCGGCGGAAACCCAGGGTATCTTTTTCTTCTCCCTCAAAATGGTGGGGGCGGTTTTCTCGCGCCGGTTGTACTTTTCCGAGACGATCGAACAAATGTACCAGATCGGCGTTGGATCGCTGTACCTGGTGGTGCTCACGGGTGTCTTTGCGGGACAGGGGTTCGCCCTAGCCTTTTCCAACGAGCTTATGGAGTTTGGGGCCAAGAACTATCTCGGGCGAATCATGTCGATTGCCATTATCCGAGAGCTGGGCCCGACTCTGACCGGTTTGATGTTTGCTGCGCGCGTGGCCGCCGGCATTACGGCTGAAATCGGGGCCATGAAGTCCTCGAACCAACTTGATGCGATGGTGGCCTTTGGTATCGATCCTATCCGGAAGATAGCCGTGCCGCGCCTGTTGGCCCTGATCGTAATGCTACCTGCCCTCACAATCGTGTGCGATGCTATTGCTATCGTCGGCGGCTGGGTGATCGCCATATTCATATCACATGTTTCGTCGACACTCTACTGGGCATCAGTCAAGGAACGCCTCATATTCGGCAATATCTTCATCGGCATACTAAAGCCGTTTGTGTTTTCATTCGTGATTGCCTTCATATCCTGCTATCGTGGCTTTACGTCGGGCGGTGGTACGCGCGGCGTCGGCCGGGCCACGACCAGCTCGGTAGTGGCTTCATCGATAACCATTCTCATCGTCAATTTCTTCATCACCAAAGTCATCTGGAGTTTTCTCAGGGGCTGGCTATGATAGAGCTGCAGGGTGTAGACTTCGCTTACGATTCCCGATCCGTGCTTGAGGATGTTTCACTCAGCGTGGCTGACGGCGAGTCGATAGTGGTCATGGGTCCATCCGGGTCCGGCAAGTCAACCATCCTGCGCCTGATACTGGGTTTGGAGTGCCCCTGTCGCGGCGATGTCCTCGTCAACCAACAGAGCATCTGCTTCCTGAGCGAAAAAAGGAAACGAGAGATACGCCGAGAGATAGGCATGGTTTTTCAGGATGGGGCCCTTTTTGATTCCATGACGGTGGGCGAGAATGTTGGTTATTACCTTCTTGAGCATACCAGGCTTTCGTGGGATGAGATTACCGAGCAGGTTCGTGCCATGCTGGGGTTTGTCGGGATGGATCCGGACGAAGTGATCGATAAGCTGCCGGACCAGTTGTCCGGAGGCATGAACCGACGTGTGGCTATCGGTCGGGCGCTGTTGTCGACCGATCCCAAAGTGATGCTCTATGACGAACCGACGACAGGGTTGGATCCGACCGCGGCCCAAAACGTCTTGCACTTAATCCAGAAGCTTCATCGCGAAAAATCGGTTTCGTCGATAGTCGTAACACACCAGATTGCCGATGCCTTCTCCATCGCCAGTCGGTTTGTGGTCATTTTGCAGGGGCGCAAGGCATTTGATGGAAGCCTGGAGGAGTTGCGAGATACTGATTCGGAGGCCGTCAAGGAGTTCCTGGAGCCGTTCAGGGCCTCGATGGACGGCGTTTATACCAGAAGATTCATGGGTGCCGAGTAGAGCAAACCCGGCACTCAACTATATGCTGCCAGGTGCAGATGCGGAGTGAGAACTAGATGAAAAATACAGCCTCGTCCCCCTGGAGTGGTCTTCGGGTAGGGATTGTCTTAGTCGCTGCGATTGCCGTTGCCCTGTGGGCATCGCTGACAGGCGGCGGTACCTCGATCTTCAATCCCAAGGCCGAATTCAAATGCTACTTCCGGAATGTCAACGGCCTGCTTGGCGGCTCGCCGGTATGGATGTCCGGAGTCGAAGTGGGTAATGTTCGATCGGTTCATTTCGTCAATCTCGATTCCTTGCGCAAGGTCGAGGTCACCTGCAAAATCCAAACGTCGGTATGGGATATGGTGACTGTGGGGACCGAAGTACAACTGGGCACCATTGGTTTGCTGGGTGACAAATTTGTTGAGGTCATCCCGGGGCCGGTTGGCGGTCCGGTAATTGCCGAAGGCTCTATGATCCCGGTGCGCGACGTCGGGAGTGCCGAGGCGATGTTCAAAGAGGGGACAGAGGCCCTCGAGCAAGCCGGATCGGTGGCACAGAACCTCGACGGCGTCCTGGGTCGTATGAACCGGGGCGAGGGGACCCTGGGGCAACTGGCCACGAACGATAGTCTCTATGTTCAGATGTCGACCCTCCTGGCCCGACTGACCGAGTTGACCACCGCCCTGGTTCGTAATCAGGAGCGCCTGACATCATCGGTTGAGCATACTGCGACTTCGGTCGGCAGCCTGGCCGACAAGGTCGAAAACAATATCGGCACGCTCGGTAAACTGATTGGGGATCCGGCTCTCTATGACAATCTCTCCGCTACCTCGGCCAAGCTCGATACGATTATCGAGCGAATCAATCGGGCCGATGGGAGTCTGGGAATGTTTGTCAGCGACACGTCATTCTATACTGAAACGGTCAACCTGTTGCAGCGCGTCAACAACCTGGTCCTGGATATCGAGCAGAATCCAAGAAAGTACCTGAAGTTCAGCGTGTTTTAGGGAGGTGTGGGTAGAACGACAGTTCGGTGATTGCCCAAGCGACTACCTAGTGTCCGTCCCGCGCAGCCGGCGGCAGTGACGATTCGAAGACAACCTAGACCGGCACGCCGGCCAGCATGTACTCCAACAGCTTTTTCACGCCGATCTTGCCGTGCTCACCCACTTCCATCGGTGGCCCGGCGCAGGTGGGACAACCATCACTACACATACATCCGCGAATGTGATCGTAGCAGGCCTCAAACAGTCGCTCATGTTCGGAAAAGAGTTTTTCGCTCAGGCCCACGCCGCCGGGAATGTTTTCATAGATGTAAATCGTCGGCCTTTCCGTAAACGGCGCCCGCACCTGCGAGATCGACCGCAGATCGCGCGAGTCGCACATGACCCACAGCGGCGCGATCTTGCCCAGAACATTGGCCAGCCCTCGCAAAGCGCCGCCAAAAGAGCCGCCATCCAGGTCGACCCGAAAAGCTACATCGCCGGGGAAGGCATACCAGAAGGCATTGGTATGCATCTCCAATTCCGGCAGACTGAGCTTGCCCCAACCGACATTTTCGTGAGTCTGGAATTTTATCTTTTTGTACAGCACCGTGACATTAGTCACACTCACCTCACCGGCACTCATGACGGCGTCGCCGAAGCCTGTCTCTTCATTGACAGCCAGTACCTTGAGGTCGGTTTTGGTTTCAGCGTCGGTGTAGTAGTCGACCTGGACTTCCTTGACATACGCCTTGCGCCCTGCCCAGTCGAGCCGGGTGACCTGGTACTGCTGGGCGGCGTGAAGATAAATGGCCTCCGGATGCAGGAAGATCGGGGCCGAGAAATAATCCACCTCGCCGATCACCTCGGCCTTCTTTGACTCATTGAGAATCACAAAATTCTCAGGTGACGCCGAGCGCAACGAAACCTGCCCGGCGGGGTAGATTTCCGACGACCAGTGATAGCGATCGCCGGAGCGGCGCACGATTTTCGATTCGGCCAGATAGCTCAGAATGGCTTTGCTGCCGTCCTGCTTCTCGAGTTCCTCGGTGTCGAACGGCAGCTCAAAAGTGGCGCACTTGAGGTGGTTGGTGCGAATTATGAGATTGTCGGGGTCGATGATTCCGGATTCCGGCGTGCGGTCATGGATGTACCTGGGTTGGGCGGTCAGGAACTGGTTGATGGGCGACGAATTAGCGATCAGGATTGTCAATGAGACGCCGCCCCGTCGCCCCGCCCGACCGGCCTGCTGATGCAATGATGCAATCGAACCCGGATAGCCGACTATGATAGATACATCAAGACTGCCGATATCAATGCCCAGCTCCAGGGCGTTGGTCGAGACGACACCGGTTATGGAGCCGTCACGCAAGCCGCTCTCGATGCGCCGACGTTCGTTGGGCAGGTAGCCCCCCCGATAGCCTGCGATCTTGACGCCGTCATTAAAATCGCCGCCCAGCTCCCTCTGGAGATAGGTCAGCAAGACCTCGACATGAAGCCGGAAATGAGCAAAGAGGATGGTCTGGATACCCTGCCTGAGGAAGTGACTGCCTATGTGGGCCGCCTCATTCAGGGCCGAGCGCCTTATGCCGAGCTGTTTATTAACAATCGGCGGATTATAGATCAGAAAATGTTTTTCGCCGGTCGGAGCGCCGTTATTGGCAATCAGCGTTACCGGTTTGCCGATTATCCGGCAGGCCAGGTCGTCAGGATTGGCGATGGTCGCCGAGCAGCAGATGAAGACCGGATCCGAACCATAAAACCGACAGATGCGGCGTAGCCGCTTTATTACATTGGCCAAATGAGAGCCGAATATTCCGCGATATTGGTGGACCTCATCGATGACGACATAACGCAAATTCTCAAACAACTTGATCCATTTGGTGTGGTGAGGCAGAATCCCGGCGTGCAGCATGTCCGGATTCGAGATCACGATGTGTCCCGCCGAACGAATAGCTCGCCGAGCGGTCTGGGGGGTGTCGCCGTCAAAGGTGTAGGTCTTGATATCGACATCAAGCCTCTGGATCAGATCGTATAGCTCGGCTAGTTGGTCCTGAGAGAGTGCTTTGGTGGGGAAGAGGTATAGGGCGCGACTGGCCGGGTCCTTCAGGATTCTGTCCAATACCGGCAGATTGTAGCAGAGGGTTTTGCCCGAAGCTGTCGGCGTGACCACAACCACATCACGCCCGGCCGTGACGGCCTCAATTGCAGCCGCCTGATGCGAATATGGTCGCGCGATATCACGCTCTCTGAGCGCGCCGACAAGTCGACGATCCAACTCCGGTGGGAAGTCACCATACCGTGCCGCGCGCGGCGGATAGGTTTTCCAGTTGTCGATATTGGCAGACCAGCCAGTGCGGCTTTTGAGTTGGTCGATGATCTGTTCAAGGTTCATGGGTGTCCCGTCTAAACCAATCCGGTCAATTTGCGGCTACAGATGTCGCAGAACTTGTCGCCCTTGTGGTCTATGTCCAGCATCATCTGAGAATAGTAATTTACACATTTTGAATTCCGGCATTCCGACAGGCCGAATATATGACCCAGGCGATGCACCGTTTCTTTCAAAAGTCGTGGATAAATCCAGGACTCGTTCTCGGGCAGGCCGTAAAACTCCACGCGCAACTGGTTCAACGAGACCACACCGGTTCCGGAGACAGCATCGGCGTACCCTATGATGTAGCTTTCATCCGGCAGATAAATCGATTCCTCGCAGATGGCAATCACTTTCTCGCGGCTGTTGGATTTGATGCGCTCCAGTTTGGCCATTATCACCAGGGCGTAATACTGATTGCGGATGATATTGTGCGCCTCTTTGGGCATTTTCATGCCCTTGATAATATCAACCGAGCGATTGAAGATCGGCCCAACCTGGTTGGCCAGGCGATTGACCAGACCAAAATCGACTTCTCCCAACGGAACTACCACTATCTTGGATTTTAGCACGCCCATATACCCGTGTGATTATCCGGCTGTAAAAAAGCGATCGTTAGAGCCGGTAGGAGATACCTTTATTTCGACTTTGGCGGCGCATCGCGGACACCAGCCGACGAAGGCCGTACCGGCTTTGTTCAGGTGAATCCGGGCGTACACATTGCAGCACTTGAAGTGCAAACCCAGGAATGGTCTTTTGGTTGGCGTCTGCTTGTCTGTCACGCTCTGAAGATAAAGCCGCCGCACTGCCCGTGTCAGGTATTTTTTGGGGAGGGGGAGGGGTCTCAGAATGACTTACCGATTGCCGAGTAGGTCGGGGTCCGACCGAAGGGAGAACATGATGGTCTAGTCCCCGAACTCAAAACAGGGATTGACCGGTGCCGGACCACCGTTGAGCATGTAATCGACGAGATAGTTCAGGTTGGCGATGTCTATCTCCCCATCGCAGTTGACGTCAGCCAGCAAGACTGAGGGGAAGGGCGCCGGCCCGCCATTGAACATGTAGTTCACCAGCCACACTAGGTCACCTA
>JBDRES010000009.1:0-14215 GCA_043819515.1 bacterium
GTACCCTATGTGGATCAGCCGGAGAATGTGATTCCCGGGGTACCCAAGTTTTACGCCACCACTATGCCGCGAGGCAACTCGGCCCTGGGATTGGTTGTCGAGACACACGAAGGGCGCCCTACCAAGATCGAGGGCAATCCCGGGCACCCGGCGTCTCGCGGTTCGACTGACTTTTTTGCCCAGGCTGAAATCCTGGCGCTCTATGACCCGGATCGCTCGCGCTCACCATACCTGAACAACGAGCCGGCCAAGTACGAAGACTTCGTTAAGGCCTGGGCTGAGTTGGCCAAAACCTATGAGGCGAACGATGGCCAGGGGCTGGCGATTCTGAGCGAGAGCTACGCCGGTCCCACCCTGGCTCGTCTTCGCCGCGAGTTCGAAAAGAAATATGAGAAAGCGACCTGGATCGTTTTTGATCCGATCAGTGGCGAGAACGAACTCGCCGCCGCCCGAGCGACAACCGAAAAAGACGTCCGTCCGGTCTATCACGTTGACAAGGCCAAGGTGGTCCTGTCCCTCGATTCCGACTTCTTGCAGCACCATCCTGACAACGTTCTTCATGCGCGCGGATTCGCCGACGGACGCCGGGTGGAGTCGACTAAGGACGATATGAATCGTCTGTACGTAATCGAAAGCGGCCTGTCTGTCACCGGCGGCATGGCCGACCATCGGCTGCGAGTTCCATCGAGTCAATCAGGCGGATTGTTACGGGCACTTGCTGATCGCATGCGTAAGCCGCTCGATCTAAACGGTGCTTGGCCGTCAGCGCAGCAAGGCGGCATCAATGAAGACTGGTTAACCGCTCTGGCCGAAGATCTCCTGGCCAACCGGGGTCAGAGTCTGATCATCGTCGGCGAACGACAACCGCAATGGGTGCACGGACTGGCCCTGACACTGAACGCCGCCCTTGGCAATATCGGCAGCACGATTGAGCTGCGAAAAATCGAAGACGCCGGACTGTCGAGTGTCGCTGATTTGACAAACCTGACCACACGGATGAAAGACGGTATGGTCAGTACCCTGGTCATGCTCGGCGGCAACCCGGTTTACAACGCTCCGGCAGATACTGAATTCGCCACGGCTCTCAAGAAAGTAAAGACCACCATCCATTTGAGCTCGCATCGTGACGAAACCTCCAAGGCTGTGAACTGGCATTTGCCGCGCGCGCATTTCCTGGAGAGTTGGTCCGACTGCCGGGCTGTCGACGGCACCATGAGCCTGGTCCAGCCGATGATCGAGCCACTGCACAAGGGACATACTTGCCTTGAGCTACTGAATACATTGCTGACCGGAGTTGACACTCGTGGTCACGACCTGGTGAAAGAGACTTGGAAGAAGATCGTCAAGGGCAATGACTACGAATTTGACAAGCGCTGGCGGAAGGTCCTGCACGATGGCTGGCTACCAGAGAGCGAATCGGATACCGAGAGATATCGTCAGCGTAAATCCATAGATGATATCATTGCGCAGGCCCCTAGTACTATTCCGGAGCCGGGGGCGGAACGGCTTGAAATCGGATTTTATGAGTCAAACCTCGGGGACGGCCGCTATGCCAACAATGGCTGGCTGCAGGAACTGCCCGACACCGTCAGCAAGCTGGCCTGGGACAATGCGGCGCTGCTTTCACCGGCAACGGCTGGAGCGTTGAATGTCGTCAATGGTGATGTAGTCCAACTGAATGCCGCCGGTCGCACTATCGAGTCTCCGGTCTGGATTCAACCGGGCGTGACTGATTATACGGTGTCACTCTGGCTCGGCTACGGTCGTTCGGCCGCCGGTCGCGTGGGCGATAAAGTTGGGGTCGATGTTTACCCGCTGCGAACCACCGTGGCCATGTATCTCGTAACGGGCGCCTCGCTGGCCAAAACCGACCGCTCGCGCGCGCTGGCCAACACTCAGGATCATTCCCGCATGGAGGGGCGGCCAATTGTTCGCGAGGCATCTTTGGATAAATATCGAGAGCACCCGGAGTTTGCCCGCGACATGGTTGAGCATCCGCCGCTGAAGTCGATCTATCCGGATTATGATTACAGCCGGGGCTACCAGTGGGGCATGATCATCGATCTCAATTGCTGCACCGGCTGCAACGCCTGCGTGATCGCCTGTCAGAGTGAAAACAATGTCCCCATCGTCGGGCGCGAGCAGGTTACCAATGGGCGCGAAATGCACTGGATCCGTACCGACCGTTATTTTGCCGGGGACCAAGACAATCCTGAGATGGTTTTGCAGCCTGTCCCCTGCCAACAGTGCGAAAACGCTCCGTGCGAAACGGTATGCCCGGTGGCCGCGACCTCTCACGATCGCGAGGGGCTGAATACCATGAATTACAACCGGTGTATCGGCACCCGGTATTGCTCCAACAACTGCCCGTACAAAGTGCGCCGTTTCAATTTCTTTAACTACACCAACGAGCTTCCCGAATTGGTGCAAATGGCCCAGAACCCGGATGTGACCGTGCGCTCGCGCGGGGTGATGGAGAAGTGTACCTATTGTATTCAGCGCCTCAACCGGCATAAGATTCAGGCCAAGCTCGAAGGCCGCCAGGTGGTTGATGGCGAGATTCAGGCAGCTTGTCAACAGGCCTGCCCGACCAAGGCGATTCAGTTCGGCAATATCAACGATCCCAATAGCGAAGTTGTGAGACACAAGAAGCTGGACCGCAATTACGAACTCCTGGCCGAGCTTAATGTCCGGCCGAGGACTTCATACCTGGCTCGGCTGAGAAATCCTAATCCCAAGCTGAGGAAAATGAGCGAAGGACTATAAGGTCTGAAAGACTGATTGTCATCGGTATCAATGCGATGAGTTCTAATGCAACTGACATAAGTTCTTCGGCAGAAGCGCCGGCTCCGCTGTTGACCGGGGAGCAGACGTTTAGCAAGATCACCGAGAAGATCTGCTCTATCTGCGAACGCAGGACCCCACCGACCTGGTGGCTGGCCTTCGGCGCCGCCTTGTCGTTATTGATGGTGCTTTTTGGCTCGATCGGGTTCCTGGTTTGGGAAGGAACCGGTATCTGGGGTCTCAACAATCCGGTCGGCTGGGGCTGGGCCATCGTCAACTTCGTTTGGTGGGTTGGTATCGGTCATGCCGGTACTCTGATTTCGGCTATTCTGTTTCTCTTGCGTCAACGCTGGCGGACTTCGATAAATCGTTTCGCCGAAGCGATGACTTTGTTTGCAGTTTCTTGTGCGCTGATTTTCCCCGGCATACATGTCGGTCGCATGTGGGTTGTTTATTGGGTCTTCCCGCTGCCGAACCAGATGGGCATGTGGCCCAATTTCCGCTCGCCACTGCTATGGGACGTCTTTGCAGTTAGCACCTATTTTACGGCCTCCCTGCTGTTCTGGTACACCGGCATGATCCCAGATCTGGCCACCTTCCGTGATCGCGCCAAGACTAAAGTAAAGAAGATCGTTTTTGGGTTGCTGGCTCTGGGTTGGCGCGGCGGCAATCGCCAGTGGCGCCATTATGAACTGGCCTACTTGATCCTGGCCGGAATTTCCACGCCGCTGGTGCTTTCGGTGCACAGCGTCGTGAGTACCGACTTTGCAGTTTCAATCCTGCCCGGCTGGCACACGACCATCTTCCCGCCTTACTTTGTCGCGGGGGCGATATTCTCAGGATTCGCGATGGTGGTCACGTTGAGTATCATAGCCCGGAAGATATTCAGCCTCGAAAACCTGATTACCCTTGATCACATGGAGAAGATGAACAAAATCATGCTCCTGACAGGCATGATGGTTGGGTATGCTTATAGTATCGAGTTCTTCATTGCTTGGTACTCGGGCAACTTGTATGAGCAATTCACGTTTCTCAATCGAGCCTTCGGTAATTATGCCTGGGGCTACTGGATTATGATCAGCTGCAATGTTCTGACACCTCAGCTATTCTGGTTCAAGAAGCTGCGGCGCAGCATCGGAGTTATGTTTGTCGCTTCGATTTTGATTAATGTCGGCATGTGGTTTGAGCGCTTTGTCATTGTCGTGACCTCGCTCGCGCGCGACTTCCTCCCGTCGAGTTGGGACTACTTCTCGCCCACCATCTGGGATATCGCCACTTTTGTCGGATCGTTTGGGTTGTTTTTCACTCTCTTCCTGCTCTTCATTCGCTACCTGCCGATGATCTCGATGGCCGAAATAAAGACTGTACTGCCTGAGGCCTCGGCTCACCACGGAGGCGATCATGAGTAAGGCTGCCAATAGCCAGGTGCTTGGTATTGTCGCTCGTTTTGAGTCGCCTGCTGCCCTGATGAAGGCAGCCGAGGCCCTGCGTGACGCCGGCTATACCAAGTTTGATTGTCATTCACCGTTCCCTATCCACGGCATGGATAGCGCTATGGGGCTGAGGCGTTCGGCCCTTGGTTGGGTAGTGGGACTAGCCGCCCTGATCGGGACCTCCTTTGCTTTGTGGCTCCAATGGTGGAGCAGTTCGATAGAGTATCCACTCAATATTTCCGGCAAACCGTTTTTCAGTTACCAAGCCTATCTTCCGGTTACATTCGCCCTCGGGGTGCTGCTATCGGCAGCGGCAGCGCTTTTTGGGATGCTGGCCCTGAACGGGTTGCCGCGCTGGCACCATCCGGTGTTTGCCTCGAAGCAATTCGAGCGCGCCTCTGACGATGGATTTTTCGTCAGCATTGAAGCCGAAGATCCCAAGTTTGACGCCCGGGCGTCAAAGGAGATGCTACGGAGTATCGGCGGGGCCGATGTGGAGGAGTTGCAAGAATCATGAGAGATCGATCTCAAACATCTCGATTGGTCGTGATGGCGCTGATGCTGGTGTCTTTTGCCATGATCGTCGGCTGCACCCGCGAGCGGCCGTCATCGAAAACTCCGATCCACCTCAATCCGAATATGGATGTTCAGCCGAAATACAAAGCCCAAGCCAAGAGCGGCTTTTTTGACGACGGCGCGACCATGCGACAGCCGGTCGAAGGCACCGTGGCCATAGGAGAGCTGCGCGAGGATGACGCCCTCTATTCGGGCTGGGACCGCAAGGGCAATTTCATCAAGCAGGGACCGCTGGCGATTACGCAGGCTCTTATGACCCGTGGGCAGGAGCGATTCGACGTCTACTGCGCTCCCTGCCATAGTCGCCTCGGTGACGGACGCGGGATAATGATCACCAAGAACTACGTGACGCCGACCAACCTTCACGCAGACAGTATTCGCACCTTCCCTGACGGTCGTCTTTTTGACGTAATTTCCAATGGTGTCCGCAATATGCCTTCGTATCGTCACCAGATTTCAGTCGAGGACCGCTGGGCCATCATCGCTTATGTGCGGGCTCTGCAGAGAAGTCAGAACGCCACGCTTGACGACATACCGATCGAAGCCAGAGGGGATATCAAGTAAGATGGCTGGAGCTGATTCGACATATCGTCTGAGCAATCCCGGACGCTTGGGTACGGTGGCGCTGGTAGTCGGGATTCTGGGGCTGGCTGGAAGTATCGGCGCCTACTTTCAGGATCAGAGCCAATTCTATTTTTCGTGGCTGATTGCCTTTGTTTTTTGGACGACCATCGCTCTGGGCGGTTTGTTTTTCACGATGCTGCACCATTTGGTAGCCGCCACCTGGAGCGTCGTGCTACGGCGCCTGGCCGAAAACCTGGCCGGTCCGCTGGTTCTGATGGCTGTCTTTTTCACCCCGGTTTTGTTCGGCATGCATGACCTCTTTCATTGGACCCATGCCGACGCCATGGCGCACGACGAACTGCTTCAGGGAAAATCGGGCTATCTCAACCCGACCTTCTTCGTGATTCGCGGCTTTGGGTATTTTGTCGTGTGGATTGTCCTGTGGCTGCTGCTCAGGCGAGTATCGCTGGGGCAGGACGTTGCCCCCTCTTCCCGGCAAACCAAGCGCATGATCACGATCTCGGCACCGGGGATGATCCTGTTTGGCATAACAATTACCTTTGCCGGTTTTGACTGGCTGATGTCTTTAGATCCCCACTGGTATTCAACCATATTCGGCGTCTATATTTTTGCCGGTGCCCTGGTAGGCGTGATTTCATTTTTGATACTCCTTTCCCTGGCTTTGAGGCGCAAGGGTGTTTTGGAAGGGATCGTGACATCAGAGCATGACCATGATCTGGGCAAACTGCTTTTTGCCTTTACGATATTTTGGGGCTATATGGCTTTTAGCCAGTACTTCCTGATTTGGTACGGCAACATTCCGGAAGAAACAGTCTGGATGCTGCACCGCTGGGAAGGATCCTGGAAGACAGTAACCTTGGCGCTGGTGTTCGGGCATTTCGTTTTGCCGTTTTTTGCGCTGTTTCCCCACGCCACCAAACGTTTTCGTCCGGCCATGCTGACCATAGCGTTGTGGATGCTGGCCATGCACTGGCTCGATCTGTACTGGATAGCCATGCCGATTCTGCATCATCATGGCGCCCATATCTCCTGGGTGGATCTGACCACCATGTTCGGAATTGGCGGTATTTTCATATGGTGGACGTGGCGAATGATTGCCGCCCAGCCGGTGGTGCCTGTTGGCGACCCCAAGCTCGAGGCCTCGATTCATCATCATCAGTAGGGCGAGGCGGGATTGGCTATGACGGATAAACCCAACCACACCATCAAAAACATCGACGGTCGCAAGATGCGCAAATCCGGCTTCGGCCTTCTGATGGGCGTCGCCCTGACAGGCACCGCCGCCATCGTCGTTGTCCTGATCCTGGTATCGAACTTCTATACCGTCCCCGAGAACGATCTGGTTTTGCAGGGAATCAACGCACCCCTGCCACAGGAGATGCTGGACCTTCGGATCAGGGAACAAGAAACCCTTGCCGGCTACAAGCTTCTGGACTCGGCCACGGGCCGTTATCAGATCCCCATAGAACGGGCGATGGAGTTGGTCATCCAGAACGCCCAATAGACGGCGATCAGCCGGCTCATGGCGGCTCCGATCAACTCCGATCGCGGTATCTCTTCGAACACATCACTACTTCTGCGCTAGTCCCGACCGATCGGCAGCAGCGGTGCTCAATTGGCCCTTAGGTTGATCAAGAAAAGATACTCCCTGGCGCGCCGGCAAAGTCTCTTGTTGATTTCCCCATCCGGAACGGGTAAATACCGCACACGGACTTCATGCAATTACAAACGAAGAACCCAAGTGGATATCGAAAGAGATGGAAAGTAATCAGTTCCGATTTAGGCTAGGCCTGGTCATATTCCTGGGCACCTTATTGGCCGGCACCCTCGGCTTCATGTTTGTCGAAAACATGACCCCGGCCGACGCCGCCTATTTTTGTATCGTAACGGTCTCAACGGTCGGCTTTGGCGATCTCCAGCCGGTCACTCCCACCGGCAGACTCTTGATCGTGTCGTTGATACTGGTGGGCGTAGGGAGCCTGCTTTTTGGACTCTACAGCGCCGCTGGACTTCTCCTCGATCGCCATGCCTCATCGCAAAAGACACGCAAACAGGCGTTACTGGTTGGATTGTTTTTTAGCGAACTGGGGATGCTCCTCATGGCGGTACTGGCCGGATGGGATGAAGAACGCGAACGACTGGGAGCGCAGTTACAGATCGATGATCGATCTACCGCCAAAGATTTTGCCAGAATGCGCGGGCTTCTGGAGGAGCACACCTATGAGATCGACAAGGACCGAGTCGATTTTCACCGTCTGCACCAACTGCTGGCCGACCGCAAGGGTCTGTTGCTTCGGCTGCTGGAGCACCCTTCACTGCTGGAAAAGGACAGGCTCACCGACCTGCTGCAGGCTGTCGTTCACGTCTATGAGGAACTGACCTATCGCCTTGACATAAGAGTGCTGTCGGAAGCCGACCGACAGCACCTGGTTGGTGACTCGCAACGCCTTTACCGACTGCTGGTGCCGTTGTGGCTGGATCATATCGAGCACTTGCGAGGTGGTTATCCTTACTTGTTTATGTATGCCGCGGCCATGAACCCGTTTCGCCGCGAGACGGCGGCCACTCGCCAAAGAGTTGCCGTGTAAGCGCAGTCGGTGCGATGACGCGCGGCACGCGCGCACGTGACCGACGTTAGCCCTTAGCCATGGAGACATTATGAAACGATCTATAGGCAGTGCCGTGATGTTTGCGCGGTGTGCTGTGCTGGCGGCGCTCATTCTGTCGTCAAGCTGCTCAAAGAAAGACTCCGCCCAACTCGAGAATGACGCCAGCGCCAATTTCGACTGGTCTGATATTCCCTCGCTTCAGGCTCGGCTTGACAGCCTCAGCAGCTCCTCGGCCTCCAGGGTTCCGGCCGAGTTGATGAGCGTGATGAAGACAGGAATACAACAGGTCGCGGAGGGTACAGTTTTGGAGACGGCCCTGAAGGTGGGGGATGCCGCTCCGACTTTCGGACTCATGGGAACGTCAGGCAAAGTGATCCAGCTTCCCGGTCTTCTGAAAAAGGGCCCGGTGGTGCTGGTTTTTTATCGTGGCGGCTGGTGTCCTTACTGCAATCTCCAGCTGGCGGCCCTGCAGGATGTCCTTCCTGAAATCGAGCGCCTGGGAGCGACTCTGCTGGCTATCGGTCCGGAAATTCCGGATAGTGGCCGGGCAACTTACACCCGGCACCAACTTGGGTTTGATTTGCTGAGCGATGTCGGCAACCGGGTGGCGCGCTCATACGGATTGGCCTATGCGGTGCCCCGAGAGATGGCCGACGCCTTGAGTAAGTTTGTTGATGTCGCCGCCTACAACGGTGACGATTCGGGTGAGCTGCCCCTGACCGCCACCTACGTCATCAACCGGCAAGGGATCATCACCTATGCCTTTTTCGAGGTCGACTACAAGCGGCGCGCCGAACCGGTCGAGATACTGGAGACGTTGAAGCAGCTCTACCCGCGCACCGAATAAATCGCCCCGTCCGTAAACAAAAGCGGAGCGACCAAGTAGTCGCTCCGCCCAGGATCATCGTCAGATCAACTGCCGTCTATCAGCTCTTGTCGACCACCAGCTCCTGGCGCGTCACATGCAGTTTGTCGTAACTTTCAGCTGAGATAACATAGTACCATTCGGCAAAGCGGCCATTGAGCTGCGTGACCTTCTGGGTTCCGTTTTCGAGGGAGCGTTTCCAGGTATCGTGACGCCGCTGTTTTTCACGATTAGCCTTGTCAGCCTCGCTCAGCAGGCTGTCGGCCTTGCCGACAAACGAAGTGTCGGTCGGCTTGGGCGGCTCGGGCAACAAAGAGGGCTCCAAAGCCGCTGAGATAAACAGGTATCGATTCTCCGCCGGGCCGTCCTGGCCGGCGCTATCGTCGGCGGTCAACCCGGATGTCACCGCTTTCCCGGTACCGTAAACGACTTCCCCGAAGCGCAGCGTATAGAGTACACCGTCCTTGGTGTAGATCTCAAGCTCGCCTTCGTTGGACAAGAGGCGACCGTCACGACTGAAGTAGAAGCCCTTGCTCTGAAGCGAGATGGCATCCGATTGTGAAATGGACTCCCCACCCTCGGCGCGCTGCAGGGCCGCCGAAAGTCCGGCCGGTTTGGGACGGACGCCAACAATGGTAAGGCTGTCAATGGTGTTGAGGAGCTGGTGCAGGGTAGTCGAATCGCACGTCTTGCCGGAGCCCATCTTGTCGGCCCGCCATTCGTCCTTGTCGTCCTTGGTGAGAGTCAACTGGTCGCGGTTCTTAAGGGACAACGTCCGCTCATCGATAGAGTAATCCTTCAGAACCACCTTTTCGATTCGGTGCACGGCGGTCTCCAACAGATCGGTCTCGATCCAGTCCTCAAAGCGGGTCGATAGATCGAGATCCATCCTGGCCGCGTAGACTCGGCTGGAGCCGGGCGTGCGGACAAAACGAATGCCCTGCCGCCCCTCGACCTGATCGCCAATGATATAGTCGGCCAGAATCTCATCACCGGCCCCTTTGACAGTCACGCGGGTACCGCGGCCCTCGATGCCGGCGGCGTCATCCAGGGGATCGACAAGATGGAAGGACTCGTGCATAGCCACGTTGTCGGTCCGAAAATCGTCCTTTTTGATCCCGATGAGGCCGGCCGCCGTCTTGGCCAGACGTTCTTTGCCGTCGGCCGGGTAGTTGTGATGCGAGGGAATCGTCCAGACGCCGTTGGTGAAGGTCACCTTAAAGGGCACCGTGGTGGCGCTGCTTTCGTCGAATTGCACAACCTCTAGCGTGGTGGCAATGTTAGGATCGGTGAAATCCGGATAGAAAATTTCCCCCTGATCCCCGAACACGTCGGAGGTGATTCTGGTCGGTGCCACAAAGAAGGCGATTATCGCCAGGACGGCGGCCACGCCCAAGTATATCAGTGTTTTCTGGTTCTCTTGCATTGCTTAGCTCCTCAGCCTGCGGGCAGCCAAGGCCCCTTCCTGTTCACGCCGACGCCGGCGCGCAAAGATCATTGCGCCGACAATTAGTACCGGGATGGGCGGCAGAAGCACCGCCATCGACTTAATGCGGGTCTGGATACTGCGAACAGCACGTTCGACATTCTCCTGGCTGGCCTGAATGGTCGCCTCCTTGCGCGACTCAATATTTGCTTTCAGTGCTTCGAAGCGGCGATTCTCCGCCTCCTGAAGGTTTTGAGCCATGATCTGCTTGGTGCGATCATCGAGATCGGCCCGTTGCTTGACCGCCGCCACCTTCTCATTGAGACGACGTTGGGCGTCGTCAAGCGCCTGCTGGGCATCCTCCTCCGCCTGCCGCTCCTCGCTCAGTCGCTGTTCGACATAGTGGCCGGTCTGGGCTTCAACACTCTCCAGCGTGCGATGCCGAATGCGTTTCTTGCGCAGGTCAATAAACGACTCGTCGCCAACCAGTAAATCAATCGAATTGAGCACAAAAGTGATGTTGTCGAAATTGAGATTCCCGACGCCTTGGTTGCGAATCATAAAGAACTGCTCGGAGATCATGTCGATGTCGGCGATCACCGTCGCATTGACCGTAACCAAATCGGCCGCGGTGGTATCGGTCGCGACCGTACCATAAACGCGCGCGGCGGTGGTAAACACTTCCCCGCTAGGGACTCGCCGGACATTACGGCTGAGGTTGAAGCCCATACCAAACAACCCGCGCTGGACCAACTGTTGAAACGGCAACACTCCGGAAACTCGTCCCGTCCGCATCAACGATTCGAACTGAAACGGCGAGTTGTAGGCTTTGTTCAAAAAGCCGGGATAGAGCATAACCAGCTCCTGGAGTCCGGCTGTCGATTTGTTGACGGTGTTGAAAGCATCCACGGTCCCATTGCCGGGGCCGATGAAAATTATCTCCGGCTGTATCGACTGCAAATCGGGATGTGGATTATAGCTATCCCAGGCGATCTGCCCGGGGTTCCAGGTCACACCGATGGCATTCAAGAAAGCGACGATGTCACCTTTTGGTTCGGTCTGCCCCTGTTGTTGCGCAAACGGATTCTGGGCCGCATCGGCCGGTATGATCGGCGACAAGCCGATGTTGATGACAGGCAGCGGATCGACCATCAGCAGCGTCGGATGACCATCGAGAACATAGGCCTGCAGATTATCCAGCTCTTTTTGGGTCAGGGAGGAAGGCAGCAACACCACCAACCCATCGAGCTCCTGGGTGATCGGCTCCGAAGCCGTGACACGGCTGACCTCATACTGCTTCGACAGTTCGCGCACAACCGTCCAGGGGGGCGTGTTGCTCATATTTTGAAAATCGAAGCCGCCGTACACTTTGGCTTTCGTCTCCAAAATACCGACCTTCTTGCGCGATGATCGCGCCGCCACCCTAAGAGAGCGCAGCAGTTCGTATTCGACCGGCAGCCCACGATCAAAGAAGGAAATTACTTCTTCATTGACGCCGCTGGTCATAGCCACTCCCAAGAAAATCTTGTCCGGCCCGGTTCCACTGGCTCCGGGCATATTTACGTCGCGAGGGTAGATGCCGAATTTTTCGCGGGCGTCTTTGGCCTCGTCGGTGAATGGCTCGGTATCGTAGATAGTGACATGTATGTTGTCTCCCCCGGTAGCTGCGATTTCTTTCAACTTGCCGATTAAGTTGGCTCTGGTCTGGACAAACTCACGCGGCACCTCCGGGCTGATGTAGGCCTGGATCAGTACCGGTCGATCATCCGGTAAGCGGTTGATCAACTCCTTGCTCTCGGCCGACAGCGAATGCAAGCCCTCGGCGGTGGCGTCGATATGAAGTTCCGAGCGGCCGACGATGATGTTCAGGCTTACAACCGCCACCACCACTGCCACCGCGCGCACCAGATTATGGACCCAGTAGCGATAGCCGCCCGCCTCGAGCGGCCAGTGCCGGCGACTCAGAATGACAACATTGAGAAACAGCATTACTGCCGCCACCGAAACGAAATAGAGAATCGACTTGAGACTGATCACGCCGCGAGCGAACTCGCTAAAATGGTCATTGACCCCCAGCCCACCCAACAGTCCCTGGAGCCATTGGCTGACTACCCAGGTTGGTGAGTCGACAAATACGAGCACCGAACAGAACACCGCCGCCATTATGAACGCGACGGTTACGTTGGCCGTCAGCAAAGAAGCCAACATCCCCACCCCCAGCAACGCCGCACCGGTCAGCCAGTACCCGACATAGTTGGCCAGCAAAAGGCCGACATCGGGACTCCCCAGCCAGAACAACACGATAATATGACTGAACGAGATAAGCAGCGAGGCGGTATAGATGCCCAGCACCGCCAGGTATTTACCCAGGACCACCTCCAGATCGGTCGCCGGTAGCGTCAACAGTAGTTCGTCGGTCCCCTGCCGTCTTTCGTCGGACCAGATGCCCATAGTCAAGGCCGGAACGAACAGCAGCAGCAGGATCGGAAAAAAGGTATTGAGCTGATCGAGATTGGCCAGGTTGTTGGCAAAAAACCGCTCCTGCCAGAAGGCGGCGGCGGCGCTCAGGAATATGAATAGAGTAATAAAGACATAACCGGACGGGCTGGAGAAATAAGTCAGCAGGTCGCGGCGACAAAGCGTCTTGACAAAGTTAGTATTCAGTTTCATGCCACCTCCCCTTGCGGCGGGAGCGATTGACCATGATCATCGACCGCGGAACCGGTCAGTTGATAGAACGACTGCTCCAGTGAACCGGCTTTCTGAACCAATTCTGCCGGCGGACCGTCAAAAAGCAATCGACCCTCATGGATAAAAAGCACCCTCTGGGCGATTGCTTCGACCTCCTGTAAGATGTGCGTGGAGATCAGGATCGTCTTGGACTTGCCGAGACGGGCAATGTGGCTGCGGAACTCGCGAATTTGATTGGGATCAAGCCCGGCCGTGGGCTCATCCATAATAAGCACATCCGGATCGTGCAAGAGCGATTGCGCCAGACCCACTCGCTGACGGTAACCGCGCGAAAGCTTGCCTATCGGCTTCTCAAGCACATCTGCCAGAGCTGCGCGGGCGGTAACCTCCTCGATACGCTGCTTCAAAACTCGCTCCTCCATACCACGGGCCTGTCCAAAAAAGCGCAGCAGCTCCAGGGGCGTCATCTCGTTGTAAAGCGGTCCGTTCTCGGGCAGGTAGCCCAGATGGCGCGACGCCTCCAGCCGATTGACGGTGACATCCAGGCCGGCGATCGAGGCGGTCCCTTCGCTGGCCCCCAGAAAACCGCTCAGGATCCTCATCGTGGTCGACTTGCCAGCCCCGTTGGGACCCAGGAAGGCCACAATCTGCCCTCTGGGAATAGCGAATGAAATGTCCTTGATGGCCACAAAGGAGCCATAGAATTTGCTGAGCCCGGCGGCTTGGATCATGGCGTCTGTTGATTCCACGGTCATACCTTGTTCCTCACTGTCTTGTCAACTCTCCCGTCTATGGTGGGAAACTATCTCTTTCATGCTGTTACCGGCAGCTACCGGGCCAAAATAGGTCGCCGAGGCGGGGCTGTCAAGTCGCGCTTGCCGTTAGAAACTTGGCCGGCCCTACCGACCCGTAACTGCTCCATCAATTTATTTATAAACTGATCGGCCGGGCGGGTTCCAGCGGATTCGGGAGTGGGAATGGGCAAGTACTGCTTGCAAACAGGCGGGTGCACAGGCAGGCCGGGAGCACACGACTCCCGACCCACGCGAGAATGTTATGGTCTAGTCCCCGAACTCAAAGCAGGGGTTGATCGGTGCCGGACCATCGTTGAGCATGTAATCGACGAGATAGTTCAGGTTGGCGATGTCTATCTCCCCATCGCAGTTGACGTCAGCCAGCAAGACTGAGGGGAAGGGCGCCGGCCCGCCATTGAACATGTAGTTCACCAGCCACACTAGGTCACCTA
>JBDRES010000010.1:0-2634 GCA_043819515.1 bacterium
CTCCGGCGTCTACTTCTATCGTCTGAACACCGACTCCTTCTCCTCGACCAAGAAAATGGTCCTGCTGAAGTAAACCTACCTCTTCAGCTCACCTTATCGAAAAGCCCCGCCCCACAGGCGGGGCTTTTTCTGTCCAAGGGAAAAGAAAAACGCTCAGACTAGCCTCTTGAACAGGCCGACCGCCGATATTATGTTGCCACGGTAATGAGCTATTGCCGCATTCACATCTTTGGCGCTTCGGGGTCAGGCACAACCACGTTGGCCACCGCGATTGCCGGCCATCTTGGCTGGGCTCATTTTGACACCGATGATTATTTCTGGCTGCAGACTGATCCCCCTTTTTCTGACATTCGATCTGTCGAAGAGCGCCTTGCCATGCTGAGGCAAGATCTCGCCCAGAAGAAGTCGTGGCTACTGTCGGGAGCGTTGGATGGTTGGGGAGATCCTCTGATACCGCTTTTTGATTTGGTAGTTTTCCTGTATGTCCCGTGGCCGGTCAGGTTGCGGCGATTGCATGATCGCGAGATCGAACGATTTGGAAGGGCCGGCATTGCCCCGGGCGGAAGAACCCACGGCAGCTTTCTGAAGCTTATCGAGTGGGCCTCCAAATACGACACCGCCGGGACCGAAATGCGCAGCCTGGTTCGTCATCAGCGCTGGATCGAGAGTCTCACATGTGCCAAGCTAACGATCGAAGGCACACCTACACTCAACGAGAGCGTGGCGCAAGTTATGAAGATCTTGAAATCAGATGGAAGCCCCGGGGGCTCCGGGACCAAGTAAGAACGTGTCGTAACTCAAGGTCCCGGCCGCACCGCCAGATCGTCGAGCATTTGTATCATATTTTCGATGCGAAAGGGTTTGTTGAGGAATCCGTCGGCAGCCGCGATATCGCTGCTGGGCATCTCCGGCAGCTGGAGATTGCCGGTCATGAGAATGACCGGCACCTCAGGCGAGTTCTGTTTGACTTGTCTGAGAAGTTCGGCCCCGTTCATGCCCGGCATACATATATCGGCAATCACGGCATCTACTTCGCCGTAGCGGATTTCCTTCAGCCCCTGTTCGGCACTGGCGGCCGATAGCGGTTGATAGTCGTGTGCCCGCAGAGAATCTGACAAAACCGCTCGAAACAGGTCGTCATCATCAACGATCAGTATTTTTTTCAGGGGATCCCTGGTTGTGGTGTCCGACCCGGACAGAGCCTTATCGATCAACTGCTCAATGTGCGAGATCCTGAATGGCTTGACCAGGAAGCCGTCCGGGGAGGCGTGCCCGATGACCTCCGGGCTGGCAAATCCGGTTATGAACAGAACCGGAAGACTAGGGTAGTAGCGACGGCATTTCTTGAGCAGGCTGATACCGTCGATACCAGGCATTTTGATGTCCGTAACCAGCAGATCAAAATGCCCCTCCTTGAGCTTACCCAGCGCCTCAGCCCCATCACCGGCGCCGGCGACATCATAGCCTATGGCCGACAAAGTATCGACCAGTAATTCCAGCAATTGGATGTCGTCATCGACTACCAGGATCTTGACTGAGTGCTCTGGCATGGCTAGGCCTTAATCAACTTGACCAGCTTGGCTGTTTTGGACTTCAGGAGCTCTGCCGTCCGGGCTTCGACATTCAGTCTCAGAAGCGGCTCGGTATTGGATGGCCTCAGGTTGAACCACCAATCGGAATACTGGACGGTGAGTCCGTCCTCGCGGTCGTGGTTGCCGTCGGCAAACTCGCCGGCGATGAGTTCAATCTTGTTGGTGATAGAATCCACCCGGGTGTTGATTTCGCCGGAGCGCACGTAGGGGTCTATCTCCGCTACCAGTTCGTCAAGCGGTCGATTCTCTCGCGAAATCAACTCCAGGCAGACCAGAAACGCGATAAGCCCGGAATCGGCAAACCAATTGTCGCGGAAATAAAAATGCCCGCTGTGCTCCCCGCCGAAGATGGCGCTATGCTGTTTCATCAGCGGCTTTATCAGGGCGTGACCAACGCGAGTGCGCACGGCTGTCCCGCCCAGGCGCTCGATCAACTCAGGGACACAGCGGGAGCAGATCAAATTGTACAGGACGGTCTCGCCCGGATGTTTAGCCAGCAGCGACTTTGCAACCAGAGCAGTAACCAGGTCACCACCCAATGGTCGCCCGTGTCGATCGACCAAGAACATACGGTCGGCATCACCGTCAAAGGCCACCCCGAAGTCGGCCTTAGTGTCGGCGATGGCTCGCTGCAGATCAACCAGGTTTTCCGGCTCAATCGGTGAGGCGGGATGATTGGGGAAATTGCCGTCCGGCTCAAAGAACAGCTGGGTGACCTTGATGGGAAGCTGTGCCAGTACTGGAGGCAAGGTGGCTCCGGCGACACCGTTACCGGCGTCGATAGCAATATTGTATGGCTTGACGGCCGCAATGTCGATGAATGACAGGCAGTGAGCGGCGTAGTCGGCGGCGATGTCTTTGCGCACGACTACTCCCCGTGAAGGAGCTCTGGTGGTCGGTTTATCCGCTTCAATCGCCTTGAGAATGAGGTTGAGTCCGTCCTGTCCGGAAAGCGGTTCGGCTCTCTCGCGACAGATTTTGAAACCATTGTATTGTTTGGGATTGTGTCTGGCCGTGATCATGATACCGGCATCGTACTCGA
>JBDRES010000011.1:0-126785 GCA_043819515.1 bacterium
CTGGCATTGTAAACACCCTCTTCGAGCTCAGTGGCGTCGAAGTTGACGTTGAGCCCAACCGTGGAGTTGGCCGGAACCGTGCCCGGATTCGGGTCAGCACTCAACCAGAGCACCGGACCTTCCGGACAATCGATGTTGAACCAGTAGTCATTGGCACCGGA
This sequence comes from bacterium, assembly GCA_043819515.1. Taxonomy (GTDB): domain Bacteria; phylum Zixibacteria; class MSB-5A5; order GN15; family FEB-12; genus DAOSXA01. The sequence continues at coordinate 162 of JBDRES010000011.1, forward strand.
TCCACAAGGATAACCTTCATAGACGGTCATACCCGGGAAGATCCAGTACGTACCCGGGCCGGCCTCACGAGAGACAGACACGATATCACCGGCGTTGGTGGCGATAACGTACGGGCTCAGAGCGGACGCCAGGGCACAGTCAGAGGTATCCACGAAGCCCAGAATCATGCCAGGGAAGTTAGCCTGACCGGTCAGGGTGATCGTCGTGGTTTCATACAGAGTGACTGTGTACCAGTCGGTGTCACGGGTGCTGCCCGAAGCCCAGGCAGTACCGCAAACGGTCGAACCGCAGGCGGCCGGCTCAAACGCCGGAGTCGCCATGTTGCAACCACCGTTAGTGTCGTCACCGCAAGCTTCTGCTTCGAGGACGGCACCAGGCGGGCACTCAAACGGATCGGGCTCTTCGTACTCGGTCACAGTCATCTCGTAGTTACCAGCGTCGCCACCATAACCATCGATAACGATGTAGTAGGTGTTGCCGCCGGTCAGAGCCAGCTGGTACAGAGCCGAGATGTATCCCGGGCACTCGTCGTCGTTACAGGCGAACGGCGCACCAGGAGTGTAGCTGTTTTCGTAGATATACAGCTTGGTATCGTAGTCGGTGCCGGGATTACAGAGACTGACATCTACCGTAATGTCGGCACTAGGAGTATAGGCATAGACAACATCAGGTGAGGTCGAGCCGCTGTACGGACAGGCCTCATCCATGTCGTTGTTGTAACCCGCGGTAGTACCGGTGGTATTGATGGGCACCGGGCCAACCACAACGGCGGAACCGATGTCATCACCACCCTGCTTGACGCCACCCGGGTTCACGTAGTTCATATCGACATATGGCTTCTCAGTTTCAACCGCACCGAGATCGGTGTAACCGAAGCTCGTAAGGCTCTTCGAGCCGTATGTGTAGCTGATTGCGTAGCTAATGTCGGAAGTACCACCGGAGGCAGTCATGTCGACAACCTCGGTACCGGTCTCACCCTGTGCATGAAGACCGAAGTCGACCGAAGTCGGATCAATGGTCAGCGTTGACAGAGCGTTACCCAGGATGGCGATCGTGTAAGGACCAACCGCGTCGTAACCGGGATCCTTCATGACCGGGTAGTAGTACGTTCCCGGAGGCATGCCATACCAGTTGATCGTGACATTGCCATCACCACAGGACGTGAAGTCCCAATCAGTGGCATAGTTGATAGTGGAGTAGTCACAACTGTTGAACATGACGATGAAGCCATTACCCCAGGCCGGGGAAAGGCCGCAGTACAGTACCGAGAAGTCCATGGTAGCCGTCGTGGTGAAGGCATGCCAGGTGTAACCGGCAGCACTCAAACCAGCCATGTCAGCGGTGGCACAGGTGTTGTCGCCGGAGAAGTACAACGGCACACCACCGGTCATCGGAACCGGCACCACATCGCCACAGAGGTCGTTCGGGTCGGGCGGGCACTCGCTGCAGGAAACGTTCAGAATACCGCTACCAGTGGCGCTGCCGTAACCACCTACCTCAACGAGGTAAACGTTACCAGCGGTGACACCAATTTCCAACTGCGACTGCAGACCACAGAAATCATCGTTACAGCCGAGCTGCGGATCCACAAACGGATCGGTGCCGCCGTAAACGGCGATCTTGGTGTCGTAGCCGGAGCCACAGAGGCTGAAGGTAGCCAGACCGTCACAAGTGGCGGTGTAGCAGTACCAGATGTTCGGGCTGGTCATGCACGTACCAGGACCATCAGGGGTCGCGGTCGTGGTCGAGAAGGCCAGATCCACAACATCACCGATAGGCTCGCAAAGCGAATAATCATCACCAGGTTGCGGGCCAGCAGCTTCCGAGATATTCAGGGTGAAGGTCGGAATACAAGCCGGGCTCGGCCAGGTGTCAATCATGATGTAGTAGAAACCGGTGGCCAGCTCAACATTGTAAATACCCGGGCTGCCGCCGGAACCTGTCGCGGTGGCGATACAAGGATCGACGTCACCACAGGCGTCGGCGATCATCAAGCCAACCCAGGAGGAGGTGGAGGTCACCGTGATATCGACAGTCAGAGGACCGGCAACATCGAGTTCATAAATGATGTCCTCACCGCCGTCGTAGGAACCGAGACAGGTGTTGGAGTAATCATTACCACGACCGCAGGTGTAGTTATCATCAGAATAAGTGCCGGCGACCATGTCATCCGGCAGCTTGACCGCAACGGGATCGGCACAGTTGTCACCACCGGTGGGGACAAACTCGTCGAAGCTCAGGACAAAACCGTTGATGCAGTCAGGGCTCGGCCATGTGTCGACCATGATGTAATACGTGCCGGCCGTGACCGGAACACCCATCAAGCTGGCCGATGAGCCGGACGAAGTGGCATAATCCAGACAGCCAACCGCGTCGCCGCAGTCGGTGGCCAGATAGAAGCCTACATAGCTGGCATCAGTCGTCAGGCTAATGCTCAGGGCCATGTCGTTGAGGATAGTGAGCTCCATAATGAAGTCTTCACCACCGTCATACGAGCCGAGGCAGGAGTTGCTATAGGCGTTGCCCATGCCACACGTCGTCAACACGCTGGTGTTGTACGGCATGTCGCCGGAACCCAGGGACAGAGCAAACGGATCGCCGCAGCTACCACCCGGGGGCAACGGAGCGGATTCGACCAGATCAAAGTCGAAGGAGAAGTCCATACCGCCCTTGAGGCCGTCGTCAACGTAGACCGGGAACAAATAAGTCGCCGGGCCGGGCAGACGGTTCCACTGCATGTTGGGATTGGTGTAGGTATCACCGCAGTCGGCAAAAGCATAAGTGCTGGCGATGATATAGGCGTTGCAATCCAACGGCAGGATTTCTTCGTAGACAACGATACCGACGGTGTAGATGTCACCCACGGTGCCGCAGTAGTTGATGTCGACATCGTTCTCGGCATAAGGAGCGTCGAAACGATACCACACGGCTTCCCAATCTAGGACGCCGGGGCAGTCGACAGTAGCGGCTGCGGTGGAACCGGTCACGGTCTCACCCGGGGTGATCGAAATCGCGCCTTCCGGATCGTCATTGACCGGAACCGTCGGGCACGGGTTGTCGGTACAGTTCAGACCCAAACTCCAGTGACCGGCCAGGGCATCACAGTCACCCTGCTCCAGGTCATCACAAGTCAGGAATTCGGCGCCATAGCAGCAACGTCCGATCGGCGGAGGCGGCGGAGCCGCGTCGTTGACACCAAAAGCGTCGACGGAGAACTGAGCACCGTCATAGCCGGTGTACACGATGGCAAACTTGACATCGGTAAAGGCCAGGTACGCAGTCAGATCGATCTGCTCGTTGTACCATTGCCAGTTCGTAAACACGCCTTCATCATACTGGCTCCAGAGATACATCCAGGAGGTGCCGCCGTCCGGCGAGATGTAGACGGTTAGGGTACAGTTCGGATACGGGTCAACCGACCAGTAATAAGAACCGTTCCACCAGTAGTCGAGGTACCAGGTGGTACCGTCAGACAGATCGTACGAGGGGCTGATCAGCCACTCGTTCTGGTTGCCGGTGTACGAGGCATCGTACAAGCAGGACGCGTAGTACGAGCCTTCGTAAGGAGCGTAATCGCCAACACCCCAGGTCTCCGGGTTGTTAACGATCGAAGTCCAGCCCGCCGGCGGGACGCCAGCTTCAAAACCCTCAAAGAACAGCACGACGTCAGCATCTTTGTCGCCGCCCTGAGCCGGGGCTTGAATCGGGCTCTCTTTGAGATCGATAGCATAAGGACGGGCCACCGTGCGGGCCAGGTTCTCAGCGTTTTTGAAGTCGATCTCTTCTTGGGTGGGTTCGCCTGTTTCGTTAGGTAGGTTGTGGACCGGGGCCAGCTGAGCTTTCAGATCCCAGTTCGCGCTCGCATCTGGATCAAATTCGCCAGTACCGGACGGATTGAACGTTAGCTGGGGTGCCGGGCCACTAACTACCACCAGACCAAGACCCGCGACGATAACTATCGTCGAGAAAATCTTGAGCATCATCTTAAGACTTGGCATTTAGTTACCTCTCTGTAAAGTTAACAGTAGGTTGCACAGAAGGGCAGGTAATTGGAAATGTTACTCTTCTGTAGTTCAATTACAGTGGTTACTCTTTAGAAAATCGTCCGTTCCCACCGACAGGACCAGTCCTCCGGCGGGAGGGGATTACCTCATACACGTACCTCCTTCACCATGCGGCATCGCGCAGTTGATATTTGGTGTAACTTGTTGCAAAACGGACATTTAACCCACATTGTCGTTGTGTGCAGGCAGCTTAGACCCACCTATTCCCTTATGGACCCGGCCTGCCTTCTGACAATTAGTACGGTGGTGACAAGAACCTTGGTACCAAGGTCTAAGTAACTAGAAATAGTCAATAATGTCAAGGGGTTTTTGCCGATAACCCCAAGCATATCCTGACGATACAGGTCGACTCATCGACCAACAAGCGAATCTCCCGGCCACCAATTTCAACCCGCTCGGCCGCCCTGATCAGACCAAACACTAGCCCGCCGGGAATTGGTGGTTTTTTTATTTTTTTTCGCTTTTTTCAAAAAAATATGGCCGCCATCGCCGTGTCCACCGGAATACTTAAGCAAACTAAAACCGACAACCAAAACCTAACTTACGGGACACTATTGGAAAAAAACGGCGGCGGAGTATATATCTAGAGTCAGACTATGGCAGACGCAGGCCGGAAACGGAATCAAACAGGTGAATATCGCCTTTGTTGAGAGTAAGTCCGGTCGATTGCCCAATCTCTTGTGGATGGTCCAGGCCGCTGAGGGTCAATTCCACCTGGCCAACTGCTGCCCGCACGACATAATCATGCCCATGATACTCGCAGGCAACGACTTGACACTCCAGGGGGCCATCCTCGGCCAGGCTCAGATCCTGGGGTCGTAGACCGGCGGTTATTTGTGCCCATTTGCTTTGGAAATTGTCCGGTAGAAAGGTCCTCAGGAGTATGGTCAAGGGGCTTTCGGAGGCCAGGTCGACCATATTAATGGGGGGCTGACCTATGAAACGGGCTACAAAAGTATTGGCCGGTCGGTTGTAGAGCTCGCGCGGGGTACCTAGCTGTTGCAGCCGGCCCTCGTTCATTACTGCGATACGGTCGGCCATGGTCAGAGCTTCGGTCTGATCGTGGGTGACATGGATAGTGTTGACCTGCAGGCGGCGTTGCAGGCTGACAATCTCTCGGCGCATGCGGCGGCGCAGGTCGCTGTCAAGATTGGAGAGCGGCTCGTCCAAAAGAAACAGGGCCGGTTTTCTGATGATGGCCCGTCCCAGCGCCACTCTTTGGCGTTGTCCTCCTGACAATTGCGCCGGACGCTGATCGAGTTGCCGGGTCAAATCCAGAAGGGCGGCTGTTTGGTTGACTCGCTCATTAATGTCGGACCTGGGGAGTTTGGCCACACGCAGCGGAAAGGCCAGGTTTTTGCGCACCGTCATATGTGGATATAGGGAATAGTTCTGAAACACCATGGCCACGTCGCGTTCTTTTGGAGGGAGCAAATCCACCCGGCGGCCGTCGATCTCGATCCGCCCGCCGTCAAGTTCCTCCAGTCCGGCGATGAGGCGCAATAGCGTCGACTTGCCGCATCCTGACGGCCCCAGCAAAACCAGCAGTTCACCGTCGGCCAGTTCCAGGCTGATGTCATTCAGGACTGTCAGCTCGCCAAAGCGCTTGGAGACATTTTGTAGTTTGAGGCCGCCTCTCATGGAAGCCTCGCTATCTGTTCGTCCCGGACCAAGAAGCGGCAGGCCTGACGACCCAGGCTTTCCGGCGGTTGACCGGCGGTGGTGAGAAAGACCTGCCCCAGATCTCCCAGGGAGTCGACCAGGCGATCCTGCCGTGAGGCGTCCAGCTCGGCGAAGATTTCATCCAGAAGAAGTATCGGCGTCGCATCGCCGGCGGAGCGGAGCATTTCAAAGACGCCCAGTTTCAATGCCACCGCTGCAGTCCGCCACTCCCCTTGCGAGCCGTGTGATCGGGCGGGGAGCCCGCCGATGGAGATGGCTAGTTCATCGCGATGGGGACCGATCAAGGCCGACTGCATGGCTCTTTCGCGGGGGGCTACCTGCTGCAGTCGCGCCCGGAACAGGTCAGCTATATCGGCTTCTGAGATGCCGGCCGGAAGCGACCCCAGCGTCGAGCCGTACTCACACTTCAGTTGATCATCACCGGCCAGACGGGTGTAATAGTGCGACGCGGTTGGTTGAAGTTGCGCCAAAAACTTGAGTCGGTGGTGTGTAATACCGGAGCCATAGCGGATTAGAAGGTCATTGTAAGTGGCCGGGTCGGCCTCGGCTTTGAGGGCGGCGTTCTTTTGGGCCAGGACCCTGGCATAATCAGTCAGAGCCGCCAGGTATGCCGATGAAAACTGTGAGATATACACATCCAAAAATCCGCGCCGATCGGCTGGAGGACCGGACAAGATATTGCTGTCTTCCGGGCCGGAGGCCACGATCCGAGCGTCGCGGTACAACTCGCTTAGCCGGACCGAGACACCGTCGACAGTAATTTTCTTGCGACCTCCGTTTCCATACGCGACTGCTTGAGGACGGCGGCTGTCGCCGACCCGGACTTCCCCCTCGACTCGGTAGACTGTTTCGCCGCGGCGCAACAGAACGGCATCGGCGGCCTGCCGCTGAGATCTGCCCAGGCACAAAACAAAAACCGCTTCCAGTAGATTGGTTTTCCCGGAGCCGTTGGCTCCGAACAGCACATTCACCGAGGGTCCAAACTCCACCTCGGCTCGGAGGAAATTACGGAAGTTGGTCAGGGCAAGATTGTAGACTATCATTGGTGCATACAAAAACGGCAGCTAGGAAGGCTGCCGTCTTGTTGGTCAACTCAGGTTTCTGATATCTGTCCGGCGGCAATCAGGTCGGCTCTTATTCGGCCAGCCGGAGAGGCATTATCAAACAAAGGTACTCATCCGAAGGGGTCTTGGCGTCATAGATAACACCGGCGGAAACCGGCGTGGACAGCTCAAAAATAACCTCTTCCGTTTCAAACTTACCCAGTATATCCGAAATATAGGTGGCGTTGTAGCCCATCTCGACCGGGTCACCGGCGTAGTCGCAGCTTAGCACTTCCTTGCCCTCGCCACCCATATCGGCATTGGTCGTCGACAGGGTCAGGTTACCCTCCTTCAGGGAGAATTTGACCTGATGCGTCAGGGCGTTGCTCAAGATGGAAACCCGACGTACGGCGCCGCTGAGTTCGTCGCGAGAGACCGACATTTTCTTATCATTCCCTTTTGGAATGACCTGCTCAAAGTTTGGATACGGTCCTTCGATGAGGCGTGAGGTTAGAATTATGTCGCCCAGGTTGAAGACTAGATTGTTTTCGCCAAAAATAACGCCGATTTCGGCGGCCGGGTCGGCCAACAATTTGGGAATCATATTGAGGACTTTCGGCGGGATAATTACATCCTCGCTGAGCCCCTGTAGTTTAGTATTTTCAAGCGACATCTTAGCCAGGCGATGACCATCGGTAGCAACCATCTGCATCCGTTCCCCTTTTGTCTGCCACAAAACGCCATTGAGGGCGGGACGGGTTTCATCGTCGGAACAGGCGAAGCTGGTCTTTCGGATCATCTTGATTAGATCCTTGGCCGGGATCCTGATCTCTTTTTTGGTATTTACAGCCGGCAGCTTGGGGAAATCATCAGCTGAAACGGTCGCTATCTTGTAAGTACCGTTGGGGATTTTTATCTCCAGGCGAGAGCCGGTCGCTTCAAACGAGATATCCGCTTCGGGAACTTCCTTGATAATATCAAACAGGATTCGCGCCGGGATTGAGGCCGATCCTTTTTTGATAACTTGACTGTCCAGCGTTGTCGTTATCGAAACATCAAGGTCGGTAGCCGAGATTTTGATTTTGTTTTCCAGAGCCTCAATCAGCACGTTAGTCAAGATCGGCAGGGTCGACTTGGTCGGCACCACCTGCATGACATGCTGAAGATACTGGGTCAATCGTGACTTTGGCAGGGTGAACTTCATAACGCTCCCCGAGCTTATCCGCATCGGTTTCTTATTAAGGTTTCTCTATATATAAAGAGTATAGTATTAATAGTACTGTTAGTTTGTGCACAAAACCACCCGTCACAGCGGCAGCTATTGGCCGACAACCACTTCGACCACGCCAACCGCCACTAAACATCCACAAACTTATTATCATAGGGTCCACAAAACAATTCTTTTTCCACAGTTGTACGACAACAGCGAATTGTGCTCATTCAACTCACAGTTTAGGCAACAACCTTCCCACACTGCCGCCGGCCAAATTTCACTGTGCCACCTACTCATTGTGTCTACCTGCTTCCGCCTAATACAGCAGGGCCGCAGAAAGGCGATCAATCTTCTCTCGAAAACCAGGATCTTCCGCCATCCGCCGACTAACCGTGTCACAGGCATGAATCACCGTCGAGTGATCACGCCCACCAAAATCGGCACCGATAGCCTTCAGGGAATTATCCGTCAGGGATCGGGCGAGATACATAGCCACCTGACGCGCAGCGGCGATATGAGCCGTCTTCTTTTTTGCTTTCATCATCAGGACTTCGATCTTAAACCACTCCGCCGTCTTTTTTTGAATCGCCTCGATAGTGATGTCTTTACGCGACGGCGCAATGCTATCGGACAGCACCCGCTTGGCCAGCTCCAGATCAACGCTTACTTTCTGCAGAGAGGCATAAGCCAGCAAGCGAATCAGCGTTCCCTCCAGCTCCCGAATGTTGGTGGTGACTTTGCTGGCTATGTACCGCGCGACGTCGTCGGGCAAGCTGGCCCCTTCCGACTCCAGTTTCTTGTAGATGATAGCGGTGCGGTTTTCGAGATCCGGCGCCTGCAGGTCGGTCACCAACCCGGATGAGAACCGCGACAAAAGACGTTCTTCCAGCCCCTTGATTTCACGCGGCGGCCGGTCGGAGGAGAGCACGATCTGCTTGCCAAAATGGTGCAACGTGTTGAAGGTATGGAAAAATTGTTCCTGGGTCGACTCCTTGCCGGAAAAGAACTGAATGTCGTCAATAACCAGGACGTCAACATCACGATACTTGCGCGTAAATTCGGCGATGGAGCCTTCCGAAATAGAGGAGATGAAATCTGAGGTGAACGTCTCCGAGGTTGCATAGAGCACCCGTTTTCCCGGAAACAGCTCAAGAATACGATGGCCGATAGCCTGAGCGATATGGGTCTTGCCGAGACCGGTTCCGCCATAGATGAAGAGCGGATTGTAGCGGGTGGTGCCGGGCGCCTCGGCCACCGCCATTGAGGCGGCGCACACAAACTGGTTGAAATCGCCGACCACCAGCGAGTCAAAATTATACCTCTGATTGAGATTTGACTGGCGATGATCGCCGCCGCTCGAATGATTTTCTGCCGATGACGGAGGAAGGCTCTGAAAGTCGAGTGAGGTCTGGGTCTCCTCTATCGGAATGCTATTGATCACATAGCTGACATCATAATCTCGTCCGAGCACTTCGTGAAAGGCCTCATTGATGAGCGTCCCAAAGTGCTGACCGATCCAGTCAGCCACAAACTGGTTGGGAACAACCACTTCAAACGAACCGTCGCTTGCCGGCCGGCCGCTGGTTGGTTTCAGCCAGGTACTGAAGGCCTGTTCTTTGGTTCGACGCGAAATATATTGAAGGCAGTCCTGCCACTCCTGGGTGTTTACTTGTTTGGTCTGCATATCCAAGATACTTCCCCCCGTGGTTACAAACACCTTATCAACACTTTAAACCCCTACTAACGAATGAATTAGCTATCAGCGTCGATTAGACGCGGAAAGTTACCAACAAAGCTATCAACAAATAGCAGTTTCCTAAGCCGCCCCGTGACAACAGCTTTTGGATTACCTGACGCGATTTCCCACATATTACTAACACTTTGTGGTGCAGTCGTTTTCATGCCTCTAAATAGCATAGTCGCCCGCGGCAGTCAAGCTACGGGCGACTATTAATTCGGCCAAAATCAGAAGCGGCGCTGCATCAGGGGATTAGCGCCGCTATTTTCTTGCAGGCAGAGGGGCGGCCCTTGCCGGGTTCGCCCCAACAAAAATCACATTCCAATAAACGTGGTTAGTAGCATGCGGTTAAGACGGCTTCGTGTTGACCACTTTGGCGGCTAGCTGTTCAAACAGGCGCACCTGGTCATCGGTGCCGTGGATCGCCACCGGCTTACCGTTGTCCGATCCCTCGCATAGCGAGGTCATCAGAGGAATCTCGCCCAGGAAGGGAACGCCCAGAACATCGGCCAGCTTTTTGCCGCCATCACGACCAAAGATGTATTCTCTCTTACCATCGTGCTCGAAGTAGGCCATATTCTCCACTACCCCGAGAACTCTAATGTCGGTTTTCTCAGCCAACTTAGCCACGCGACCAGCCACATGCGTAGCCGTGGCCTGCGGGGTCGTAACCACCAGCAGCTCGGCGGCCGGGATAGCCTGGGCGATTGTAATCGTAACATCTCCGGTGCCTGGAGGAAGATCCATGAAGAAATAATCCAGCGGATCCCACAAAACATCGGCCAGGAACTGATTGATCATCTTGTGCACCATCGGTCCCCGCCAAACGACCGGTTCGTCTTCCTTTACAAACAGCCCCATCGAGACCACCTGCATGCTATCCCCTATTCGGGGCGGGACGATCTTGTCATCGATAACCGTCGGTGGAGTTTCCAGGCCGACCATGCGTGGGATCGAAAAACCGTAAACGTCGGCATCCATCAAGCCGACCTTGTGCCCCAGGCGCATCATGGCGCAGGCCAGGTTGGTGGTGACGGTCGACTTGCCCACGCCCCCCTTGCCGGAGGCAACTCCGATATACCGTTTGGCGAACGACAGTTCCTGGCGCTCCTTGGGGGCCCCTTTGGAGCCGTGGCCGAGTTTCTCGCGCAGTCGCTCGCGCTGCTCTTCGGTCATGACGCCAAACTCGACCGTTACCTCTTTGACACCCTCCAAGGCCGCCACGCCGGTTTTGACATCCTCGGCGATTTTGGCTTTGAGCGGGCAGCCGGGGACAGTCAGCGTGATCCCGACATTCACAGTGCCGCCGTCGATCTCGACGTTATTGACCATGTCCAGTTCGGTCAACGGGCGTTTCAGTTCGGGATCATCGATCGTCCCGAGTACTTCCATTACAGCTTCTTTGGTAGCCATTATATTCCTCTGCGCGGTGGCCGGGCCGCCGCCATAATTGTATTGTCATTCCAATTGCCGTCACATCGAGCCTGCGCCCGAGTGTGTCGGAATATATGCCATTCTATCCAATATTAAAGGGTTTTGTTGGCCGATTGTTCCCGAGGAATCTTGCGCGGGGGCGCGGAGCTATCGCCCAGATAGGGCTTTAGAAAAGTTGTTGACAGATTCTGTCGTCAGCTTATCTTTTCGCTTACGCGCAAAGATAAGCTGAACGCGAACGTTCGCGAACGTTGAACCATTTCGTTTTCTCTATAATTTCTTTGTTTTTTGCCGACGGATTATGTGTAGAAGGAGCGGATTACCAGTCCCTCAAAGGAGGCTGTCATGACAGACTTGGAAAAGAAGATTGAAGCGGCGCGACAGAGGGTGAGCCACATGATGGACTCCCCTAGCTGGCAGCGGTGTATCCAGGAGTCTGACAAACAGGTGGAGGAGACCCTCGCAAGACTGAAGAAGGAAAGTAGAGTTGATCCGAAATTACTAGACGAACCAGCCGCCCTTTGATTTCCACAATGCCGTTGCCTTACGAGATTCTCCCTTATAGCATTCAGACCCTCAAACAAATTCTATCAGATAAATCAAGGGCGCTTCCTGCGATTGTAGACAGTAAGCTGCACTTGCTCTATTTTGAGCACTACTTCAATGATCTCGGTGCCGCCACGATCCTTGTCGAAAATGAGTATATAGACCGAGATTTCATGGAGGATTACGCTGGATTCTATGCCAGATGTTTTGGAAAATACGAGAGTTCCTGTACCCGTCTTCATTTTTTTGATCGCTCGTTTACCGAACGGCAATTCGCCTTCACTTTGCTTGGGAGGGGGCGAAAGCTCAGCCCTCGCGATTTGCAGGATTCATATCTTGGCTTTATTGTAGTTAAGAAGCTCCCCGTGACCTTTGTTGGTCGCACTTGTCTGAAGACCTATGATCCACACGGTGGGCGTCGATTTTACCCTACTCTTCGCCAATACAAAGTCGGTCTTTACGGGGTCAACCTAATCGTTAAAAGGACGCTTGCATTTCAAGAACAGGATCGAGGCGCATCGGCCTGCGCAACGAGTGCGCTCTGGAGCGTCTTTCAAGCCACGGGCAAGCTCTTTCAGCACGCGATACCTTCGCCGGTTGAGATCACTCAACTTGCCACCCAGATACCTGATGAAGAGGTCCCTGGAATCCTACCGTCGCGTGGGCTCACAGGTCGTCAAGAGATATATGCGATCAGGCAGCTGGGATTGGAGGCTGAACACACATCGGCTCAGAATGTTTCTGATACAACTGGACTCGCATACTATAGCCTGACCGGACCAGTCTATGCATATCTAAGAGCTGGAATCCCGCTGCTGCTCAGAGTAACTCTCTACGACACTTCCTATTCTCCGTTCGCGAGGTGCTGGGACGGGCACGCTGTGGCCGTAACCGGCTTCAGCCTAGGGAGAAGCCGTGCGGTGCCTTATCAAGACTGGGGATTCAAAACGAGAGACACTAGAATTGATAAGATCTACGTCCACGATGATCAAGTTGGTCCATTTGCAAGAATGCGGCTGGATGGCGTATCGATTCCCGTACAAGTGCGCGATGGCACAAGCAACATGATGTCTCTCTCAACATCATGGCGAGGTGACAATGGCGTGGTTGGTAGTGTCCGAGCCGTACCACGCTTCCACGTAGTACCGCTCTATCCGAAGATTCGCATCAGGTTTGAGTTTGTTTGGGGCATTGTGCTCAGCTTTGACAAGTTCTTTCGCGAGAGGCTATTTGGGACAGCCTTCGATCGTCTCAAATCACTGGTTTCTCCATTAGAATGGGATATCCAACTAACATTAGTGAATGATCGAAAGTCCGAAATACAAGCAGATTCCAGGTTGGCGGCTGAGGCGAAGCGGAGAATACTACTGAGCAACATGCCACGGTTCATTTGGTCAGCTAAGGCCCGCTATGAGAATCAAGTTGTCTTGGAGTTGCTTTTTGACGCGACAGACATAGAGCAAGGCAAGTGTTTTGTTGGAGCAGTCAAATACAGCTCCCCCCTGTTCGACTTTCTGAAACAGGAATGCAAGATAGTTCACACAAACGCCTACTACCACTCTAAGCCTCATTGGCGAATCATAGAGTGGTTCGCAAGTGAGAAGTAGCCCAAAACCCCGCCGACCCCTCCCGGGTCCGTAGCTTAAATCTGTTCCGCCTCGACCGGCGGCGTCTGTTCGCTCGCATACTCTTTCGGCCGGCCGGCGGTCAACAACCAGACTATCAAAAAGACAATAGCGCAGGAAATCGCGGCATCGGCGATATTAAACGCCCACCAGCGCTCAATCCGCCAACCGCCGAGGCTGATATCAAAAAAATCAAAATCCAGAAAATCGATCACATAGCCGAGGCGAATGCGATCGATGATATTGCCGATCGCTCCCCCGGCGACAAAAGCCAGCGCCAGGGCGATGGTCCGGATATGGGCGTGTGAGTAAATGTAATACAGAACAAACAAAAGTATCAGCGGTGAGGCGATAAGGTAGTAGGTCGGCGACCCAAAACTGGTCCCCAGCGCTCCCCCCTGGTTATAAACCAGCGTGAGCATGAAAAACTCGCCCCATACCGAGACCGAGGGGCCGCCGGTGAGGGCCGATACCGCCCAGAGTTTCGTAACCTGATCGGCCAAGATGATCACCGCGATGATGATCCCGGCCCAGACGAGATTGGCGTTCCTATTTGCGCTCAGGTTGCTTCACCTCTTCAGCGGACTTGCAGTCGATACAGTAGCGGGCGTGCGGTACGGCCAGCAGGCGTTCCCTTTTGATCTCTTTGCCGCAGGTGTGGCACTTGCCGTAGGAGCCGTCTTTGATCCGCCCCAGCGCCTGGTCGATGTGATACACTAACCGCCCCGATTTTGAGGCGTGCAAAAAGGCCATCTCCCGCTCCATGGCATCGGTGCCCTGGTCGGCCATATGATAGGTGTGAGATGACAACTCGCCGGTGGAGTCTTTGAGCGTCGAGGAGAAAGTCCCTTCCATCACGATCCCCATCTCCTTCAGCAACTCGCGCTTTTTCTCAATCAGCAGCTTCTGGAATCGTTCACGGTCTCTAGTGCGCATGGCTTCACTCCGTTGCCGTTCTTACTTTGACAGGACAACCCGGTTGCCCGCTTAGCCTTCGATCAAATCTGCCGAGGCAACCTTTCCGGCTCTATTTGCCGCCGGTTGGTTCGGCATTGCTGACATGTATCATCGTCTCGTGACCGTTTACATCCCACTTCAACGCCCCATCCGGCAACCCACTCACAAAGTCAATGCTGCGCGTCAAGGTCTCACGCAGGATGAAATCGCGATAGTCCTCGTGCTCGGCAGCGTTCCGGACCGTATCGGTCGTGGCCACCTTGAGGTGGACCCAATCGGTGACCTCACAACCGGATTTCTTCCGGCTGTTCTGGATTTTATTGATCAGCTCGCGGGCCAAGCCTTCGGACACGAGTTCGTCGGTCAGCTCGGTTAACAGGGCCACCGAGACACCCGCCTCGGTCTCCACCGCAAACCCCTCCATTTCATCACGCAGCACTTCGATATCGTCCAGCGTCAATGTATATGATGCCCCGCCAGACTCAAACAAAATTTCCCCTGCAGCCGCAAACTCGCGCACTTGATTAGACGCCAGTCCGCCCAACCAGGCCGCCGCTTGTTTGACGGCGGCGCCCAGCTTCGGCCCGGCCGACTTAAAATTCAGTTTGGCCCGGTAGCTGATATGCTGATCGAGGCCGCCTACGCGTTCCACCTTCTTGACGTTCAGCTCGGCCCTAATGATCGGCAGATATTCTTCGATCCGCTCAAACTCCACCCCCTCGGGCAAAGCCACCAGGAGCCCCGACAACGGTTGGCGAACCTTGAGATTTTTGCGCGAACGGGCCGCCCGTCCTAATGACACCACCAGCGCCACCAGCGCCATGGTCTGCTCCAACTCGGTGTCAATTACACCCTCATCGGCTATAGGGTACGACGTAAAATGCACCGAGACCGAGCCGTCGCCGTCATCACCAACCCCCATCAGCTGCCGATAAAAAAGCTCGCTCACCATCGGCGTGGCCGGCGCCGTCAACCGGGTCAGACCGACCAGGATTTTGTACAGGGTCAGATAGGCGCGCATCTTGGAGGGATCGTCCCCCTTGGCCCAGAAGCGTCGACGATTGTTACGCACGTACCAATTGGAAAGATCTTCAATCACAAAATTCTGAATCGCCCGCAGCGGTTGTGTGATCTGATAACCATCCAGGTGCGCCGTGACTTCCTTGATCAGGCTGTTGTATCGCGACACAATCCAGCGATCAAAAACCTCCGGCGGGCCGGCGTGCGTCTCCAAAAGGTCGGCCACGGAACCGCCGTTCTCACCGGCGCGATCAACGATGTTGTCGATGTTGGCATACAGCGCAAAAAACGAATAGGTGTTGCGAAGGGTGTCAAAATATTTGCGCACCACCTCGGCCAGACCGTCAGGGTCGAATTTGGTCGTCACCCAGGGCATCGAAGCCGAGATCAGATACCAGCGCGTTGGATCGGCCCCGAATTTGTCGACTGTCGCAAACGGATCGACAGCGTTGCCGCGCGACTTGGACATCTTTTTGCCGTCCTTGTCCTGGATCATCTCCTGCACAATGACATTGCGAAAGGGCGGTTTATCAAACAGGATGGTCGAAATCGTCAACAGCGAATAAAACCACCCCCGCGTCTGATCGACACCCTCGGAGATAAAATCGCACGGGTACTTGATCTCGAACTCACCTTTGTTTTCAAAAGGGTAATGCCACTGGGCGTACGGCATCGATCCCGAATCAAACCAGACATCAACAACTTCCGGGATGCGGGTCATGGCCGAGCCACATTTGTCGCACGTCAGCTTGATCTGATCCACCATCGGCTTATGCAAATCAACTTCATCGGGAACGGCTTGCCCTTCCGCGCGGAGCTGCTCGATAGAGCCCACCGCCGTCATATGACCGCAAGCGTCATCATCGCAAACCCAGATCGGGATCGGCGTGCCCCAGAACCGTTCGCGCGACAGAGCCCAGTCAACATTGCCCTCCAGCCAGTTGCCCATGCGCCCGGTGCGAATCTCGTCCGGGTACCAGTTGATGGCGTTGTTGTTTTTGACAAGCTGCTCGCGGAACTGGGTCGTCTTCAGATACCACGATTGTCGAGCTATATAGATCAACGGTGAGGTGCAGCGCCAGCAGAACGGATAATTGTGCTCGTACTGCTCTTTCTTAAACAGCTTGCCGGCGATCTTGAGGTCCTTGATAATCAGCGGGTCGGCGTCTTTGATAAACATGCCGGCATACGGCCCGGCCTGACTCTTGAAAACCCCGTTGGCCTCGATAGCCTGGAATACCGGCAGACCGAATTTCTTGCCAACCTCGTAGTCGTCCGTCCCAAATCCGGGAGCGACATGGACAATCCCGGTGCCGTCTTCCATCGTGACAAAATCGCCGTTGACAACAAAGAAGGCCCGGTCGGATTCTTCCTTGAAGGTATCAAAGAGCGGAACATAGCGCCGCTTCAGAAAATCGGAACCCTTGTACTTTTGCAGCGCCGGCTTTGACTGGCCAAACACCTTCTCCACCAAAGCCTCGGCCAAAACCAGCTTATCACCCTCGTGTTCGACCATGACATAGGTCGCCTCCGGGCTCATGCACAGGGCCGCGTTGGACGGTAGCGTCCACGGCGTCGTGGTCCAGATCAAATAGGAAAAATCATCGTCGGCCGCTTTGGCTTTGACATAGACCGACGGATCCTTGACCACTTGGTAGCCCTGAGCCACTTCGTGGCTGGACAGGCCGGTTTCGCAGCGCGGACAAAACGGCACGGTCTTGAACCCCTGGTAGATCAAATCGCGGTCAAAAAACTGTTTCAGGATCCACCAGACGGTCTCGATATAGTCATTGCGAAGGGTGACATAAGCATCGTCCAGATCCAGCCAGAAACCTGTCCGCCGGGTGATATTGTTCCAGAGATCGAGATAAGTAAAAACCGAATCGCGGCATTTCTGGTTGAACCTAGCCACGCCGTACTTGACCACGTCGGCTTTGCTTTCGAGCTTAAGTTGCTTTTCAACTTCGATTTCGACCGGCAGACCGTGCGTATCCCAGCCCCCTTTGCGGTCGACCCGAAAGCCCTGCATGGCCTTATAGCGGCAGATCATATCCTTCATGCCTCGGCCGCCGATATGGTGGATACCCGGTTTGCCGTTGGCGGTTGGCGGGCCTTCATAGAACACAAAATGGGGCCGGTCTTTGGCCAGTTCGCCGGCCTTGCGGAAAATCTGGTGTTTGTCCCACAGGGCCAGGATTCTTTCTTCAGCGGCCGGAAGCGAGAAATTGTCTTTTAGCGGATCGAATTGCATAGTTGTATACCTGTCCTTTGCCGCTCAATAGTAAGGACTTGTGGGTGCTCTTGTAAAGAAGTTTTGGGGGAGGGGGGGGATATGACGAAGGGAAGGTAGTGGCGCGCGGAACCGCTCACTGGTCGGCGCTGACGTTGTCGATGAAATCCGCCTCGGTGATTTCGACAATGCGGTGCATCACGTAGACGCGATTACGCTCGCGGCCTGTGACTTCGTGCAAAATGTCCGCGTCAATCAGCTTATTGATATTCGTCTGGGCGGCTCGTGGCGTAACCTGCAACGCGGCGCGGGCTGTCTCAAGGCTGATCCACGGTGATTCGAAGAGTCTCTCCAGTAGCATCAAGGGTGTACCCGAGCTTCTGATTGCAAGAAGCTTGGACCGGTATTCCTCCTCAAGGCTCAGCAGCATATTGCTGCGGGTAACGCCGTCGTTAGCCTGCGCAATGACGGCCCGCAGGAAGAACTTGATCCAATCCAGCCACAAGCCGGATTGGCTCACGGCCAGTAGAAGGTCCTTATATTGCGCCCCGTGACTTTCAAGAAAACCGGAGAGATAAAGCAGTGGCAAGTCCAACAGCTTCCATCCACAAAGAAGCAAAGCGATCAGCAGCCTTCCCAGTCGTCCGTTGCCATCTCTGAACGGATGGATAGCTTCAAACTGATAGTGGATAAGGGCTAGCTTTATCAACGGTGGCAGTAGTTCCGGCTCGTGCAAGAATGACTCAAGATTGTCCATGCTCTGTATCATGTCAGGTACCGGAGGGGGAACAAAGCGGGCGTTTTCTATGCGTCGATCCGGTCCGATAAAGTTCTGCGTGCGGCGGAAATGGCCGGGGTCCTCGTTCTGCCCCCGGACGCCCGCCAGCAGGAATTTATGACACTCCCTGATGAGCCTGTTACTGACCGGCAGTGTATTCGATCGGTCCAAACCGTATTGAAGAGCCTGAATGTAATTCAGGACTTCCTGAACATCTTCGGACTTGACCTTGTCGGAAGAATGAGCCTCGTGCAATATGATTTCGGTTGCTGTCGTGTAAGTGCCCTCCAATTTGCAGGATCGGATGGCTTCACGACGTCTCAATGGTCCTATGACAAGATGAGGGTTCCGAAGCTTGCCTCCGATCCCGTTCAGTTTCCCGACCGCTCGCTCGGCGTGGCCATTCAGGTTCATCAGGCTGATGTCAGGCTGCAGCACTACCGCAGGCGGGAGGTCATCCGGCACGAACGCATACCCTCCGTCGGGGATCTTTACGAGTCGCCCAGGGTGCCCTTCTCCAAAATCAGCTATGTTCATCCAGCCTCAATTGTATTCATGTATCATAAGGATACTAATGTTCTACTTTTGCATATATATAATATAATAACACAAGTCGTACGGTCAATCACATAATCATAATTCACACATACGATTACGGCAGCAAATACCAACATGTTCTGTCTTACATATTGTAAGTCAGCTTGTTACGACTATGATACGGTAGTATCATTGTTGATAGCTTTATTATACTTAAATGAAACGAAGTATAATAACGCAAGTCCTTATTTCAAGATTCACGCCTTCCCTGAAACAAGAAACCGCCTTATATCAGGGAACAGCCTAGGCCTGAAATTGCATAAATCCTTGCATTCCAGCAGTCTAACGGTGCGCTGAGTGCGCAACTAATTGCATGCCAATCGGTTCTGCTTGCACTTGCCACAGGCATCCCACATACTCTTCAAGTTGACTTTGAATCGCAAACCGGTTTTCCTTAGAGTAAACAGATCAGAATTCAAGGAGACCGCATGGCTGAAGGAAAATTCGCTACCGCTATCAACTGCATGGATGGCCGCACTCAGCAGCCGGTGATCGACTGGCTCAAGGAGCATCGCGGGGTCGATTATGTCGATATGATCACCGAGCCCGGCCCGGACGGGATCATGGCCCTCCGCCAGGCCGACCTGGTGGCGCAGATCAAAACCCGGGTGCTGATAAGTGTCGAAAAGCATGGCTCGGAGACGATCATGATCGTGGCTCATGGGGACTGCGCCGGCAACCCAGTCGGCAAAGACGAACACCTCTCCCATTTACGCCGGGCGATGGAGCTTGTGCGCATCTGGGCTTTGCCGGTCGAGGTGATCGGGGTCTGGCTCGATGAACCGGACTGGGTGGTTGATGTCGTTGCGACTATAAGCAAGCCCTAATGCCAAGGCTGATGTATGCGGCGGCGACCCTCCTGCCGATCACTGTCAGCGCGAGTATGGAGCCGAATTGAAACAATTGCCGATCCGGGTTGTTGTGTAAACCATGTCATACCAACCGCCGTCAGACAGCCGTCGCGACCTGATCACCCATGATCGCGACGCTATCCACCGCACCATCCTGGCCAATCAGCGGACTTTCTTGTCCTATCTGCGTACGGCGCTGACTTTCTTTGTGACCGGGGTTGGCTTCCTGAAATTTTTTGATTCGCTGGTTATGGAGATTCTGGGCGGGCTGTTTATACCGATCGGCATTGCCACATTCATTGTCGGCATCGTCCGGTACAACAAGCTCCGGGTGCGCATGGCCCGCATGGCCACCCCCCTGCATCATCACAAGCCCGACGCCCCGGGATCACCAAAGTAAGGAAAACGGTATCCCCTTCCTGCCCAGAGCATAGCCGAGAGTCAGTATCGACAGCCTTGGGAATCGGTCTACGTCGTCTGTTGCCGGATCTGCTCCAGGTGCATCTGCATATGGCCCAGATAGTCCCGGATCAGATACTCCAACGTTGTCGGGGTGTCCGCCGGCACTTTCTTCCAGGCTATCTGGTCAAGCGAGTGTCGCGCGCGTGGCTTGGTCAAAACTTCCGGCGGTATGCACGACACCAGATGCACTAGTTGACGGTTATACGCCGCCCACAAAAGCACCAGCTCCGGCCAGGGGCGTGATTGATAGTCCTGCACCCGCACCCACCGCTCCTGATCGTAGCCGTCGAAGATCAGGTCGTCTTTGGTCTGCGCGATCACAAAGCGCCGATGGTTGTTGCAGGCCGAGTCGATCAGATGCCCGACGATTTCCTTGGCGCTCCACTTGCCCGGCCCCGGGCGGCAAGCCGCCTTCTCCTCCGGGATGGACGACAGACGTTTGTAACCGTCGCCGACGGTCGTTTCGAAATCCGATTGCAGGTTGGTCATATGTTGGACCCTTTCACATTGCCTATAGGACACACCGTGTGTGTGAGCGGAGTTGAATCATAACGGACCGGCGCGTCCCCTTCGACTCCGCTCAGGGCGACGCGCATTAATTAGCTGGGGTGCCCCGCCGCTTGCGGTGGGGTTGGATTCACAATTCTATACCGTCCATTTCCACCGGAACATCTCGATTACCGTTGTACCAATTGAAGCTCGACCAAATCCACTCCGACGGATGTCTGGCCAGTCCGCGATTGACAGGGTTCTTGTGGCAATATTCGATTTTCTCACGGACAGTCTCAGGTGTTCGACAATTGTGATCATAGCACCTCGGCTGCCAAAAGGCAAGACGGTCGTCTGCTCCGGAAGTGTTGACGAGCCGATCAACCAGATATCCACGCTGTCGCATTCGGAGTAACATCCGTCTCGCCGATCGGGATTTTAGTTCACCGATCGCCCGACCGAGTTGCAGGCCGTCGGGCGGGTGTAACACCAAATGCACGTGCTCCGGCATGACCACATAGCCCAGCAACTTGATGTGGTTGCGGGTCCGCCATCGATCCAGATCATCCAGGAAGATCCTGAAGAGCTCCTGGTCCCTGAACAGACGAAATCGTTGGTAGCAAGAGAAGGTTATGAAGCGGGCTGTATTCAGATTGTCGTAATGTCTCAGTTTGACCATACGATTCCTCCCCCACCCCAAGGGGTGGGGCACCCGGGATACACAATGTGTGCCCAAGGGGTAGGCCAGTGCATGAAACTAGTGTACAGAGACACCGATAAATTGGGTACGTGGACCAGGTACCTTCAATTCGAAGTCGATTGGATGGCAGGAGACCTTGCCATCTTTCTTACTAAACATGAAGCTGAGCCGGGTGCCCCGCCGCTTGCGGTGGGGTTGGATTCAACATGTAGCCATCCCATTGCTCATAAATCACCCTACTCCCTAGTCACCTCGTCCGCCTGTTTGACTTGCGCGGCGAAGAGTCTCAAAGTCGACTCGACCGGAGTGGGAGTGGTCATGTCGACACCACAGCGTTTCAATAGCTCAATCGGATAGTCCGATCCACCCGAAGCCAAGAGCGTCAGGTAACGATCCACGATGCCGTCAACGCCCGCGTTGAACTGATCCAGAATCGCCTGGCTGGCGCAGTATGACGTCGCATACTGATAGACATAAAAATTGTAATAGAAATGCGGGATACGGCTCCATTTGTATGGCGTCAGATCGTCGACTGTCATAGTGTCGCCGTAGTATTTCTGGGTTAGTTCGCGCCACATCTCGTTGACCTTGTCCGGCGAGAGGGCTTGGCCCTTTTCGATAGTCTCGTGTATCATCAGTTCAAAGCGGCCATAAAGCACCTGATTGAAAAACGTCCCGACGGTGTTATCGATCTGGCGATTGAGAATGTACAATTTGTCCTGATCGTCGGTCGCTTTTTTGAGCAGGTGCTGCGCCAAGAGGCCCTCATTGAGAGTCGAAGCGACTTCGGCGACAAAAATCGAATACTGCGCTTTCTCCAGCGGCTGCGCCGTGTTCGAGCGATGGCTGTGCAACGCGTGACCCATCTCATGCGCCAGCGTGAACATGTTGTCGACGGTGTTATTGTAGTTCATCAGGACAAACGGATGGGTGCGATAATTGCCCCAGCTATACGCCCCGGAACCCTTGCCGTCGGTCTCCCAGACATCCACCCAGCGGGCGTCGAAGGCATCTTTCAGTTTTGCGCAGTACTCATCGCCGAGCGGCTTGAGCGCCTGGAGAATCTCAGCCACGGCCGCGTCATACGGCACATCGTAGTCCCGCTCCGGGACCAGCGGGCACATCATATCGTAGGGATAGATCTTGTCGAGCTTGAGAATCCGGCGGCGCAGGGCCACCCAGTCATGCAGCCCGGTCAGGTTGGCCTCGGTGTTGTCCAAAAGAGCATGGTAGACCGAGGTCGGGATATTCCCTTTGTCCAGCGAAGCCTCCAGGCAGCTCTCAAATTTGCGCACCTTGGCATTGAAGACATCGGTGTTTATCCCTGCCGCCAGCGATGCCCCCAGGGCATTCACATGATCCTTATATACACTATAGAAAGCCCTGTGGGCCTCTTCGCGGACGCGGCGGTCGGGCGAATCCATGAACTTGGCGAAGCGCTGCTTGGTCAGGGTGACTTCGTTGCCGTCCTCATCTTTGATAGACGGATAAGTCAGGTCGGCATCGTTGAGCATGGTGAAAATCGCCTCCGGGCCGCGAGCGATCATGCCGGCCTGCGCCAGAACCTCCTCGACCTCCTGCGAACGGATATGCTTGCGAGAGCGGATCAGTTCCTTGATATAGAAATCGTAAATGTTGGTCTTTTCGAACTGTGCGGCCAGGTCCACCAGCTTCTTTTCGTCGATCGCCAGCAGCTCCGGTTCGACAAATGAATACGCCGCCCCGCCCTCGGCATCAAGCATCGCCGCCCGGTCGCACATCGCCTGATATGTCGATTGGCGATTGTCCAGGTCGCGGCTCAAGTGGGCGTACTGGTACAGATCCCCGGTGATTTGCCCCAGCTTCGTACGCGTGCACAGGCATTCGTACAACACGGCCGGCGACTCGGCCAGCCTGCCGGTGAACTGGGCGGCTTTGGCAATAAGTTCTTTCGCCCGGCCATAGTCGGCTTCCCAGGCGTTGTCATCGGCGTACATATCGGCCAGGTTCCATTTGTGTTTGTCTTCGATCTGATCGCGCGCGGGCAATCCGGAGGTCTTTTTCTGGGCGGTTTCGGTGGTCATCGCTTACCTTTCAGGAACTGTTCTTGCTTTTTCGATCCAGCCAATAACGCCAAAAACTCCGCATTAATCAAGACGACACTGTCGCTTCGATGGCGTGTCAGCCACCCTTCTGTTGGGGCGATTTGGCGGCACGGCCGCTTTTTCCGGCAAACCTACGTACCAACTGTGCTTCCCTCCCCCTTGTCCTGGGCCGTCGCCTGCCGTATATTCGGGCCAAAACAGAAGGAGTCTCCGAGGTACCTATGGATACTAATCACAAACTCCGTTCGGCCCTGACAGAGGCCACCGGCTACATCAAGGATCAAGTCGACTTCACTCCCCGGATCGGGATCATCCTCGGCACGGGACTAGGGTCGCTGGTTGACGGTATCAAGATGGTCGGCACGGTCGACTATGAAGACATCCCGCGTTTTCCTGTCTCGACCGTTGAATCGCATAAGGGACGGCTGCTTTTTGGTCACCTGTCCGGCAAACCGGTCGTTTGCATGCAGGGTCGCTTTCACTACTACGAAGGCTACTCTTTCAGGCAGATCACATTCCCGGTGCGGGTCATGCATCAGCTCGGCATTCACTCGCTGATTGTCTCCAACGCTTGCGGCGGGCTCAACCCGGCTTTCACCTCCGGGGACATCATGATGATCACCGATCATATCAATCTTTTTCCCGGCAATCCGCTCATCGGCCCCAATGACGATAGTCTCGGACCGCGCTTTCCGGATTTCTATGAGGCCTATGATCGCGAGTACATTGCCCTGGCGCGGCAGGTTGCTTTCAGGCAGATGCTGCATTTGCGCGAGGGGGTCTATGCCGGACTGACCGGGCCGAATCTTGAGACGGCGGCCGAGTATCGCATGCTGCGCAATCTGGGCGCCGACGCCGTCGGCATGTCGACCGTTCCCGAAGTGATCGTAGCTCGCCATCAAGGCAGCCGCGTCATGGCCTTTTCGATCATCACCGACATGGGTCTACCGGACAATATGCACCCGCTCAAAGTCGAGGAAGTGATCGCTATCGCCGGCAGTGCCGAGCCACACCTGCGCGGCCTCATCGCCGAATGCGTGGGCCGGATGTAGGAGGGGGTTACCTCATCATGGAACGTCGACCGTATGGGACAGTATAATTGGCACAGTATATGAACAAACCGTTCTGGAACTGACCAATGCGGAAGATCCTTCACAACCTACTGGATCGTCTATCCCGAAGAGATATTGATGCGCATTCATCGCTCAGATCCGTCTTGTGGTGGGAGTCAAGACGGCCAGCATATAATCTCATTGTCGGTTTGGCGGGTGTTGCTGGAATCTTAACAATGATGTTAGTGGCAGTGGGTTGTGGCTCGATTGCCGAGCGGCTTAACGGCGCAGCTGAGCCTGGCCTTGATGAATTTGAAGGCGACTTCGATCCGTTCCTGAGTCTGTTAGGCCCGATAGCTTACGGCCTGATGGCCAACCTTTGCTATACCGGGGGATGGATACTCGAACTGCTATTCAGAATATTCGGCCAAGGCGATGAATCCGCTTTTCTCTCCCGGCTGTGGGTTTACGGAACTGTTGGATCAGCAATTCTAACATTTGCAATTCCAGTTCTGCTAGGTATCCTGGCTGGCGTGTTGCATTTTGTTGTTTTGTGAGTCGATATCGATCTTGATGATCAGCATCAATATCAATGGTACACTCTCACCCCGAAATAGACAACCTCTCGCAAATGTGATTCCCCTTCCCCTCTCCCCGCCCTATATTCCCGGCATGACCAAACCCCGCCGCTTAATAGACCTGGTGTCCGTCGGTCCAGCGTTTGTGCAAGTCTTCGAAGATCTCGGTATCACCGAAGTCCGGCAACTGGTCGACAAGGACCACGTTGAACTCTTCGAAGAGCTTCAGCGCCTGAAAGGCCGGCGTGTTGATCCCTGTGTTTACGATGTCTTCCAGGCCGCTATCGCCCAGGCCCGCGATCCAAACCTTCCACCCGAGAAGTGCCGGTGGCCCTACTGGTCCCGATTGCGCAAAAGCCGCTGCCATAGCGGCTAAACTCAACTCTTGGGCCTCTGCCCCCATTACCAACATATAGCCAATCCCCTTGAGCCGGATTGTCCTGATCCGGTCAAGTAGCAGATAAATGTGTCGATAATAAAATGCAGATGGAAGTCGGTTTTGTGATCAAAGATCACACGGGAATCAACTTTAGGGAGATAGCAAGAGGAGTGTCCATGTGGAAAAATCTTGGTCTGGGGAAGAAAATTGCCGCAGGCTTCTGCTCGATCTTATGCCTGCTGTTGTTTTTGAGTGTTTGCAGTTATGTTTCGTTGAACAAGGTGGCCGTCGAGACCCACAAAGCCCAAGTCACATGTAACGACCGCGCCTTTGCTATTGAGAAGGAAGTCGATCACCTCAAGTGGGTGCAGTCACTTTCGGCGCTCTTTCTCGACGATCAAGTTACGCAAGTCGCCGTCCAGCTCGATCCCCATAAATGTGGGCTCGGTCAGTGGATGTACTCAGCCGACACGAAGGAAATGGCTCAGGCAGACCCGGCTCTGCGGAAGATTCTGGATGGTTTGGAGAAGCCGCATGCGACGCTGCATGAATCGGGCCAGGCCATCCAGGAAAAATACCAGACCTTCGATATGAACCTCAAGTCGATACTGGCGCATCGCTGGATCGACCACCTGTCGTGGGCCAACGCACTGTTGACATCCATCCTGCACCACCAGCCGTTTACCGGATCGATTGATCACCATGCTTGTGCCTTTGGTCAGTGGTACTATGCCGGCCACGCCTACGATGCCGCATTTGAAGAGCATCTGAACCAGTGGGAACAACCCCACGAGCAGCTTCACGCCTCCGCAGCCAAGATTATCCAGGCCCAGCAGGCAGGTGATTGGGAAGGCGCGCTGGCCATCTACGATGTCGAAACAACGCCGGCCATGAGCCGGCTCAATGAAGCATTCCAGGCCACCTCGGCCTGGGTTGATCAAACAGCGGCACGGCAACAGGAAGCCCTGGAGATCTTCCAGAATGAGACCGCCGCGGCCGTTGCCGAGGCCCAGACCGGCCTGGAAGTGCTCACGGAGCATTTTAGTGAGCAATCCAATCGTGCCACGACGGCGGTCAATGAAACGATCAATTCCACCGTGAATCTGATTTGGATTTTGACCGCTCTGGCCCTAATCATCGGGGGGCTGGCCGCGTATTTCGTTACTCGCGGCATAACGAAACCAATTGGCCGGATTGTAGCGGTAACCCATGCCGTAAACGAACAAATGCTCGAGGTCGAGGCGGCCATCGAGCAGGTTTCCAACAGCAACCTGGTAATCGACATACGTCATACGGAATCGTTCCAGATAGGCTTGGATGCCACCGACGAGATGGGTCGCCTGGCCCACGCCATTGACAACATGCAGTCGGTCAAGGATCGCATCGTCGTTTCGGTAAGGCGCATGGCTCTAAGTCTCAGCAAAATGATCCACGATATCAACGGAGGTTCGGCTGAAGTAGCCACCGCTGCGGCAGAGGTCTCCTCGGCGTCGGAGCAGATGTCACGCGGGGCGGTCACTCAAACGGAGCAAGTGATTCAGGTCTCCACAGCGATTGAGCAGATGGCGGCGACCGTGGTGGAAACATCCAAGAACGCCACCGACGCCTCCGGCGCAGCTCGGACAGCCTCCGATACAGCCGAGTCCGGCGGCAAAATTGTATCGGATACGATCCAGGGCATGCAGCGCATCGCCCACCAGGTGCGGGCCTCGTCAGATGCTATTGCCAAACTGTCGCAATCGGCTCAGCAGATAGGTGAAATCACTACTGTCATTGATGACATCGCCGACCAGACCAATCTGCTGGCCCTCAATGCCGCCATCGAAGCCGCCCGGGCCGGCGAACAGGGTCGGGGTTTCGCCGTCGTGGCCGACGAAGTACGGAAGCTGGCCGAGCGCACCGGCAAGGCCACTGGTGAGATTACCGATATGATCAAGGGCATTCAGAGCGAAACCGGGGCCGCCGTGGACGATATGGAGTCGGGCCTGGCCGAGGTTGATCAGGGTCGCGAACTGGCCGACAAGGCCGGCAGTGCCCTGCAGGAAATCATGGCGGTAGCTCAAAGCGTCGACAATATGATCGGCCAGATTGCTACCGCCACCGAAGAGCAATCAGCCGCCGCCGAAGAGATTGCCCGCAACGTTGAGAGAGTATCTGCTGTCAGCAAAGAAACTGCCGCCGGTGCCGAACAGTCAGCCATTGCGGCTGAACAGCTTAACCAGCAGGCCGAGAAGCTGCGGCAAGTAGTTGGTGGCTTCAAGATAGCCAACAATGTCACCATCTTTGATCTGGGCGAGCAGGACCACGCACTCTATGTCAAAAAGATGGACGGCATCATTCTAAGTCCCGAGACCGCTGATCGATGGGCTGAGGTCGATCACCACCATTGCCGACTGGGCAAATGGTACTACTCAGACCAGACCGAAGGCCTGCGCGGCGACGCTGCCTTCCGGCAGCTTGAGGATCCTCATCTGAAAGTCCACTACATGGCCAACCGGGCCGTAAAGGCAGCGCGTGATGGCGACATCAGAGGCGCTCGTGATTTCGCCAAGGCTTCCCACGAAGCATCGGTCAAGGTGATTGAAGGTCTGCGACAGCTGAAGATGAATCATTCCAGGCAAGTCGCAAAGAGCTAGTCGATTCGAGTTCCTGTTTCTACCCGAGGGCCCGATTGATAACTGTCGATCGGGCCCTTGCTATTGATCTTCTCCGGGCGCTATCATCGCCTCCGTGTGGTTCTGGGCTGCAACCCCTCCACCCAGGCAACGTACTAAGAGCACAAATGTACTATTGCGCTTGCCCCCCGGCCGAATTAACGTGAGAGTCATGAGCCAAATAAAAAGAGTCCCCGCCAGGGATGTCGATCAGTTTATCGATATCATGTGTGATGCCTACCCCGGAATGAGTATTCACACGCCTAAGGAAAAAGAACAGATTCGTCCGCGGATCGATGCCCGCCTGGCCGATCCCCGTACGTCTTTGTACGCCATGTATGACGGCGGCCGGATGCGGGGTGGTTTGCTGCTTTATGATTACACTATGAACCTGTTCGGCCAACGCGTCCCGGCCGGTGGAGCGGGTTCTCTGGCTGTTCACCTGGCCCACAAAAAACAGCATGTCGCCAAAGGGCTGTGTCGCTTTTTCCTTGGACACTATCGCCGCCAGGGATCACCAATCGCGGTGTTGTGGCCGTTCCGCCCCGATTTTTATCGCAAGATGGGCGCCGGACTGGGATCGAAGGGGCATCTGTACGAAATCGATCCGGCCGGAATCCCTCGCGGCAAATCCTGCCGCCATGTTCGCTACCTGACCGAAAAAGATCTCCCGTCCCTCAACGATTGCTACAATCGCTGGGTAGCCCGCACTAACGGCGCTATCGAAGAAACCCTGGCCTGGCGCCAGGTCCGGTTTCGTTTTGGGCAAAAGGAGCGCTGGCTGGTGTATGCCAAGGGCGGCCGGATTCTGGGCTACCTCCGTATCGATTTCAAAAAGGGCAAACGCGATGATTTCCTGGACCACAATTTCCTGGTCAAGGAACTGATCTACGAAAACGCCGACGTACTTGGCGAACTTCTGACTTTTCTTTCCACCCAGTTCGACCAGGTGAGTCGCATAGAACTTATCACCACCGATGATGATTTTCATTTTGCTTTGGATGATGCTCGCAAGTCGGGCCCGGCCGTGTTTCCATCGGTGTATCATCCCAGTCACCTCTCCGGCCTGGGCATCATGTATCGGGTGCTCAATGTCGAGGGGTTGTTTGCGGCTATGGTCGGGCGCGATTTCAACGGTCAGACGATTCGGCTGGGGCTGCACGTGCGAGACACTTTCCTGAGGGCCAACCACGGCCGTCGGGTGGTGTACTTCCGACGGGGCAAGGCCCGACCGACGGCGCCCGACCAACCCACCGATGTGGAGATGCAGATCGACGTGGCTGATTTCTCTTCGCTAATCATCGGCGCCGTGCGCTTGCGTTCTCTGTTTGACTACGGCCTGGTGAAGCTCTCGGATGAGACTCTGTCAGCCGAATTAGACCATCTGTTCAGAACCGACACCAAACCGGCCTGCCTGACCGAGTTCTAAAAACAGCGGCTCCAGACCATCTCATGGTTTCGCAAATGAATATCAGAAAGAACCCCGCCGGTGCTCGGCGGGGTTCTGAACATAACGTCTCCCCAGTGACGTCCGACTCAAAGATGAGGGCGTCACATCCTGGGTGGGAGTTGCTTTTTACGAATGCGCTGCCTTATCCAACTCTTGTTCGAATTTGGCCACTACTTTGTCCAGCTCCTGGGCCAGCTCCTCCGGCGGCACCTTAGCCGGCGGTTCGCCGGGTGCCACCTGCTGGTGGGCTTGCCTCAAGTGGGCAATCCGGATCTTGCCGGTGATATCCTCACCGGTCTTTGGATCCTTGACGTAAAAGCCGGGCGGGATATCCTCGGCCCGCTGGTCCGTTTCGATAACCGTCGGTCCCCCGGTAGGTGGCATCGGCTCGCCATCGGCCCGGTTCTGGTTGTCAACCCGAGCTTGATAGTTGGCCAGAGCCTGGGCCAACTCCGGATCAACCGGTTTATCCTTTAGCGCGCCCTCGGGCGGCGCCTCCGGCGGCACCGGCTGTTCGGCGATCGGGGCTGTATTATCGGCGGCGACATCTTGCTCGGCTTCAAGCGACTCGTTCTCCTCGCTTCGGTCGGCCAGCGTTTCCATTTGGTCGCGCTCAACTTCGGCCGAATCGGTGACTTCAAGATTGTCGTCGAGATCGGCCAGGTCGGCGGTATCGATGTTTCCGAGAATCGACAGATGAGACTCGATCGTCTCGCGCAATGAATCGATATAGGTGCGTTTGGTGGCCTTGGCCCGCGCTACCCGGGCCTCCAGATCGCGCAACTGCTCCTTCTGCGAAACGATCAGCGCTTCGGCCTGCTCTTTGGCCTCAGCCAGCATCCTGACCGCTTCGATCTTGGCGTCTTCGATAGTCTGATCGGCGTTGCGCCGGGCATCAATAGCGGCTCCCTTGATTGAGTCTTCAAACTCCCGCAGAGTCGCCAACTGCGTTTTAAGAGAATCGATCTCCATCGAAAACTTGAGATTCTCCTGTTTGTCGGCCTCCATTGCTCGGGCGATCTGCTCGAGCAGCTCTTCGACCGCTTCCTTGTTGTAGCCGCGCATCTGCGTGTCGAGTTCGCAATTGCGAATATCGTTGGGAGTCAGAGCCATTGGTCACCCACCAGTCTGAAAGTTCTTTGTATCTCTCCTTACGGCACCCTTCGAACCAAAACCACCCTGTTCCAATCGTGCACAAGTGGCCGGTCGGGCGCTTATCAATAGTATCGAACTTTCGCCGGGGAATATTAACCTGGTTGTGATTGAATTATGGCCGGCCGGCTCCCCCGGGCCGGCCCGAAGCGAGCGTCAGGGCATATCCGGGCGTTGACCGAACAACAGACTACCGATTCGGATCATCGTCGAACCTTCGGCGATAGCCAGCTCAAAATCGCCGCTCATGCCCATCGAGAGAGTATCAAAATCGCGACCCACCAACTGCTGGCCCTGGACAAAGAGATGGCGGCAGTGAGCAAAAGCGGCTCGGATAGCGCCTTGGTCGTCGGTGTTCGGGCCGATCGTCATCAGGCCGTTTAGGTCGAGGTGCTCCATCGCCGCAACTCGGCCGACCAGGTCGATACATTCCGCCGGATCGACCCCATACTTCTGAGGTTCGCCCGAGCAATTGACCTCGATCAGACAGGCCACCGTCAGCTCCGCTTGACCCGCCTCACGATTGATCGCCTCGGCCAGCCGCAGTGAATCGACCGACTGAATGACATCAAATGTTGCGACGGCCGTTTTCACCTTATTGGTCTGCAGATGGCCGACCAGGTGGAAGCGGGCGATTCTCCCCACTTCGTCGATTTTGGCCTTGGCTTCCAGGACACGACTCTCCCCTATCTCGACGAGTCCGGAGGCGACGGCGGTACGGATCACTGCCGCCGGATGATTCTTGGTGATGGCCACGGCCGTAATATCGTCCGCATCCCGGTCGAATTCTTCGCAGGCAGCAGCAATACGGCCGTGCAGCTCCATGATATTGGCAGCGATCGTGTTTTTCATCGGCAACTGAATATTCGCCCGCTAGGTCGTGTTGGCAAGCGAAATGTGGGCCGTGGCGGCGGCGCCGGGTATCGCCGCGCCTGGGTGGGCATCACTCAGGCCAAGCCGAAACTCTCTCACTACGGGACGAACCTGTCCTCAAATGCTAGCTAGGTGAGCCTTCAGCAACTCCAACGACGGGTCGTAGAGTTCCTTCAGGTCCGGCTGCGGCACCACCGGTGCGGTCGGCGCCAGCTGCGGCTCGGGGGCTACAAAGGCGCTCTCGACTTGCTCCAGCGCCTGATCGACGCGAGCGAAAAACCCCTCAATGGTACCGACCAATTGGTCTTTGGTCATCGCCACCGCCCCGCCCTCAAAACCCAGCTCGGCCGCGGCCAGCTCAAAGGCCTGCGTCGCTTGCGACAGCATCTGCTCCTCAGCTTGGTCCAGGTAGGCCTGGACAGTGTCAAAGAAGCCGGCCATCATATCGGGCGACGCTTTTTGAGCCAGGCCGTCGACATTGTCAAAATACTGCGGCAGTTGATCCGGCTGCTCGGCGCCCAGGGATTCGGTCTGCCGGTTGAATTGACTGAGGAAGCTGAACTGGAAACGGCTGTCCAGGCGATAGCGCATTTCCAGACTGTTGACCGCCTTGCGATGGCCGTCACGAACCGTCTCATGCAGCGAGCGGCGTGTCTTCATGGCCTCGCGGTAAAACGATTCGGCCCGGAAGGAACGATCCTGATATGCGGCCAGGCCACGCTGCCTGGTACTCTCGTTGGCAAATTCGCGGCGGCTGCCCTGGGCCGACGGGTCGGCTGCTGTCTCTTCGATCATCTGCTGTCCCGAGAGCTGGAAATCGCCGCGAAAGCCAAAGCCCCCCGCTGCAAATTCCTCAAGCGACTGCAAATCACCATCGGCATAACTCTCCGCCAGCATGGTTACGGCATCCAGGTCAAAAGCCAGCTTCATCTTGTAATCAAGCTTGGCTTGTCGCAAAAACGAATAGGTTGCGCTCTCTCCGGACGGCTCGGAGCTCGACGGCAGGAACTCGTCACCCGACGGCGTCGCCGTCGGCGAGGCCACATCGGACAGGCGCGACGATGGGATGAACCTGTCGCGCCGATTCAGTACCAAATTCGGGCGACCATGGTCCGTTCTCTGTCCGTGGTTGAGGCGCTCGCCGCCCATTGACCGAACATTGGGGGTGTCGCCTTTGAAGCGGCTATTGATCAGGGCTACCAGGCTGTTTAGATCCATTCGCTTTGTCCTGAGTACAGTGATGGTTGTGTACTATATTTTATCGGCCGGAAACAACTAATGCTCCAGTCGCGGCCGGTCGATTCGCGTTCGTTTTGCGTTCTTGACTTTGGAGGGCCGGCGTATAATTTGCACCAAAAGCAGAATACCCAAGCTAAGGATACGAAATGACCCCGGTCCATCCCGATACCCTCGCGGCCCTGACCTCCGGAATTCAATCGGAGGTTGCCTCCTATGTGTTTTATCTTGAAGCCTCCAAAAAGGAGTTTGCCGCACCATACAAAGACGTTCTTCAGAAACTGGCGCTTGAAGAAAAGGAGCATTTCCAGGTACTCGAACGTCAGTACGACTCCCTGGTCCGCTCGGAGAAATGGGTCCTGACGGCGGACATACTCAGGCAGGAAGGTCTACCTGAAATAGGCGAGGAGATGACCCGCCGACACCGGGCGCTTGTCGACGAAGTAGCCGCAGCGCAGACCACTAAAGAGGTCCTGCAAATCGCTCTGCGACTGGAACAGGAGGCCCGGGATCTGTTCACGGGTGCCGCCGCCCAGGTAGATACTGATGAAGGTAAGGCGATGTTTGAGCGTTTGGCCAAGTTCGAGCAGGGTCACGTCAACATGATCACTCGGATGCTGGAACAGGCTTAGGCATTCCGGTCGGCTCGGCGGCGATCGGGTGCTGCGGTTGGCTCAGAGCCTTTACAAACATGATGCGCTGAATCCCCAGGGCCTCGTCCCAGGCGGCCTCGAGTCCGTCGTCCCATTCATCGCCGAAAAGTTCCCGCATGGCCTCCAGGAGAACCGTCGTCGCCGCGCTTATAAATCCCTCGTCAAATATCTCCCCCAGGCTGGTGCGTGCCAGCCGCTGCAGGATTTCCTCCGAAGCCTGTAGATCGTGCCAATAATAAAGCAGGTTGTCCAGCAATAGGGTGAAACCAAGGGAGACTTTGCCCTTTTCCGTATCAGAGATGGCCTTGGCCAACCGAGGCTGCCTCTCCCATAGTATCTGGTAAAACAACCGCCCGAGCTGCTCGCGATGGGACTGAATGAATGGGATCGTCTTGTGCACTTTCCCGATGTTTACACTCATTCTACTGCCTGTCCGGAAATCAAAAGGTTTTGGAATTCATCGACACCAAGCAGAAGTTTCTTAACCTAACTTGGGTCCATGCCATCTGTTGGGGCCTGTTGACAAAGCCTACCGGAACGACTCACCGGCCGGCGGCGAGAAAAGCGGGGCGACTTGAAGCCGCCCCCCACGCGGTTTTGGAGCGCGTCTTCGCGTAGGGGCGGGGCTTGTCTGAGCCCGGATGTGCTCGCGCGAGGGGTTTTTCACCAGGCCCGTTGGCTCGGGCTTCCGATAATCATGCAGGGGGGGCCCGACGGTACGGCTTGCGAAGGGTGCTGTCGGGCGTCTCGGCCCGACAGCCCAATCAACCTCTCATGTCACATCCCGGCCTCTTCTTTTTGTTGTCCGAGTGAGCATCATGCAGTATAAGTGGCGTCATGAAGGATTTACCTTTTCTGAGTTGGATTGAGCTGTCGCCGGGCAACCTGCGACATAATGTAAGATCGCTCCAGAAACTGGCCGGCCAGGCGGCCGTAGCCGTCTGTGTCAAAGCCAACGCCTATGGCCACGGCCTGCCCGAGGTCGTCCGCGTCCTGCAAGAGCAGGCCGAGGTCGAGTACATCACCGTCCATGCGCTGCCGGAGGCAATCTTAGCTCGCGAGGTTGGCTGGACGCGGAAGATCCTGCTGTTGGGGCCGCTGGCCAAATCAGAAATAGACGGCGTCCTGGAGTACGACCTCGAGCCGACTATCTTCGACCTCAAGACATTGTCAGCCGTCGGCCGCCTCGCTACCAACCAGAACAAAAAAATCCGCACCCACATGAAACTGGAAACCGGGACCAATCGCCAGGGCATCACCGTCGACGAACTCCCTGCTTTCGCTCGCGTATATCAAGGAAATCCGTTCCTGGGCGGTCCCTATGGGGCGTCGATGCATTTTGCCGATGTCGAGGACACCATTCACCACAGCTATTCCACTCGGCAACTGAAGCAGTTTCGGGGCATGGTTAGACTGATGCACGCGCTCGGCATCCCCCCCAAAATCAAACACGCCGCCTCCTCGGCGGCCATGATCCTGTTTGAAAATACCCGTCTGGATATGGTCCGTCCCGGTATCGCCGTCTACGGTCACTGGCCGTCCAAAGAAACCTACCTGTCCTATCGCCTCGGCGGCGGCCAAAACGACCTCTTCTCCCCCATCCTCAGTTGGAAAACTCGGGTAACACAAATCAAAAAAATCCCGGCCGATTCGTTTGTTGGGTATGGCTGCACCTATCGCACCACCTCGCCCACCAAACTGGCCATCATCCCGGTCGGTTATGCCGACGGTTACGCCCGCGCGTTGTCCAACCTTGCCCACGTTCTCATTCGCGGTCGTCGGGCGCCGGTGCGTGGCCGGGTCTGCATGAACCTGACGATGGTCGATGTCACCGATGTCAAGGGCGCCCGCCAGGGTGACA
Source organism: bacterium (assembly GCA_043819515.1). GTDB lineage: Bacteria > Zixibacteria > MSB-5A5 > GN15 > FEB-12 > DAOSXA01. The sequence goes on from JBDRES010000011.1 coordinate 35,565, forward strand.
CCGTCACTCTCATTGGAAGTGACGGCGATCAGGTCATCACCGCCGAGAAGCTGGCCGCCTGGTCAGGATCTATCAATTACGAAATCCTCGCCCGCCTCTCCCCGCTCCTGCCACGGGTGGTGAGGTAGACGGGGTTCCGTAGACCCCCGTCCAATTTGACTATACGCCCCTTTGAGAGTATATTGACAGATGTCATGTGCTCGGAGGTTTTCGCCCGGGAACAGTGCCCTCTGAGCTACACGATGTTGGTAATCCACTTAAGGAGGTTCCTCCGATGCGTTTTGCTCTTATTATTTCAGTAATTATCTTACTCCTGGCCGTTGGCGCTCTTGCCGCTGAAATTGATCTTGATCAAGCTATTCAGACGGAGCTGCAGTTGATCCAGTCATCCTGTCTTTGGCAGGACCTCGAAAAGATGTCTTCGTTCGAACGGTCCAATAGCATAATCACGCTGGAAGTGGCCGCTGAAGTCAGCAGATCAGCTCGGAAGGCCTGCGATGAGGTCGAGTTCGCTTGGAACACGGGTGATTGCGACTAGGCCATAGCGCAACTAGCCAAGCTTGAAACGATCGACCTTTCCCGCCACATGGCCCTGATGATCAAGCCGCGTGTACCGACCCCGTCGCCCACTTCCGATGTTCGGGGCACTGACATCCGCATTGGTGACATAGATACCGCCTTTGTGGTCGAAATGGACGTTGACTACTCCAACGGCAATATATTCATGGTTGCATTGTGCAACAACGGTGTGCGCTCGAAATACTATGTCTATTTCTCCCAAAACAGCGGTGGCACATGGACCGAGCTCATGGAATTCATCGCTGGCACTGGTTACATTTTCGAGGATATTGCCATGACTATCGTCGATGGCCACTGTTATGTAGCCTACCCCTCCTCCACCATCTCCGAAGTTAGACTGCAACACTGCCGGACCTCTGACGGTTTCTGGGAGGATTTTGACAACGGCCAGTCCTATGTCGAGGCCTTCTCGGTCGGTAGCGACGATATTGCCGAACTCGAGCTCGAATCGACGCAGGATTTCGGCGGAACGACTCACCGCCTCTATCTTGTGGCCACGACTACCAGCAGTACCGTTGAGTTCTATTGGGATGATGAGAATGCTATGTCTTTTACTGAAATCGGCACCGGCGTTACTGATTGTATCTACGGTCTGGATGCCACTGTCAATGTCGGCTTCAGTAACCACTGGTTCTACATATCATATATCGATCAATCCTATCAGCTCAATATTGATGCCCTTTCCAACGGCACGGGTTGGAGCAATCAAATTACCGAGCCGACCAACTCTCTCGTGACCGATCACACTTCGATCACCGCCAGGAACGATTCCGTCTTTTGCCTCTATGAATGTTGGTCAGGTGCCCAACACTACTGCCGCTGCTACAACCTCCTCCCCGGACAGGATCCGTATTGGAATGTGCTGGGTGACTCTACCATTCAGTCCGAAGCTCCGGCCATTACCTGCCGTCGCGGTGGCGGTGTTGCCGCTGTGTCTTACTACTACACTTGGCCGAAGCGTGAAAGTCGCTTCACTTTTCGCCCATCCGGCAGCAGCGATTGGGGCACGGAAACAGCCTATACAGACTATCCCCCGTACTGGAATCGTCCGGGCCTCCAGCCCTTGCTCGGCGGCACATATGGGATCATCTATATAACCTATGTTCAGCCTGGCCGTGGCTATGTATATTTTGACTACAGCTCTTGCTGTGTAACCAGAGGCGATGTCAATCACGATGGTACCGGCCCGGACATCGCTGATCTAGTCTACTTGGTCAACTACATGTTCAACGGCGGTCCGGAACCGGAATGCACTAAGGAGGCCGATGTAACCGGTAGCGGCGGCAATCCCGACATCGCCGACCTGGTCTACCTGGTCAACTACATGTTCAACGGCGGCCCTCCCCCGATACCGTGTCCGTAGAATTGGACTCCGGGTGTCACCAAGGGCGGAGTCGAAAGGTGACACGGCTGTTGGCCGGAGCGCCCCCAAGAGCTATATTAAGCTCATGAAGACTCCCACTCGCTCGATCGGGTTCGTCCTCATTTTGTGCACGGCGGTGGTTATCTGGTTCTCAGTCACTGCCCCCGGCGGCGACATCACCTTCACCGAACTCTGGCAGTTCGACAGCGGCGGCTGAATCTTCGCCGAACCCACGGTCGTGGACAACCTGGTTTTGATTGGATCCTGCTCCGGCAACTTTTACGCGCTCGACTTAGCCGATGGCCACGTCGTCTGGTCCTGCGATGTCAGCGGTGATCAAGGTGTCCAGTTCCACGGCAATCCCCTGATAATCGACAGCATGGTCTTCTTCGGCACCGACAATCTCGGGAGTAGTCCGGGGGCTATGTATGCCCTCGACTGGCGCACCGGCGACCTGCTATGGAAACGACCGGCGGCGCGCGGTATAGCCTCGGATATCAGCACCTGGCACGACTCGCTGGTGTTCGCCATTACTATGGACGACACCGTGTGGGCGCTGGCAGCGTCGACCGGCGAACTACGCTGGTCCTTTCGTGCCGGAAAACGGGATGATACCGAGCACGACAGCCTCGCCCACGCCGCTCGTACAGCGACCGCGTCCTCGGTTTTGATTACCGAGCATGGCGCTTTCTATATAGGTCGTCGGGACGACATCCTGCACAATCTTGACCCACCGACCGGTCGGGAACTCTGGAATCATCCCTTTGACAGTCACGTCATCGGCGGCGCTGCTGCCTTCGATAGCCGGTTGCTGGTCGGCATGGCTGACTCGACTCTGCATTTCATCGACGCCGACTCCGGATTGGTAATCCGCACCGACCCTCTCCCCTGCCAGCCCGGCAAGGGTGCGCCGGTCGACAACCGCCGGCTGCTATTTCTGAGCGGCAGAAACGGACGCAATCATTGCGAGGTGGTCTGCTATGATCTGGCCGAGGGCCGCGTTGTCTGGCGACGAGCCCCCGAGGATTCGACAGCGCAATGGTATGTCCCGCGCGTACACATCTGGGGTGACAACCTGGTGCTGGGGACATCAGAGGGACAGGTGGAGGGGCTGTCGATCGCCGACGGGTCTACTGTGTTCAGTGGCTCGGCGCCGTATTCCGTGCGCGCAATCGGCCGGGTCGATTCGACGCTATTAGTCGGCACCCGCCGCGGCATCCTCTACGCCTGGCGAGTGGGGGATGAGTAAGCGGGCATGTGACGGAATATTGGTGAAGGATAGGGCCTGAGGGCCTATTTGTTCTTTTTCCCCAACCCATAGCCACCAACGAAAGAGACCCCACCGCTAATTATGGCCGTCAAGGCTATCTTGAATAGATCCGGATCGCTCTTAAGAAATACGACAAGGAAAACCAAAACAGCCACGCCAATAAGGGTATAGCCTAGCCCAAACCATTGCGATCTCTTTTGGAAATCTATCTCGTGACCAAATTCGGTGTCGATAGACCGTATGAGATCAGGGATGTGCTCTGGTTGGAGTTTGTCCCAAAATGGATGGATCATGGGCCCTGACTTGGAGCTTAACATGAAAGCTGAAACGGACTTGAGCACATCATCGGGAATTGGCGGAGAGCCGCCACCCGGGCTCTTTACTGTGACGTCCGTGTTGCTAGGCTTGGCCCCGCCGCTGTCACTTGGCTTCTGCGAAACCTGTCTGTCTTGATCGGTCTCTGCTGACAATACGATCCACCTTCCCCGTCAACCGGGCCAATCTGCCCTCAACAATCGGTACGTAATGAAACTCAAGGAAGCGATACAGTGCTATCTTCTTCAATAAGTCTGCTTGCTGGGAGTCCATCCTCCCCTGGCCAACAGTGGAGTCCAGCGTGCTCATTAAGTCTTTGAAGGCCTGGCGCATATCTTTCTTAGACGCTCTCTTCTTCTGATCCATTTCTGCCATGTCCGCCAAAGCAACGGGTTCTTCCAGCAATGAGAATATCCCAACGTCGCTAGACTGAGTATCGGCAGTCTCGGTGCCGCGGTTCATTTAACGGCCCTTTAAAAACGTAAGTTTTCATATGCGGTTCCCAGAAACGGTTCAATTTATACGCCTTACACACCATATGTCAAGAACGATTCGGAAAACCCTCAAGTTCCACCCAAGGTCTGTCACCCCTCCCCCTCCTTTTCCCCTTGACCGCGGCAGGAAATTGCTTATATTCGGTGGCTTTGGAAAATAAAGTGAGAATGAAATGAAACGAACTTTTCAGCCTTCAAACCGCAAGAAGCTCAACGATCACGGTTTCCGTGCCCGCATGAGTACCACCGGTGGTCGCCGCGTGCTGGCTCGTCGGCGCGCCAAAGGGCGCAAGCGGTTGACGGTCAGTGTTGGTCGAAAGAAATAAACTTCCCCGAAGGCTTTGTCTGAGAAGGCGAGCCGATATCCAGCGCCTGCTGAAGTGCGGCCGCCGGAAAGTCGGGGAGTTTTTTGTGTGCGTCTGGCAGCCGTCCGATGATTTCGCACATGCTATCCTGATCACTGGCAACGTCAAGCCGGCTACCAGACGAAATAGGATCAAGCGCCTGGTCCGCGAAGTGATTCGGCACGATCGCCACCTCCTGAACCGGCCGGTTCAGTTTGGGCTTCTGACCAGACGGAATATCGGGAAACTGTCGCTGGATGATGTTCAGCATGAACTCAGACAGTTCATCAAAGCCATCAACGCCGCCACCGGCTGAAAGGCCGAGCCTGGTGGCGTATTTCGTGATATTTCTGGTCCGTATCTACCAATGCAGCCTCTCCCCCGTGCTGACAACATTGGGTGTTGGCTGCCGCTACGTTCCCAGATGCTCGGAGTATGCCGTCGAGGCGCTGCGACTTCACGGAGCACGACGCGGGAGCATATTGGCTGTTGGGCGCGTGCTCCGGTGCCACCCGTGGCAAGATGGGGGCTATGATCCGGTGCCGGAAAAACAGCGGTGAATATTCGCCTGACAGGGATGTACTCGTAATATAACAGGGACAAACAGGGACAAGATCGTGGACAAAAAGACGCTGCCGCTGGTAATCGTTCTGATATTGCTGATAGTCTTCTTCAATCAGATCCTGGGATTTCTCGGGTTGGTTCCGCCGCCTGCCGAGCAACCGGCTCAAACCGCCGACACCACCAGCGAGGTCGTTCAGTATCAGGAGCCGGCAGCCCCGGTCGGCGAGCAAGCGGTTGAACAGGCTACGATCGCCGATGACACCAGCCTGGCCGAAACAGTTGCCCTGACCGCGCCGGATACGGTTGTAGTGATCACTGAAAAATACCGCGTGATCATGTCGACCCACGGTGGCGGGCCGCTGTCCATGATTCTCAACGAGTACACGCATCGCGACGGAACTCCGGTCGAGATGTTGGCCGAGGCCGAAGCCGCCACCCCGGATGCCCGTTTTGCCGGTCACTCGTTCGCCAGTTCCTCGCTCGGGTATGAGTGCAATCTTCGCTCAGGCGAGTACAGTGTCAACCGCGATCCCCTGGAAGTAGTCTACACCTCGACGGCGGCCCACGGCGGCTCCATCGTCAAGCGTTACATATTCTATCCCGACAGCTACCATTACGATCTGGTCCTTACCGTCAACGGCAACCAGCATTACGGCTTCGAGCGCAAATATAGCCTGGTATGGAATACCTCTCTGACCCCGACCGAGCCACAGCTCCAGGCCGACTACGAGGCCATGCAGGCGGTGGCCATGACGGTGTCGGACTCGCGCGAGAGCCTGGATGACTTCAATGATGGTGTTCTCAACCAGACACTCGATGGCGACACTCGCTGGGCCGGAGTCCGTGAGAAATATTTCGCCGCCATGATCATCCCGCGCACCAAGATCGCTTCGGCCGTCTTCGCCAACGGTGTCGAGGACAACCAAATCACTGCCGACGGCACCGTCCAGCGGCGCCGGGTCACTTTTGGACTTGTGATCCCCCTTGCCAGTGAAGCCACCGTTAGTGATTCCTTCACAGTCTTCGTCGGGCCGCTGGATTACACGCTGCTGTCCGAATACCAGATCGGTCTGGAGGACATGCTTGACATCGGCACCACTCCCTTCATCGGCTGGTTGATCAAACCGTTTGCTCTGGGCATTATCTGGCTACTGCCTCGCATGTACGATGTGATCCCCAATTACGGGCTGGTAATCATATTGTTCGCCTTGCTGGTCAAAGTCGTGACTCTCCCCTTGTCGCTGAAGTCATTCAAGTCGATGCAGGCCATGCGCGACCTTGGTCCGCAGCTGGAGGTGCTTAAGCAGAAACATAAAAAAGACCCCCAGGCGCTCAATCGCGAAACCATGAAGATGTACAAGAAAGCCGGGGTCAATCCGATGTCCGGCTGCCTGCCGATCCTGCCTCAGATGCCTCTGTTTTTTGCTTTGTTTTCGGTTTTCAAGTCGACCATCTTGCTCCGTGATGCTCCCTTTGTTTGGTTCATTACCGATCTTTCGCGCGGAGCATCCGGGTTCATGGATCCGTACATCATTCTGGTTGTCATCATGATTGGAGCACAGTTCCTGTCGCAAAAAATCACTATGCCGAGCACCGGTCAGAATAAAGCCCTGGGCTATATGATGCCACTGTTTATGGGCTTCATCTTCTATAAGTTTGCCTCCGGGCTGGTGCTATATTGGATCTGTTTTTCGCTGTTTTCGCTGCTTGATTATATCGTCTTCCGCAAGGGTAAAAATGCCGAGGTGAAATCGGCTTAGGGGCATATGGCTCAGAAGAAGCGCCCGGCCTTAGGCGATGAGACTATCGCCGCTACTATCACCCCGCCGGGACAGGGCGGCGTGGCTGCTTTGCGGCTGGCAGGGCCGCTGAGTCATAGAATCCTGGGGGAGCACTTCAAACCAGCCAGGCCGACCAGTACTGCTTCCGCGTGGACGCCGATGATGATGCGCCACGGGTTCTTTTGTGATGAAACGGGGCAGACTATCGATGAAGTCATGGCTGTGGTTATGCCGGCTGGTGGTTCATACACCGGGGAGCAGCAGGCGGAGATTTTTTGCCACGGTGGCTATGCGGTGGTGCGGCGCATTTTCGATGTATTGTTGGCGGCCGGTGCCCGTGCCGCCGAGCCGGGCGAATTCACCAAACTTGCCTTTCTAAACGGCCGTATCGACTTAACCCAGGCGGAGGCTGTGGCAGATATTATCGCCGCCCACACCCGAACGTCGCTGGCGGCGGCTTCGGAGCACGCCATAGGAGCATATGCGGAGCACGTGGGGAGCATTCGCGAACAGATCCTGGACGTTTTAGCCGAGGTCGAAGCATCGCTCGATTACCCGGAGGAGGACCTGCAGGCGCAGGCAATCCCTGCCATCAGAGCACAACTCAGCGCGGCCGGGGGAGAGGTGGGCAAGCTGGTGGCCACTTATGAACGTGGCAGAATCGTTCATGAGGGATTCAAATGCGCGATTGCCGGACGTCCAAATGTCGGGAAATCGTCGCTTTTTAACCTGTTGATCGAGAGTGAGCGGGCTCTGGTGGCAGCCACGCCAGGGACAACCAGAGATTACCTCGATGAGTGGATCAACTTGGACGGAGTGGCCGTACAACTGATCGACACCGCCGGCTTTCGCGAGGACTCAGATGAGATTGAGATGGAGGGTCAGCGAAAGGCAATAGACCAGCTCAAATCAGCAGACCTGGTCTTGTGGCTGGTAGATGTCAATGACGCCGACTGGGCAAAACAACTCTATGCGGACCTTAAAACCCACAAAATCATCAGTAAGATGTTGGTGGGCAATAAAATCGATATTCTATATTCGAGTCAGAAGCGACATGAATCGACTCCGTTTTTTGATGTTGAGATTTCCTGCCTAACTGGCGAGGGGGTCGACAGACTTCGCGGACTGCTAAGTGGACGAATCCACGCTATGCAACCGGATCTTACCTCGGGGCAGGTGGTAACCTCGCAGCGCCATGCCCAAAAGCTCTCCCAGGCCGAGAGTCTCCTTCAGGAAGTTGATCAGAAGCTGGCCGACGGCCACGGTTTGGAGCTGGCCGCCTTCGATATCCGCCAGGCGATCACCGCCATTGACGAGATCATCGGCCGCGTATATAATGAGGAAGTGCTTGACCGAATCTTCTCTAAGTTCTGTGTTGGCAAATAGTTGGTGGAGTGGTCTTGGGATTTCTGAGGATACAGATCAATTTTGGCGGACAATTGTGTTGCTTGACGTAGTGGGCCGCACGGCCAGCCGCGTTTCACGTGAAACCCGAGCAGGTTGGGCCAAAGAGCTATCGGAAACGAGCGGGTTGACAGGCCGGGTTATGCACGAACCTTGTCAACTATCAGAAATTGAGTTAGATGCCACGAGACTTTGACATAGTTGTGATTGGCGGCGGGCATGCCGGGGTAGAGGCGGCATTGGCAGCCGGCCGTATGGGCAAGAAAGCCGCCCTGGTCAGTATGGATCGCACCAAACTGGCCTTGATGTCCTGCAATCCGGCCGTTGGCGGCATTGGTAAGTCGCATATCGTCAAGGAGATAGACGCTCTCGGCGGGCTCATGGGTGAAGCTGCCGACGCCACCGGTATCCAGTTTCGTCGCCTTAATCTGTCTCGCGGACCGGCCGTTTGGTCGACCCGAGTACAGGCCGACAGGATAGCCTATACTCAGTTCGTCAGTGATTGGATCGCCAATCAGAGCTCAATCGAGGTAATCGAGGGGATGGCGATCTCTCTGGTTATTGACGCCGGGCGTGTCGCCGGGTTGACCCTCGATACGGGGGAGAGGCTGGGCACGGGCGCCATTGTTATTGCCACCGGAACGTTCCTGCAGGGCATGATCCATATCGGCGACAAACAGATTCCGGCCGGGCGACGCGGCGAGCCGGCTGCTGTCGGTCTGTCAAAATCGTTGTCTGAGTTGGGTTTCGAGGTGCGTCGACTGAAGACTGGAACCCCCCCGCGCCTGGACGGCGGAAGTATTGATTTCTCCGTGTGCACTCTCCAGCCAGGAGATCAACCGGCGCCCATGTTTTCAAGCCGCTCAGCCAGAATTGTCTCCGATCAGACGCCGTGCTTTTTGACATATACTACTAGCGCGACGCAGGAGCTGATTACAGCAAATTCGCACCTGTCTCCGATTTTCTCAGGTCAAATCCAGTCGCGGGGGCCGAGGTATTGTCCGTCAATCGAAGACAAGTATCATCGCTTTCCGGAGAAAGAGCGTCATCAGATATTCCTGGAGCCGGAAGGTAATGGCACTGACGAGATATACCCCAGCGGGTTTTCGACTGCTCTGCCCGAAAATGTGCAACGGCAGGCTATCCGTACGGTAGTCGGTTTGGAGCACGCGGAAATCACCAATCCGGGCTACGCTATCGAATATGATTTTTGCCCTGCGCACCAGATCGAGCCATCGCTGCAGACCAAGTTGATCGCCGGTTTGTTTTTTGCCGGACAAATCAACGGTACTTCCGGCTACGAAGAAGCGGCCGGCCAGGGTTTGCTGGCGGGGGTCAATGCGGCGCTATATCTCGATAAGGAGCCGCCGTTTATCCTGGATCGTTCGGAGGCTTACATAGGGGTCATGATCGACGACTTGTGCACACGCTCGACTACGGAGCCGTATCGGATGTTCACCTCAAGAGCCGAGTACCGGTTGTCTCTGCGGGAGGACAATGCCCGAGATCGTCTGCACCGGTACAGTATCCGCTACGGATTGATCGATCCTGCTGAGAACGAGAAATTCAGAGAGCTTCAATTGGCCACGGCGGCGGCCGGGACACGACTGGCAGAGCGGCGGGTGGCGGTGGCAGACCTCGGTAGCGCGGGGGAGAGGTTTGAAAAAGTTGAGCGCATTACCCTGGCTCATTTGGTACGCCAGCCGCATATTGATATAAACCAAGCGATTAGCCTGGTCAGACAATTGGACCACGGCTTTGATTTCTCCGATGAAGTGGCCGAGCGGGCTGCGATCCTCATACGGTATCAGGGATATCTTGACAAGCAACAGCGCGAGGTCGACAAGCACCATCGGATGGAAGAAATCCTGATTCCGGCCGGTTTTGAATATCAGGCTATCTCCGGACTCAAGGCCGAGGCCAAAGAGAGATTCGGCCATTTTCGGCCGCGGACTCTGGGGCAGGCGGGACGGCTGGAGGGGATCACCCCCGGCGATATCGCCGTTCTGTCGGTTCATCTCAAGCGGGCAGGGGCTCTGGGTTGACAACGCCTGCCGACAACCTCGAAAAGTTCTCAAGCGATGACCTGATCAAGCGTCACGGATGCGATCGCCTGGACGAGTACCTGGCCCTGTTGGACCGGGAAAACCAAATTCACAATCTTGTTTCACGTGAAACATCCGCATCCGAACGACGACGCCTGGCTGCCGAATCGTTGGCGCCGCTTGAGAAAATAGACGCCGCCGCGGTCGCGACCTATCTGGACATTGGCTCAGGGGGAGGACTGCCCGCCTTTCCGTTGTTATTGTGCCGTTCGTTTGCATCGAGAGTTCCCGCGGTTCCGGTCCTACTCGATCGCTCAATCAAAAAAACAGCCGCTCTCCGTCGGATTGCCACAGGCCTGGGAATACAAATCGAAATCGAGGTCGGCCAATTTGAAGAGTTCCGCACGGATCGGACCTTTGATCTGATTACGGCCCGCCTGGTTCGTATCACCTCCAAGATACTGAAACGGGCTGTATCCATGCTCAGCCCGGATGGCACACTGGCGGTTTATTCCGACTGCGAACTGGATCTGGCCAAATCTGCCGTTATCCAAACCAAATTCTCGTATCTGATTGATTCCGAACCGACTCCCCGCACGCTGACTTTCTATACACGCTCGCTATAAATCTCGGCCCCATGTAGGTTATTTTAATTGCACTTGCGCCCGCGATCGACTAGTTTCAAGCAGGATTAGCGAGCGTGTGAAAACAAGGAGTGTTTATTGGGCAGAATTATTGCCATCGTCAACCAGAAAGGTGGGGTGGGAAAGACGACCACGGCCGTGAACCTCAGTTCCTGCCTGGCTGCCGCCGAAAAAAAGACCTGTCTGGTGGACATGGACCCGCAAGCCAACTCTACCAGCGGGGTCGGCTTCGACCGCGAAACCGTATCTACGTCGATCTACGATGTCCTTCTTGGCCGGAGTACGGCGCGGGAGGTAATCGCGGCTACCGAATTGCAGTATCTCAACTTGATACCTTCGTCGATTGAACTGGTCGGGGCTGAAGTTGAGCTGGTCAACATGATGTCACGAGAGCAGTGTCTCAAGGTTGCCCTGCGACCGATTCTGGACGAATACGAATATATCGTCATCGACTGTCCGCCGTCGCTGGGGTTGTTGACTATCAATACTCTCACCGCCGCCAACTCGGTGATTATTCCTATCCAGTGCGAATACTACGCCCTGGAGGGCTTGAGCCAGCTGGTGAACACTATCAAACTGGTGCGCGAGCATCTCAATCCGGATCTGGAAATCGACGGTGTCCTGTTGACTATGTTTGACGGCCGCCTGAACCTCTCCCGGCAGGTTTCCGATGAGGTCCGTCGGCACTTTGATAACAAGGTCTTCACCACCGTCATCAGTCGCAATGTGCGATTGTCCGAAGCACCGTCGTTCGGCAAGCCGATCATTCTGTACGATATTCTATCCACGGGCGCGGAGAATTACCTGGCCCTCACCAAAGAGGTATTGGCACGATGAGCAAGATTGTATTGGGCAAAGGACTGCAGGCTCTCATACCGGGCCGTGAGGAACAAACCAATGTCGAAAGCGGTCGCACGCGTATGGTGCCGCTGGATCGCCTGCAACCCAATCCGATGCAGCCGCGTCGAGATTTCGACCAGGCCGCGCTCGAAGAGCTGGCCGCGTCGCTGAGGCGCGACGGACTCATGCAGCCATTGGTGGTTCGTCAAAATGGGTCCATGTTTACTATTATAGCGGGCGAGCGTCGTTTCCGGGCCGCCCGCCTGGCCGAATTCCGCGAAGTGCCGGCGCTGCTGATGAATGATGTCACCGATGTCCGAATGCTGGAGCTGGCATTGGTAGAGAATCTCCAACGCGAGGATCTCAATCCCCTGGAGACGGCTGAGGCCTACCGCAGTCTCATCGATCAATGCGGACTGACGCAGTCGGAGCTGTCCGAACGGGTCGGCAAAAGCCGCGCCGCAGTGGCCAATCAACTGCGGCTTCTCAATCTGCCCGAGTCGGTCCAGAAGCTGGTTCGTCAGGGCAAACTGACCGAAGGCCACGCCCGCGCTCTCTTAACCTCCGGGACCGAGGCGGAAATGCTGCGTCTGGCCGATAGTATAATGAACGGCTCACTCTCGGTACGCGACACCGAGAAGCGAGTGCGCTCAGGACGGAAGCGCAAGTCGCTGCCCAGGCGTAAACTGCCGGAACTGGCCGAAGCCGAAAACCGCCTGAAACGCTTCCTGGGTACCTTGGTCAGGATCGTACCCGGGCGAAAGAAGGGACGGATCGAGATAGAGTATTATTCGAACGAGGATCTAAATCGGCTGCTGGAGCTGCTTCAGGCTCTCGATCAGTAACCTGGCCCGGCTCCATAGCGATAGAGCCCGAGTGCAAAGATAATGGGACGCACGACAAAACCTAAATACCTCACCATCATGGTCGTTCCCGATGGAGGCGATGCCTCGCGGGGTTTTCGCATGCGGACCTGGGTATGGCGGTCGATGATGGTAGGCGGCCTTCTCGCCATAATAGCGGCGGTCATAGCCGGGGCCACATATACCAGGGTGGCCTCGCGAGCATGGCGAGCCGGCGAACTAGAGAAAGAAAATGATCGGCTGCGGCTCTACCACTATAAGGTCGTGCTCTTAGAAGAAAACCTGAATCGATCACGTGAGATAGTCGCCCGCCTGGCAGCTCTGGCCGGCATCGATTACGAATTCCCCTCGCTGCCGGATGATTCGACCCTGTTTGCCGCTGTGGGCGAGTCGCCCTCGGCCAGTCTGCCGCGGCCGCCCGGCGCAGCTCATGATTGGCCGGTCGGGTTGCCTATCCAGGGCTTTATCACTCAGGACTTTGAGATGAGCGACTCGGTTCACTATCATCCCGGTGTCGACATAGCCTGCGCTGTCGGCACACCGGTTCTGGCCACGGCGGCCGGGACAGTCGAGGAAGCCATCTACGACTCAACCTACGGCTACGTGGTGGTGGTTCGCCACAACGACAGCGTCACCACAGCGTACGGCCACAACGACAGCCTGCTGGTCGATTCGGGGCGCGTTGTGGCCGCCGGTTCGCGCCTGGCGCTCTCGGGCAATACGGGGATATCGTCAGCGCCCCATCTACACTACGAATTGAGAGTTAACAATCAACCCATAGATCCCTTAGAGACGGCTTATAATGAAACTTACTAACAACCAAGAGACCAACGGCGCGATGAACACCATCATCGGCCGCGATACCACCATCACCGGCACCCTCGACGTGAAGGGTTCGCTGCGGGTGGATGGATCGGTTCACGGCAAGATCATCTGTTCGGACTGTGTGACGATCGGCACCACGGGCAAAGTGGAGGCGGAAATAGAATCCGCAACCGCCATAGTGGCAGGCCATATGTCAGGAAACGTCGTCACCACCGACAAGATCGAGCTTCAGGCCAACTGCCATATGGATGGCGATCTGCGCACCAAATCGCTGGTTATTGAAGAGGGGGCGGTTTTCTGTGGCGCCTGTAACATGAAGAACACTTCACCCAATCTGGATTTTCTCAAGGAAGGACGCACGCAGAAAGCGCCGGTACCGGACAACAAAGAGAAATAGTTCGATCAATTGTGAAAGTGTGGAAATCACGTCATAATTGTGGATAGACTGTCAACTCATTGTTGTGTATGTATATGACAATGCGACGGGCGGCCTTGGCAGGCGGCTTATCCACAGCCGAGACCATAGCATTAAGTTATTCTCAATCGGTTAGTTACAGTCATATCGGTCAAGTGATACATCATTTTCTGGACACCGATGATCGAGGTTGGACCAAAATTAATTGTGGATTACCAGATCATTTATTGTCCTGATATCCTGGGTCAGCCAGGTCTATTTTGGTGTTCGCGCGCGGGCCGGGATTATCTCAGGGCCGGCAATTAGCGGTGGTCGGGCGTCGTTCTATAGTGTATAATCCCCAGTTGAAAGCAGTACTGACCATTCGGAGGAATCGCACAAATGTCCGCAGCCCAAACAGGTGATCTCAAGGCGGCCGAAAACCTGAGCGCCGCCTATCAGAAAATAAAAGCCGAAATCGGCAAAGTTATCATCGGCCAGGAGCAAGTTGTCGAGCAACTGATCATCTCACTGCTGGCCTCCGGCCATTGCCTGCTGGTGGGGGTACCGGGGTTGGCCAAGACTTTGCTTATTTCGACCCTGTCCCAGGTCCTGAATCTGAAATTCAGCCGCATTCAGTTCACGCCCGACCTGATGCCCTCCGATATTACCGGCACCGAAATAATCGAAGAGAGCGACAGCGGTAAACGACATTTTCGTTTTGTGAAGGGGCCGGTCTTTGCCAATATCATCCTGGCCGACGAAATCAACCGCACCCCGCCCAAAACACAGGCGGCGCTGTTGCAGGCGATGCAGGAGCACGAGGTAACGGCCGCAGGGGAGACCTTCCATCTTGACGAGCCGTTTTTTGTGCTGGCCACACAAAACCCGATAGAGCAGGAGGGTACCTATCCGCTTCCGGAAGCCCAGCTCGACCGCTTCATGTTTAATGTCTTTGTAGATTATCCCTCGAGTAGCGAAGAGCGCGAGATAGTCAAATCGACCACGGCGGTACCGGACTACCACCTTGACAAGATCCTGTCGCCGGAAGAGATAATCGAGTTCCAGCAGTTGATTCGCCGGGTGCCGGTCAGCGATCATGTCGTCGGCTATGCTGTCGATCTGGTTCGGGCCACCAGACCGAATGAAAAAGGCGCCCCCGATTTTGTGAAAAACTGGGTTAACTGGGGCGCCGGTCCGCGGGCTTCGCAGTATCTCATTCTGGCCGCCAAGACGCGGGCTATTCTCGACGGACGCCCTACGCCGGGCCCCGAGGATGTTCGTTTTGCCGCCTACCCGGTCCTGCGCCATCGCATCGTGACCTCGTTCAATGCCGAAGCGGACGGCGTCGATACGATGGAGATCATCCGGCGCCTGTTGGAGACAGTCAAGGAAAAGGCATAGTCACCATGACCCCGGCTACGACTCACCAGGTTGTTTTTGGCGATTCGCGCTGCATGTCAGTGGTCGAAGATTCGTCAATCCACCTGATTGTCACCTCACCACCATACTGGCAACTGAAAGACTACGGTCAGCCCGGCCAGATCGGCTTTGACGACACCTACGAAGAGTATGTCAACAACCTCAACCTGGTTTGGAATGAATGCCATCGGGTGCTTCACCCGGGCTGTCGGTTGTGCATAAATATCGGCGACCAGTTCGCCCGCGCGGCCTACTATGGCCGCTACAAAGTGATCCCGATCCGGACCGAGATCATTCGCTTCTGCGAATCGATCGGCTTTGACTTCATGGGCGCTATCGTCTGGCAGAAAGTCACCACCTGCAACACTACCGGTGGCGCGGTGATCATGGGTTCGTATCCATACCCCCGCAACGGCATCGTCAAGCTCGACTATGAACACATCCTGCTTTTCAGAAAGCATGGCGAGGCGCCGAAGGTATCCTCCGAGATCAAACAGGCGTCACGATTGACTAAAGACGAATGGAATGCCTACTTCTACGGTCACTGGAATTTCCCGGGGGAGAAGCAAAATGGTCATATAGCCATGTTCCCCGAAGAACTACCCAAGCGCCTGATCAAGATGTTCAGCTTTGTCGGTGAAAGGGTTCTCGACCCGTTCCTGGGCAGCGGGACAACCAGCCTGGCGGCAATGAAAGAGGGACGCGACTCGGTCGGCTATGAGATCAATCAGGAATTCGAGCCGCTGATACGCGACAAACTCACCGCCCCGGCGGTGGAGTGTGGCGCGACTGTTATGTATGAGAGTGATTGCTCATGCCCTGCGCCGGGCGGCTACGAAACCCTGCCGTACCTGTTCTGCGATCCTCTCAAGCTCGACAAGCAATCCGATCCGCGTGAAAACACCTATGGCTCGCGCATTGTCCGCGCGAATGCCGGCGACTAGTTCCCCTTTGCTATGACCACCAACGGTATCAACGCTGAACGACCACATCGCCACCCCTGGCTGCGCCTGGGGCTGGTGGCATTGGTGGTTGTGGTGATGATAGTGTTGTTGGTATTATTGTGGTCACCGGTGGTGGACGTGGCTGTTTAGGAGCCGTAGCAGCCCGGCTTTCAGGCGGGTTTCGCCAACGTCAACTTGTTTGCACGTGCTGGATGTTAGCACGCGCTAGATGTTTGCATGTGCTGTCACGCGACTCGCGTGACAGCTTCGGCGTATCAAGATTCTGCCAAGCGACTCGCCTGGCGGCACCTGCAGTCTTCTCACGCTGCGCCACTCATTGGGGTGGGGTTTGATTCGAATCTGACCCCACGGCAAGCCGTGGGGCACCCGGCGATAGATGCTGTCGGGCCGAGACGCCCGACAGCACGATTGAGGTCAGACTCGTGCCGTCAGATTGCGGCGGACAGCCTAGTGCCGTCAGATTGCGGCGGACAGCCTCGTGCCGTCAGGTCTTGCGCCTGACGGCGTCTGAGAACGGCCAATGCAGCTGGAGTATATCGGGAACACACGGTTCTTGACTTATCGGCTGCCATCCCTCGTAGGTCGACACCCCGAAGGAGTTTGGTCAACGTCCGCTGATCCAGAAGGTGTCGAAACTCTGAGTAGTATCGACCTTCTCTGCCTGCCGATCCTGTTTCCCCTCTTGAGAGGGGTGCCCGAAGGGCGGGGTGTGTTTCTGCTCGGCCCTTAGCGTTGTTTAGACGACGTCAGGAGAACAGGGGGGGCTGACCAACTGGGACATAGGGTGAGACGGCCGGGGCGACATGAAGCCGCCCGCCAAGTGATTGATAAACTTATCGTGGCCGGTAGGGGCAGGGCTTGTCTGGGCCGAACGGTGGGTTTTATCACCACCCCGGATGGTCATGGGCTGATCCGTCGAGTAAGACCGAAGTTCTTGCATTTATAGAGCAAAAGCCATTATTTGGGCTTGCGTGGACAAGACTCAGGAGCGTCAATAGAAGATTATGGCGATTATCACTGTTCTTAGCGGATCCTACTGCAGCGGCGATGAAATTCTGGACCAAGTGTGTCTGCAGCTAGGCTACCGGCGGCTCGAGAAGGAACTCTTCGAGCTAACCTCAAAGAGACACAACATCTCCAGCGAGAAGATAGTCTCGGTGCTGAGTGGTGGTCGGGACAAACGGTCCAAAGAAGGCGCTCTGGCGCTCGCCTGTCTGGAAGAGACGGCGGCCGAGTGGATTCAGGATGACAATGCCATTCTGAGCGGCTGTGTTGGATTTGTAATCCCGAACAACATCGCTCATGTATTGCGGGTGTGTGTGATTGCAGATGCGAGCTATCGGATCTCTGGGGCACAGAAGACGGACAACCTTTCCCAGGCCGCGGCTGAGGATATTGTCCAGACTTACGATCGTCAACTGACGACGTGTGTTTCAGAGTGGGTTTCGAAGTCGGCTTACGATGAGAGTCTGTACGATATTGTAGTCCCGGTGGACAAGATGACAACGGAAGCGGCGGTGCAATTGATTTGCAAGTACGCCGAATCCGACGCGATTGCGACCACGAGCTGGTCTTTGGCCCAGGCCAAGGACTTCTTATTGAGCGCCAGGGTCAAGTTGGCTCTGACCCGGGCCGGTCACTTGGTCGACGTCTTTTCTGAAAACGGGCGAGTGACTATCGGGATCAATGAGCACGCCCTGATGATGGGCCGTCTGGAAAAAAATCTCATGCGCCTGGCGGCCGAGGTCGAGGGTGTCGTTCATGTTACCACCAAGCTGGGGCCGAGATACAGCGCTCCTTCGATCAATCCGTGGGAGAGCATTGACGGTCCGCCCAAGATCCTGCTGGTGGATGACGAAAGGGAATTTGTTCAGACGTTGTCGGAACGTCTGAATACCAGGAACCTCAGATCATCCATCGCGTACGATGGCGAGCAGGCTCTGGAGATGATCGAGCAGGAGATCCCGGATGTAATCGTCCTGGATCTTCTGATGCCGGGTATTGACGGTATCGAGACCTTGAGGCGGGTGAAGCGGTCGCATCCAGAGGTAGAAGTGATTATCCTGACCGGTCACGGCTCCGATCGCGAACAGGCGATGGCGGAGGATCTCGGGGCGTTTGCATACCTTCGCAAGCCTGTTAACGTCAATGAATTGACGCGAATCATGAAAGAGGCCTACGCCAAGGGTCGCGGATCGAGTTGAGGAACATGACCTATCGCTGACCGGCGGCGAGGGGAAATCTGAGATTAAATGCGCACTGCCTCAAGAGATCTCGGAGCTGACCGGGAGCCAGACAACTTAGTGATGGAAGATCAAACAAACATCCCTCAGCTACCAGAGCCCACGGGCCGGCTGCCCAGATACCGGGGCTTGTATCGCAACTTGATCGTAATCCCGCTGCTGGCGGCTCTTATACCTTTGGCCATTATGGCCGCCATAAACTACCGTCAGGACAGGACTGCCTATACCGCGGAAAAGCAGTACGTCATCTCGCGCCTGCTGTCCAATACGAAACGCAGTCTCCAGTTCGCCATTGAGGAACGCAGGGCGGTGCTTTCACTGATCGCCCGCAGTAATACCCGCCAGCAGTTGGACAGCGAAGCTCGGCTCATGGCCATTTTGCGAGATTTGCGGGAATACTTCGGCGATTTTGTGGATCTGGGGCTGATCAGCAGTGATGGTATTCAGACCTGCTATGTCGGACCCTATGATCTCAGGGGCATGGACTACAGCGAGCAGCCCTGGTTTCATGAGGTGTCGTTGCGAGGGGGGTATGTAAGTGATGTCTTTACGGGTTATCGCCATCTTCCACACTTTGTCATGGCGGTGACCATGGAGGAGGGTGATGAGGGTTACTATGTCTTGCGGGCCACGATTGATACGGAGTTGCTCCGGCGTCAAATATACTCGGCCGACCTGAATGAGGATACCGATGTCTTCGTCGTCAACTCCAAAGGCATACTCCAGACCCCGTCGGTGTTCAGCGGCGATGTTCTGGACAGCGTTGATTTTGAGATTCCCCCGCACATCCGGGATCGTGAGATAATCAGTCAACGGAAACGCGCTTCAGGCGAGGAGGTAACGCTGGGGTTTGCCTATGTGGAAAGCACCCCTTTTGTGCTGGTGGCGGTCATGAGGGTCCAGCCGTTTTTTGAGCACTGGTTTTACTACCGGTCGTTCGTTATCTGGTTTCTCCTGCTCAGCGTGGTTGGCATCCTGGTCGTTGTTACCTGGCGCTCTCGTCATATCGTTAGTCACCTCCGCGAGGCCGATGCCCAGCGGGCCAAGTTGTTCCATAATGTCGAGTACACCAACAAGATGGCCACTTTGGGTCGGCTCGCTGCCGGCGTTGCCCACGAGATCAACAACCCCCTGGCCATTATCAATGAGAAAGCCGGCCTGCTTCAGGATATTATGGGCCACGTTGAAGATTTCCCCAAACGCGAGAAAATCCTCGGTATCATCGGCTCGATTACCGACAGTGTCGAGCGCTGCAGCCGCGTCACTCGCCGGCTGTTGGGTTTTGGTCGGCGCATGGAGACCGTCAAAGAGCAAATCGAACTCAGAAAGCTGGTAGAAGATGTCCTGGAATTTCAGAAAACAGAAGCATCTCACCGGAGCATCAACATCGAAGTTTTGATCGACGACGACGTTACGCCCATCGAGAGCGATCGTGGTCAATTGCAGCAAATATTTTTGAATCTGGTGAGCAACGCCTACGCCGCCGTACCGGACCATGGCAGGATTACGGTTTCGGCCCGCCAACTTTCGCCGAGCGAGGTGGCCGTGTCGGTCGCCGACAGCGGCAACGGCATACCCCAGAGCGACCTGGCCAACATCTTTGAACCGTTCTTCTCGACCAAGGGACAGGCCGGCACCGGATTAGGGCTTTCCATCACCCGAGACATCGTAGAAAAACTCGGAGGCATAATCGAAGTCTCCAGCAAAGTCGGCCAGGGCACCACATTTACCGTGAATTTGCCGGTCGAGAGAGTAAGCTAGTGAGTGAGCATATGGGCGAATATCGTGTTTTGTTGGTTGACGACGAGGAGGAGTTGGCCTCGACCTTGGCCGAGCGGTTGGAGTATCGCGGATTTCAGGCCAGCTACTCGCTCAACGGGTCCGATGCTTTGGAGAAGCTCCGCGAGCAGACTTATGATATCGTGGTAATCGATCTCAAGCTGCCGGGCATGTCGGGGGAAGATTTGGTTCGTACGATCGTGGCCGCCTATCCCAACCTGCCGGTGCTTATGGTTACCGGCCATGGTTCTTTACAACTGGAAAGCGGAAAGAAACCGGACGGTGTTTTTGATTTTTTGCTGAAACCGATCAATCTCTCGGACCTGGTTGCCAAAATGAAAGAGGCCATTAAAGCCAATGGGCCCAGCAATGGATAACACCGCCGCCCGGCAGCGGTTGTTTGCCGGTCTGGCCTTTAGTGGGGAGATTACGGCTTCTGTGACCCATGAACTAAATAACGTTCTGGGGACGATCGAGCAGGTTACCGGCTTGATAGAGGACTTGGCCGACACCGACGCCGTTCGCCAGGCCGGTATCTCCGACAAGCTGCTTGATGTGGTCGGTCGCGTTACCAAGCAGACGGTTCGCGGTACCGCCTTGATCAATCACCTGAATGGTTTTGCCCATCTGTCCGACAATGCTGCGGCCGAATGTGATCTCGGTGAGCTTGTCCAGAGAATGGCCGTACTGTCGGCCAGGTTTGCGAAAATGCGCAAGGTGCAATTGGCGACGACCCTGCCCGACCAATCAATCACGATCAGGTCCAGCCCGTTTGAAGTTACTCAGGCGATTTTTGGCGGTATCAAAAGAGCGCTTCAGATGGCCAAGCCGCCGGAGCCGATCAAAATTGGACTCAGTCCTTACGAAGGTAGCGGCCTGCTGATTATTGATGTCCAAAGCGATGAAGAGTCGGCCCGTGGTACAGTTGGTGAGTCGGTTAACAAACCGTCCGGATCCCGGCCTGATTATTCCGAGGAGTCATTGGGTGATGGTCATTACAGGATAAGAGTGTTGCTTAGGGCAGACTCCTAGCGGTATGACCTGACGGATAGAACGGTGCCCGCAAGAGGATGAGGAGTGGATGCAGAAATGGACAAGACACGAGTTCTGATAGTCGACGATGAAGAGGACTTTGCCAAGTCACTGGCCGAGAGGATGGAAAATCGCGGATTTGCGACCGAGATCGTCCTCAATGGTGAAGAAGGCGTCGAGCGGGTCAAATCTCGTCATTTTGACGCTGTCGTGCTTGACATGGCTATGCCCGGTATGGATGGCATCGAGACCCTGAAGGCTATGCTTGCCATCAACGCTACTCTGCAGGTTATCGTATTGACCGGACATGCCACTGTAAGCGCGGGGGTAACGGCAGTCAAGGAGGGGGCCTTTGAGTTTCTAGAGAAGCCGGTGAAGCTTGATGCTTTGGTGGTCAAGATAGGTCAAGCCAAGTCGCTTAGTTCCGCTTTGAGTGAAGCGAAGATGACTGATATGATCGACGAAATCATGAAGCGGCGCGGCTGGTGAAACGGCCCGTCGCGGCTGCTCTTGTAGTCGTTTGCCTGAACGCAACCTGAGCTGTAGCGGCCCCGGTGGATAGTCCTTCAAAACCTACATTTGGAATAAGAACTTGTCAGCTAAGTTGATCTCAAGACTCTTGCCCTTTCTGAACTGGTTCAGAGGTTACTCCTCCGAATCCTTCCGACATGACCTGATCGGTGGTGTAACCGTTGCCCTGGTCCTCATCCCGCAGTCCATGGCCTACGCTCAGTTGGCCGGCTTGCCGCCGTATTTCGGCCTCTACGCCGCCTTCCTGCCACCCGTCGTGGCTGCCCTTTTTGGATCCAGTCGTCAACTGGCCACGGGACCGGTCGCTGTAGTCTCCCTCATGACAGCCACTGCTCTGGAACCGATCGCAACGGCCGGGGGTGAAGCCTTCATAGGATACGCCATACTGTTGGCGCTATTGGTCGGGCTGTTCCAGTTGTCTTTGGGTTTGTTGCGTCTGGGCATGGTCGTTAATTTCCTGTCGCACCCGGTGGTAAGCGGCTTCACCAACGCTGCGGCTATCATCATTGCCACCTCCCAGTTGTCCAAGCTGTTTGGGGTTACGGTCGACCAGGCCGCGCATCATTATGAGACGATTTACCGGGTAATTGAAGAAGCCCTCTACTATACGCATTGGCCGACCATGGCTATGGCGGCGCTGGCGTTTCTGATAATGATCGGGTTGCGGCGGATTTCCCGGCGCTTGCCGAATGTACTGATCGCGGTGCTGGTGACGACGATCGCCTCTTGGGGTTTGGGGTTCGAGAAGACACGACAGGTCTCGCTCGATCAGATAGAATCGAGGGAATTCCCGGTCCTCGTTGAGCAATTCAATCAAACTGCGGCGGCTCTCGACGCCAAAGCAGGCGAACGAGTCATTCTCCGCACCGGACTCGACAGCTTGATGCAAAGGGCCGATGCTACCGAACATGATATCCTGGATTTTCAACGGCAGATCGCACATGTGACCATTGATGTCGCCCAGCTGAAAGAAACCCTCCACGAACATCGAACGTGTTTGCGACGATATCATCTCGTAGCCGGTCCGGGTTCATCGGATCCGGTACGCTATTTTCCGAAGTCGGAGGCCACGGCCGGCGAAAGCGCTGACGGCCTTTGCTGGCGCCTCAAGGTGGCCAACGGCGAACTCGACTTGAATTCGCTGACGCTGTTGTCCGGCGGCGCCGTCGTCGGTACCATTCCTGAAGGCCTGCCCGAATTCCGGATTCCGGTTTTGGATCTTTCGATCTGTCTGTCATTGCTGCCGATGGCTATGATTATCTCGTTGCTGGGATTTATGGAAGCGATTTCGATAGCCAAGGCGATGGCGGCCCGAACCGGGCAGCGACTTGATGCCAACCAGGAATTAGTGGGCCAGGGGCTGTCGAATATCGTCGGATCGTTTTCTCAGAGTTATGCGGTGTCCGGGTCGTTCTCGCGCTCGGCCGTAAACATCCAGGCCGGCGCCAAGACGGGACTCTCCAATGTGGTCAGCAGTGTGGTGGTGCTCATCGTGCTGCTGTTTTTTACACCGCTTCTGTACTATCTGCCGCAATCGGTACTGGCCGCGATCATCATGATGGCCGTTGTCGGGCTGGTGAATATCAAGTCCTTCGTTCACGCCTGGCACGCCCAATGGTATGATGGCGTTATCGGCATTGTCACCTTTGTGTGCACTTTGGCTTTTGCCCCGCATTTGGATCGAGGCATCATGATCGGGGTCGTCCTGTCGCTGCTTATGTATCTGATTCGGAATATGAAACCGGCCATGGCCATGCTGTCTTTGCACCAGGACGGAACGTACCGGAATCGCTCCCGATTTGAGCTGGAGCAGTGTCCATACCTGGCCGTGATCCGATACGGAGGAGCCATCATCTTCTCCAACGTGGACTATCTGGAGAAACAAGTTTTGGACAGTGTGCGCGCCATGCCCAAGCTCAGGCATGTACTGATCGTGGGGAACGGCATCAATGAGATCGATGCCTCGGGAGTAGATGCTCTATCGGTTCTTATTGATCGTCTGCACGGCCAGGGACTGCGCTTCTCGATCAGCGGATGCAATGATGTCGTTCTTGATGTTCTGCATCGCACCGGGCTGGCAGCCAAGATAGGCGAGAACGATATCTATCGTAATGTCGAGAGGGCGATGCTCGGTATATGGGAGAGTGCGCATGCCAATGTTGATGAGCCTGCCTGCCCCTTGCGAGTGCGTCCGATTCATCCTATGGCTATTTCCGAGGCGGCGCAGAAGGCATTGCAGCGAGCCGACGCCCTGAACCGCAAGAACGAGATCAAACCGCCCGGCAAACAATCCGACTAGCTAGTCAGTCGAGGTTGATCACGACGCCAGGCGGCGGGCACAGGGGGGAGAGTCGCGACAACCATCACCGGCGCCAAGGGGGGCTGGGGAGGCAAACTACCACACGAAGTGTTGCGAACAAACGAAATGCCGGAAGGCTCTGCCGGCCGAGCTTCAGGTTGTCACCAGTGTGGAGTTCAGGTTCTCAGTGCGGCGACACGATCGTGAAGGCATGAACCTTAATCTACTTGCGCTTAGTGCGTCTCTTCCGCCTGGAGCCTTGACCGACGGATTTCTTTTTGGCGGGTCGGTTCTTTTTGAAGTGTGACCAGAAAGGACTCTCGTTGGTAGCATCAGCCGGTTTCAAAGCCGCCGGTTGCGGTTGCTCGCGTGTTGGAGTGTTGCGTTTTGAATCCCGCCCATTTGATGGCTTTTTGGGGTATTCTCGCTGCTGTGATTCAATCCGCTTCATGCCGAAGGTCTTGGGATCGCTCTTGGCAAAGCTCCGATTTCCAGGTGTGCGATTTCTTGAGGGCTCGTTTCCAAATCGGGATTGATCGGTTCCTTGGGAAAGGAACTTCTCGGAAGGCAGGGTCGGCAACGCAGAAATCGCCAATTTGGATTGCATGAATCTCTCAATATCCCTGATCGATGCCTTCTGATCCGTGGTCGCATAGGAAACGGCGTGGCCGGTTTTGCCGGCCCGACCGGTACGGCCGATGCGGTGCACGTAATCTTCCGAGTTAGCCGGCATATCGTAGTTGACCACCAGCTCGATCCCGGTGACATCGATGCCGCGGGCGGCGATATCGGTGGCGATGAGGATCTGATATTTCCCTCGTTTGAATCCTTCCAGAGCATGTCGCCTTTGTCCCTGACTGCGATCCGAATGAATCTCAGCGGCGGCAAAACCCATATCAATGACATTGTGGGTCAGCTTACTGGCCATCCGTTTGGTTCGAGTAAAAACGAGCACCGGACCGGTGCACTGCCCGAGTTGGACCGCCAAGAGGCGTCTTTTGTCCTGGTTCTTGATTAGGAACATTTCATGACTAACCTCGGCCGGAGTTGTGCCGGACCGGTCAATCTCGATGCGGATCGGGTCCGCCATCAAATCCTGCGCAATTGCCTCAACTTCTTTGGGCATGGTTGCTGCAAACAGCATCGTCTGACGCTTATCGGGAATCGATTTTATTATCTTCTTGATGTCGGGAATGAAACCCATGTCGAGCATCCGATCGGCTTCATCCAATACAAAGATCTCAATATTGGAGAGATTGACGGTTCTCCGCTCGATATGATCCATGAGCCGTCCGGGAGTGGCAACAATGATGCGAGGGTTGCTCTTGAGGGCATGCCTCTGCATCGACATCGACGCTCCCCCAATCACGACCGCCGAACGCATATGGAGTGAGCGACAAATAGCCTGCAACGATTCATCGACCTGAATGGCTAACTCGCGGGTGGGGACGACGACGAGTCCGACGCCTCTTTTCGAATTCGACAGACGCTGCAACATAGGCAGGCCAAAGGCCAGCGTCTTGCCGGAACCGGTTTGGGCAATGGCGATAATGTCGCGGCCCTGAATACCGGCCGGGATGGCCCCTTTTTGAATAGGCGACGGGTTCTTGAAGTTAAGGCGTTTGATCCCCGCCATTATGGCGGGAGCAATACCCAAGTCATCAAAGCCGCTAACCGGCGGCTGAGTCGTCTGGTCACTTCTTCTGCGGTAGCTATCTAAGGCAGGATCATGCAATTGTTGGTCTAAGTTCAATTAGTTCTCTCTGGGGTGATAAGTTAGGTGCGGGTAATGAGCCGTTAAGGCAATAAGCCGCAAATTCCGGGATTGTCAAGGAAAAGAACGAACATGGGAAGAAGCCCATCAAGCCGAGGGTCTTGATTGTAGCCCCTTGGCGCTTTCATCCAGGGCAATCTGTTTCTTCTCGCCACGCTTGCGTTCATCAAAATCCAGAACAGCTTTTCGAACACGAATGGATTTGGGAGCGACCTCAATCAGTTCGTTATCCCTGATCCAACCCATGGCCTGCTCCAAAGTCATCTGGCGGGGGACATCAAGAGTGACCCCGATGTCTTTTGTTGATGAGCGATGGTTGGTCAGGTGTTTGCGTTTGGTCGGGTTACAGGACATATCCATATTTCTTGAGTTTTCGCCAACGATCTGACCGGTATAGATCCTCTCGGTCGGTTTTACAAAAATGACCGACCGTTCCTGGAGCCCCTCCAGGGCATAGGCCGTGGCCGGGCCGGTTTCGATACTTATGATCGAACCTTTGCTTCTTGAGACGATCTCGCCGCGCCAGGCTCCGTAGCCGATGAAGCGGGAGGACATAATCCCGAGACCGCGGGTGTCGGTTAGAAACTCCGAGCGGTATCCGATCAAGCCGCGGGTAGGAATCTCGAACTCGATACGAATGGTATTGGTACCGGCGTTTTCAACGGTCGTCAGCTCACCTTTACGTTTGGCGAGTTTTTCGATGATGATTCCCTGATGCTCCTCGGGTACATCTATGATAAGCTGCTCGATAGGTTCCAGCACATTGCCGTCCTTGTCAAGCTGGGTGATGACCTCGGGGCGGGAAATGCAGAATTCAAGTCCTTCACGCCGCATTTCTTCAATCAGGATGGCCAGATGAAGCTCGCCGCGTCCCGAGACTTTCACTCCATCGGGGCGACCGATATCTTCCATGCGAAGAGCCACATTCACTTTGAGTTCTCGGCCGAGTCGTTCTTTGAGCTGGCGGAGTGTAATGGCCGTGCCGTCCTGCCCTGAGAAAGGTCCGGTGTTGACCAGGAAAAACACGGAAAGCGTAGGTTCTTCGATCTCGAGAGGTTTTAGTGCCTGGCTGGTGTCTTCGCTCTGGGAAAAAGTGTCGCCGATGCCGATCACCGGAGGACCGGCCAACCATACGATATCACCGGCAGAAACCTGGTCGGTTTCGACCCGCGTCAGGCCGCGAGTAATCCACATATGGACACCCTTGGCCTTGGAGGCGGAATCCAACACCCAACCTTTGTCTCGAGAGAACGGATCTTTCAGCCTGGTGGTCATTCGAGTGAACTCTTCACCTATTCTGAGCGAACCCCGAAGAACCCGGCCACAACCGATTTGACCGATATAGTCATTCCAATCGAGAGAGCTGACTTGCATCAGGAATTCGCCATCCTGATTGACTCTGGGAGGAGGCACTTCGTCGATGATCGTCTGAAAGAGGGGATTCATTCCCTGAGGCTCTTCCTTGCCCAGGTCATTGACAAACCATCCGTCAAGGCCGGAACCATAGAGCACCGGGAATTGAGTCTGTTCATCGGTGGCACCCAACTCTATAAAGAGATCAAACGTCTTGTTCAGGGCGTAATCAGGTCGAGCGTTGGGGCGGTCGACTTTGTTGATGACGACGATCGGCCGCAGTCCGAGCTTCAGTGCCCGCATAAGCACATAACGCGTCTGAGGCATCGGCCCTTCGAGGGCATCAACCAACAGCAGAACCGAGTCAACCATGGAGAGGACCCGTTCCACCTCGCCGGAAAAATCGGCATGCCCGGGGGTATCTATGATATTTATCAGGTAATCGCCCCAGGATACGGTGCAGTGTTTGGAGCGAATCGTAATACCGCGCTCACGTTCGAGGACATTGTTGTCCATGAGGCGTTCGGCCACGGCCTGGTTGTCGCGGAAAGTCTGCGTTGCCCTGAACACGGAATCTATGAGAGTTGTCTTGCCGTGATCAATATGAGCCACAATGGCAAGATTTCGGATATGGGCAATGTCAGTCACTATTCAATACACCTTTCAACGGCAGAACAAACTGCGAAGCAACACGTTTCTCGTTATCTACAGATTAGACTTTCAGGGAATAATCACGCAGAAAAAACCCGAACAGAACCCTGCCTGCCCGGGGAGTCACCAGAACCCGGTAATTATAGGCTTTAATCTCGCTGTGTCAATGAGTATTTCCAGCAAGGCTCCTGGCCGCCGGTGGCGGCAGCCAGGTGCTCCTGACTAAGCATTTTGCTTCTTAGCGTTTTGCTTTTCTTCACGATCGGCAATAACCTCGTCTTCGATGGTCTTGGGCAGCTTCATGTATTTCAGAAATTCCATCGAGAAACTTGCCCGCCCGCTGGAGAGGGTGCGATTGGTCGAGGCATAACCAAACATTTCTCTAAGGGGCACCGTCCCGTTCAGCTTCTGGGAGCCCTTGCGGAAGCGTCGCAGAGTCTCGATCTTTCCGCGGCGACGGTTGATATCGGCCAGGATGTCGCCCATGTACTCATCCGGAGTATTGATTTCAATTTTCATCACCGGTTCCAGAAGCCGAGGCCCGGTCCTGTGAATTATCTCCCTCAGGGCTTTTGCCGTGCAGAGGCGGAAGGCCATTTCACTTGAATCGACCTCATGATAGGAGCCGTCAATGAGAACGAGTTTCACGTCGACCATAGGGAAACCGGCCAGAAGGCCCTTTTTGGCCGAGTCGCGAAATCCCTTTTCAACGCCCGGAATATACTCTTTGGGGATATGCCCTCCGACAACACGATTGACAAATTCAATGCCGCCACCGGGGTTGGGTTCCAGGCGGAATTCAATGTGGGCGAATTGCCCCCTGCCGCCGGATTGTTTTTTGTATCTATAATCGTGCTGAAACTCGGTGGTGATCGTCTCCCGGAAGGCAACGGCCGGTTCGCCCACTCGAACCTCGACCTTATGTTCTGTTTTCAGGCGATCGACAATCACATCCAGATGCAACTCACCCATGCCCGATATGATCGTCTCCTCAGTCTCCTCGTCGAACTTGGCTGTGAATGACGGGTCCTCGAGCGCGATCTTGTTGAGCGCGGTGCCTAGTTTGTCCCGGTCCTTTTTGTCCTGGGGTTCAATACGCAAATCCAGGACCGTTTCGGGATAATGGATGTTCTCGAGGATTATCGGCTCGGTTTCGTCGCACAGCGTATCGCCGGTGGTAGTAGACTTCATGCCGATCAGGGCGGCAATGTCTCCGGCTTTTATCTCGGTGAGTTCCTGGCGGTCGCCGGCATGGATGCGCATTATCCGCCCGACTCGTTCGCGTTTGCCCTTGGTCGAATTGAGGACATAACTTCCGGCTTTGGCCTCACCCGAATAGACCCTGATGAATGTCTGCTGACCGACAAAAGGGTCGTTGATTATCTTGAAGGCCAGAGCGGAAAACGGCCGCTGCGTCGATGGCCGTCGGGAGATGGTTGTCTCCGGGTTGCCGACCTCGACGCCACGGACGATACCGCGGTCGATCGGTGACGGCAGGTAGTTGGTGACGGCATCCAACAGAAGCTGCACTCCTTTGTTCTTGAAAGCCGACCCACAAAATACCGGGGTGATGAATATCCCCAGGACCGCTGCTCGTGCGGCGCAGATAATATCGGCGGTCGTGATTTCTTCTTCGTTCAGGTATTTATCCATCAGGTTGCTATCATAATCGGCCAGGATCGAAACCAAGTTGTCGTGCAGTTCCCTGGCCTTGGGAAGCAGGTCCTCGGGGATATCCTTTTCGACGCGCTGGAGTCGATCATAATAGGTGGCTTTCATCGAGACCAGGTCGATGATGCCTTCAAAATTCTCCTCCTCGCCGATCGGTATCTGGAAAGGGACGGCGTTGGCGCCCAGCATCTCATTCATCATCTGGATAGTGTTGAACAGGTCGGCTCCGGTACGATCCATCTTGTTCACAAAGGCGATTCGCGGCACTTTGTACCGATCGGCCTGATGCCAGACCGTTTCACTTTGAGGCTCCACGCCGCCGACGGCGCAGAAGACCATGACGATTCCGTCCAGCACGCGCAGGGACCGTTCCACTTCGAGCGTAAAATCAATATGCCCTGGAGTGTCTATAATATTGACCTGATGGTTGTTCCAGTCGGTCGTGATGGCGGCCGATGATATGGTGATTCCGCGCTCCTGCTCCTGCTTCATAAAGTCCATAACAGCCTGGCCATTATGCACTTCGCCGAGCTTGTGTATCATCCCGGTGAAGAAGAGAATGCGTTCGGTAGTCGTGGTTTTGCCGGCATCGATATGCGCGACAATGCCAATATTTCTAATCTTCCGTATAATGGCCTGATCCATCTGTTTGCAGTCCTTGGTCATTCGTTTGGTTAATCAACGGTACAAGGAGACCGGCGAAGATAACCTATTATCTCCAAAGTCCAAGAACAATCTTCTGTCCCCGATGTTCAAAAACAGGCTGTTTATTTTCAAAGCCTGTCCGACGGACAACGGTTGGGGTTGGGAGGAAGCCTGGTGATCGTCGTAGATGAAAGGGCAAAAATCCGTTTCACAATCTGACCGGAATCAACTATCCGGGGCAGCAAGCCCGGACCAAAACTGCGGATGGTGCAAAGACAACCCCACCAGAATCGAGGAAGTCTATTGTTGTGTGATGAATTGGACGGCTGGGCCTGCGTTAAAAAGCCCGGCGTCTATTTGGTGCTTCCTGTACAGATGAGATGGGATGGGGAGCCTGGCTCTGGTGGTGGCGGTGGATTTGAACTTCCGACCTTCGGGCTATGAGCCTTTTGCACAAGCCAAACAAGAGACAACACCTGACACCGTGAGCTTCCCCGTCAAGTAGACGATTCATAAGTAGAGTCTCCGGCGGTATGTTGTTCCCGGAAGACCGTCAGCGAGAGTCTTGAGCTCAATTGACTCCAGGCGCTTCTGCTGGTAATCTTCCATGATTGCTGGGGTAACCTGAGCCAGATTCCTGAGACGAGGGTGAAACAACCTCAAGAAGGCAATAAAGGCGTTGATTGCAGCCTTGTATCTCTTGTGAGTATTCGGAGCAGTGCGCAGCCTGACATAGTCAGCATATCCCTGAAAAAAGGAATCAATCCGTCTGTTTCGGGACACAAGACCGAGCTTCTGAATTCGCTCTGAGTCTTTCAGCTCTTCAATCTGGCCCTTGAGAACCTTGGCGTCCCTGAGCGCCCCGGCCTTGAGCCACTTTCGCATTGGTCCGTTGGCAACCACAACATAGTAGACCTTTTTGCCGCCTTTGCCCTTTTTGTGGTGTATACTCGCCATAACTTTCCGTTAGAATCATGTAAAAAAATATCGCCTTCGGAGAGGATCGTGCCAGTAACTTATTGTGTCGCAGTGGGAAGTTGGTTAGAAGAAAAATATGGCGGAGAGGCAGGGATTCGAACCCTGGGTACCCAAAGGGTACACTGGTTTTCGAGACCAGCGCTTTCAACCGCTCAGCCACCTCTCCGTCGGTCGCGATACTTGGTGTTCCGCGATACCCGCAGGAGTCACCAATAACGTCGGTTGCGGCTTCCAATCTAACAAAACCGGCCCGTTTGGCAAGGTATAATCGAATGTGAGGGTTTTGAACCTGTAGGCCTTGCCGACCGAGAGGAGATTGTCCCGGAAGTAGTGTTTCATTGGGGCAGCGGCGGGGCATGTCCGGGCCGGGCAATGGGGCGACACAAGGCCGCCCCCAACACAAGGATGGACGACGGCGATGTCAATATCGCCGATCTGGTCGGGCTGGTCAATTACATGTTCGGCGACGGTTTTGAATTAGTCCCTTGCCCGAGCTAATCGTCCCAGTTTGAGACTCTGTTGCGCGTTTTCGCTTGTGAGGGAAACGCGCTTTGCTATCTGGGCTACCCCACGACCGATCGTTCGGGCCGTCGTAGATGCTCCCAAAGGCGGCCGGATTTCTTTGTCTGTCCCTTATGTGACTGCTAATCAACTCGTTAGCAATCTCGCGTCATCCACGATCTCCTGGCGCAACTATCCAGGTCAGTCGCCGATGCCCCCATAATTCCTAGATCTGATTAAGATCCGACTGATTTGCTGCCGATTCTCTAATTACACAGAGACTTCCGGCAACTCTCGGCGTGTTCGCCAAGTTCCGGGGTATCGCCCGGACCTGATTATGGTTGACAAGCGAGATTACCGTCGCGTTATAGGACCCTGAAATCGAGAGCCAGTAGTTCTGCATAACGATCACCGCCGCTGACAATATATCTGGAGATTCTATGAGATCGGCCGTATACCGCCTCCTATGCCTAGTCGCCATTGTCCTAGCCGTCCAGATCATCTGGTCCCCGAGCGGGTATGCCGCCCAGCGTCGGGTCTCAATCCTCTTCATTCACTATTCAGTCGGGACCGGCATGGTCCAGGGCTACTGCTGGGGATCGGAATACAATCGCAACATTACCGAGACTCTCGACACCATGACTATCGCCGTCGGATCGGATACGGCTCGTATCATGTTCCGTAGTTATCGTATGAACGGCGATTATGCCGGAATCGCCATCAGCGATTCGTTGCCCGGTTCAGGATCCAACGGCTGCGCTTTTGACCGTTTTTCCGGATTCGACTATGATCTGGATGCCTCGGCAGGCAACCGTATGCGGATCTGGAATGATGATGGTGGCATGGGACCAAGCGCCTATGCCGGACTGCTGAACCTCTTTTTTAATGTCCCCGGCAAAGAGACCTCCGACTTCTTTCGGATGTTCCGCACTCACGACATCCCCTCCAGTTTTGGTCACCCGGTGACCGAAACCGACGGCTTCGACCTGGTCATCATCAAACAACCGTATGCGGTCCATTCCTATCAAAGCCAGGCTAAGGCGGATTCCATAAGGGTGCTCTACAGCGTTTTGCGTGACTCTATCGTCGCTCACCCGGAAATAAACGTGGCGCTGGCTTTCGGGACACCGTTGCTGTTGGGCCGGGAGGGGATCACTGACTCGACCCAGGCCAAAATTACCTACGACCTGGCCGGCTGGTTTGCCTCCGATTCGTTTTTTACTCACGATCCGGTCAGTTACCCAAACATCTGGCATTGGGACAGCTATCGTTATTTGTGCGAGAACAGCCCCGACAGCGTCAATCGCTATAGTCTGGCGAACAAGTACTTCGACGGCGAACCGGTCGGTTCGCACTTGAACCTGGCCGGTTATAGCATGTCCCAGGATAGTCTGGTCGCTTTCATCCGGCGCACCGTCACTGATATCCTGGGTGGCGAGGGGGATGAAGATCCCGACAGTGACGGTGACGGAGTTATCGACTCCGAAGATAACTGCCCCTCAACATCGAACTCCAACCAACTCGATGGCGACAGCGATGGTGTCGGCGATGCCTGCGACAACTGCAGCAGTGTCTCTAATGCCGACCAGGCCGACAGCGATAGTGACAATATCGGTAATGCCTGCGACAACTGCGCTGGAGTGGCCAATGCCAACCAGAACGATAGTGACGCCGACAGTGTCGGCGATGCCTGTGATGTTTGCAATGGCTTTGATGATAGTGACGATGCTGATTCTGACGGCGTCCCGGACGGCTGCGACGAATGCCCCGGCTACGACGATTCGGCCGACTACGATTCCGATGGTGTCGCGGACAGTTGCGACAACTGCCCGCCGATATACAATCCGTCCCAGACCGACACCGACGGTGATGGTGTCGGTGATCCCTGTGAGTTGCCCCTTGATGTTGACGACAACGATGAGCTCTTGCCGGGTCGCATCCGGTTGGCCCAGAACTACCCCAACCCGTTTAATCCGGTAACTGAGATATCATTTGATCTGCCCCGCGCCATGACGGTAACGCTGCAGGTCTACAATATTCACGGCCAGGAGGTCGCCACGCCCCTCAGTGCCACCCTGCCGAGGGGAAGCCACACCGTGACCTGGGACGGCACCGATCAATCCTGCACCCCAGTTGCCAGCGGCGTGTATTTCTACCGCCTGACCGCCGCCGAATTTTCCAGTACCAAAAAGATGCTGCTGCTGAAGTAGTCACGACCGGGCCTTCGAGGGCTCGTTAGGAAAGCCCTCAGATCACCCGCCGATAGCCTTGGAATGCCCGTGCCGTCAGGCACAAGACCTGACGGCACAACATAATATCGCGTTGAGTGCTGTCGGGCGTCTCGGCCCGACAGCCATGCGTCTGCTCTCACTTATTCGGGACCACTCTACCCCCGGCATGCCGCTGAGTGGCCGGTACAACCCGGTTCCTATTAGGAAGTGAGAAGCCGTCAGGCACAAGACCTGACGGCACCGGCATAATATCGCGTTGAGTGCTGTCGGGCGTCTCGGCCCGCCAGCCATGCGTCTGCTCTCACTTATTCGGGACCACTCTACCCCCGGCATGCCGCTGAGCGGCCGGCCAGCCAGCCGGTCGAAAAGGCCGCCTGTAGATTGTAACCGCCGGTGCTGCCGTCGACATCGATAACCTCCCCGGCAAAATACAAATTCGGTATCAGGCGCGACGCCATCGTGCGCGGATCGATCTCCTTGATGCAGATCCCCCCGGCGGTGACAATGGCCTCCGCCCAGCCGCGGTGACCGCTGAGTTCAAACCGAAAATCCTTAAGCCAAATGCGCAAACGACGGCGTTCATCGGCGGTGATCTGGTGGCCGAGCTTATCGGCCGGGATTTTGGTCAGATCGCAGCAGACCAGTATCAACTTGCGCGGCAGCAGGTCCTTGAGGATAGTATGAAACTCCCGCTTGCCATGCTCCCCAAAATCACGCAACAGCCGGGCATCAAGTATCTTGTCATCAAGGCCCGGCTTGAGGTCGATACTGACTGTCACTTGTGACCCGGCGCTCATGGCGTCCACCGCCGTCTTGCTCAACGTGAGAATGATTGGACCGGACAAACCAAAGTGAGTGAAAAGCATCTCGCCCGTGAGTTCTGCTCGAGTCTTGCCGCTCTCGATAATCCGCGCCTTCACGTTGCGCAGACTCAAGCCCTGCAATCGCTGAGCGGTGTCACCGGTGGTCTCCAGCGGCACCAGGGCCGGTCTAACCGGCATCACCGTGTGTCCGACCTCCTCGGCCAGGCTATAGCCGTCGCCGGTCGAACCGGTCGCGGGATATGATTTCCCGCCGGTGGCCAAAATGACAGCGTCGGCCGGCACGTCCCGGCCATCGATGCGCACGCCGGTCACGCGGCCTTCGGCGACCAAAAGTTTCTCGACGCGCGCTTCACTCTTGGTGCGAACACCGGCTTGTTCAACCCACTGTGTCAGAGCTTTGGCAACGGAAGGGGCATCGTCGTTGGCCGGGAAGACCCGCCCGCCCCGCTCGGTCTTGATATCAACGCCGAGATCAGCCAAAAACGACACAAGATCCTCGGAAAAGAACCGGTTAAACGCCTGTCGAAGGAAACGGCCATTGGGGCCGAAGTGATCGAGAAACTCGGTCAGCGGCGCGATATTGGTCAGGTTGCAGCGGCCCTTGCCGGTAATGCTCAGCTTCCGCCCCGGCGTCTTCATTTTCTCCAGGACGACTACTTCTGCTCCGGCTAAGGCCGCCTGCCCGGCGGCCATCAACCCGGCCGGACCACCGCCGATGACAACGACGCGCAGCGGGGTCATGGCACTATCATCGCAGCAACTTCCCCTCTTTGACCAGCTGCCGTTGACGGTCGATCAGTTTCTTGAGGCCACCCTGGCGGGGCCGGATCACCTGGAACACCACAAACGAAAACAGCACCACAAAGGCGCCTTCGTTAAATCGTCCGGTCAAAAAGAAATAGAGATAGCCCCAAAGGGATATGGCCGCGATCAAAATGAAAACCGGTTTGGAGGCAGCGATGAGCGAATCACGGAGATCGTCCTCGAAGCTTTCCATAGATCGAACCATCGGTCTGGCAAAACTCTTCTGACGCCACCACAAAGCCAGGCCGGCCTGCGACAACGCCACCGCGCCAATGATATAATAGAGCGTGTTGGCGAAATCACCCACGCGATTTTCCATCGGCGTATCCTGATTATTGAGCCAGTAGCAGACAAACAAACCGGCCATTGGTGCGATAATATTGACCAGCATCCCGAAATAGAGCGGCTTGACGATAATACGGGTCAGGTCCAGACCGCTGTAATCTTCGTATCCTCGCGATGGGCTCATGTTCTCTCCAGCGATTGTATTGTTTTCTCCCAGCGCTCGCGCCGCGGCCAGTGGATGAAGCCCCATACGGCCCCGATTGGATAAAAGTACAACATGTACGCCAGGTTATGGCCAACTAAGAAAACGACCAAACCGTAGATGAAGACCGCCTCCACCATGGCGTACTTGATGATGCCGATCGTGAATAGAAGCTGCGGTATCGACATTTTGGTGTCGCTTCGTGACCTAAACTGGTTTAGTTGGAATCGCTCGACCACAAACGCCATTGCCGGCTGCACCATGGATAGGACCAGGAGCATGTAAAATAGCAACTCTATGACGGCCGGCTCAGGTTGCTCATTCGTCAAGGCTCCCGCAATGATCAGATAGATGATCGGAGCACCTACCATTAGCACCAGCGCCAAGATGCGGCTGGTCGCAAATTGCTTCTGCGTCGCTTCATCCCACATCAATTCACCCTCCGTTTGTCCCGGCGTACTTGCTGAAAAAAGAGCCTCATCAGCTCCGCCACCTCGGGCTCCATTATCCCTCCGATCACTCTCGGCTGATGGTTGAACCTGGTTTCAGCGGGGAGGTCCACGATCGATCCGCAAGCGCCGTATTTTTGATCCGTGGCACCATAGATGATTGTGTCGATACGCGAAAGCATCGCCGCCCCGGCGCACATCGGGCAGGGTTCAAGGGTACAGACCAAAGTACAGTTCTCCAAGCGCCAGTCACCAAAGTGATTGAAGGCGGCCGACAAAGCCAGCATCTCGGCGTGGGCGGTAGCGTCATGCAGGCCGATCGTCTGGTTATGGCCGCGACCGATGATGCGGTTTTCAAATACGACCACGGCCCCGACCGGGACCTCGCCAAGATCAAAGGCGGCCTTGGCCTCGCTCAGCGCCTGCTGCATAAAATACTCGAAACGTTCTTGCTCCATGACGGCAATATAGAGCCGAGCCCAAGTGGGAATCAACGTTTTTGACTTGAAGGGTGACGCCCGGAAGTAGGCGACCAACCCACTCGGGGTCGCGCCGACGGTAGTGTAGTAGATCAGGAGCCCTGCGCTCCTGACTTCTTAGAACCTCGACAACATTGGCAGGTCTCACTTCGTCGAGATCTGCCCGACAAAGCTACGAGCGTTGAACGCAACGCGAGATGAGGTTTTATTGATAGCCAATAGTAGACACACTCCGAGTGCAGCCTACCCCTGCCGCTCGGGATACAGCGGAAACCTGGCGCAAAGCTCGGCCACTTCGGCGGAGATTGCTTCCAGCACCTCGTCGTTGCGGCGGTTCTGGATGCCGCGATCGATGAAGTCGGCAATGATTTCCATCTCCGGCTCTTTCATGCCGCGTGTAGTGATCGCCGGAGTGCCGATCCGCACCCCTGAAGTGACAAACGGCTTTTCAGGGTCGAACGGGACGGTGTTCTTGTTGACCGTGATGCCGGCCTTATCCAGCGCGATCTCGACCTTCTTACCGGTGACCTTGGGGACATCAACAAATGAAACCAACATCAAATGAGTATCCGTTCCGCCGGATACGAGCCGGTGACCTTTGGCCATCAATTCCCCGGCCAGGGCGGCGGCGTTGGCCACAATCTGCTTCTGGTAGGTTTTGAACTCGTCGGTCATAGCCTCTTTGAACGCGACCGCTTTGGCTGCGATGACATGCATCAGCGGTCCCCCCTGGATGCCGGGCATGACGGTCCGATCGAGGTCGGCGGCAAATTTCTCTTTGCACATGACCACCCCCCCGCGCGGCCCACGAAGCGTCTTGTGGGTTGTGGAGGTAACAAAATCGGCGTAGGGCACCGGCGACGGGTGGACACCGGCGGCGACCAGTCCGGCGATATGGGCGATGTCAATCATCAAGTAGGCCTCGACTTCATCACAAATATCGCGCAGCCTCTTGAAGTCGATGATCCTCGGATAGGCCGAGGCGCCTGAGACGATCATCTTCGGCCGTAGTTCTTTAGCCTGTTTCAGGAGCCGGTCGTAGTCGATTTGCTCGGTCTCCCGGTCGACCAAATAGCCGGTGAAGTCATAGAGCATGCCGGAGAAGTTGATCGGATGGCCGTGGGTCAGGTGGCCGCCACAAGCCAGGTCGAGCCCCATGACTTTGTCGCCCGGCTTGAGCACCGTGAAATAGGCGGCCATGTTGGCCTGCGAACCGGAATGGGGCTGGACATTGGCGTGCTCGCAATCAAATATCTGCTTGAGTCGATTTCGGGCCAGATCCTCGGCGACATCCACAAACTCACAACCCCCATAGTAGCGCTTGCCGGGATACCCCTCGGCGTACTTGTTGGTCATTACCCCGCCCATAGCCTCCAGGACCGCTTCGCTGACAAAATTCTCCGAGGCAATCAGCTCCAGTTTAGTGGCCTGACGGTTGGCCTCGTGGACTATCGAATCATATATTTCCGGATCAACTTGCTGCAAATACGACATTTTTCACTCCATGGCTCGTGTTGGGGCCAATGTAGTCAAAAGGGGTTCGGGGGTCAACCGCCAAAGACTCATGCGGTTGCCTCGATAGCTGCCGGCAAAAAAAATGCCTTCTAAAGGTCTTGACAAATCGGGGCAGACTCGCTAAACTTGCGGTTCTGGTCGATACAGGCTAGGGCAGATTATAACGTCCGCCACAGTGGCGGGATTTTTGAAAGAGAGGTTACGGCATGGCCAAAAAAACTGCAGTTCGAATTCAGGTGAAGCTGCGGAGCACCGAGAGCCCGTATACCTATTATACTACCAAGAACAAGCGCACCCACCCGGACCGTATGCAGGTTCGCAAGTACGACCCGGTTATCCGTAAGCACTGCTTGTTCAAAGAGACTCGATAGTATAGAGTCTGTACAAGGTTTCCAATACTGATGTCGAAAGACCCTGCTTATGGCGGGGTTTTTTCATTTGGTGCAGCAGGTCAGGCTGACTATGAAGGCGGTATCGGAGCCGCTGCAGGTGGTATCTTTCATGTCCCCCCAGAAATTCTTAAATCCCAACTGGACGCACAACTCATCGGCCTGGCTCAGTTTCCAGGTACACTCGTCAAAACTGCCTGAGGCGGTCGAAAAAGTGCGGCATTGGTTGTCCGATGACCGATCGCACGATCCGGCCAGGACGACCACCAAAAGCATCGCCACCAAAACGACAAAAACACGTGACATCAGCATTCCTCCTCCGCAGCGGCGATTTTTGCCAAACGGGGCACATGACGACCACCCTCGAAAGCGGTGGTCAAAAAAGTCAACAGGATCTGCTCCATCTCGGCCGCCTCAACATACTTCTGGCCGATCACCAGCACGTTGGCGTCATTGTGCGAGCGAGTGTAGTAGGCCATGTCGCGATTGAGCGCAATCCCGGCCCGAACGCCTCTAACCTTGTTGGCTGCGATCCCCATACCGTTGCCGGTCCAGCAGACCAGTACCGCCCGGTCGACTTCGCCCGAGATAACCATCCGCGCCGCCCTTAGACCATAATCGGGGTAGTCGCAGGACTCCTTGGAATTGGTGCCGCAATCGACCACCTCGTGCCCCTGCGCCGTCAGGATTTGCTTGACCCTCTCCTTGGTCTCCAACCCGGCATGATCACACGCTACAGATATTTTCACTCAACGCTCGCTTTCTAAGCCCTGATCGGTCAACCTTCGTACTTCTATAATATACCCCGCCGCGTCCGATTTCAACCATTTGGCATCTTCAAAATCAGACACAAAAAAAGGACGCCGCTAAGCGACGCCCTTGAACTTGCGATGCCACAGCCCTAGCCTCGGTGGACAAATTTCGAAATCGTCGGCAGCGCAGCCGAAGCCACCGCCAGCTTCAGCGCCGCACCCGGCAGGAACGGCCAAAAACCCAAATTCAGAAGCGACGCCGCCGGGACAAAAAAGGCCAACCAGGACAAACCGGCCGCAAAGATAACAGCGGTGCCGGCGATCATAGCGATCATGCTTTTGATATAGCTCGTATGCCAGCCGCGATCACTACAAGACCCAACCACATAAGCGGCCGCTACAAATCCGAGCAGATAACCACCGGTCGGGCCAAATAAAACAACCAGACTACCCGTGCCGCCGGCAAAGACCGGCAATCCCGCCGCGCCTTCGGCTAGGTAGGCCAGCACCACGCCCACGCCACGAGTGCGTCCGAGTGCCATAGCCACGAGCAGCACACCCAGCGTCTGGCCGGTCACCGGCACCGGTGAGAATGGCAGGTGGATCGACAGATAAGCTGAGGCCACCAAAAGCAGGTTGAAAGCGAGTAGAATCGGCACTTCCATCCATCGCGCGGCCGGTCTGATTAGCGTGTTATAGCAGGCTACGGTGTTAGTGGTCATTTTGAATTCTCCTGAGTCATCCATTTCCAACTCTCAATTGCGGATGAATTTATGGTCTGTTTTGCCCGATGGCAAGAAGAAAGGCGGGGGGCATCTCATCCGCATTGCAGGTCAGGGTCCCTTTGATCCTGGTGTCCTGCCAGTGGACGTCTGTCCCCCCTCTTGAGGACTTGTTGAAAAAGCCAAGTTCGCCCGGTGGTGTCACGCGACTCGCGTGACACCTGTTCCGTAACCAGATGGCTGTCGGGCCGAGACGCCCGACAGCACCCGCGCTGCAATGTCCACATCGACCACGACGTCAATCATCTTTGGACGTCTGTCCCCCCTCTTGAGAGGGGGTTAGGGGGTGTGTTCGGCAGTCTGCGACCGCAATCCACCCCGGCCTGCGGCCACCCCTCCAAGGAGGGGATACGTGAACGCCACACTTGGCGTCCAAGAGGACCGGGACCGGCGGAATGTGTTCTGCCGTCGATGGTCTTTCGGGAACAGACAACAGCCAAAAACTCTGCTCATAAATTGTCCGTTTGACGGGTAAGCTTACGATTTGCGTGTAGTTCTCTTGCGATATTGACGAACTCCCGCCAAATGCGTATTGTGATGTGAACGGTTCCAGGTTCTCAGGAGGCTCGACGTGAGATGGACCAGCCATAGCTACTTTCGACCGGCGGCAGCGCTGCTTTGCATTTTGTCGGTATGGGGCGGTTCGACCGTACGTTCGGCGGATGATGTCGCCGACGAGGTCGGGACCATTGTCTGGGATTTCGGCTATGTCCCACAAAAGGCCGAAGTGAGCCACACCTTCTATTTGCACAACGATTCCGACGCCCCTCTGAATGTATCCAAAATCAAGGCCGGCTGTTCCTGCACCAGCACGTCAGAGATCAACGAGCCGATCGCGCCCGGCGATAGCGCCGCCATTGAAGTGACTTTCAAATCGGGACGCTACAAAGGGACGGTCACCAAGACGACCAAAGTGTACACCGACGAAAACGAAGCCGAGACTTTCCGCCTGGCTATCAAAGCTAATGTGGTCAAGAACCTGGCCGACGCCCAGCCGATCGCCATCGAACCGATGCATCTCAAAGCCTACGCCCGCGACGACCAGGTGCGTTTGGCCGTCGACACCATCGTTGTCACCAACTCCGGAGCCGATAGCGTCACGGTCGACGTGTTGGCGGCATCGGCCGGGCTGGAGTTGGACCGACTTCCGAAGATTGTCGGGCCGGGCAGCCGTGTCGGAATACCGGTGGGCGTGAGGGCTGTCCCCTCCGATGACAGTGACTGGCTGTCGGCCACGCTGTTGGTTATCGGAAGAGATACAACCCGAGTGACGATACCGGTGCAGATTGAAAGATGATAAACCTCTGAAGCGAGGATAGAGATATGCTATTGCGTTTGATTCCGACAGCCCTGCTCGCGGCGCTGCTTGCCCTGGTGATAGCAGCTTGCGGCGGCGATGACGATACTCCCTTTGACTCAACCAACAATCCTCCGGTGATTGATTCGATGACGGCCACCCCCGATACTTTCCAGGCCGACCTACAGACGACCGTGATTAAAGCGTTCGCCCACGATCCCGACGGCGACCAGCTTGCCTACCAATGGGAGGATCCAGGTTCACCGATTCAGATTCTGGACCGGGCACACAACCCGACCGAAGCCAGTAACTGTTGCCATATTGACGATGTGGCCAGTGTCTACTGCGTTGTGGAAGTAAGTGATGGCCGGGGTGGTGAGGCGATTGATAGTGTCCAGATTTGGGTGAGACCGTTATGAGATTGGTCCTTGGCGCTGCTCTGGTCGCGTTCGCCTTCGTAGGCGGCGCCGACAGCCCACTGGCCGGAAATTGTTGTGCTCCGGCCGTGCCGCAGCAGGGGGTGACCGGAGAGACCGCAGTGCTGCCGCATAGCTTAGATATCGGGCTGCACTATGAGTATCTTCGCTCGCGCGGGTACTACGATGGCGGCAG
The DNA here is from genome assembly GCA_043819515.1 of bacterium. Lineage (GTDB taxonomy): Bacteria > Zixibacteria > MSB-5A5 > GN15 > FEB-12 > DAOSXA01. Next base: position 77,755 of record JBDRES010000011.1, read on the forward strand.
TCAGGTCAGTGACCAGATCGACCGCAAGACTGATTTCAAGCGCGCGACCCTGACTATCGGCTATGGGCTTAGTCGTCGGCTTAGCATCACCGCCATAGTCCCATACGTCTGGAAGGAGAACTCACGATACAAGACCGCCGCCGGACTGGAGAGGTTGATATACGAAAGTGACGGTATCGGTGACCTGACCGGTTTGGTCCGCTTCAGCGCCATCCGTCGTGACTTTATCAGTTTTCGAGAATTGTCCTTTGCGATCGGCCTCAAATGTCCGACCGGGTCGGTCGATGAGGAGAGTGATCTTGGACCGCTTCCCAGGGATGTGCAGCCAGGCACCGGCACCTGGGATGGGTTGGCCTCTTTCTCGTTCTATCAGGGCTATGAGCCGGTCGATGTTTTTGTTAGCGCCACCTATGTCATGACAACGACCTACACTGACGACCGCGATAGAACGTCGAGATTCGGCAATCAGTTTTCGCTATTGACTACAGCCAATTTTCATCTGAACGATCGGTTGGATCTCTCGGCGGCACTGTCGGGCTCGATCCGGGGGCGGGACCTCGACGACAACGAAGAGGTGGACAACACCGGTCGCAGTCAACTCTGGCTGGTGCCGGGATTCCAGTATGCTATCTTCAAGGCACTGCGAGTTCAGGCCTTTTTTGAATACCCGATCTATCAGCACTTCAACGGTGTTCAATTGGGCAGCGATTACAACCTCCGCCTCTCGCTGGCCTATTCGATTCCGCTGGCGGGTGGGGAAGAGGACTAATCGGAAGCTACCTGATGCAGAGAATGACTCATAACAATATCAGATCCATGGAGGAGTGAAGTAATGGGCAAAACCGAAGAAAATCTGGCGGCCGCCTTTGCCGGTGAATCGCAGGCACGCAACAAGTACACCTACTTTGCCGCTGTCGCGCGCAAAGAGGGCTACCACTACATCGCCAAACTGTTTGAAGAAACCGCCGACAACGAAAAGCGTCATGCTAAGGACGAGTTCGTCCTGATGGGTGGCCTCGGTGACACGATCGCCAACCTGCAGGAGGCGATGGACGGTGAGCATTACGAAACCGTCAACATGTATCCCGACTTCGCCAAGGATGCCGAAGCCGAGGGTAACATGGCCGCCGCGGCCCTTTTCAAAATGATCGCCAAGGTCGAAGCGCATCATCGCGACCGATATAAGAAGCTCCTGGAGCGCGTCAAAAACGGCACCGTCTACAAGCGCGAAAAGCCGATCAAATGGAAGTGCTCCGTTTGTGGATACATCCACGAAGGTAACGAACCCCCAGGTAAATGTCCCTGCTGCAAGCACGGCCAGGAATACTACGAACCGGCCGACATGGAATCGGACATCTAAGGACACGATTATGGCTGTCTACAGATGTGACGTCTGTGACTATATGTACGATGAATCCGCCGAGGGGATCCCCTGGGCGGACTTGCCCGATGACTGGGTTTGCCCCCTTTGCGGATCATCGAAGGCATATTTCAAATTGGAAGGGGACACTCCTGCAGAAGTGTTTCCAACCCCTTCATCAGGGTCGCCGACTAATCAGAAATCTTCGCCGGAGTATCGGCGCGCATCTGATGACCTCGAAACGCACATGGCCGACATCCACGCTATGGCGGCCTCCGGCAAGCCGATCATCGAACCGATGCGGACCGGCAAGCCGGTTGTTTCGTGGGATGATATTCTGATCAAAGGTGGCCAACTGGCCCGGATTCCCTTAAACACCGACGTTCCGGTCAATACGCAGACGGTGATCGGCCCCAACGCCAAAAAACCCCTGGTGATCGAAACCCCGATCTATGTCAGCCACATGTCGTTTGGGGCGCTCTCCAAAGAGGCCAAAATCGCTTTGTCCAAGGGGAGCGCCATAGCCCGGACAGCCATCGGTTCCGGCGAGGGGGGCATCCTGCCCGAAGAGAAGCAGCATGCCTACCGGTATATCTTTGAGTATGTCCCCAACCAATACAGTGTCACCGAGGAGAACCTCAGGGCGGCCGATGCTATCGAAATCAAAATCGGCCAGTCATCCAAACCGGGGCTGGGCGGACACCTGCCGGCGACCAAAGTGACCGACGAGATCGCCGCCATACGCGGCAAACCGGTGGGCCGGGATATCATCAGCCCGGCGCATTTTTCGGACATAAGAACTGCTGCCGATTTGAAAAACAAAGTAGCCTGGCTGCGCGAGGTGTCGCTGGGCCGACCGATCGGGATCAAGCTGGCGGCCGGTGATATCGAAGCCGACCTGAATATCGCCGTGAGCGCCGCACCGGATTTTATTACTATCGACGGCCGCCCCGGCGCCACCGGAGCCTCACCCAAGTTCGTCAAAGCGGCCACTTCGGTGCCGACTATCTTTGCGCTTTATCGCGCCCGCCGCTTTCTGGTCGACCGCGATATCAATACCGTCTCGCTGGTCATTACCGGCGGCCTGCGGGTGCCGTCGGATTTTGCCAAAGCGCTGGCGCTGGGGGCTGATGCTATCGCGATTGCCAGCGCCGCCATGATGGCTATCGGTTGCCAGCAATATCGCCAGTGTCATGTCGGGAAGTGCCCGGTCGGCATCGCCACCCAGGATCCCCAGCTCCGGGCGCGGCTGGATGTCGAACGGGCCGCCAGCGGCCTTTCTAACTATCTAAGCGCCTGCATTGCCGAACTAAAGGATTTTGCGCGTTTGACCGGGCGGGATGATGTCCACGGTCTCTCGCTGGGTGACCTTATGACCACCAACAGCGAGATTTCGATGTATACGGGGATTGCGCACGTGTAGGGAGCGTCTAAACCTGGGTCGTGACCGGGACCTGAGCGCCATCAAAATGTAAAGTGTTTTACATGTACTTTACATTTATTTTACATGTCGCAAAGTGCCCTGCCAGTCGTATCGACACTGACATGTAAAGTGTTTACATGTACTTTATATATGCTTTACATGTTCTGCAAATCTCTATCTATTTGCAGCACAATGCCTTTCGCCGCAGCGCGGTTGACCCGTCCCGTAACCTGCTGGTATAAGATCAGTTAACAGACAAAGACGTCTATACCCGATGCACGACCCAAACATTCGGCTCGACGTAAATGCCGTGGTCGCGCTCCAAATCGACGGTGACCGGATTAAGTGCCCCCTGGACAACATGCTCGCCTGAAGATTCAAACCTCCGGCCGGTCCACTTCTCCCACTGGGCAACCGTCCCTTCGACCACAAACGATCGCTCGCAAATGTGCAACACCTCGGCCTTCAATCGGACATGAACCCGAAGCCAATCATCGACCGGGAGGCCGTCGGCCCGCTTCCAGGCTACATACTCATCCATCGGCATCAGGGGATATTCCGGCTTACGATTGGGGCGTACCGGCGCGATCAGGGCCATCAAATCGTGAGCGCGGGCGATATTGACCATAGCCTTGATCGCCTGGTAACTCACGCCCCGGTGGCGCTGGGCATGGTCGATCACGATCTGAAACGCACACAGGCTAAGCCTGTCTTTTGTGCTCGCCAGTTCTCCACTTGTTTGCGAGTTTATGTTATTGCTGTGCGGTGGTGTGGTGTTGCTGGCCGGCGCACCTGGTGTCCTTGTGCGACTGGCCAACTCAGCTGCGTTTTGAAGCCCCCACTCAACGCCACCGGGCGGCAGCGACGTCAGCGGACCATCAAAGGCCACCGGCATGCAGTTGCCGATCGCGACCAACTTGCCGCCATGATGCAGGCCGAACTGGTAATCCGGGTAGGCTTCATACAGTGCCCAGAAGTACTCATCAATGATAGCGCTATGCATGGCAAATTCCGGGAAGGCCTCATGGACCAATCGATCGCGCTCGGCAAACAGATCCGGGGCCTGATCGTAGGTGGCTATCGCAAGTTCCATAACCCCCAAGATCGGGCGGACGGATTCCAACCGCAAGACCAAATGGTGATACAGGACGGTTATCAACATGGCCTCATCGCGACCCACCGTACCGTTGTGTCAGGTCTTGATCCGCCCCGGGCAAATTGTGACCCGACACCTAAGGTCATGTCAAGCACCAGCGGCAAGTCACACGACGTCGCTAGCGCGACCCCGCAAGACCCGCCGCAACAATAATGCCGCCCGCCTGTCGAAAGAGCCTTGTCGGCGCTATTAATGGTGGGAAAAGCGGCGACTGGAGCGTATAATCAAGCAATGAACACCGACTACCGCAAATACCTGGATCCCGAAACCGTATCTAAGCTGAAGGGAATGGAGTTAAAAGCCCGGCTGGTGGTGGAGGGGTTTATCGCCGGGCTGCATAAGTCGCCCTATCACGGTTTTTCGGTCGAGTTTGCCGAGCACCGCCAGTATATGCCGGGCGACAATATCCGCGACATCGACTGGAAAGTGTACGCCAAGTCCGACCGCTACTATATCAAGCAGTACGAAGAAGAGACCAATCTCAAGGCTTATCTGCTGCTCGACTGCTCGCGCTCGATGGCCTACCAGTCCGACGATCGGGTGTCGAAGCTCGATTATGCCGGCCTGTTGACCGGGGCGCTGTCGTACATGATGCTGCGCCAGCGCGACGCGGTCGGGATGGTGGCTTTCGACGAGAGGATCCGTCGCTATATCCCGCCACGCTCGAAGTCCGGTCACCTGCACGTGTTGTTAAATGAGGTTGCCGCCCAGCGACCCTCGGACAAAACCGATATCTCGGTCGCTCTGCACGAAATGGCCGAACGGATCAAGAGGCGGGGTTTGGTAATTATTTTATCCGACCTCCTCGATGACCCAGCCAATATAATCTCCGGGCTTAAGCATTTCCGGTACAATCAGCACGAGGTGATTGTTTTTCATATCCTGGATCCGCGCGAGCGGGATTTTGCTTTCCCGCGTGAGGCGATCTTCAAGGATATGGAGACCGGCGAGGAGATGACCACCCTGCCGTACCAGATCAAAGGGGATTACGCCCGCGCCGTGCGCGGTTTTGCCGAGGAGATCCAGCTTGCCTGCCGGCAGTCCAATATCGACTACTACCCGATCAACACCGCCATGCCGTTTGACAAAGCGCTGTACGCGTTCCTATCTAAGCGGGAGCGGTTGTATTAGGGGGGAGATTTGGTTAGGAGCCAGAAAGAGGGTGTCTGCATTTACTGCCTGAACGAGTGCAGCCATCTCACAAGCGATCACGTAATTCCAAGGTCCTGGTATCCAGACACAGCTCCTGAGAACAAGGAGAAGTGGCAGGTTCCATGTTGCATCGGCTGCAATAACCGCTTCAGCCAAATAGAAAAGCGATTGCTTAAGAGATTCGCCGTGTGCATGCATCCGGAAGATCCGAGTACTGTAGGGGTCCGCGAGACAGGTCTAAGATCCATTGATCCTGCTGTTGCTCGTTCCGCACTGGACCAAAGAGCTCGGGAGGCGGAACGGCGCCGACTGCTAGCGGAATTGACCCAGATCGGACAGGAAGAGGCGAGCCACTTACTGCCCAGTTCCACACTCCCGAATCCGAATCAACAGAAACTGCTGTTGGGGGTGAGGATAGGTGATCAGGATCTCAATACCATAGCGGAGAAGATGGTAAGAGGGGTGACTTTCAGAAATCGCGGCTCACTGATTAATGGCCCAAATGACATCACCACGGCGTTGGTCGCTATGGGGAAGAACCTGACATTCATACAGATGGTCACAAGATTCGGGCAAATCCACTCCTGGGGCCCGGGAGTCGAAATCACTTATGCTCCCTGCAATCAAAATCCTACGTCAGGACTAATCCGCATACGACTCTGGGGTACCCTTCTTGACATCAGTGCAGCCGTACTCTAGCTTCCCCCCTTGACATCCGGCTCCTGAATTCGCCACCTTCTGACACAAATTCAGGAGGTCTCATGCGCGCTCTCATGCTAGCTTCATTAGTAGTATTCGTATTGGCAGGGATCGTCATTGCCGATCAGGCCCCACTAGGGGGCGAACTGGCCCACACCTATTCCATCGTCTGCTACGATCCGAATACCAGGCAATTCGGCGCGGCGGTGCAGTCGCACTATTTCAAAGTCGCCGACGTTATCTGGGCTAAGTCGGGCGTTGGAGTTGTCGCGACCCAGTCGCTGGTCGACTTCAACTACGGTCCACTCGGGCTCGAGATGATGCAGGCCGGCAAACCTGCACAGCAGGCTCTCGACGGATTGCTGGCGAGTGATCCGGGTTCGGATGTGCGACAGGTCGCTTTCATTGACGCCAATGGGAAAGTAGCCACCCACACCGGCAGCAAATGTATCCCGATGGCCGGCCACCAGGTCGGCGTCAACTACTCAGTCCAGGCCAATTTGATGGCAAACGCCACCGTGTGGCCTTCCATGGCACGCGCGTTCGAGAGCACCACCGGCGACCTGGCCGAGCGGATGATGGCGGCGCTCGAAGCGGCCGAAGCCGAAGGGGGTGACATTCGTGGTCGTCAGTCTGCGGCGATGCTGGTAGTGTCGGGCGAACCCTCCGGTATGGACTGGAAAGACAAACTGATAGATCTTCGCGTCGACGACTCGCCCGAGCCGCTGGTCGAACTGCGGCGTCTTCTGGGCATCGCCCGCGCCTACAAACATATGGACAGCGGCGACCTGGCTATCGAAGTAAGCGACTTCGCGGCCGCCGAACGGCACTACACGCAGGCGGCCGAGCTGGCGCCGGGGAATCTCGAGATCAGATTCTGGCAGGCGGTGGCGCTGGTCACCGTTGGTCAGATTGATCTGGCTCTGCCGATCTTCGAGGAAATTTTCCACCAGGACAACCGCTGGCGCGAATTGGTGCCGCGCCTGGTCGCGCCCGGCTTTTTCCCGGATGACAGCGCTTTGATCGCCAAGGTGACAGGGTTGTAGGGGCCGCAGTTCAGGGCTCCGCTGTCTGCCTAGCAGGAGTCCCGTGGGTGAGGGTTTGTTGGAAGCAAGCGCGGACTAAGGTTCACGAGGCAATTAGGTGACTTACCGGTGAATTCTTGCCCTTGACACCTTATCCTGGCCAACCTAGTTTGCAGCATCTCCATTTCGCAACAATGGACATGAGGTGATCGAACTAGCATTCCTGTACTTGATCTTGAGACGACGACTGGGCAATTGCTTGGAGCATTTGAGCTATGATGCCCTGGACTCGTGGATCGACACCAAAGCAGGCACCCGCTTATGGGTGCCGACATTGTCGCTCGTCCTGTTGCTGGGCGCTTGTTTCTATGTCCGCCTTGACACGGTATGTGTTCATCATGGAGCTTTCTTTGCAGGCATGACAGCCGACCCCTTTACCTTCTCTGGCAGCAACCCTGTAGCCTGTCGCATCCTGACGCCAGTGTTGAGTTATCTGATTGGCCTGCGACACGGGAGTCAGATATGTTTGACAAATCTGATCATCGCCGGCAGTCTTCTGGGGGCTGTCTACACATACTTCAAACGAGAAGCGGTACGACCAGGCGATGCATTCGTAGCCACAGTGGCGATAGCCTCTTCATTGGTCGTCCTGAGTATAATGGGCAGTCCGGGATACACTGATGTCACTAGTTATTTGCTCATTTTCCTCATGTGGTGGCAGAAATCAAGGCGTTGGCTGTTCTATGGACTCTTCCTATTGGCTCTCTTAAATCACGAGTGGGTTCTTTTCATGTTACCGTGGTTGGTATTTGTGAGTACCGAAGATTGCCGTAGTAAACCCAAACTGGTGGTGGAAATGACCATCGGATTTGGCCTGCCTGTCTTGGCCTACTACTGTTTCCGCGAATGGGTTACTTCACAGCAAGAGCTCAAATTCACTGTTGATTTCTATCTCAAGCCGTTTCTTAGTCACCCGTTCAGGGATTTCCTCCTCACACTGCCTTACCACAGCCTGGGTTGGTTTTCGGTATTCAAGGCGATGTGGATAGTGCCGGTAGTCGCCCTGACCCACGCTTGGAGCTCGGGGTCGCGAAGAACATCGATGTCGATAATGCTACTGCTGGCAAGCAGTTGGGCGGCTCTCGCGGTCGCTCGGGACACGTCTCGGATGTTCACTCTGGGCTTTATGGTAATGCCGGTGGCGCTGCAGTACCTATTTCAGACGGGTGCTCGACGCTTTCACAGTTGGATCCTTTGGGTACTGCTGCTAAACCTGATCATACCGCAGTTCGTAAATTCGGGACATATAATGGTTGTCTGGAATTCTGTCAGTACTCACATAGTAGAGTGGCTGATTCGTTAGCTGACGGCTACTGCCCTGTCCCGCGAGACCTGTACAGGGCTTTGCTCCCTCTTTGGTTCATTAGATCGTTTGCCACCGCCGGCACCATGCGATGGCGCGGCCTGGACGCACGCCATTAACGGGGATCAGAGAAAGCGAAGATGATATGCCGGCGCCGCGACAGGGTACGATGTGACGGCGGCGTGTCGTCGACAAGACAACAACAGGCCGAGTCTACTCTATTCGAACGCAGGCGCCGGGCTGATATCAAAACACCGGATAGCGCCGGGACTTTATAGTACGCCCTTTTTCTCTCTCTTTTTCTCTTGCTTATCTTTGCGCTTTTCTTTGGGAGTACGCTGGGCCTTTTTTTGCGTTTCTTTTCTGGCCTTATCCTTGCTTCCCTTGTCACCCATGGCTGCTTCTCCTTGCTTCAAAACAACTTACGTCGGCCTTGGTAAATCTCTTTCCGTTCTGATATCGTACCAAGGTCGCATGCCAACGACAGAATATAATAGCGGCTTTTGCCGAGGGCAATAAAGAACAGCGGCGGTCACCGCGGCAACATTTATGGCGAGCTCGAGAGGTTTCAAAAGGCGGCTCGAATAGCAGCGTTGCCTGACGACCTACGCGCTCTATTGCAGAATCAAGGTGCTGTAGAAACGGATTGACCGTGTCCTCGACGGCATGGTCCGGTGGCCCACTCGTGAGGGCATGTTGAAGAAGTTCTCTACTTCGCAGGTGAGTAATCTCGAGGTGCAGGTGCTGTCAGGCGACTCGCCTGACAGCCATCCGATTACGGAACAGGCGTCACGCGACTCGCGTGACACTACCGGGCAATCTTGGCTTTATCAACACACCCGTGAGGATGGGTTCACAGAACTACCATATCCGCTCGTCGTTGTGAACCCGTGGAAGCGCTTCAGCTCGCTCCCAGGACAAAATCGGCGAACTTGCGGGCGAAACGTTTGACCTCGGCCAGGTCCTCATCCGATGGTATCAAACGCGCGCGGTAGGTTTCGGGGAAAACCTTCAGTCGCAGACCGGCCAGACGTTCGCCCACCAGCTTGACACCCTCACCGCTCCAACCATATGATCCGAACACCGCCGCCTTCTTGCCGAAAGAATGCACCGTCGAAATCAAGTTGACCGCGTCCCAAACCGGACGGACAGCATCGCCGTTAAAAGTCGGGGTGCCGAATACAATCGCCTTCGAGGCCTCGATCTGATCGCGGGCGTCGGCTTCGTCCATGGTGGCGATGTCTATCAGCACCGGCGACAGGGAAGCCTCGGTCAACGCCTGGGCCATGCCGCGGGCAATCTTCTCGGTATTGCCGTAAGCGCTGACATAAAAAATCGTGACCTGGTTTTTGCCCTCGGATTTGTCGGCCGACCACTTGCGGTACTTCTCGATCTGTCCGGCCGCATTCTTCCGAAAGACCGGGCCGTGCGAGGGGGCGATCATCCTAATATCAAAGCCGGCCAGCTTGGCCAGGTTTTTGGCGATGAATGATGAGTACGGCCGCATGATAGCGTCATAGTAGTACCACGACTCGTGATCGAGATCGACGGTAATCGCGTCATCAAAAATCAAATCGGCCGCGATGTGGGCCGCAAAACCGTCGCAGGAAAACAAAATGCCATCATCGGACAAATACTCCATCATCGTGTCGGGCCAGTGCATGTAGGGGGTGCCGGCGAAAGTAAGCGTCCGACCGCCGAGGTCGATGACGTGGTTATCTTTGACGCCCTCGATCTCAACGTCGAGGTTCAAGGTATTCTTCACAAACGGCACGGCCGCCTTGCTGCACACCAGCTTCAGAGCCGGGTTCGTCTCCAGCAGCGCCAGAATCGCGCCGGAATGATCCGGCTCGGTGTGGTTGATGACCAGGTAATCGATCTTATCGACCGCCGCCACTTCGTTGATATTGGCTAGGAACTCGTCGGTGAACGATTTCTTGACAGTGTCGATCAGGGCGATCTTGTCGTTTCCCTTGACGAGATAGGCGTTGTAGGTGGTGCCGTACTTGGTCGGCATGATGATATCAAATATCCTGAGGTTGGGGTCCTTGACCCCCACCCAGTACACATTCTCGGTAATCTTCACGGCACTCATGCTTGGTATTGCTCCATTAAAATGTAGTCCAGGTTGTTGCCGCCAAAACGGGCAAGGTCGCCGGCCTTCGCGATCGCCCGTGTCGAGCGTCGGCTACCTACCGTGTCGCTGACGCCTTGGTGAATTCAATAATTTCATCAAACAGGCGAGCCGGTTCGGTCGGCAGCTGATGCATACTCAGCAGGTCGGGTTTCGATAGTTCCACTAATCTCGAATATTCGTCCGATTGTATGGCTTGGGTATCGGCCATCACTAAGGTCGGCCCGGCGACGGCCTGGATCTGTTCCAGATCGCGATAGGAAGCGGCATAGGAGGATCGAATGTTGTACCAGAACCACATTATAGTCCGGTAGAAGGGAAACCAGTAGGTGTCGTATCGCTCTTTCAAGACATCTTGCATGCGTCGCGTGGAGAGATAAGGGCTGACGGAGGCGACCAGGTCAATACGCTTTTCCTCCAGCGCCGCCAGCAGGGCGGCATCACCGCCGGTCTCGAACCCGACCACCACCAGCGGGTGAGTAATCTTCCCCCGCAAGTCGAGGTAGGCGGTGACAGCCAGCAGATCATTAGATTCGTACTGCCCCTCACCGCGATAGTACCCGCACGAGAGACCCGCCGCACGCTGATCGTATACCGCCACCGAGAATCCCTCCTGCAGAAATGCTCTGGCCAGATCAAGCATGTGATCGCGACCGGTGCCGTCCGGATGCAAGAGGATGGCGGTACCTTTTAGAGAATCGTCTGAGGGGGGTATGGTGGTCGAATCAGCCGACGCATCACCGGTCGGCCAGACATACAGGCAAGCGACTTTGGTCAGACCGTCGGTTTCAATAGTCATGGTGTCGACCAGCAATCCGGCCTGAACCCATGTAGCCGGATCATTGACCACCGTCGAATCTTCCTGGAATTCGTCGACACCCGGTCGGGCCATGATGGCCTTGGTGCGGCTCAGAGGATAGACTACATAGGTCAGCACCAGTGCCGCCACGACCAGCACGAATATTACAATGTTAATAATCTCCCGGGTTTGCCGCGATATTTTCAAACTGGGCTCCTAAGTCTGCATCAGGCCGTTAGCTTGTACTTAAGGTTTCAAGATATGCGGCCGCCCGGGTGGGTCAATATCAATCTTGACCGGCGGGCGAATTGGTACTCGCCCCGAGCCGGCCCGGACAGGAGCAGGTAGGCGAATGAATGCTCAATGTGTCTGCGCGAGGTTGGATCTTCGGCCTCGGCGACAGATGGTGTTGACCTCCAAAGATTTATTATGGACAGCCGATAATAATGATACGAACCCTGTGCGGACCTTTCGGGGGCCGTGAAAACCATTCGATTAGGAGGCGATAAGACAACTATTAGCAACCCGTTTGACACGGCTAATGTACTGAATCTGAACAGGTTGGTTGCCTCAATTTAATTCTGAATTTCTATTGACAATATGCACCCTTGGCCGTATATTGTGCTCGGATGATAGGTGAGCTGACACAGAAGACTCTGTGGGAGTCGAATTCTTTCCGAGCATAATTTTCAAGTACTTCGTCTCTGGATCGATTGTCCAAATCGAGATCAGGGCAGACTACAAACAGGTTACTGACACGTTATCGTACAACTGTTAACTGACGATTTTGAATCGCGGCATCTTTGATTGAGCACCCGACTTTTGTTATCGGGTAACGTTTGTCTTGTGACCTGTAACCTGTTTGACCGGAGAGTTCTTATACGTTTGTGGCTAAGGGATTAAGTAAACAGGACTATTAACATTCTACCTCAAGGAGGAACGAATGGCTCCTGAAATCAAGCCCCGCAGGTCGCGCTACGTAGTCGTCCTGTTGGCTGTCGTTTTTGCCGTCCTTTCGGCTATCCCTTGTGCCTCGGAACCGTTTCCCAGGTTGGTTGTACGTGTTAGTGACACTACGGCGTCTTCCGGTGCTACCAGCACAGTTAGTGTTTTTCTGGACAATTTCCAGGACACCGTGGTCGGCTTTAATCTGTGGCTGCAACTTGACCGGCCCGATCTCATGCTATACGAAACATCCGTCGACAGTATCGTGGATACATCACGCTGGTTCTGCGAGGAGTGGGATGGGCTGGATTGTATTGACTCCCTTCGAGTTACCGATGACACCCTCTATTTCCAATGCAACGAATGGGATGCCGGACTCGAAAACTGCCTGGACTCGTCCCTGATCCCGCTTGATTCCATCCTGTATGGTGGTTGGGACTACGATACTTTCTATGTCGCGGTGTGGGACTGGGTCAATATTGACACAATCGAACAGCAAATCGGTACCTACGACGTCTCGGGGACCTTGGTTGAAAACTGGGATTGGGTTGATGCCCGATCCATCTCCGGTTATGGTACTGACCTAAACGTGGCCGGCATCGCCGACCTGCCGGGGCTGCCTCATCCCGCCGGGATTGCGCCCCAGCAAGGCGGAGTGTTGGTCAAGCTGCAGGCGCAGGTCCAGGATGTCCCGGATAGCCTGATCGACCGTACCGTCAATATTCTGATTCAATCCGATTTCCTGGCCCACTTCAATTTCTCCGGGCCGGGCGGTACTTCGATCGGCCTGGCCTACGAAGAAGTCCCGGACACCAATTGCTACGTTTGTGTATTTTGGGCCGGCGGCGTTTGCCTGAACTGGAAACGGGTCTCCGTGCCGCCGATGGGCGGTTGTGACTCAACCGACATCGGGCTGGATACCCTGATCTCGGTCGATACTTCTTTGGTCTGGCTGACCGACGGCTCGCTGACGGTGCTATCGATTGAGTGTGGCAACATCGACGGTGAGGGTGACGGCGGACCCGACATCGGTGATCTGGTCTTCCTGGTCAATTACATGTTCAACGGTGGCGCCACGCCGCCGGCGATGTGGACGGCCGACGTCAACTGTGACGGCAGCGGCAACCCTGATATCGGCGACCTGGTTTACTTGGTCAACTACATGTTTAATGGCGGCCCCTGGTGCAATTGCGGTCCCTGAGGCACCGGATAAGAGTGAATAAACTGAACCAAAATAGAGAAACGGCTAGCCCTCTGCTTGCAGAGAGCCGGCCTCAACCGTTAACCTTCAATAGATGGAAAGGAGGGCGGCTAAAAGAGGTTTTAAACACGCGCTCAAATGAAAGGACATCTGGCCAAGTTTTTCCACTTCGCACAGAGACTGACCGTGGATTAGGTGGCTCTCGTCCCGGACAAATTCTCGCTCGCGATAGTGAGGGGGAAAACGAAAAACGAGGTTAGTTGTTGTTACATCTTTGATTATGACAATTGTTAACAAAGCATTTAGTTTAGGAGACTAAAATGAAACGCATACCAATGCTACTCGCTTTGGTCTTAATCTTTTCATTTGGGCTGACCTACGCACAAGGTGGCGGCATCACCATGACCGGTGGCGACACATATGGATCACCGGACTCATTGATAGCCGGAATGGCTCATACCTTCACTTTCCACTACAACGGTGGTGGTGGTGGCGCCGTACAGGGAATGACCAATGGTTTCCTGTTTTCGGGTGGAGCCCCGGCCTCAATCACCGATATTGAGAACTATGCCACGTACTTTGATCTGGTAAAAGTCGTGAAGATTGAGCCGTCCAACCCTCAGTTGGTTTCGGCTTCTTTCTCGGTCATGTTGCTCACCGGTATTCCGGGCAGTTATGACGGAGACTTTTTCAGTGTCACCACTGACGTCCTCGTCGATGGCGCACATTTCTGCATCGACTCCTCGTACTATCCTCCGTCGGGTACCTGGCTCTGGGCCGGCCCCGGTGGTGGTGTTCCTACTTGGGGTGGACCGTACTGCTGGGACGTTGGAATCCCGCCGAACTTCCCGCCGGAAATCGTTGATTGCCCGTCGGCCTACACCGGTAGTCACTGTACCGGTTTCAGCGATAACGTCGGCGCCACCGATGCCGAAGGTGATCCGATCACTTTTGGCCTGACCGGCCCGGGTAGCCTGACCGATCATGGTAACGGCACTGCCACCTACAGCTACACCCCGTCACTCGGTGATGTTGGTTCCGCGGTTGTCGCCACGGTCGAAGCCTGTGACCAGTTCGGCTGCAGCGATCCGGATTGCGTAATCACCATGAACTTCACCAACCAGGCTCCGGTTTGCACGTACGCGACTGGTCCGTTCCCGGTTGGTATGGGCAATCCCTTCACCAAGACCCTGACTGGTGATGCGGTTGATTGTGATCCGTTCACCTTCTCAGTGACTGGTGTGACTCCGACTCCGGTCGGCACATACGGCATTGTTGGCGACTTGTTCACTTTCAATACCGCCTCTGGTGCGGCTCCCCTTGGTGATGGCGAGGTCTTGTATGACTTCGAGATTACGATCACTGACGGTAACGCCTCCTCGGTCTGCCATCTGTTTGTTGATGTGCTTTCGACCGAGCCGTTTGAGGTCGTAATTGAAAAGACCCACAACGTTATTCAGGGCATGCATAACATGGTCGACGTGACCGTGACTATGGGCTCCGAAGAACTCAAGGGTTTTGACATTCTGATCGCTTACGACGCCTCGGCTCTGTCTTTCCAGAGCGCGATTGAAGGCGACGTTTACACCGATTGCGGATGGGAATACTTCAACTACCGCTTTGGTCCCGATGGCAACTGCGGCAACGGCTGCCCGAGTGGCATGCTCCGCGTCGTCGGTATTGCCGAGACCAACAACGGCCCGAACCATCCCAGCTGCTTCAGCCCGGCCAACCCGTTCACCCTGTTCAGCCTGGACTTCCTGGTGACCGACGACCGCACTTTCGAGTGCATGTACGTCCCGATCCGGTTCTTCTGGATGGATTGTGGTGACAACTCCCTGGCTTACAGCACTCAGGTCGACCCGATGGCTGTCGTTCAGGGTGTTTCCCGTTTTGTCATCGACTTTGACCTGATCGGTCATATCGAAGACATGTTCACCGGTTTCCCGACCTACACCGGTGTCCAGTGGGAGTGTTTGGAAGGTGGCGGTCCCGACAAGCCGGCCCCGATCCAGTTTGTCGACTTCGTCAATGGTGGTGTTGACATTATCTGCGCCGACTCGATCGACGCTCGTGCCGACATCAACCTGAACGGTATTGGCTACGAAATCGCCGACGCCGTTCTGTTCTCGAACTACTTCGTGTATGGCCTCGGTGTCTTCAACGTGAACCTCGCTGGTCAGGTTGCTGCCACGGACGTCAACGCTGATGGTCTGACCCTCAGTGTTGCCGACCTGGTTTACTTGATCCGTGTCATCGTTGGCGACGCGGTTCCGTATGCCAAGCTGAGCACTGTGACGGCTTCCTACGTCAACAATGCCGGTACTATCGCCGTCGATCAGCCGATGGGTGGTGCCTTCATCGTTGCCCAGGGTAACGTCACCCCGACTCTGCTTGCCGAGAACATGGACATGCAGTATGCCTTTGACGGCCAGAACACCCGTATCCTCATCACCTCGATGGATGCCGGCGCCACCTTTGATGGTGCTTTCGTCTCCGTCGACAACGTGATCAGCGTTGAGCTGGCTACGTACGAGGGTGCCCCGGTTGTGGCTAAGGCTGTCCCGAGCGACTACGCTCTGGCTCAGAACTATCCGAACCCGTTCAACCCGGCCACGACAATTGGCTTCAGTCTCCCGATTGAGTCCGATTACACCTTGACCATTTACAACGTAACTGGTCAGGTCGTTTCCGAGTTCTCCGGTCACGCTGCTGCCGGTAACCACTCGATTCAGTGGGTTGCCGATGGCGCTTCGGGTATCTACTTCTACAAGCTGAATACCGACAACTTCTCCGACACCAAGAAGATGGTGCTGTTGAAGTAAAGTCCGTTTGTGGATGATTTGCCCCGGAGAGGTTAAACCCTCTCCGGGGACAAATTTCAAGATGAAAGGAGAGACGCCAATAGCCCTTGATATCGAATAGAAGCTAAGACAAGAGATTGTAGGAAGCGAATTTAGGATGACCGGCACCAGTGAGAATAGAGCGAATCTCCTTGCCATAAGGTCGTCTTTTTTTTATCTTAGTAGGATACTACGGCAGCCCCCCCACCGGCTGCGCAACATGTTGCGAAATTGCATAACGAGAGAGATCGCTGCAAAAAAAGTCACATACTTCATCGCTCTACGCGACTCTGTTTACTACGTTAAGGGGACACTTATCGTCCGCTGAGCAAATTGTTCACGTTTTTCACGGGTAACTAGACCCGTGGCCAACAGCATGTTAAATGGATTTGACGAGTACCGGCAAGGACCTGCCTGCCCAAATTGGCAGGTCGGGGAAGCCAATACTCGGCGGATGACAAAAGACTGGTTTGGGTAAGCAAATTGCTCGGAAGATAGGGTGCTATGAAGTCTCTATTACACATGGTGTGTCCTGTGCAGAATTTATACAGTAGGGTCGGAGCTATTCTCCGGCCGATACTGCTGCTGGGATTGCTGATGGCATCTCCGGCGGCGGCGCAGTCGGACTATGTCCTGATGATCGATACCGCTTACGGCGATCCCGGGACCAACGTCGATATCGAAATCCGGCTGACCAATCCGGCCGAGGTGGCCGAATTCAATCTGCTGATCGGCTATGATCCGTCGGCGCTCTGGCCGCAACACCTGACTCTGGCCGGAACGCGGGCTGCGGGCTTTGAGCAGTTCAGTTTTGAAATCGTCCCTGGTGGCATGCCGGGCAAGCTCCGGCTGATCGGAATTGCCGATGTTCCGGGCGGCTCGACTCCGGCGCCGATGGCGGCCGGCGAGGGCCCCATCGCTGTTATTACCATGCAGATCATCAACGACATTTCATTCTCAGGGATGTGGATTCCGGTTTGGTTTCAATTCTCCGATCCGATCACGCAGAATGACAACACTCTCCGCGATCCCTTCGGTGTAAAAATCACCCAGCCCGAAATCGATTATTACGATGGTTGGGTGGTAGTGCAGGACATGGGAGAAATCTTGATAGGGGATGTCAATCTCAACGGTTTCCCGTTCGAGGTCAGCGATTATGTCTACCTGACCAACCACATCATGTACCCGACGCTCTATCCGCTCGATGCTCTGCAACTGGCCAATTCGGACATGAATCATGATCGGGTACCGGCCACCATCGGCGATTTGGTTTACCTGATCAATGTCATCATGAACGGCTTCAAAGTCTCCACCGGTTCGGGTGACGCCAGCCTGCCGGCGCAGCTGACGCTGACGCCGCAATCGGACGGAAGCATAATCAGCTACCGAACCGAGTTTGATGTTGGTGGCGTCCTTTTGACCCTGCGCAGCGAAGGGCCTCTGAATCTAGATCAGATTATCAACCGCCAGCAGCAGATGTCTATGATGCTGCAAAGGCGGGGGAGCCTTTTGCAGGTCCTGCTTTATCCGGTTGACGGCGCCACCATGCCGGCCGGCGATTATCCACTCATTAATATAGTAGGTGGCGCCGGTACGGCGGTCCAGGCGGTGGAACTGGCGAGTGCCGATGGTCGTACCGCCCTGGTCGATTTTGGGGCGCGCCCGGCGGTGCCGCTCGATTTTGTCCTGAAACAAAATTACCCCAACCCGTTCAATCCGTCCACCACCATTGAGTTTGATCTGGCCACGGCGAGCTTGGTGAAGTTGACGGTGTTTGATTTGCTGGGACGGCAGGTAGCCGTGCTGGTCGACCACGAACTCCCCCCGGGGACGCACAGCGTGGTTTTTGACAAAACAAATGTCCCCGGCCAGAGTTTGGCCAGCGGAATGTATCTGTATCGAATCGCCACCGATAGTGGCTCTTATACACGGAAGATGATGCTCTTGAAATAGAGCGCTATAGTATACCAAAGAGAAAAAAAGATGTCCTTCTTAGGAGGTTACATAATGAATAAGTTGAAGATCCCCCTCGCCGCCATGATCCTTGTGATGATCATGGCTGGTGTATCTTCGGCTCAATTGCCCCCATATGTCGACTGCATCAACGAGTACAAGAATTGCCAGACCGGCATTAGTGAATCGTCACTGGACACGATGCGGCTCGTTCATTTTGAGGGTCGCCCCGGGGATACGGTCTGGCTGCCGGTATACCTGAAGACCACGACGGATACGGTGAGTGCTTTCAACACTTTTGTAAAATATGATCCCACTATCCTCACGCCGGTCAAAGCCATCGAAGGTCCGCCGGATCCGCAACATCCGGAGGATTCGCTGTATGTGAAGTTCGAGCTTCTCGGGGGACTGCTTGCGGCTCAGCAGCGCTACTGGGAACAGAGTCCGGGCGACGCCATATTCAGCGCCGGCATTTCGACCTCCCCGTTCGACTCGGGGGCCATTTTTTGTGGTTTTAACCTCACTCCCCCGGAGGGTCAGGGTGTACAGCGGGAGCGTCTTATGCCGGCGGGCGAAGTGATCTTCCGGCTGGCCTTCGAGGTCGACCCGCTTGCTGCCGACAACGCCATCGCCCAGTTTGAATTGTATGATGTCAATGAGTGGGTGCTTGTGGATACGAACCATCAGGAGTACTGGTGTGGCAATTGTCGGCGCACAGATCTCTCAGTCGACAGAACTACGACCCGCCCGATTTGTGTTGATTGGGATACGCTGATTGACACTATCACCGGTGGAGGCGGCACCATAATTGACACCACCATCTATTGCGTCGAATATGTGGATTCTGTTGTTACCGACAACTATACCCTGTATCCGTGGACAACAGACGGCACCTTCCAGGTCAACCTGGTGCCGCCGCCGCAAATCGCCACTTTCTTCGCGCCGGACCCGGATGATTCGGTAGGCATCGGCGTGGATTTTGCCCTGCAGTGGTCGGTCAGCAACGCCGATTCCATTACCATCTGGCAGGGAGCCAACTTTCTGTACACGTCTCATGAGTTGAGCACCTACACCTTCGTTACTTCCCCGGCCACAGCCGGGACCTATCCGTACACTCTGTGGGCCTTCAACCAGTATGACAGTGTCTCCGCCACCGTGACTATGAAGGTCGGCGGTACAACGCCGCCACCGACCGATGCACCTGTTATCACGGTTCAATCGGCTTTCTCGGTTGATGTCGGCAACACCCTGAATTTTACGGTCGGTGCGACCGACCCCAATGGCGACTTCATAACGCTGCAGGCTACCAACCTCCCCGCCGGCGCGACCTTCCCGACAGCCACCGGAACCGGCTCGGCCTCCAGCAGTTTCTCCTGGACGCCGGGTATCAACCAGGACGGCGGGCATGTAGCCACCTTCCGAGCCACCGATAACGGCGGACTGTTCGACCAGGAAAGCGTCAGCATTGTGGTCAATGCCCCTCAGTTTGACATCCTCTTCACCTCTTCGGTCGAGGGCAGTGCCGTCGGTGGTCTGCCGGGCAAGACCGGCCTGAGTTTTCCGATCAATCTGGTCACGAGTCAGATCGTTTATGGTGTTCAGTTCGACTTTGTTTACGATCCGGTCAATTTTGAAGTGACCGGCGTCGACGTAACCGAAAACACCGCTGAGTATGTGGTGTATGAAAACATAGGCGTGCACCCCGGTGAAGTTCGCTTTGTCGCCTTCGGCATGGCCAACGAACCGATCGGCTCCGACGGGACCGAGATTCTCCTGGTTCGGATGGATGTTGATCCCGACGCTGCGCCGGGGCTTTATCCGATTTACATTGAAGATGCCTGGGAATCGGTCAACCCTGATCCGGGTTTCCCGGCCTTGCCGCTGATGTCCGATTCCGGGATTATCCAGGTTGACGCCCTGGGCGATGTCAACCTCGACACCCGTATCAATGTCGCCGATCTGGTCAGCATCGTCGGCTACATTATCGGCGATTTCACTTTGGATCAGCGACGTTTCGACAACGCCGATGTGATCACCAACGCCGCTGTCAATGTCTTCGATCTGGTGGCCATCGTCAGCCTGATCTACGGACTTCCGGTTAGTCCTGCGCCGGGACAGATCCTGGATGACCTTTATGCCACTATCAGCCTTGATTACAATGACCTTCGCGCCGGTGACCGAGACGTGATGACGATTCGGTCGGAGATGCCGGTTGATATTGCCGGCGTTGAGATGGAAGTCCTGTACGATCCGGCCGCGGTCAAGCTGGGAGTTCCCGAGTTGACCAAAGATGTGGCGCACCTCCAGATGCGCAGTCATGACGATGGTCAGGGGCGCTTGAAAATACTAATGTATTTCTCCAACCCGTTTGAGGCCAATCAGTTAATATCTGTCGGCCGCAACGACCTGATCCAGATCCCGCTCACGGCGTTAAATCGTGTTAGATTCGGCGACAAGTCACAGTTGGTGTTGGAAAACGCCCTGCTGTCGACCGCCGGAGCTGTGGCGGTTAAAGTGGAGGGGCTTAATCCGATGCTGCCCAACAGTTTCAACCTAAGCCAGAACTACCCCAACCCCTTCAACCCGACTACAACTATCGAGTTTACCCTGGGTGCTCCGGGCGGCTCCGGCGCTTATGAGGCCCAGCTGGATATCTTCAACATCCTTGGCCAGAACGTAAAAACGTTGCTGAACGGCAACCTCCCTGCGGGTAACCATCAAGTGATCTGGGATGGCTCCGATCATAGTGGAAAGAGGGTAGCCTCAGGCATTTACCTGTACAAACTCCAAGTTGGTCAGGAAAGCCAGACAAAGAAAATGGTGCTGTTGAAGTAGAGAAGGACAGGGAGATTTGGGAACACATATATGAGAGTAACACCAATATTAATCGTGCTGCTTGTCGTCATCGCCACGGGTGCCTCGGCTCAGACAGCGCCACCCGTGCTCGATCCGATAGGAGCACCATCAGGGGACGAAAACGTCAATCTCAACTTCGTCGTCACCACATCTGACGCCGATGCAACTACGCCGTCGCTGAGGACCTCGACCTTACCCGGCGTGGCCACTTTTGTTGACAATCTTGATGGTACCGGTACTTTCGATTGGACCCCGACGTATAACGACGCCGGGGCCTATCAGGTGACATTCTACGCCGACGATGCCGTCACTGCCGACACCGACTCTGAGGTTGTTACCATCACGGTCAACAACGTCAACCAACTTCCGGTCCTGGCTGCAATCGGTGCTCAGAGTGTTGATGAAAACGTTAATCTGAACTTCGTGGTGACTTCGTCAGACCCGGATCTAGATTTCCCGGTCCTGACCACCTCGACTCTTCCGACTGGTGCGACATTTAACGCTCTGCCGGATGGCACCGGTACCTTTGACTGGACCCCCGACTTCACCCAATCAGGATCGTATGACATCACCTTCTATGCCACCGACGGCTCTTTCCCGTCCGATGTAGACTCTGAGGTTGTTACCATCACGGTCAACAACGTCAATCAACTTCCGGTCCTGGCGGCAATTGGTGCTCAGAGTGTTGATGAAAACGTTAATCTGAACTTTGGGGTGACGTCGTCTGACCCGGATCTAGATTTCCCGGTCCTGACCACCTCGACTCTTCCGACCGGAGCGACATTTAACGCTCTGCCGGATGGCACCGGTACCTTTGACTGGACTCCCGACTTCACCCAATCAGGATCGTATGACATCACCTTCTATGCCACCGACGGCTCTTTCCCGTCCGATGTAGACTCTGAGGTCGTCACCATCACGGTCAATAACGTCAATCAACTTCCGGTCCTGGCTGCAATTGGTGCTCAGAGTGTTGATGAAAACGTCAATCTGAACTTTGTGGTGACTTCGTCCGATGCTGACGGCGACTTCCCGGTCCTGACAACTTCGACCCTTCCGACCGGAGCGACCTTTAACGCTCTGCCGGATGGCACCGGTACCTTTGACTGGACTCCTGTGCATATCGACGCCGGTGTCTACAACGTTACCTTCTATGCCACCGACGGCTCTTTCCCAACCGTGGTTGACTCTGAGATTGTCACCATTACGGTCTATGGCGCGCCGGTGGTTAGTGACATTCCCAACGCGACGATTGCCGAAGGCGGTAGTTTTGCCACCATCAGCCTTGATGACTTTGTGGACGACCCGGACAACCTTGACAGCGAGATCAGTTGGACCTACTCCGGCAACACTGAGCTCAGCGTGTTGATCGTCGACCGTGTCGCTACCATCAGCATCCCCGATGCCGACTGGAACGGTAGCGAGACGATTACCTTTACAGCGACTGATCCGGGACTACTGTCGGACTCCGATCCTGCACTTTTCACTGTTAGCGCCGTCAACGACGCTCCGGTTCTGTCCGACATACCCGACCAGACGATAGCTGAGGGTGCTGCTTTTACAACCATAAGCCTGGATGACTTTGTCTCCGATATCGACAATGTTGATGCCGCAATGACCTGGTCATACAGTGGTAACTCGGAGCTGACCGTTGACATAACGGCTCGAGTAGCGACCATTAGCATTCCCACTTTGGACTGGAACGGCAGCGAGACTATCACTTTCACCGCTACCGACCCGGAACTGCTCTCCGACTCCGACGCATCGACCTTCACCGTAACTGCGGTTAACGATGCACCGGTAGTGGCGGATATTCCCGATCAGACGGTAGCCGAGGGCTCCACCTTTACGACCATCAGCCTCGATGACTACGTTGCCGACGTTGACAACGCGGATACAGAAATCAGTTGGACCTATAGTGGCAACAGTGATCTTACCGTCTCCATCGTCAGTCGCGTCGCCACCATTAGCATCCCCGACATCAACTGGAACGGCAGCGAGGCCATTACCTTCAGGGCCACCGATCCCGGCTTGCTGTTTGGCGAGGACGCAGCGACCTTCATGGTGACCGTTGTGAACGACGCCCCGGTGGTCATTGACATTCCGAACCAGACCATTGTTGAAGGGGATGTCTTCACTACTATCAATCTCAATGGCTACGTTAGCGACGTTGACCACACCGACGCCCAAATGGTCTGGACTTTCAGCGGTAACACCGAACTGACGGTCGACATCACTGCCCAGATAGCGACCATTACCCTTCCGAACGCCGACTGGAATGGATCGGAGACGATCACTTTCAGGGCCACCGATCCTGGCCTTTTGTTCGATGAAGATGCAGCCACCTTCAGCGTGACCGGCGTCAACGACGCCCCGGTCGTGTCCGATATTCCTGATCAGACTGTCCCGGAGGGTGCCACCTTCGCGACTATCAATCTTGATGATTATGTCGCGGATGTCGACAATGCCGATAGCGAAATCACATGGACAAAGAACGGTAACTCCCAGCTATTGGTGGACATCACCAATCGCGTAGCGACGGTTATCATTCCTAACTCCGAATGGAATGGCTCCGAGACAATCACCTTTACAGCGACCGACCCGTATCTGCTAACCGCCGCTGACGCGGCGACCTTTACAGTCACCGTGGGTAACGACCCACCGGTGGTTTCCGGTATTCCTGATCAAACGGTGATGGAAGGCGCGAGTTTTACGTCAATAAATCTAGACGACTATGTGTCTGATCTGGACAACGCCGATAGCGAGATGACCTGGACATACTCGGGCAACTCCGAGCTGACGGTTGACATCACCGATCGCATAGCAACCATCACAATGCCGGATGCTGACTGGTATGGCGCCGAAACAATCACATTCATTGCCACCGATCCGGGTCTCTTATCGGACTCCGATCCGGCTCTGTTTACTGTAACAAATATCAATGACGGCCCGGTGGTCTCGGATATTCCCGACCAGGTCGTTGCCGAAGGCGACACCTTTGCGACCATCAGTCTGGACGACTTCGTTGCGGATGTTGATGATTTGGACAATGCGCTGACCTGGACATACTCAGGTAACGCGGATCTTGGTGTGACTATCGATGGTAGCCGCGTGGCGACGATTGTCATCCCTGATGTTGACTGGAACGGCACGGAGACGATCACCTTTACGGCTACCGACACGGGTCTGCTGAGCGACTTCAATGCCGCCACCTTTACCGTTACTGCTGTCAACGATGCCCCGGTGATCGCCGACATTCCCGATCAGGTCGTCTTGGAAGGTTCGCTCTTCGCTACCGTGAATCTGGATGACTATGTGAATGATATTGACAACGCCGATAGCGAGATCAGTTGGAGTTATAGTGGTAACAGTGAGCTGACGGTGGCGATCGATATCAGTCGGGTAGCTACGATTACAATTCCGTCGTCGGAGTGGAACGGCTCGGAGTTGATCACCTTTACGGCCACCGATCCGGGACTGCTGAATGACTCCGACGGTGCGACTTTCACGGTGAGCGCCGTCAACGACGCTCCGGTCGTTACGGACATTCCTGATCAGAGCGTCGCCGAGGGTGCGAGCTTTGTTAGTGTTAATCTCGATGACTATGTAAGCGATATCGACAACACCGACAGCGAGATATCGTGGAGCTATTCCGGTAATGTTGAGCTGACGGTTGACATCACGGCGCGCGTAGCGACGATCACGATTCCCGATGCGGACTGGAACGGCAGTGAGTTGATAACGTTTACAGCGACCGACCCGGGCCTGCTGTCGGATAGTGATCCGGCTACGTTCACTGTCACCGGCGTCAATGACGGTCCCTTAGTGGCCGACATTCCCGATCAGACTATAGGCGAAGGGGATCCCTTCGCGACAATCAACTTGGATGACTATGTTAGTGATATTGACAACGTCGACAGTGACATCAGCTGGAGTTATAGCGGTAATACGGAACTGACGGTTGTGATCGATATAGGCCGAGTCGCCACGATTACGACTCCTTCTCCGGATTGGAACGGGGCCGAGACCATTACCTTTACGGCCACAGATCCGGGTCTGCTGAGTGACAATGACGGTGCTACCTTCACGGTCAATACTATCAACGATGCACCGGTTGTGTCGGGCATTCCTGATCAGACTATTTCCGAGGGTGCGACCTTTGCGACTATCAACCTGGATGCCTACGTGACCGACATCGATAACTCGGATGCCGAGATTTCATGGACTTACTCCGGCAACACCGAACTCAGCGTCGCAATCGTCGACCGCGTTGCTACTATTGGCATCCCCGATGCCGACTGGAACGGCAGTGAGTTGATAACGTTTACGGCGACCGACCCGAGCTTGTCGTCCAACTCCGATGCGGCCACGTTTACCGTCAGCGCCGTCAACGATGCGCCCGTTGTTGCCGACATCCCCGATCAGACAGTCGGCGAAGGTGCTAGCTTTGTGACCATCAATCTCGACAACTATATCTCAGACGTAGACAATCTGGCTTCCGATATGAGCTGGAGTTACGGCGGCAATGTTGAGTTGTCGGTGTCTATCGTCAACCGGGTAGCTATTGTCAGCACTCCCGATGTTAACTGGACCGGCACCGAGGTAGTTGTGTTTACGGCCACCGACCCGGGCCTGTTGTCGTCCTTTGACGCCGTCCAGTTCACCGTCACGGCAACGAATGACGCCCCCGTATTGGCCGACATTCCGGATCAGACAATCGCTGAAGGGGCCGCGTTTGCAACCATTAACCTTGACGACTACGTCAGTGATGTTGACAACCTAGCCTTGGAGATGACCTGGAGCTACGTCGGCAACAGCGCTTTGACGGTGTTGTTGGATGTCAACCGTGTTGCCACGATCGGCATCCCGAGTCCTGACTGGAACGGTGTTGAAACGATTACCTTCCGCGTTACCGACCCGGGGCTTCTTCACGATGAGGATGGGGCCACGTTCAGGGTTACAAGTGTTAACGACGCTCCGGTGGTAGCCGACATTCCTGATCAGACGATTGGTGAAGGTTCGAGTTTTGCGACCATCAATCTCGATGATTATGTGACCGATATCGACAACTCGGACGCCGAGATTGCATGGACTTACTCCGGCAACACGGAACTAACGGTTACTATCAACGGCAGCCGGGTGGCGACGATTGGTGTCCCGACGTCGGAGTGGAGTGGTTCGGAGACGGTCACCTTTACCGCCACCGATCCGGGGCTGCTGAGTGATTTCAATGACGCCTCGTTTACCGTCACTACTATCAATGACGCCCCTATTGTAACCGACATTCCGAATCAAACGGTGGATGAGGGTTCCACCTTTGCGACCATCAATCTTGATGACTACGTCAGTGACATCGACAACCTGGATTCCGAATTGAGCTGGAGTTACTCCGGTAACACGGCGCTGGCAGTCGATATTACGGCTCATGTGGCGACGGTTACCATCCCTGATATCGATTGGAACGGGACCGAAACGATAACGTTTACGGCGACCGATCCCGGCCTGGCCAGCGGCTTCAATGCGGCCGTGTTTACGGTCACTTCGGTCAACGATGGTCCGGTTGTCGCTGATATTCCTGATCAAACGATTGCCGAAGGCTCGACCTTTGCCACTATCAACCTGGACGATTTCGTGTCGGACGTAGACAATGCCGATACCCAGATCAGCTGGGTCTATTCCGGCAACACAGAGTTGACAGTCTCGATCGGTGTCGGCCGCGTGGCGACCATCACGATTCCCTCGCCGGATTGGAACGGGGCCGAGACGATTACCTTCACGGCCACCGATCCCGGTCTGCTTAGTGATAATGATGGTGCTACGTTCACGGTCACGGCCGGTAACGACGCTCCCGTGGTCGCCGACATTCCAAACCAGACGGTGGCCGAAGGGGCTGCGTTCACGACTATCAATCTTGACAACTTTGTGACCGACGTGGACAACTCGGATGCTGAAATCACGTGGAGCTACTCCGGTAACACCGAACTCACCGTCTCCATCGTCGACCGCGTTGCCACCGTTGGCATCCCTGATGTCAACTGGAACGGCAGTGAGTTGATAACCTTCACGGCGACCGATCCGGGCCTTCTGTCCAACTCAAATCAAGCGACGTTCACGGTGACGGCTATCAACGATGCCCCGATTGTATCCGATATCCCGGCTCAAACCATTGCCGAAGGGGCCGCCTTCACGATCATCAATCTCGATGACTATGTCACCGATGTCGACAACCTGGCTTCGCAGATGAGCTGGACCTACTCCGGCAATATTGATCTCTCGGTTGCGATTGTTGACCGGGTGGCTACCATCA
This sequence comes from bacterium, assembly GCA_043819515.1. Classification (GTDB taxonomy): domain Bacteria; phylum Zixibacteria; class MSB-5A5; order GN15; family FEB-12; genus DAOSXA01. The sequence continues at coordinate 104,971 of JBDRES010000011.1, forward strand.
CCACCCCTGACGGCAACTGGACCGGCTCCGAGGTTATCGTGTTTACGGCCACCGATCCGGGCCTGCTGAGTGCCTTTGATGCCGCTCAGTTTACGGTGACGGCGACCAACGACGCTCCCGTGGTAGTCGGCATTCCCGATCAGACAATTGCCGAAGGGGCGACCTTTGCGACTGTCAGCCTTGATAATTATGTGTCCGATGTCGACAACCTAGATGCCGAGATGACCTGGACTTGGACCGGCAATGCAGAGTTGACGGTGTCGTTGGACGTTGGCCGGGTGGCCACGATTACGATTCCCTCGCCGGATTGGAACGGCACCGAGACGATCACCTTTACGGCCACCGACCCCGGCCTGCTGAGTGACAATGACAGTGCTACCTTCACGGTTTCGGCCGTAAATGATGCTCCGGTTGTAGCTGATATTCCGGATCAGACCATCTCAGAGGGTAGCAGCTTTGCGACTATCAGTCTTGACGATTACGTCTCCGACATCGACAATGCCGACTCGGAGATAAATTGGACTTACTCGGGTAACATCGAACTCAGCGTCGCAATCGTCGACCGCGTTGCTACCATAAACATCCCCGATGCCGATTGGAATGGGGCGGAGACGATCACCTTCACGGCCACCGATCCGGGATCGCTAAGTGACAACAATGCAGCTGCTTTCACTGTCAGCCCAAGCAATGACGCTCCTGTTGTGGCGGACATTCCGGATCAAACGATCGCTGAGGGATCTACCTTCGCGACTATCAACCTTGATGACTATGTCTCCGACATCGACAACAGCGATGCCGAGATGACCTGGTCATATAGCGGCAACACGGATCTTGGCGTGACTATTGATGGTAGCCGGGTGGCGACGATTGTCATCCCGGATATAAACTGGAACGGCGCTGAGACGATCACCTTTACCGCTACCGATCCGGGTCTGCTGAGTGATTTTAATGATGCCTCGTTCACGGTAACGACCATCAATGATGAGCCGGTCCTGGCGACGATAGGGGCTCACAGCACGGATGAAAATGTCAACCTCACCTTCGGTGTGTCGGCCTCCGATGCCGATGGTGACATACCCGAGCTGACCACATCCTTGTTGCCCGGCTCGGCCGGCTTTGTCGACAATCTCGACGGAACCGGCACTTTTGACTGGACACCCACTTACAGTGATTCCGGGTCGTACCAAATTACATTCTATGCCATTGATGGCGTCTTCCCGTCGTCGATTGACTCCGAAATCGTAACGATCACAGTGAGCAACATCAATCGCGCGCCGGTCGCCGACGCTGGTCTTGACCAGATCGGTGTTCCGGTCGGTCCGTCGGTAACGCTTGACGGCTCGGCTTCGTTTGATCCCGACACCGACCCGATTACTTACTCCTGGGTCCAGGTTGGCGGACTGGGAGTGACTCTGTCCGACGCAACCGATCCGATGCCTACTTTCAGTTCGGCTCTGGCCGGCACCTACGTGTTTGAACTGACGGTCCACGACGGCACGCTTGGATCGGTGCCCGATACCGTGTCCATTAATATGGTCAATGCTGCCCCGCCTGCGGCTATAGCAGATCTATCGATTCAGATCAACGGCGATGCCCTGGAATTCAGTTGGTCGGCAATAACGGTCGACACCGACGGCTTCAGCACCACGGTCGATCGCTATGTGATCTATCGCGGCACCCAGGCGTACTTCACGCCCGGCCCGGCTGATTCTATCGGCTTCACCGACAATGCGACGACGAGCTTCGTGGACTTCGACATAGGTGGCGCCAACGTTGTTGGCGATGCCGCCAATCAGTATTTCTACACGGTCGAGGTCGTTGATATCTACGGCGGTCGCTCGGCGCCCGCGAATCGAGTGGGCGAGTTTGACTACCCGCTGGTGACTACTTCGACGACCGACTACAACTTGATCGGAATTCCGTTTGAGAATACCGGGATTACCAACGCCGACGGCCTGATAGCGGCTATCGGCTCGGGCAATGTCGCCACCGTCAACAACTTCATCCCGACCTCACAGAGTTTTGAAGCTCGTTTTGCAGCCGGCTTCGGGACCAACTTCACGGTTGTTGTGGGCGGCATCTACCAGGTTAATGCCACGGCCGCATCGACTTTGAGCCTGGCCGGCAACGTGCCGAGTCCGGGAGCGGTATCTTATCCGATTGTGACCACCGCCTCAACCGACTACAATTTCCTGATGATTCCGTTTGAGCGCGAGGGAGACTTCGCCACGGCTCAGGAAGTTCTCGATAGTATGACGGGAGTGCTCAACACTCTGAACAACTTTGTGGCGAGCTCTCAAAGTTACCAGTCCCGCTTCGCGGCTGGTTTCGGCAACAACTTCACGGTCCGGGCCGGTATTCCATACCAGGGGAATGCTGCTTCGGCTGGAATCTTCCCCGGACTGTGAGCGAGGCGACCAAAATGAGAAAAGACAATACAATCATAGATGGAGGTTTGGTGGTGAACACTAGACGATCAGATCGCAGGTTCCTCGGCCTGTGTGCGCTGATGTTGATAGTAGCTGCGTTGCCGCTATCAGCTTGGGCGCAGGGTTCGATTTATGGGACAGTACAGAACTCGGATCTGTCGACACCGGCCAATGGGGAAATCAGCTTTGTCGGTTTCTTGGACGATACCGACGAGGAAATCAGGATTGAAACCTCAACCGGAGCCGGATATGACGCTGGTAACTGGTTTGACGATTTCCAAAACTACCTGACAGAGGCGCCCGGCAATCCGTACGACCATTATTTCTACAACGTAACCAACGGGCAGGGCTTCCACCTGGCAGGGACCATTCCCAATAATTCATTCCAGCAGGAAGACATCGTCTTAGCGGCCGTCGCCTGGCCGGTCCAGCCCACGGGGTTGATCGGCACGCCGGTTGCCTCGGGCTCAATAGTTGTCAGCTGGAATTATGTCGCCGGCCTGACTTACCATGTCTATCGCCGTCCGGCCACGTCAAGCGGATCTTTCTTCCGTATCGACAATGTGGCTGGATTGCTTGCAGACCCGGGTGTCGCGGATAGCTTCTTTGTCGATAATGGCGTAGACGGCGTCAGCTCGTACGACTATGTCATCATTGCCCAGGATGGCTCGGCCAACTACTCACAACATTCGTCGATAGCGACGGTCAACTCATCCACACTTATGGCGCCGATCGTGACCAGCGTCGATCCGGCCAGCGGTTTGTCGCTCGGTGGCACTTTTGTCACTGTGTACGGATCAGGATTTGATTTGTCGGGTGTAGGAGTGGTGGTGGGTTCGGCCTCGTTGACCGGCATAACCGTGGTTTCGCCGTTCCGGATCACCGGCACGACGCAAGCGGGTACTCCGGGTCCGGCCGATGTCACCGTGGCCAACACTTTGTCGGCTTTGGCGTCGACACTAGTTGGCGGCTACACCTATACCTCCAACGCCTACCCGGTCCTGGCCGCAATCGGCCCGCAGTCGGTTTCTGAGGGTGCTCCATTGAGCTTTGTGGCTACCGCCACCGACACCGACGGCGGCAACCCGGTCATGACCAGCTCGACCCTGCCCGCCGGGGCGACTTACGTCGATAACGGCAACGGCACCGGTTCCTTCGATTGGACACCGACCTTCTTCGATAACGGCACATATAATGTCACCTTCTATGCGACCGACGACATCGAGTCGGGCCTGGTCGACTCGGAGCAAGTTGTAATTACCGTCATCGAGGCCGGCAACCAACTGCCTGTGTTGGCCGCCATAGGAGCTCAGGGGACCACGGAAAACATCGCGATGGCCTTCTCGATCTCGGCCACCGACATTGAGAGCACGCCGGTTTTGACAACGTCGACTCTGCCCACGGGCGCCACCTTCCTGGACAACGGTGATGGCAGTGGCGACTTCAATTGGACACCCGACTTCACGCAGGCGGCGGCCTACGATGTTACCTTCTATGCCACCGACGATTCACTGGCCGTCGATAGCGAGATCGTGACGATTACAGTCATCGAGGCCGGTAATCAGAGTCCCGTGCTGGCGACTATCGGAGCTCAAGGCACTAACGAGGAAGTGCCGCTGAGCTTTGGTGTCAGCGCCACCGACCCTGACGGCGACACGCCGCTCTTGACCACATCGACACTACCTACGGGTGCTGTCTTCAACGATGCCGGTGACGGCACCGGTACTTTTGACTGGACTCCCGACTTCACCCAAGCCGGCTCATACGATGTCACCTTCTACGCCGGTGATGGAGCCCTGCTCGATAGTGAGGTCGTAACCATAACAGTCGCCGAGGCTGGTAACCAGTCTCCCGTCCTGGCCGCTATCGGGGCTCAAAACACGACTGAGGACGTGCTGTTGAGCTTCGGTGTAAGCGCTACGGATCCCGATGGCGATACGCCGCTCTTGACCACATCGACACTACCCACTGGTGCTGTCTTCAACGATGCCGGTGACGGCACCGGTGCTTTTGATTGGACTCCGGACTTCACTCAGGCCGGCGCACACAGCGTGACTTTTTATGCCAGCGATGGTGCGTTGCTTGATAGCGAAGTCGTGACCATAACAGTCGCCGAGGCCGGCAACCAGTCTCCCGTCCTGGCCGCTATCGGCCCGCAAGGCGGACCGGAAGGCGTCCTGCTAACCTTCGGAATCATTGCTACCGACCCGGATGGCGACACGCCTACCTTAACCACCTCGGCTTTACCTGGAAGTGCCGGTTTTGCCGATGCTAGTGACGGCACCGGTACTTTCGAGTGGACTCCTGGCTTCACCGATGCCGGGACATACAGTGTGACTTTTTATGCCGGTGATGGTGCCTTGGTAGATTCCGAAGTCGTCACCATTACCGTTACCGACGCCGGTAACCAGGAGCCTGTCCTGGCCGCTATCGGTGCGCAGGCTACGGACGAAAATGTTCTCCTGACATTTGCGCTCAGCGCCGGCGATCCCGACGGTGACATACCGGTCCTGTCGACATCGACTCTTCCGGCCGGTGCAGCTTTTGTAGACAATCTCGACGGAACGGGCGCCTTCGATTGGACGCCCAGCTACGCCGACTCCGGGACATATGATGTCACTTTCTATGCCACTGACGGCGCCGTGCCGTCATCGATTGACTCTGAGATAGTGACCATCACGGTAAACAACGTTAATCAATTGGTCTCGCTGACGGCGGTCGGTGACCAAGCGGTCGCTGAAACGGCCAACCTCAATCTGATTATCAATGCCGTCGACCCGGATGGCGATGTCCCGATCATGACCAGTTCGGTTTTGCCTGGAACGGCCACCCTTATCGACAATCTCGACGGTAGTGCGACTTTCGACTGGACACCAACTTATGATGACTCCGGGACCTACCTAGTGACTTTCTACGCTACCGACGGCTCTTTCCCGGCTGCAGTTGATTCCGAGACGATTACGATTACAGTTGCCAATACTAACCGTGCTCCGATTCTGGCCGCGATCGGCCAGCAGATCGGTGTGGAAAATGTAAACCTGACCTTTGGCGTCACCGCTGCCGACGATGATGGCGATTTGCCGCTTCTATCGACTACGGTGTTACCGGGCACGGCCACCTTCGTCGACAACCTTGATGGTACCGGTACTTTCGATTGGACACCGACCGTGGCCGATTCAGGTACTTACGATGTTACCTTCTATGCCGTTGACGGTGTATACCCGGCCGACGCCGACTCTGAGGTCGTGACTATCATTGTCGGTGACGACAACCAGTTGCCGGTCCTGGCCGCCATTGGCGATCAAGTCGCCACCGAAGGTGTTCTGTTGAGTTTCGGGCTGTCTGCCAGCGACCCCGACGGCACCTTCCCGATTTTGTCGGCGGCGCCACTGCCCGCCGGAGCAACTGTCACTGACAATGGTGATGGCACCGGCAGTTTTGATTGGACACCGGACTTCTCGTCGGCCGGTCCCCATGTTATCGCCTTCTACGCCACCGATGCCGGTTATCCAACCGTGGTTGACTCTGAGACCATAACCATTACGGTCGGCGAGGCCGGTAACCAGGCGCCGCAGTTCTTGACTATCGCGGCTCAGAATTCACCCGAAGGCACTCCGATCAGCTTCACTGTCACGGCTGATGACCCTGACGGTGACATTCCAATTCTGTGGGCTTCGGTGCTGCCGACAGGGGCGACCTTTGTCGACAACCTCGACGGCACCGGTACTTTTGATTTGACTCCCGATTATACTCAGGCAGGTGATTACCTGGTCACCTTCTATGCCGATGATGGTGAGTTCATTGACTCCACCCAGGTGAGTATTACCGTCAGCGACGCCGGAAACCAGCCGCCGGTGATGGCGCCGGTGGCGCTACAAGCGGCTGTTGAAGGCGGTCTGTTGAGTTTCACCGTCACCGGATCCGACCCTGACCTCACGGTACCGGTACTCACTACTAGTGTACTGCCCGCCGGCGCAACCTTCGTCGACAACACCGATGGCACCGGTACCTTCGAGTGGACTCCTGACTTCACTCAGGTCGGCTCTTACGACATTATGTTTTATGCCGATGATGGCGAGTTCCTCGACAGCACCGGCACAACTATTACCGTTGCCGACAATCTCGCCGCTCCGACTCTGGATCCGATCGGTCCGCAAGTCGGCTCCGAGGGTGTCATGTTAACGATTCCGATTTCCGGAAGCGACCCCGACAGCACCTTCCCGACCTTGAGTGCGGCACCGTTGCCGGCCGGAGCCTCCATCGTGGACAACCTTGACGGCACCGCTCTGTTTAGCTGGCTTCCAGCTTTTGATCAGGCTGGTGATCACGACGTTACTTTCTCAGCCTCCGACGGTGAGCTCACCGCCACCGAGCTGGTTACCTTCAGCATTACCGAGGCGGGCGACCAGCCGCCGATGATTGACAGTATCGCCGACACGACCATCCTTGAGGGGACCGTCTTGGTGGTCAACGTCAGTGGTTACGACCCCGAGGGTTTGTCTATCGCTCTCAATGCCAGCACGACTTTGAATCACTACACCTTCATTGATAACCATGACGGTACCGGCGTACTGACATACTCGCCGGACTTCTTTGACGCCGGTACCGACACCATTCGCATATTCGCCACCGAGATCGGCGGCAGCGGCCTGGCCGCTATGGAGCTGTTTGTGATCACGACCGTCGACGTAAACCGGCCGCCGGTGTTCGAGCCGGTCGGGCCGTTCAACATGGTCGTCTTCGACACGCTTCAGTTTGACGTGATCGTCTCCGACACGACCGATCCGAATCCAAATGCAATCGTGTTCCTGCCGACCGACGGTTTGCCCACCCACGCCACTTTTGTGGATAATGGCAACAACAGCGGGACTTTCACCTTCGCTCCCGATTACGGCGAGGACGGCCTCTACACGGTCACCTTCTGGGCGGTCGACCAGGGCAATCCGCCTATGTCGTCCAGCCTGCCGGTGGATATCACCGTGCAGACCACCAACCTGCCGCCGCAGATGACTCCCATCGGTCCGCAATCGCTGACTGAGGGTGAGACGCTAACGCTGCTGCTCAGTGCTACCGACGCTGACGGCGGAATGCCGCCGACTCTGTTGGTCGGCTCCCTGGTGGAGAATGCGGCCTTTGTCGACAGCGGCAACGGCTTCGGCTCCTACACCTTCTCGCCGAGCTTCGTCCAATCCGGACTCTACTCGATTCGCTTTGGCGCCACCGACGGCATCGACTCGACCTGGCTGTCTCCCGTTCTGATCCAGGTCCTTGAGGCCGGCAATCAGGCGCCGGTATTCGATCAGGTGCCGCTTGATTCGATTACGGAGAACCTCGTTCTGGAAGGTTTTGTGGCGGCCCACGATCCTGACATGGCACCGATAACTCTGACGGTTGATGCCGGCACCACTCCTGAGAACTTCACCTTCGTCGACAGCGGCAATGGCGTCGCCGGCTTCACCTTTAGTCCTGACTTCTCCCAGGCGGGTACCTACGATATCACCGTTATCGCCAGCGACGGCGAGTTGGAGACCTCGGCGACCATGACTCTGATCGCCATCGAGGCCGGTAATCAGCTGCCGGTGCTGGATACGATTCTCGATTACTCGGTGAGCGAGAACGCACTGCTGCAATTCACGGTGACCGCGTCCGATGTCGACGGACCGCCGCCGCTCCTGTCGACTTCGACCCTGCCCGGTTCGGCCTCCTTCGACAGCCCCACCGGTTTGTTCTCGTGGACGCCGACGTTTAACGACTCGGGCAACTACGTGATTACATTCTATGCCACCGATGCTGATGATCCGCTGATTGTCGACTCGCAGCATGTGAATATTACCGTCATAGATTTTAATCGCCAGCCGTGGCTTCTGATTCCGCCGGTCTATCGGGATACCGTATCCGAAGGCCAAACCCTGACTTTCGGGCTGATGGGCTGGGATGACGACGGTACTATCCCTGAGCTTGAGGCCTTCCTGGACGGCACCGATTCGTTGGCCGCCAACATGTCGTTTGCGACTGAGGTGGTCGGCAACACCCGTGAGGGCACGCTGACATTCAGCCCTGACTACACCCAGGGGGGTGTGCCGCCGGTCTTCTACTTCGTTCGCTTCCGGGTGGTCGATGAGGCCGATCCTACCTTGTTCCGGGTATCAGGCTCGGTGAGCTTCCGCGTGAAGCAAGTCAATCTGCCGCCCTATATGAACTTCCAGCTTGGTCCGGGACCGTTTGAGATTACTGAGGATCAGACTCTGGCTTTCAACGTCCAGGCGGTCGATCCTGACGGCACGATCCCGACGTTGCGGGTGGAGAATCTGCCGGACAGCAACTACACGCTCAGCCAGCCGAGCGCAAATGTTGCGTTGTTCTCGTTCCGCCCCAGCTTTACGCAGGCAGGGCTGTACCAGATTTCCTTCATTGCTGAGGATGACAGTCTGGCGGCCGATACTCAGGTAGTGGAAATCAATGTGCTGGATGCCGGCAACCATCCTCCCGCCTTTGCCTCGGTGCTGCCTGACACTATTTCGGTGTACACTGCCATACAGTTCGCTGCCAGCGTTGAGGCCTTCGATCCGGAAGGCGATGCCTTTGTCCTGGAAGCACTTGGACTGCCACCTAACTCCACCTGGGATACCACCGGTGGCGTCGGGTCTTTCGTCTTTACGCCGGATGTGGATCAAGTCGATTCGATCTACCAGGTGCAGTTTGTGGCCACTGACGTTGCCGCCGCATCCGACACCATGGTTTGCCACTTTGTTGTCGGCTCGTTCTTGCGCGGAGACACTGATGCCAACGCCAAGTACACTATCAACGACATCATATTCCTTGCGGCATATATGTTTAGGGGTGGTGCCGAACCGGCTCCGATAGAATCTGCCGATACCGATGGCAGCGGCGAAGTGAATGTGGCCGACCTGGCCTACATGGTCAACTATATGTATCATGCCGGTCCCCGTCCGCCGCAATAATTGCGTCGGAATTGATGCCGATTACGACTCCGGGCCGCCCGTTTTTCGGGCGGCCTTTTTTATGGCTATCTCACTAGCTCTCTCCGGGTTAACCTGCGTTCACGGCCGCCTCGATTTTGCCCGTTGACCGGCAAAATGCCTTGACAACGATTCCGGATCGCATTATACTTATTTTAGCTTCCACTTGTGTGGAAGCTTTCGGTAATGGCGTGGTCTTACGTTTTCTTCGCTTGGTGACGTATCTCACTCAAGCTCAATGACAACGTCTCTCGTAAGAGCCGTGTGTATTTGTTGGTGCAGAGTTTTATCTTGGCAATTGTTTTATCGACGCTTGTTCAAATTTCCAAAAATGAACTTTTTTTGGACGGTAAATCGACAACTCTTGGATCCTGCGCTCTCCGTCGTTGCGTGTTGTGCAGGTGTTCACATCACTGAAGGGAGGTGTATTCATAGGTAAGAGCAGAAACTGACGGTTGCGTAAGTGTTCGTAAGGAAGAGCTGCTTGTGGCGCTCGGCCACGATATGCCGGGTCTGCGGCGGCTTGGAATTCGAATGTATTGAAGTTGGGAACTTTTATAACACAATCTCAAAGGAGCGAATGAATGCTAAGGAGAATCTCCACTCTGATAATCCTCTCCTTGCTGGTCGTAGCCTTCTTTGCCATGACGGCCGCCGCGGCTTCGGAGTATGTTCCGACCAAGCGGGTGAGCAATCCCATGGTTAGCAAGGTTATGCAGTATGCACTGCCTTACCCGGACGAGAGCGTTTTCGAACTCTCCAGCTCCGGTAAGGACATCACCCCGAGCTCACTCGGTATCGCGAATCCTCCGGGTTCAGCGTCGCCGGGTCGCCGCTTGGGATTTACTTGGTATGATTACCAGCACAACGGCACTATGGGCCGCCAGGTTACCTGGGGTACCGACCCCGTGACCGGCCCGGTCGTCCACTTCGACTGGATGTTCCTGCCTACCGCAGTCATTGCGAATGACCGTGCCTACCAGTACTCCGCCTACATCAACAATGCCAACACGATGTTGGCGCCGGTGACGGTTCAGCCGTCGGGTGAGTACGCCGGTTATGTCGGCATTGATGTAACCAAGACCATCACCGGGAGCGGCTCGGCTAACAAGGCCGTTCTGGCTGGTCACAACAACCAGGGCTCCGGCTATTCCTGCCATTTCTACTGGGATTTCTCGCCAGCCTTTGGTTTCTTTAGTGCTAACTCGCGCATTCCGGATGCCACCCAGATGTGGTCGGCTCAGACGGGTGCTGAGTACACCATTTGGCCGACCATGCGCTACCAGGATGTGGCCGGTAACACGCCGGTAACGCACGCTTTCGCGCAGGCCTCCATGCCGACCGCAGCCGATCCGCAGGCGGTTTACTACTTCCGTAAGGTCGGCGCCAACGAGACCGGCACCTGGGATTTCCCGCCGAAGATCGTCGACACTATCTTTGACATCTCTCAAGATGTGGCCTGTTCCGATATCAGTGGTAAGGTCGCTCTGGTCTGGACCGCCAACCGCTGTCCCGATCTGGATGCCTGTGACATCTGCTCGGACAACACCGGCAACGAGGCCCAGGGAAGTGTTCAGTGGGACAACGACATTTACTACATGATTTCAGATGACTTTGGTGCGTCCTGGAACGACCGCGTCAACCTGACCAAAAACCGTAGGGATGAAGCCGGCTACCGTCCGTACACGGATCTGTCTGCCCTCATCACGACGATTCCCACCACCGAAGATCTGGCTATCGGCTGGAGCGGTCGGGTGTGGACGGGTACTGAAGCCGTCGACGGCGGCCGTCTGGCCTGCCGTATGTTTGCCTGGTCTGAAGGCCTCGGCTTCAACACCAATCATGCCGATGGTTTGCCGCGCGGTAATATCCGCACCGTGGCCGATCTGAACTGGGATCAGACCACCTGTAACGGCGGTTCCTGGCAGATGAACGGTACCAAGATGTCCATCTCCGAATGTAACGGCAAGCTGTACTTCCTGTGGGTCCAGTTCAACGATATCCCGAACGGTGTCGAAGATGACTGCGCCCAGCGTGGTATCGACGGCTCCGATGTCGTGGGTGCGGCCAACGGCGAGCTGTTCCTGTCCGTTAGTAATGACCGGACCGGTCTGCTCTGGGATGGCGCTCGTAACCTGACCAACTCCTACACTCCGGGTTGTGACTCGGCCTCCGGCCTCGGCGGTCGCTGTGACTCCGATCACTGGCCTTCGATGGCACGTTACGGCTCCAACCTGTTTACCAACGTACACGACTCGATTAAGGTCGATCCGTCCGGCGGTTCTTACACCGGCGGCTACTACCTCCCGGTCGAGTACATCGCTGACCAAACCGCCGGTGGTATTGTGCAGGACGAAGGTACCTGGCAGCCGGCCGACGTGGTTTGGTTCCAGTTGGCCTGTGTTGATCCGGTTCCGACCAAGAGCCTGACTCTGGACCGGAACGAGATCGCTTTCCCCGAATACTGTAAGCCGAATGCCACCAAGGCCTACACGATAGTTGCGGAGAACACCGGTAACGCCAACCTGACGGCTAACTACAGCGTGGCCGTGACGTCCGGACATCCGGGCGGCTCTATTACTTTCCAGGGTGGCGCCAGTGGCTCCATTTCTGTCAATGCCGGTCTGGCCAATACTCTCCCCACTACCTTGAGTCTGGCTAACGGCCTGATTTCCGCTCAAGGTGAGTTGACCGGTACGGTGACCTTTAGCGGCGATTTCATTCAGTCACCGCTGGTATTCCCGATCAGCTTCTGGATTGCCGATACTATTATTTTCCCGGAATTCGATACTCTCTATGCTGACGACAATGCCAAGGCCCCGTACCTGGCTCTGACGATCGGCAACAACGGCAACATGGGTAACCAGGGTGTTGGTCACGTCAATCTCGACTACTTCGACTATGGCGATTGTGACGTCTATGACGAAGAAACCGAAGACGACCCGTATCCGGGCGACGCCTCTATATATCTGTATGATGGTTCCAAGGTCATCTGCTGGTACAACGCGGATGCTGATTCGATCGAGTGCAACTACAGCATGTTCGATCACAACTGGCTCACCGGTGGTTTCTTCCCGGGTGAGAGCTTCTTTGACGTAGCTCCTGGTTGGATTACCGGTACTTGTGCGGCCAACATCAAGGGTGCTCAGTTCTTCACTCGCGATACCAGCATCATGATCGAGCAATACATCTTTGCTCCGACCGATGTTGACAACCCGCAGTTCATGGTTCAGGCGGCCAAGTTCACTAACCTGACCGCTTCCACGATTACGGGTCTGGCCATCGGTGAAGCAATCGACTGGGATATTCCGTCCGACTCTGCTTCCTGGAACAACGACGGCTTCGACTTTGGTCGTCAGTTGATGTACCAGGTAGGTGGCGAGTACGATGCCGTCTCCCAGTGTCAGGCTAACGACCGTCGTTATGGTGGACTGGCTGTTAAGGATGTCCTGGTCAACGGCGCTTCCAAAGCCCCCTGGGGTCTGTACTGTATGGATAACGCCACTCAGGTGTATCCGCTGGGTCACTTCGATGAAGACTCCCTGTGGAACCACATGGAAGACTTTGCCGGCTATACTTCGGCCGACTCGACTGACAATGACCTCCACATGGTCGTCACCTTTGGTGACGGTGGTGCGGACAGCAGAGTGGATCTGGCCCCGGGCGACGAGTATATCGTCGTCACGGTTATGGTGACTGGTAAAGACGGCGAGGCCGACTTCCTGGCCGCGGTCGATGAAGGTCTGGCTTGGGCTGACTGCCTCTTCGGTGGTGGTCCCGTCACTTGCTGTCTGCTCCGCGCCGACATCAACCATGATGGCGTCGGACCCGACATCGGCGACTTGGTCTACCTGGTGAACTACATGTTCAACGGTGGCCCGCCTCCGCCATGTAACGATCCTTCGTTTGGATACATGGAAGCTGATGTCAACGGCGACGGCGTCGGACCCGACATCGGTGACCTGGTCTACCTGGTGAACTACATGTTCAACGGTGGCCCGGCTCCAGTTCCGTGCCCGTAAGTTGATATGCTGCAGATCGTAACTTCGATCTGACGACATAGAGACCGTTCACCCCCGCTTATCGGAGCGGGGGTGTTTTTTTGGGTCAAGAAAGGAGCGATCAGGACAGCGACAGGCAGCCGGCGATATCGGCCTGCCTCACCACGACCCGCCCCACAACAAAACTGGCCCGTCGGCCTCTAATTGTGGGTTCGACCGGTCGTTTATCGTTTGGAATAGGCGGCATTCCTACTATATTGTATGTGGGTCATTTCATACCGGTCCGCCTTTGACGGGGGCTTATTCCGTCGGCAGACGAGTAAGTCTGTGACATTTAGCGTCGGCGAGAGCGATACGTGATCAGGTCGCACGTCCTGCCCTGCATGAACAAATCAAGTCGTGGCGCGGTTAGTCTTTTGGAGCGCACAGCTTGCTGTTGCCGGTGGCGGTCATAATCTTCAAATCAGACGCTAAAGGGTGACGCCGGCTTGACGTATTAAGTAATAGAGAGAACGAAGAACGATTTCATAGCAAACCAAGATAGCGGAGCGCATTCATGACACCACTGAGAAAAGTCCTTTTTGCAATCGGATTGCCTTTGGTACTGCTCACAGTATCAGCCTTGCCGACCCAGGCCGTGATCAACCCCGATGGTGATCAGCCGCGGCCGTACATCATCGAAGGCGTTGTAACGGTGGTCTTCGCCGAAGACGTCGATCTGTCCGCCTTTAACAACGGCTTCGGGCTGGCCAATTTTGGTTTGCCGACTCTGGACAAAACTCTGGAGAAGTTTGGTGTTAGTGGCGTGCGCAAGATATTCCCCTGGGAAAATGATCGTCCGGTCCAGGGCTCCAACAGGGTTGATTTCACGAGGTATTACGAGTTGGCTTTTCCGACCGAAGTGCCTGTCGCCACAGTAATAGCCGCCCTGCAGGCCAACCCGAACGTGGCCGTGGTCGAGGCCGTTTGGGCGCTGCCGCTGACGGCCACGCCTAACGATGTCCAGTTCGCCAGCCAGTGGCATATGAACAATGCGGGTATGAATGTCGAGGGTGCCTGGGATCTCGAAACCGGCTCGGATTCAATCAAGATAGCTATCGTCGATTCCGGAGTGAATCACACTCACAGTGATCTGAGAGACAATATCTGGGTCAACCCGGGTGAAGATATGGACGGCGACCGCGTTGTCTATGATATCGACGATCTCAACGGCGTCGACGACGACGGCAACGGAGTTGTTGATGATCTGATCGGTTACGACTTTTTTACCGGGCTCGGTGGCGGGGTATACCCGGGTGAGGATGGCGGCGGAATTGACTCGGATCCGAATGACTTCAATGGCCACGGCACCCACTGTGCCGGCATCGCCGCCGCTGCGGTCAATAACATCACTAACGTCACCGGTTTTGCCGGCGGCTGGTACGGCGGCCACCGTTCTTATCGTGGCTCGCGTATCATGTGCCTGCGAGTGGGAGCCACGGGGACCGACGGCAACGGCTACGTGAATTCCAACAATTGCGGTACGGCGATGCAGTATGCCGCTCGCAACGGCGCTCACGCCATCAACTGCAGCTGGGGTTCGCAGTACACTACCACGATGCTGGCCGGTATCAATGCCTGCGACTCGGCCGGGGTGATTGTCTGCCACGCGGCCGGCAACGACAACCTCAACGATTCCGACTGGCTCGACAGCGACCCGGGTGGATTCCAGGTTTTATCGGTGGCCTCGGTGCAGAGTAACCTGGTCAAGTCGAGTTTTTCCAACTACGGATTCTGGATTGATCTGTGCGCCTATGGCGATAATATCCTGTCTACCTACTCGGCCCACTATGCCCCGACTACCGCCGCCGAATGGGGCACTTCTATGGCCACTCCGATGGTAGTTGGCTTGTCGGCCTTGGTGCGTTCGATGATGCCGTCGCTGAGCAAGACGCAAATAGATTCGATTCTCATCAATACCGCCGATATGGTCGACCTGGCCAATCCATCTTATATCGGTATGCTGGGCGCTGGACGCATCAATGCCCACAACGCCCTGGCCGGTTTGGCCAATGCCAAGTTCACCTCTGATGTTACCGATGGTCCGGCGCCGCTAACAGTGCAGTTCACCGACCTGTCGCCATACTCGCCGACCGCCTGGGACTGGAGTTTTGGTGATGCCGGCGTCAGTACCGATCAGCACCCGATGCATGTCTACAGCGATCCCGGAGTATACGACGTATCATTGGTGGTTGACGACAGTGTCTCGCTGGGACCTGGTGAGGAACATCTGAGGGACTATATCTGGGTCACAGCCGATACCCTTCGCATGGATAGCGTCGAGGTCCAGTCTGGTGGCGACGTCATGATGCCGGTTTACCTAAGCAATACTCAATTGCTCAA
Source organism: bacterium (assembly GCA_043819515.1). Taxonomy (GTDB): domain Bacteria; phylum Zixibacteria; class MSB-5A5; order GN15; family FEB-12; genus DAOSXA01. The sequence continues at coordinate 120,763 of JBDRES010000011.1, forward strand.
GGAAATCCAGTTTACGTTCACGTGGTTCAACGAAGAGGGAATCGTGTACGATTCATTCTCGGTGGCCGGCACGCGCACCGACTATTTCAACAGCATCGCCCTCAACGCTATATCGAGCACCAAAGCGGGCCTGCTGTTTGTGCCGGATCCGCCCAACTCGACCAGCCACTACCTGCCGGCCGACACCGGCACCATGGTCAATCTGTGGTTCCACTCCGACGGAACCGGCGCTGCCGGAGCTGTGGTCACGGTCGATACCACTCGTAACGGCAGCAGTAAGCGCTGTCGCTTCCAGACTATTTTCGGCGAGTATGTCCCTTACGTTATTCAGGGCAAGATTGTCATCCTCGGATGCGGCCGCGGTGACACCAATTGTGACGATGAAATCAACATTGCCGACCTGGTTCTGTTGGTCAACTACATGTTCAATGGCGGTCCGCCGCCCGATCCGGCCTACACCGGTGATGTCGACGGCAGCGGTGTCGGGCCCGACATTGCCGACCTGGTCTACCTGGTTAACTACATGTTTAACGGCGGCCCGCCGCCACCGCCGCTATGATCGATTAAGACTATGAAGGGCGGGTGTTTACACCCGCCCTTTGTACTGAACATTTAGTCCTCACCAAACGTTTTTTCTATTGACGAAGCGCCGGTAGCGCCCTATCATTTACCGCATAGAGTGCGTCTTGTGCGTGCCCTAGGCGTAGGTGTGCGGACTTGTCTCGCCGCCCCGAGGAGGTGACTGTTTAGACCATTTTTGCTAATGTCGTTTCTTGTATGGCCATCGGTGGCCGTGGCTTTTGAAATTTGTAGTTTTCAAAATATGCATGGAGGCTCGTAGAGCATGAAAAGCAAGCTTTTGATTTTGTTGGCAACAGTGATGCTCCTGGGGGCGGGCTCGGTGATGGGGCAAATGATAACGTTGGGTTCGCAGAGCCACGGTGGCTTGACTTCCGTCCTTTATGGCCCCTGGGTACCTGACTTGACTGAGATCACTTTTTCTATCAATATGAATGCTGGCGGCGCTGTCCGGCAGGGTCTAACGAACGGCTTTAGAATCTACTCCCCCGATGGCGCCGAATGGACTACCATGACCGCTGATACTACAGGCACTATAGGCAAAGCGCAGTTCGATTTGCTGTGGATTATGAACTTCCGCAGCGTTACGGGCACTGGCTCCGACACGGTAGGATTTGCCGGGTCAATCATGTTTGGCGCAGGTATGGCGGCCGACTTTGACGACGTCACCCACACAATAACCATCGGTCCGATCGACACGGTCCATCGGGAGAAAACGATCTGCCTTGACTCCTGCTACTACCCGCCGTCGGGGACTTGGAAATGGGCAGCAAGTACCGGAGATCTCTTCCCGGGTTGGGGTGGTCCCTATTGCTTTACAATCACGAAGGATGATCCCAATGATGTGACATCCGCCCTCGGCTCCGCCCTCCCGACTACCTGGGCGATGTCGCAGAACTACCCCAATCCGTTCAACCCGACCACCGAGATCGCTTTCGACGTGCCGACCCGCTCGTTTGTGACGGTGACTGTCTACAACGTCCTGGGACAGAAGATCAACGATCTGGTCAACGAGAACCTGGCCGCCGGGAGCTATACCACTACCTGGGATGGCCGCACCTCCGGCGGATCCGAGGTCTCTTCGGGTGTCTATTTCTATCGCATCCAGTCCGAGGGTTTCACGCAGACCAAAAAGATGATGCTGCTGAAATAGCGTCCGCATCCCTTGATGATTTCAGAAAGCCCCCTTCAAAGGGGGCTTTTTTATGGGAGGGGGTTGATTTGGCGGCGGCTGGCCGCGCGGCGCGTGTGCGCGATGCCGCTTCGGAATTTTATGTCGTTGTCCGACAAGGAATTAGGGGATACTTGTTGACTTTGAAGAGTGAAATCGTTATTATGCCTAACTGCGATGAAGGCGAAATCAATCTCTTAAGTTGTTGACGTATAAGGGCTTATATGCTAGGTGTCATCGGTAACAAATTCTCGATCGGCAAAGAGACCTACGCTCCGTTTGCGGCGGAGCTGCACTATTTTCGAATCGACAAGCGATACTGGTCAATCTGTTTTGAGCGGATCAAAAAGGCCGGCTTTCGCATAATCTCAACCGCCGTACCGTGGAATGTCCACCAGGATGACCGCAAGCACTTTGATTTTGCCGGGATGACCGATCCGCGCAAGGACCTGGTCGTGTTTTTGGAATTGGCCCGCGAGTTCGGCTTCAAAGTCATCCTGCGCCCGGGGCCCTGGGTGGCAGGGCAGATACCTTACGGCGGGCTGCCGAAGTTTGTCTTGTCCGATCTGAAGTTTTTTGCCCGTGATGCATCCGGCCAGGAGTTGAAACTGGAAGAGGACCACGGCGTCGACGGTGGTTTTTTGCCCAGCTATCTGCACAAGAACTACCAGTTTCATCTGCGTTCGTTTTTCAAGGCCTTCATAGAAATCACCAAGAACTATGTCCATCCCCGCGGTCCGGTCTTTATGGTCGAGCTTGACTATGAGACCTCCTTTGGACGCCAACTAAATCCGGCCAGTGCCGATTATAATCCGGATGTCATTAGCGAGTATTACTCGGCCTATTTGGAGCAAACTTACGGCGAGGTAAAGAAGCTCAACGCCGTCTACAAGGAAAAGAACTCCGATTTTGCCTCGGTAGAACCGCCACGCAAGTTTGATAACATTGACGCCAAATCGTACCAAAAGGCCGTTGACTGGATGGGTTTCCGGGAGTTTATGCTGCGCGAATATCTGGAGATGCTGGAAAGCATCTTCCAGTCCTACACGGTCGAGCCGCTGATTTTCCGGTCGCTTCATTTTCGTCCCGGCGACATGATTCCGGCCTTTGATCTGGTTCCGGAGGACCGGGCGCCGTTTTTGGGCGCCAATGTTTTCCCTCACACCGGCAACTACTTCGATCTCTGTGTGAAGGCGCGATTCTTACAGGCCGAATACGACTTTGCCTTTGCGAGCTCGTTTGTATCGGGCGCGGCTGCGGCCGACCCCAAGCGCGAGCAGGATATAACGCCGGTGACCAACAACACTCGGCGCTTCTACCTGGCGGCCAGCCTCTCCGCCGGTTTCAAAGGGCTCAATCACTATATGTTTGTCGATCGCGATCGTTGGTATGGAGCCCCCTTGCACTCGGACGGCACTATTTCCGACGGCTATGAAGTTGTCAGTCGTTTTAATCAGACGATTACCGAGATGGGCCTGGAGAACATGGAGTCTTCCTCGCCGATAGCGGTGGTGGCCAATCGGCACTACTATTGGCTGCGGGAGTTGTCCAACGACAAGATGTTTGGCTATGTCAAACGGCTTCTGGACGAATCATCGGTCGGCTTCGCGCGGGATCTGATGCGCTTGAAGCTGAGCTTTGGTGTTCGCGAGAACCGTCGTTGGGAGAACATGTCCCAATACAAACTGCTCTTTGTTCCCTCTACCGAAGTAATGTCCGAGCGCGATCAGGAGGCCATTGTCGAGTTGGTCAAGGGCGGGACGACGGTAGTTCTGTGCGGTCTCATGCCTCGCTATGATGAGAAGCTCAAGGACTGCCAGATTCTGGCCAATCATTTCCGAATCAGGACAACCGCCGATTATTGTATCGCAACCGTTGCCCACAAGAGCGATTCTTTCCCGTGCTACACTTACGGTACCATTCGCACTACCGATGAGGGCAAAGTCAAAAAGCTCTGCAAGGCCGGGTCCAAGGTCGTTGGCGTTTGCTCCTCGCGCTACAAGGCCAATCTCTATCTGTTTGCTTTCGATGTAGCCTCAGGTGGCAATCACAAAAAGTTGGCTTTCCTGGAATCCGTCTTGGATGCGGAGAACATCTCACCCTATCTCTATTGCTCCGACCCCTCGGTTGATATCTCCTTCCAGAAGGACGGCAAGCGCGGGCTGTTGTATGTCGTGGCGCCGCCTCCGGGCGAGTTGTCCGACGGCTACGAGGCGGATCAGAAAGATATAATCGTCAAGGCCGACCTCAAGCTGGCCGGACTCAAGGGTGCCAAGCTGAAGTTGACCAACTTGTTTGACGATGAGGAAGCCAAGCCGATCAGGACCACCGCCAAGGAACTCAAAGATGGTATGGCGCTGAAAATCAATTTCCCGGATGGTTACGTGTTCCTGGTCGAGTAACTTTGAGCCGATCCATATCGACCGCACGGTCACAATGAACAATCGCTTCAAAATGGTGGCGTTCTGCCTAGGCGCGGTCCTCCTGGCCGCGCTCCTGGTCGTGGGAGCGGCATGTGATCACTTCCGTGTAAGCCACCTCTACACCCACGGAGTCGTGGTTTCGGCGGCTCCCGGAGCCAGCCAGGCCGGTTTGCAGATCCTCGAGTCAGGAGGCAATGCCTTCGACGCCGCCGTGGCCGTGGCCCTGGCCTTGGCCGTAGTTCATCCTGAGGCCGGCAACCTCGGCGGTGGCGGCTTTGCGTTGCTTCGGGTCGCCTCGGACCAGAGGGTGAAGACGCTTGATTTCCGCGAGACCGCTCCCGCCGGCGCTTCCGAATCGATGTACCTCGATGCCGGCGGCGAGGTCATCGCCGAGGCCTCGACCTACGGCGCCTTGGCCGCAGGGGTACCGGGGACGGTGGCCGGTCTGTATGAACTCTGGAGGTCCCACGGCTCGCTTGAGTGGAATCAATTGGTTGCCCCGGCGATTGCTCTGGCCAGGGATGGATTTGAGGTCGACCTCTACCTGGCCAACTCGCTTACCGAGCATGCCCAGGAGCTGGCGGGCTTTGCCTCGACCGCCGAGCAGTTCCTGCCGGATGGTCGGGTGCCGCAAGCAGGCGATACCCTGTACCAGCCCGACCTGTCTTTGACCCTGCGAAGTATCGCCGCCGGCGGCCGGGATGGTTTCTACACCGGGGATGTGGCCCGGCAGATAGTTGACTGCATGGCCACCCACGGCGGTCTGATCAGCCTCGACGACCTGGCCGCCTACGAGCCTGTCTGGCGTGCGCCGGTGACTTTTCATTTTGATTCGTTTACGGTTTACTCGATGCCCCCGCCCAGCTCCGGCGGCCTGTGTATCGGTCAGATTCTAAGCCTTATGGAGCCGGCCGACTTCAGCCGCATGAGTCCCTCCTCGCCGGACTACTTGCACCGCTTCGCCGAGGCGGCCCGCCTGGCCTTTGCCGATCGCTCAGAGCATTTGGGCGACCCGGCCTACTACAGCATCCCCGGCGGACTTCTGGACTCCGCCTATCTGGCCGCCAGAGGGAAGTTGATGGACAGCGTCAAAGCCGGCCGCTCTGAAAACATCCTGCCCGGTCTACCCGAGAATATGACCGAGTCCGATCAGACGACCCACTTTTGTGTTTGTGATAGTCTGGGTAATATGGTTTCACTGACCTACACCCTGAATACCAGCTATGGTTGTAAGCTGGTTGTTGAGGGGGCCGGGTTTCTGCTCAACAACGAAATGGATGACTTCTCGATCAAACCGGGCCACGCCAATGTCTATGGCCTGGTTGGTGGCCAGGCCAACAAAATTGAGGCCGGCAAACGCATGTTGTCCTCCATGGCTCCGACGTTGGTATTCAATAACGAGCAACCTTATCTAATCCTCGGCACCCCGGGCGGCTCCAAGATCATCACCGTCGTCGCCCAGGCGATTCTGAATATGACCCGCTTCGGTCTCGATCTCGACCAGTGTGTGGCCCAGGCACGTTTTCATCATCAGTGGCTACCGGATGTGCTCTGGGTCGAGCTAGGCGGCTATGACATCAACGTGATCCAGGAGTTGATCCGCCGTGGCTATGATGTTCGGGAGTGTGAACCCTACAGTGACCTGCAAGTGATCCAGTTTACCGGGCAGGGGATGCTGCGTGGTGCCTCCGATCCCCGCGGCAACGGCGCCGTGGCCGGGTTCTGAACTTGCTGTGAAATCCAGACAAAAGAACACCCCAGACGCCAACCGGCAGTAATGGCAGTCATTTGCCGGGAATATGGCGCTTAGTGTCTTCTCTCATTGTCTGTTGGTATGGCTAGTTATGATA